>NZ_JABXYX010000008.1 GCF_017982655.1 Brasilonema sp. CT11 | reverse complement strand
AACAGTAGAGGTTCAAGAATTTCCCACTCTTCGTCTGTTAGGCTGCTGGAGTATGGCATGGTTGCTGGATAAGGCTTTTGCCGTAACTTTACTTCAACACTGTAAAAGATGTCAAATGGGTTCTATAGAGGTAGCGAATAGCAGCAAAAAAATCATCAGTAAAATCCAAGCTGAGTGTCGTATCAATTTCATCTATAAAAATGACTACAGGTGAGGCAACTTCTTTTAGCAACACCTCCTCAAAAAATAAAGTCAACCGCTGCGTAAACCCCAGATGTGAGCGTTCTTGCCACCACTGCACCACATCTGTATCTAGCATCAGAGTTCCTTCAATAATCGTGAGTAACCCCAGATACCATTGTTCAGCAGTCACCTGCACGCCTATCTGAGTCAAATCAATCACAACCGTCTGAATTTCTTCTTCTGCCAATTGTTCAGCAGTGCGCACCATTAGGCTAGATTTACCCATCTGGCGTGAGGTGAGGATATACACAAACTTATTTTCCCGACACAGCGCCAGCAATTCCTCATCTGCTTTGCGGGGAATGTAGACACCATTTTGGTTGGCTTGCACAGTTCCGCCAACAGTGTAAATGCTTGGGTTACTCACGCAAGTTCTCCCGGAAATACTCGGCATAAAGAATGGTAGGTTGGGTAGAGCGTAAGCGAAACCCAACAGACGCTTAATATTGTTGGGTTACCCTCCGGGAAGCCGCCCTCCGGGCGTCTACGTTCCTCAACCCAACCTACGCCTGTCATTGCGAATGGAGCGGAGCGGAATGAAGCAATCTCAAACCGTTGCGATTGCTTCGCTCCACTTCGTTCCGCTCGCAATGACAGATGGTACCTTTGATTGCAACTTAGTATTAGCATCACTCACGCAAGTTCTCCCGGAAATACTCGGCATAAAGCTGACAGCGTGGCAAAACAGTTCGTCCTTGTTCGCGCACCAAACCCGCACCCCGCAGCCGCCAGAAGACGCGCTGATCATCACAGGTATTCTGGCGAATAATTTGCAGCAACCCTTGAATCAACTCTGTTTTTTTATGCAGTAGTGAAATGTGGTGACGCAGATGATCACCAAAAGGACCATTACCAGCAGTTGCATTGGCAAATAACTCAGCCGTAGAAATTCGCTGACTCGCGACAAGATAAAGCGCCCGCCGCACCAAGTAAGGATGTCCGCCTAACAGCAATATCAATTGTCTTTCTTCACTGGAGTTGAAAGGTGAACCGTGACGGCGGTTGAGGTCAATCACTTGTTCTGGTGTAAAATCTTGTAATTCAATCACCTGTCCCACATTAAAAGGTGATTGGTATAGATCGTCAATCAGCTCATAAGGTTCGGTGGAAGTCACCAGCGTCAAACTAAGCTGCTTCCAAATGGGCATTGTGGCGCGGCTATTGTGCCAACTGCGCAACATCCCAAACAAATCATTGCGGAAGTCAGCATCAAAAACCTTATCCACCTCATCCATTGCCAAAACCAGCGGCGTCTTGCCCAACTCTTTTAAAATATGGCGTTGAACATAGCGCGTACAACGTTGACTATTTCCCAGTGGCGTCTTCCAATACTCCTCCACTCGATCTTCCATTTCCAATTCATAAGTCAGCCAGCTGCAAAACCCCCGAAAGAAAAGTTCAGCATCTGTGAGGGCGGCTTTGTCAAAAAGTTGAAAATCCAAAAAAGCAACTCGCTTACCTGCATTCACCGCAGCTTCAATTGCGCGAATCAACAGCGAACTCTTACCAACTTGTCTTGGTCCTTTGATAACGATGGTGACTCCTCGTTGAGCAATTGTCGTGAGGGCGATCGCATCCGATGAACGTTCCACATAAAATGCAGATTCGCTGTCCATCGTTCCTTCTGGCATTTCCAACCTTACTGGCTGCGCTGAAGCAAAAGGTCGAGGTAAAGGTGAAGGTTCGCTCACCTCAAGTAAAATAGCTTTGGCTTGCACCTTATCAATCGGTAACTCGCCGCCGCAGACAGCTTGTGTCAACTCTGCTATCAGCCGTGGCGTATCCTCTTCACCTTGCCAGAAAGCCCAATTGATATTGTTCAGGTAAGCACTCAAAGGATACTGAAACGGTTCGCGATATCCCAAACGTACCGGGAGAATTACGGGACGCCCTCCCTGCACTTGCGCCATCTCGTGCGCCATCCGGATTTCTTGCTCCACCATCTCGCTGTAAACTGAACGAGACGAAAGGAAAACGATGAGAAAATCTGCTTGGCGAATTTCCGCTTCAATGCGTTCAGCCCAGCGCGTCCCAACGAGCATTCGTTGATCGATAAAAACGTCGTGCTGCTGCGACAGCGCTTGAAAAACTTCTAAAGCCACTGGTTCATCTGGCTCAACATCACGCTTATAGCTGATAAAAATACGCTGGCGCGTCGTCTTCTGTGCAACGGGATGATTCAGCAATTTTCTTTTAAACACAGGAGTTTGGTTTTCCTTCAAACCAAAAAGCTGAGAACAACCCAACTCATAAGCAAACTCCATCTCTTCCCCAGCCGCTAAAGCATCGTAAAACGCCACAGCAAAATTAATCGCAGCCTTATCCCCTATCTGCCGATTCATCCCAATCACATACTCAATGTGTTGGCTAATCGCCTCTGCTTGCACCTGGGAGTAAGAAGCGTTCATAAGAACACACTCAACTCCCTTTTTAGCAAATAGCTTAAACATACTCGCCAACGCATCTGCCTGCACAAGCGCCACTTGCCCCGTTTCATCCTCCAACACAATTCCATCTTCCCCAGCACCATGTCCACAAAAGTGAACAATCTGCGGCTGAGTGTCGAGAATTGCTCGATAAAAGTCGCGCGATCGCACTGCCCATTTTTGCTCTAGCTTAAACTGTTCCCGCTTATTTGCGCGTCGCAATCCTTCATCAATTTCCCGTACCTCTTCATCCAGCCGCAACGCAGAAGTGTTTCTTGGATTCGCCGCCAAGAGCAAAATTGTTTTGACACGGGTGTTTTCACTCATAGCGGCAGATGCAAGAAGTATGAGAGCTTAAATTATTGACATGATATACAATATGTGGTATCAAAACCAAATCAGCACAAGAAAATTTTTTGCTGATACTTACACCTTATTTTATAGAGAAAACCAAAATTAACTTATGCACAACTAGAGGTGACGCTCAGTTCGGATAAGATCCCCCCGCCTGCGGCGACCCCCTTAAAAAGGGGGTAAATGGGTAAGTAAGATAGCCCCCTTTTTAAGGCGTTGGGCGGGTTTCCCGACTTGAAGTACCTGGCGTGAGTTGGTCAGTATAGCCCCCCTTTTTAAGGGGGGTTGGGGGGATCTCCTTTGAGATAACCGAACATTACCGAACCGTATCGAGGTGACTCTTACTTCTTCTGAAATAGCCGTCGTTTGCGCCTCTTCTCACCTTCCTCTCGCAACGGTACCACCTCAGCTTCACTACTTTGGCGTGCAACCCGAATAATCAAAGCAGATGCCATCAAACTTGCAATCATCGAATTTCCACCATAACTAAACATGGGCAATGGCAAACCCGTTGTTGGCAAAGCACCAGTAGTCACACCAATGTGGAGTAAAGATTGTCCCACCATCAAAATTGTCACACCGATCGCCACCAATCGATACACTGGATGCTTTGCCTTGAGAGCGATAATTAATCCTAAAGTGGCGTATAAAGCAATCAGTAACAACAGCACAACACCACCAACAAAGCCAAACTCCTCAGCAAACACAGCAAAAATAAAATCAGTATCCTGAATTGGCAAATAAAACTGCTTTTGTTGAGAAAGCCCAAACCCAGCACCCCATTCTCTATAAAATAAGGTGTAAGTATCAGCAAAAAATTTTCTTGTGCTGATTTGGTTTTGATACCACAGATGGTATATCAGGTCACGTTGCACTAGTTGATAACCATCCCCAGTTGCATCAGCCCAAGGGTTGAGAAATGACAACACCCGCTTACGCTGGTAATCCTTGATACTGATACTGAGTACTGCCAACAACACTCCCCCCAATGCTGTTCCTCCTAAGTACTTGTAAGGTAATCCAGCAGCAAGGGCAATAAACCAAATCGTCATACCACACAGTGCGGTTGTGCTCAAGTTGGGCTGTGCCAAAATACCTAACAGGACTAGACCAAAAATACCCAGCCAAAAGAAGCGAACACGCCAACTCAGGTTTTCCCACTGACCAAAAAGTCGGGCACTTTGCAACACCAAAAAAGGTTTAATTAATTCAGAAGGTTGAATTGGAATCGGTCCTAAAGCTATCCACCGGGATGCGTCAAAAGCCTTCTTTCCTAATCCCGGTACTAGGGTGACGAAAATCAACGTCAAAAACAGTATCACAAACCAATGGGATATCTTTAAAATCTTATGCAAAGGCAAATGAACAACAATATTGAATACTATTAAACCGACTAGTACCCACAAAAGTTGACGTTTAAAGTAGTAAAGTCCGTCATGTTGACGAACATCAGCTACGGGATAAGATGCCGAAAATAGCATCACTAATCCCACAAACAGCCAAACCAGCGTTAACCAGCGCAATAAACGCGCCTCTAATGCCCAGCTGGACACGGAGTCATCAAATAATAAAGTCAGGCGGCGTAGATTCACGATGAATAAAATTTAGATTGTAAGGTGCGATCGTTTAGAGTTGACGTTAATGATACCAACTTGCACTCAAAAGGGATTAAGTTGTTGATTCTGTGTTTCAGCATCAAACTTGAGCAAACTGAGAACTCCCACCAAGCAGCGGCGATCATTACAGTACTCAAACCTTGCGACAGGTATGAGAAGAATATTACGCTGTCAACCCAGATTTTACCCATCGAAATAAAATACCGCCAGATTTCCCCTACACCCCCGCCCTTTCAGGGAAGTCAAAAGTCAAAAATCAAAAGTCAAAAGTATTAATTTTGACTTTTGACTTGATACTTTTGACTTGTTTTGCCTCTATCCCGATCAAGTAGGAGAAAAGTCCTGTTTGAATTTAGTACTTTTTCTCTACAACAAAAAAGTGAGATTTGGGACTTTTCCCCCATCTCAAAGAATCATGCAAATTCTTATGATTTTGATGTTGAACTCAATAAATTGGCAACGAGGTCATAATGAAACTCAAACTTGTCAAGATGTTCTCTCTAGTGATTGGGCTGACTTTGATAGCTGTTCCCTTAAGCGCACAAGCTTTACCTTTCCCATCAAGTCCAGCTTTCCATGCGCAAAACTTTCCCCAATCAGGGCCACCAGGTCAACCTCCAAATATAAACCTGAGTGATGACCAAAAACAACGTTTGGACGAAATTGACAAACAAACCAAAGAAAAAATTGATGCCATTCTCACATCAGAACAACGGCAGAAATTACAAGAAAAATTCGCTCAAATGAAAAACCGTAGAGGTGGGATGGACGGTGGCTTTGGTGGTCCTGGTATGCCTCCTATGCCTCCCCTAGAAGCAGGGGGAAAAAGTCCTTTTGCTGACTTGAATCTTAGTAATGATCAAAAAGCAAAAATTGAGGAGATTATGCAATCATCTCATGAACAAGTGAAATCAGTTTTCACTGATGAACAGCGACAACAACTGGAAAAATTTCACCAGAACATGCCAAAACGACCTCCATCAAGCTAGCAGAATAATTAGGTTTTTAACCGCGTTTTGCGCAAACAAAAAAGAGGTCTACCTGACCTCTTGACAACTTCCTACAAGTCGTATTCACATAAGTAGGTAGCCATAATTAATTTGTAGATAGCGGTAGTGGGAACCGGAAAACTCCCTACTTTATTACCAACGCCGGTTTTCTGGCCAGCACTACATTTTATATTTAATTCAAAATGGCTACTTAGATAAGTGAGATTAAGACAAACCAGTATTAGTTCCTCGCTTACCAGTAGCCAACTCTACCTTGACAATTGTGCCGCCTGCTTTTTGAATCCGTTGTTGTTCACTGAACCAGTTTTCGTAGGGAACAAGCTTAGTGAAATAAGTGTTTTGCAGCTCACGCTGAGTACGAGTTCGGGTTTTGCTAGGAACAACAGCAGTAATTTTAAAGTACCTTGCCATGTTTTGATATCTCCCTATAGTGAAATGGAAACTTTTTTATTTCAAAGAATTATGAGTGCATATTTTATCTAATCACTCAAAGGCTGGAAATCAAGCATCAATACTAGACTTTTAACACTCATCATACATACATCTTTAGCAAGATAAGCGATTAAAAGTTCTAGCACTCACGACTGATTTCCAGACCTTACTTAATAAAGCAGCACTTAAGTTCTCAAGTGCAACCTAGCTTTTAGCTTAAGCCGGAGGAAATGTAATCCAAGTAAACACCCATTTCCTTACCAGCGTCAGGACCTACCAAGCTAGCAGTCACTTCTTTGATAGCTTGGATAGCTTGCACGGTAGCACCGACGGGTACACCTAAGGAGTTGTAGGTTTCTTTCAAGCCATTGAGGACACGCTCATCCAATATGGATGGATCGCCTGCCAACATAGCGTAGGTAGCATAACGGAGGTAGTAATCCAAGTCGCGGATGCAAGCAGCATAGCGACGAGTGGTGTACATGTTACCGCCGGGACGGGTAATGTCAGAATACAACAGAGCCTTAGCTACAGCTTCTTTGACAATTGCAGATGAGTTAGCAGCAATGGTGGTAGCAGCACGTACGCGCAGCTCGCCAGTTGAGAAGTAGCTCTTAAGCTTTTGAAGAGCAGAAGTATCCAAGTACTTACCTTGAACGTCTGCAGAGTTAATGACAGAGGTAATTGCGTCTTGAGCCATGTTAGTTAATTCCTTATTTCCAACCTTATTGCATTATTTCAGTTTCAGCAGGGAAATAACTTCACCCTATTGCAAGCCACCGACTACGTAGTCGAAGTAAGAGCTAGCTTCAGCAGCGTCTTCACCAGACAACAGTGACGCAGCAGCGTTCTTCAAACCACGGACACCTTCAGCAACACCTTCAATTGGAGTACCAAGGGACTTGTACATTTCGCGAACACCCACAAGGCCAATTTCTTCAATGGGGGTGACATCACCAGCGACAACGCCGTAGGTGACGAGACGGAGGTAGTAATCCAAATCGCGCAAACAGGTAGCGGTCATTTCTTGACCGTAAGCATTACCGCCAGGAGAAACAACATCAGGACGTCTTTGGAACAGTTGATCACCAGCTTGCTTCACAATACGCTCGCGGTTCTCGGTGATAACTTGAGCAATGCGGAGACGCTTTTCACCACTAGTAACAAATCCCTTAATCCGGTCTAGTTCACCAGGACTGAGGTAGCGCGCTTCTGCGTCAGCATTCACGATGGACTTCGTGACGATACTCATTAATGGATTCCTCCAGTACTAAATAAAACCAGAATCTTAAACTGGTGCGGCTTTGATTGGTTAACTAAGCTTATTTTCTCATCTTTTAGATACAACAGCCAAACAACTGGTGCAACTAATACTTAAACGAGTGCGCTTGCGTAATGGCTAGTACATAAGCTCATAAACTCAGTTACCTTCCGGAATTATTTTCGGGCATTCTGTTGAGCAATTATGACTCCTCTTAATACTTTGTAACATTGCTTTTCATGTTTACTGCTCTACTGACAGTCACAAAAGCTAATGTTGGCAAAGCTTAGAATACCTTTTGCGAGTCAATAGTCCTACGGGCAGGGTGTAAGGGGAGCCAGTGCGTTGGTGAGGCAGTCCGGTCTTGGGGGTTTCCAACGCCAGATACCTACGGAGGGAAACCCTCCTTCAGTACTGGCTCCCCATGAGGAACTGCCGAAAGGGTTTCCCGACTTGTAGACGCCCTTGGCGGCTTCCCGCTTTCTTAGCACCTGGCGTTGTAAGGGTGTAAGGGTGTAAGGGGGAAGAAGTAGGGAGCACGCTTGGCTTGGGTGCTGGGGCAAATTAGTTCACGTGAACTAGTCCTCTCCCTACTCCGGTGCTCCCTGCTTCTGTTTTTATCCCTACACCCTTACACCCCAACTTCAACACTACATGACTATTGACGATTAACTATTTCACTTAATCAAGCGCCTTCACGCTACCGAGGTAGTTACCCGCAGGCAAGGATGGGAACCGCTGGTATGGCACCACATTCTCGCCAAAGTATTGAGCATACTCAGAGCTATTAACAATCTCCTCGACAGCAGCTTTTAAACCGCTACCTGCGAGTGAGTTGGTGTAATGGTGAATTTCCACCTGAGTTGCTGGCGCACGTCCCAACAGATGACGGAAGAGGAACTCAACCACTTTGGTGTTGGGATAGGAAACACAGAAACGCTGGCGATAAATTTCTGAGCTAGCAAGTTCACTCACAAATTTTCTTACAGAAATTTCACCATTGCGCAGTCTGCTTTCCAACTCAGGATAGTGGAAGTGGTCAGGAACTTGACCGCCATACACATCCATTACTTGAGAGTAAATAGCGTTTATCACCTGCTCCATCTCAGCTTGATTTGTATTTACTGTTATGCGGTAAATACGAGCTGGGTTGCGGCGGGTTGTATCCACACCAGATTCAACCAACTGTCCCTGACTGGAGTTAAAAGAACGACCGACTTCGACGGGCTGCGGCTGTTCATTCTCTATTTCAGTGGATGTCTCTACTGTGTCTGCGGTTGTCTTTATGCGCGCCTGCACTGGCTCAAAGCTAGGGACAACAATATCCGCATTTTGCTTAGTGAGCTGGTTGTAGAGCTTTTGAGTATTCGGGAAGTTCGCCGCTGGGAAGGTCGCGAAGCGGTTGTAAGGTATTGTATCTTCACCAAACGCTTCAAGATATTCCGGACTGTTGACCATTGCCCGGATAAACGCGCGAATACCTTGAGACGCTAGTATTTGATTGTACTTACGAATTTCCGCTTGATCCAGTGGAGCGCGTCCTAGGAAGTGCTTGGTTCCTAATTCAATCACCTTGGTGTTGGGGTATGGGGTGTAGAACTCTTTCAGGTATAGGCTGGAACAACCCAAGCCTTCAAGAAATTCTTTAACGGTGATTTCACCATTACCCAGTTTGCTTTCAAGCACTGTGAATTCGCTTTTGACAATGTACGGTTCAACATTGCGCTCGAAAATCTGACGGTAAGCAGCACCAATAATTATTCCTACTGCAACTTTATCGTTGTTACCTGCCACCAACTTGAAGACTTTCGTTTGTTCGCGCTTCTTGCTGACGCCTTGGCTGATGCGCTGCTGAATCTCAAGTTCTGGTCGGTCTCCCACAGTACCGAGTTCAACAAATAGTGGAGTTGGTTCCTTCTCAATTCTGCGGGTGACATCTTCGCGGATGGTACCAACGCGCAATTTCCGTAATGCTACACCACCAGGAGTTAAGTACCGTTCGTAAGGAACTGTATCTTCACCAAATGCCTCACTATACTCTACGCTACCAATGATGGCGTCAACAACTGCGTAAAAGCCCTTCTTGGAGGCGAGGTCAAAGTACTTGTTGTTTTCTTGACGACCGTAAGTAGGACGACCTAACAAGCGACGGTGGATGTACTCAATTGCCTTCATGACATACAAAGATGTCCAGTACATATTCCGGAATACATCGGACTTCGCCAAAGCGCGGATAAACTCTCGTACGGAGATGTCACCGTTTTCCAGCTTAATTTCTTGCACTTTCAGGCGCTGACCATCGAAAACATCGCGACCGAAAACTTGCAGGTAAGCTGCCCGAATTACCGCTTGCGTCGAGCTTTCCGAGTACTTGACACTGAGTCCAGTTGGCGTCTTTTTACCTCTTGTACCAGGCAGTTGATCCAACTTGAACACCTTGGGACCTAAAGTACCAGGGTTCTCGCCTCGCGCTCCAGGATTGCTGTTTTGGTTATTAATTCCAGGTCCAGAGTGAATCAGGATGCGCTTGGTATCTTTACCAAAAGGAGCAGGACGAGTATTGGGGTTGCTGGTTTCTTTCGGGAAAATTGCCCCAAACTGAATTTCTAAGGGGTCGTTACCAGAACCATAAGGATGCTGGTCTGGTAGCGGTTTGTTATAGGCAGCAAAAGTTGTGATAAACTGTGGAACCTTGCGGAAAGGCGCACTGTAGTTAAACAGGTCTTGCTGTGGTCCCCAGTTACGACATTCTTGTGCTTCTTGACCAAGTCCCCGAATGTAAGGAACCGTTTCCTCACCAAAGTAATCACCGTATTCCGCAGAATCTACCAGTGCATCAATTAAGGCTGACAAACCGCCTCGGGAAACGATATCAAAGTACTTTTGTACTTCTTCGCGGCTACTTGGTCCGCGTCCCAAGAAGTGACGGAAAGCAAGCTCTAAGGCACGGCTGTTGATAAACGGTTGGAAAAATTGTTTTTGGTAAAGCGGAGATTTGCCCAGGCGACGGACAAATTCTTTCATGGAGATAGTGCCGTTCTTGACCTGGGATTCCAGGTAAGAAACCGACTGACTGTAAGCACGGGTAATATCGCGCTCAAAAATTTGTCTATATGCCGCTTTTACAACCTCGTTTTTCTCAACTCCTGACAACCCAGGCTTCATGACAAACTTAGGACGCCGTTCTGCCGCATTGAAGTAAATCTGAGGCAGTTGTAAGCCCTGTTGGTCGCTTGAAGGACGTTGACGCAGTTTAGTCGAAGGAGTGGGTGCTTTGAATTCTGTAATTAAAACATCCATGTACTGAGACACAATGTCTGTTGCCTCAGCATCCTGACGGAAATAGGAAAGCGCTGCAAATTTTATTTCCTGCAAAGCAACAATTGTCGCTTCACCAGAACAGGCGTTTTCAATGATTTCTCTCAAACCACGCGTGTTGACAGCGATGATGCTAGGGTCACCAGCGACGATCGCGTAAGTAGCGTAGCGCAAAAACCACGACAAGTCCCGCAGGCTCTTAGCCATATTCGCCGGACCATAACGGGCGACGTTGATTGGTCGAAAACCCGGAGGAATCGGACCACTGGGTGAGCTGTTAAAGACTGAGCGCAAATTTTCTAAGAAACCACCACGACTTTCTGCGTAAGTGAGATTTCCTGTGTTTGCGGTAGCGCTAACATTCTTCGGTGCGCCAGCCATCACCACTTCTGGTTCTCTGGGCTTTTCTAGGAAAGACATTGGCGAACCACCAACAAAAATCCGGTTGGCAGCACGAGAGACAATAATCTCCGAATTTTCCGTAAGCCTCTGAGCGATTTCTAGACGCTTAGTACCAGATGCAAAATACCTTGCCAGTTCACTTAATTCACCAGCTCCCAGAAAGCGGTCTTGCTGCTCTGCTTGGGAAATTGTTGATACTGCCAGGGTTTGATATAGTTGCGGACGCGCAACTGAGCTTCCACCACTTGCCTTAACACTCATCGGATTTGTAAAACTCCTATCATATTTTCTTTGTGTTAAGTCTGGGTTGCTTTTAGGCTTGACACATCGGTGCAGTTATGCATTAAGACTGCTGTGCTCAAGACTGCCAAAAAAAATTAACCCAGTCAGCTTTTAGATTAGAACGTTTTGGCATTTCTCTGTGGCTTTATTAAGAAGTGTGTAGAAATTAGAGCCGAGATGTATCAACTCCAAAAGCAAATGTTTAAATTTCTCTGAGAAAATATTTAAGATTTGTATCAATTCTTGATAAAACTAGATTTATTCTTTTAAGACAAAATGTAGCATCGTTTTTGCTTGATGGCTGTTTGAAACCGCACTCGCTCAGATGCTCACAGGGCAATATATCTGTCAGCATCTGTGGTTAAATACAATCATTTGAAAAAAATTACAAGAGAATTTCAGAAATGATCGCCCTTCTTTGCCCGAAGGGTTCAACTAATGCCTCGTTCCCACTAGATTACTGACAATTTATATTAACAGGCTCAGACTTGCTTACTCACAATCACTAAATTTTAGATTTGGAGTTGATCATGAAACAGGGTTGGCATCCACTAATTTTATTCACCTTACCCCTATGCGCCATAGGGAGTTTAACTTTTCTAGATACAGCCACAGCACAACAAGTCACTCAACAAGTAACTCCTGATGGAACTGTATCTACCACCGTCACTACTCCTGATGGGAAAAATTTCAACATCAATGATGGGACAAGAAGAGGAGGAAACCTTTTTCACAGCTTCAAAGAATTTTCTGTACCCACAGGTGGCTCGGCTAATTTCAACAATGCCGATAGTGTGCAAAATATTATTAGTCGAGTCACAGGTGGTTCTGCTTCTAATATTGATGGTGCGATTAGAGCACTCGGCAAGGCAAACGTGTTTTTACTCAATCCAGCGGGGATTATTTTTGGACCAAATGCCAGCTTGAATATTGGTGGTTCGTTTTTAGGAAGTACAGCCAACAGTTTCCTATTTGACAATAAATTTGAGTTTAGTGCGACTGATCCACAAGCACCGCCACTGTTAACTATAAATGTTCCGATTGGGTTGAGGTATCGGGATAATCCTCAAAATATCGTTAATCAGTCTACAGCCGTTGATAATAGTGGCAAGATTGTTGGTCTTGGTGTTCGACAAAGAAACTCCTTAACACTAGTAGGCGGTAATGTCACCTTAGATGGTGGGGTACTGTATGCACCAGGAGGACGTATTGAAATCGGCAGTTTTGACAGCAACCAGGTTGTGAATCTCGTCCCAGTAGAACAAGGATTATCGCTCTTGTATCAAGGTACCCCCAGTTTTCGAGACATCCAGTTTTCTAAGGGTGCATCCGCCAATGTCACCGGAGATGGCAGCGGTTCTATTGCCATACTCGGGAGGAACATCAATTTCACCAATAATTCAGCTCTATTAGCTAATACCCTTGGTAATCAAAATGGGGGAGAAATTAGCATTATTGGTGACTTTATAGGTTTCAATAACTCCAGCGTCACCTCCAACACCTCCAGTTCCGGGAACGGCGGACAAATTAAACTGGATGCCAACAACATCAAGTTTGAGAATCGCAGTGGTGTAAACATTCAGACATCGGACAGGGGTAATGCCGGAAATATCAACGTTCGTGCAAATTCTTTGGGAATTGAAGGCGGAACTGGCCTTGTGAGCACAACGACAGGAACTAGCACTGGTAAAGCCGGAGACATCAACATTGCTGTCAATGGTCCGATGGCGATCGCCAATACAGGTATAATAACCGACTCCTCTGGGACGGGTAATGCTGGCAAAATCAACATTAATGCAAATTCTTTCCAGAGTGACAACTCGGGTGTCTTAAGCCGTACGTTCAAGACAGGTCAAGGTGGAGAAATCAACATTAAAGTCGCAGACTCTCTTACGACCAACAGAACAGGTATACAAACCAGCACCTATGGCACGGCTGACGCGGGAAAAATCAATATTAATGCAAATTTTTTTCAGTTGAAAGGACAAATTCTTAGCGAGGTGGGGGTAAGTAGCACAGGTCGGGGTGGAGAAATCAACATTACCGCAAACTCTCTGGAAGTCCTAGATACTCCAGGAAATGGCACAGTTATATCTACACAAACTTTTGGTAAAGGTGACGCTGGAAAAATCAACATCAATGCAAATTCTTTTTTACTGGAACGCTCAGGAGTCGCTAGCAGCAATACGGAGAGAAGTGGCACAGGTAACGCCGGAGAAATCAACATTACCGCAGGTCTATTTAAGACCAACAACTCAGCATTCGTGGAGACAAACAACTCGGGCAGTGGTAATGCTGGAGACTTGAAAGTGCGAGCAAAAACCCTAGATATTCGTCTAACAGCATTGGGAGTCAACAGTAGTGGTAATGGTAATGCTGGTAATTTGGACATTGTGGCTGACACCATTAAGCTTGATAACAGTTCGCTTAACGCCAACACTCGTGGGGGAAAAGGCAACATTAGCGTTAATTCTGATGATTTAATCTTGCGCAACAACAGCAAAATCACTGCTAACGCCACAGGCACGGCTGATGGAGGCAACATAAGCATTAACACAGGTAACCTAGTTACTCAAGAAAATAGCGACATCAGTGCCAGTGCCGAATCAGGCTTAAATGGAAACGTAGTTGTTAGAGCTAAAAGCTTTTTTCGCTCTCCAGACAGCGATGTCACTGCCACATCTGTGCTAGGTCCACAGTTGTTCATTGAATATGTAGACCCCAGCCAAGGATTATTTGAATTGACAGAAACTGTTATCGACGCTGCACAGCAGGTTGCCCAAAATCCCTGTGTCAAAGGTTTTGGTAGTACTTTCACCATCACCGGACGTGGCGGATTGCCATCTGACCCCAATAAAATCCTCAGTAGTGACAATGTGCGGGTTGATTTAGTTGAACCTGTTCCCAGTAGAGTAAGTTCAACAACTGCAACAGAAAAGAAAGCATCTCAACAGCCACCTGTCAAAAAGATAGTACCAGCACAGGGTTGGATATATAACGAAAAAGGTCAAGTGGTGCTGGTAGCTTATGATCCTACCAAAACTGGTCCACAACGGGAACAGCCAGCACCTACTAGTAACTGTGCTGCAACAAGATAAAACTTTAACAGTTATCAGTTATCAGTTATCAGTTACCAGTTATCAGGTAGGAAACGGACAAAGTCCACCCCTTGTTTACTGTTCACTGTTTACTGTTTACTGTTTACTGTTCACTGCGATGCACTGAGCTTGTCGAAGTGTTCACTGTTCACTGTTTCCTGTTCCCTGCTATATGAAAAAATTTAGGCGATACGCTTCGCGTCAAGCCTCCGGCTTATCGCCGTTCGCGGAGCGTGCGCTTTGCGCTCAGGCGGCGGCAACAGCCTCGCACCTCACGATGCGGCTCCCTTTGCTACCATCGCTGTTCTGGTTCACCTTACCCCTATGTATCATAGGCAGTCTTGCACCACTCACCACTGCAGTTGCCCAACAAGTGACTTCAGATGGAACTGTATCTACCACAGTTATTACTCGTGACGGCAAAAACTTCACTATCAATGATGGCACTAGAAGGGGAGGAAATCTTTTTCACAGCTTTAAAGAATTTTCTGTACCCACAGGTGGTTCGGCTGTGTTTGAGAATGCAGCTGATGTGCAAAATATTATCAACCGCGTCACAGGTGGTTCTATTTCTAATATTGATGGTTTGATAAAAGCCAATGGCGCAGCAAACGTGTTTTTGCTCAATCCAGCCGGGATTATCTTTGGACCAAATGCCAGATTGAATATTGGTGGTTCGTTTTTGGGGAGTACGGCGAATAGTTTTATCTTTGACAATAATTTTGAGTTTAGTGCGACTAACCCGCAAGCCCCCCCACTGTTAACGATAAATGTTCCGATTGGGTTGAGGTATCGGGATAATCCAGGGGAAATTCAAGTACGAGGACCAGGGAGCGGAATTGATTATAAGGTGGAGTCAGGACCCCGTGACAAATTTGACTCGACGGTTACAGGATTACAAGTCGAACCCGGAAAAACTTTAGCACTCGTGGGAGGAAATGTTTCTGTTGAAGGTGGTGTACTCAAGTCACAAGGAGGACGTATTGAAATCGGCAGTTTTGATAGCAATCAGGTTGTCAATCTCGTCCCAGCACAATCTGAAGGTTTTTCACTTGCTTATCAAGGTACCCCCAGTTTTCGAGACATCCAATTTTCTGGTCAAGCGTTCGCAAATGTCACAGGAGATGGCGGCGGTTCTATTGCTATTATTGGTAGAAATATCAATTTCACCGATAAATCAGTTTTATTAGCTGATACCCTTGCTGATAAAAATGGGGGAGAAATTAGCATTGTTGGTGACTCTATAAGTTTCAATCGCTCCAGCGTCCTCTCTAACACCTTCAGTTCAGGGGATGGCGCACAAATAAAACTCAATGCCAACAACATCAAGTTTGATAATGGCAGTGGTGTAAGCATTCAGACATGGGACAAGGGTAAAGCCGGAGACATCAACATTATTGGTGCAAATTCTTTGGAGATTAAAGGCTCCTCGGCGTTCGTGAGCATAACGACAGGAAGTAGCACTGGTTTTGCTGGAGACATCAACATGAGTGTCAACGGTCCAATGGTGCTCAAGAAAGCAGGTATAGAAACAGACACCTCTGGGACGGGTAATGCTGGCAAAATCAACATCAGTGCAAATTCTTTGCAGATAGACACCTCGGGTGTCTATAGCCGTGCGCTATACAACACTGGTAAAGGCGGAGAAATCAACTTTAATGTCACAGACTCTCTTACCAGCAACAACTCAACTATAAGTACTAACACTTATCGTATGGGTGACGCTGGAAAAATTAATATCAATGCAAATTCTTTTCGGCTTGAAAATGGAGGTGTTCGTAGCGAGGCGCGGGAATATAGCACAGCTAAAGGTGGAGAAATCAACATTACCGTCGCAGGTACTTTGGAATTACCGCAAAGTGCAGGTATAACAACAACCACTTATGGTAAAGGTGACGCTGGAAAAATCAACATTAGTGCAGGTTCTTTTCTAGTGGAACGCTCAGAAGTCTCTAGCAGTACAACGGAAAATAGTACAGGTAACGCTGGAGAAATCAACATTACTGCAGGTCTATTTAAGATTAACGCAGCAGGCGTGCGGACGAATAACTCGGGCAGTGGCAATGCTGGAGACTTAAAGGTGCGAGCAAAAACCCTAGTTCTTGCTCAAACAGGATTGGAAGTCAACAGTACTGGCAATAGTAATGCTGGTGATCTGGAGATTGTGGCTGACACCATTAAGCTTGATGACAGTTCGCTTAACGCCAACACTCGTGGGGGAAAAGGCAACATTAGCGTGAATTCTTTTGACTTTATCTTGCGCCAGAACGGCAAAATCACCACCAATGCTACAGCTACGGCTGATGGAGGCAATATTAAGATTAACACTGACAACCTAGTTGCCATAGAAAAAAGCCAAATCACAGCTAATGCCCAACAAGGTTATGGGGGGAAGGTAAGCATTACAACAAAAGGAGGCAGATTTCTTTCACCAGATAGCGTCATCTCTGCTGCTTCTGAAGCTGGTCCACAGTTCAATGGGACTGTGCAATTTAACACACCCGATACTGACCCCACCCGTGGGTTGTTTGAATTATCAGAAACTGTCATCGACCCCGCACAGCAGATTGCCCAAAATCCCTGTATAAAAGGTTCTGGTAGTAGCTTTACCATCACCGGACGTGGCGGACTTCCAACTGACCCCAATAACATTATCAGTAATGAAAATGTGCTGGTTGATTTAATTCAACCTGTTGCAAGTACAGTGAATTCAACAACTACAACACAAAAGCAGCCATCTCAACAGCCAAGAGTCAAGAAGATAATACCAGCACAGGGTTGGATATATAACGAAAAAGGTCAGGTGGTGTTGGTAGGTTATGATCCTACGAAAACGGGTCCGGTGCGTGAGCAGCCAGCACCTACTAGTAACTGTGCTGCGCGTTGAGACTCTGGAGCGCGAATTAAACGTAGAATCGGCACTGTGTCCACCTTGCAATTGTCTTTGTCATTGATCGACAGTGCCCTGCTTATCCGAATCGTATTGGGCACTGCTGGCTAGGGCGTAATCAGTTGAACTGATGGAAAGTAAGTGCGGTAACGATTGATATCGCGCTTTAGTAGGGGCATATCTGTAACAGCAGCATGAGCACCAATATAGAAGTCAGGCAGTGGAGAGCGGCGTTCACCACCGCGACGGCGATATTCCAGAAAGCTTTGTCCTGCTAGGAATGCTGCTGTATAAGGGAGTGGATCACGACGAAAGTATTGTTGAGGTAGAGGGGCTTCCAGTTCTTCGGGTTGGTTGAACCCGATGGAGATTTCAGCGTAAATGATTGGATTAATCACCAAATTTCCCTGGTTGGCGTATTTGGTAAGGATTTGAGCCGACCACTCAAACCACTGTGGATCTTCGGTTAGAATATCCAGAATCACGTTGCTATCTACCAAGATGTCGGTCATGGATCTTGGCGGGTGAGTTGCATAATCTCGTCAGTTCTCAGACTTCTGGTGGCTTTGCCACGTATAGCAGCCACGAGTTGTACTCCTCGGTTAAGAGGCGATCGCCTACGGATTTGAACAGTGTCATCGATAACTTCAAGCTGGACTTCTGTGCCAGGTAGCAGACCAAGCTGTTCTCGAATGTCGGGGGGAATAGTGATTTGTCCGTCGGTGTTGATTCTCATGGTGTTCAGAGGGCAATGTTTTGGTGATAAGACTTAAAGAAAAAGTTTAGAATCCAATGTAGAGTCGGCACTTTGTCCACCTTGCAATTGTCTTTGTCATTAATCAACAGTGTTCATCTACAAATTACTGCTTACTACTATATTGCCACGGACATTTTTGTGGCACATATAGAGATGATGTGACATAACGAGTGGATCTATGGTCGAATCATCTAAACATATTGAAGTTCATTTAGGTCGCCAAGGACGTTTGGTTATTCCTGCTGCTCTGCGGCGGCTGTTGGGTTTTGAGGAAGGAGATACGCTAGTCGCTCGTCCTGAAGACGGGCGGCTGATTTTGGAAAAGCAGGAGGCGATTAAACAGCGGCTGAAAGCTCGGTTTTCGCAATTGCCGAAACAGAGAAGTCTGGCAGATGAGTTGATAGCGGAACGACGTGAGGAAGCCAAGCGGGAAGTGGGCGCATGACGGTGGTTTTGGATGCGTCAGCAATGCTAGCCTATTTGCAGGATGAGCCTGGGGGTGAAGCGGTTGAAGTCGTGCTGGCTGAGTCGGTGATTTCGAGTGTGAATTGGGCGGAGGTGGTGCAGAAATCTGTGGCTGCGGGTGTGGTGATAGATGGAATGCGAGAGGATTTGGAGGCGTTGGGGTTGATCTGCGCTCCCTTTACTCCTGAAGATGCCGAGATGGCGGGAAGACTCTGGTTGCAAACTCGACAGGTTGGTTTGTCTTTGGGCGATAGCGCTTGCTTGAGTTTGGGAATGCGTCTCAATGCTTCGGTTTTGACGAGCGATCGCATTTGGACAACGCTCGGTTTATCTTTGGATGTGCAGGTGGTTCGGTGATGAAAATTTGCTTGTTGATATCTTCAGAGTTGGCAAGAGAAATGATCATCAGGTGTATAAAAATCTGTAAACTCTGATAACACCTGGGAACTGCCATATGTCCGATTCTCAAACGATTAGCGCTGCTGTTGCCAAACTTTACAACACCTACCCCTTCCCACCAGAACCTTTACTGGATGAACCGCCTCCTGGTTACAACTGGCGTTGGAATTGGTTAGCAGCCTATAATTTCTGTACTGGTCAAAAACCCCAAAAGCAAGATATCCGCATTTTAGATGCTGGTTGCGGTACGGGAGTAGGGACTCAATACCTCGTCCATCTTAATCCTACGGCTTCTGTTGTCGGCATTGACCTTAGTGCTGGGGCGCTGGAAGTTGCTCAAGAATGCTGTAAACGTTCCGGTGCAAAGCGTGTTGAGTTCCATCACCTGAGCTTATATGATGTGGAACAGTTGTCGGGTGAGTTTGATTTTATCAACTGTGTTGGTGTGCTGCACCATTTACCTGACCCGATTCGCGGTATTCAAGCTTTGGCGAAAAAGTTAGCCCCAGGCGGCTTGATGCACATTTTTGTTTATGGGGAGTTAGGACGCTGGGAAATTCAACTTATGCAAAAGGCGATAGCTTCGCGCTCTGCGCTCTGCGCAGAGCGCCCTCCTTCAAAATGACAAGCGCGGTGATTACCGTGATGGTGTTCAGGTTGGTCGGCAAATCTTCGCTTCAGTAGCAGAAAATAACCGTTTTGTCAAGCGAGAAAGAGAACGTTGGTCTTTAGAAAATCAACGGGATGAGTGCTTTGCTGATATGTATGTGCATCCCCAGGAGATAGATTATAACATTGAGACGTTGTTTGAACTGATTTCTGCTTCAGGATTGGATTTTGTTGGTTTCTCAAATCCGGGTTTTTGGCAGATAGGCAGACTTTTGGGCAAAGCGCCAGAGTTAATGGAACGAGTAGCTAACTTAGGTGAGATCCAGCGTTATCGTTTGATAGAGTTATTAGACCCAGAAGTCACTCACTACGAGTTTTTTCTGAGTCGCCCACCTTTACCGAAGGCTGATTGGTCAGCGGATAATGATTTATTAACGGCAATTTGTGAGCGAAATCCTTGCATGGATGGTTTTCCCAGTCAATGTGTCTTCAACTACGATTACCAGATTGTGAATTTATCACCACAAGAGTTGAAGTTTTTACAAAGCTGCAATGGTCTCTCAACAGTAGGGGAGATTTTAACCGACTCATCATTGGGGTTAGATGGAGTGAGAAGGCGGCTGTTGCAACAGCTGCTGATTTTGTTGATACCAAGTTAACCAAACAAATTGCCAAAATCCCAACAAAGCAGGCGGCGAGGGAAAAGGTAGAATAGAAATTAAGAGGATATCTACCTTTCAAGTTGATTGCGACTCCTCATCTCGCCACAGCTGTCAACACGGAATTTCAGGATAGACGGATTGGTAAAGATTTGTCCTGTTCATCCATATTTTCCGTGTCAATTATCCTTTTTGTGCTTGGTGCATCTACCTGGTGTCTTTTGTTTGGTGACAATAAGTTAATTGTTTTTTTCTAAAGTATTGTTACCCAATCGTGATATGATTCAGCTGGCTGAAGATGCAGTCAACACAATTAGCTGTACTGGTTTCAAGTCTCGTGAGCTTGTCAAACGAATCAACTGATCCCACACCAACAACACGACAAGATTCAAGACCTGGTTTTGAGGACACAAAACCAGACAACTCGATGCATGAGTTCTATGGACTCTACCAAGAGTTGTTGCTCATCACTCTTGTCTTGACAGGGATTATATTTATCTCTGTTTGGATATCTTATTCCCTGAACATTGCTTTAAATTATTTGCTCGGAGCATGTACAGGTGTGGTTTACTTGAGGATGTTGGCAAAAGATGTTGAGGGTTTGAGTGGAGAAAAAAAACAGTTGAGTAAAACTCGATTTGCGTTATTAGTAGCGGTTATTCTACTAGCATCGCGATGGAATCAACTGCAAATCTTACCCATCTTTTTGGGATTTCTTACTTATAAAGCAACACTCCTCTTTTATGTAGTTAGAGGGGCATTTGCCTCTGACTTGCCAAAGCTCCGGTAACCATAAACAGCAAAACGCAAACTGTGCGGGAGGACGGAACTTTTCCAAGAGGAAAATCCACCCCGCGAACCCGCTCCACTTCTCCAGGTAAGATTGGAGAAATGATAGATAGGTTAGGAAAATGGTGAATTTTCTGAATGCCCTAACTTCTGTTCCCCTTGGAGAACTAGAAGTAGGTCATCATTTCTACTGGCAGTTAGGCAATCTAAAACTGCATGGACAGGTCTTCCTCACCTCCTGGTTTGTGATTGGTCTTTTGGTCGTAGCTTCACTAGCTGCTACTAAAAACATCCAAAAAATTCCCAATGGCATCCAAAACTTAATGGAATATGCTTTGGAATTTATTCGAGACCTCACAAAAAACCAGATTGGAGAGAAAGAGTACCGTCCTTGGGTGCCGTTTATTGGCACACTATTTTTGTTTATCTTCATATCCAACTGGTCGGGTGCTTTAATTCCCTGGAAGCTGATCAAACTTCCATCGGGAGAGTTGGCTGCTCCAACCAATGACATTAATACGACAGTAGCACTGGCGTTGTTGACTTCTTTAGCTTACTTTTACGCAGGTTTTAGCAAGCGTGGTTTGGGGTACTTCAAAAAGTATATAGAGCCAACGCCTGTCCTATTACCGATCGCGATTCTAGAAGATTTCACCAAGCCCCTCTCCCTAAGCTTCCGTCTATTTGGTAACATTTTGGCGGATGAATTAGTTGTAGGAGTGCTCGTTCTTTTGGTTCCTCTGTTTGTACCTCTGCCAGTGATGGCTTTAGGTTTGTTTACCAGTGCCATTCAAGCCTTGGTTTTTGCCACCTTAGCAGCGGCATACATTCATGAGGCGATGGAGGGACATGGTGGCGAAGAGCATGAAGAGGCACATTAAAATCAGTGAAGAGTTATCAAGAAAGAGTTATAACTGATAACTGGTAACTGATCACTGCTTAGAACACTCAGTTGATGTCATGTTAGATTTTGGATGCTCGAATTTTCAATTTCGATGCAAAATCTAAAATCTAAAATCTAAACACAAAAATCGTTCGTTTTGTACTCAAGGTAAGGAAAATCAACATGGATCCATTAGTTTCTGCTGCAAGCGTTCTTGCTGCTGCTCTAGCAATTGGTTTGGCTGCAATTGGTCCTGGTATTGGTCAAGGTAATGCTGCAGGACAAGCAGTAGAAGGTATTGCTCGTCAACCAGAAGCAGAAGGTAAAATTCGCGGTACTCTGCTGTTAACCTTGGCATTCATGGAATCCCTTACCATTTATGGTCTGGTTATTGCCCTAGTACTACTGTTTGCTAACCCATTTGCCTAAAACCTAAAACTTTTCCTTAGTTTTGGAGACGTGAATGTTCACGTCTCTATAGCTGAGTCAATCAGTGAACAGTGAGACCAGTACTGCAGGAGGGTTTCCCTCCGTAGGTAACTGGCGAACCCAAAGGGTAAACAGTCAACAGTAAACAGTCAACAGTGAAGACTGAGAACTGAGAACTGGTAACTGATAACTGATAACTGTTTAAAAATGTTGGCTCCTCATAGCTATGGGGTTTCGACGATGATCAAAAGTAAGATGATTTTTCGCCCGTGAAAAGTGCTGTTGTAGCCAAAGAGGAGAGAAATGTTTGATTTCGATGCAACCTTGCCCTTGATGGCAGTGCAGTTCCTGCTGTTGGCAGCTCTATTGAATGTTATTTTCTATAAGCCACTGACCAAGGCACTAGACGATCGCGATAACTATATCCGAACGAATAACCTTGATGCTCGTGAACGCTTGGCGAAAGCTGAGCGATTAACTAAAGAATATGAGCAACAATTAGCAGAAGCTCGTAAACAATCGCAAGCGACTGTCGCTGCAGCTCAAGCAGAAGCTCAGAAAACCACTGATCAGAAAATCGCTGAGGCGCAAAAAGAAGCTCAAGCTCAACGAGAACAAGCGGCACTTGAAATAGAACAGCAAAAGCAGGAAGTTTTGAGTTCCTTAGATCAACAGGTAGATGCTCTCAGCAGGCAGATACTAGAAAAACTATTGGGACCTGCTTTAGCTAAATAGAGTAGCTGAATGCGCGATCTCACAATAATTCGATAAGTATATACGTAGCGGGGCGCAAGTCGTCCCACAACGGTTAAATAAGTGTCAAAACTGGCACTTTTTTTCCCTTAGGGAATTTTCAACCTACTAAGCAAGGGAGCAGCGCAGTTGTAGATGGGTATCATTGGTAGTAGTTTTTTACTTGCCACAGAAGCGGTAGCGAATGGTCACTCAGAAGGCGGTTTCGGTCTAAACATAGACATTTTTGAAACCAATTTGATTAACCTGGCGATTCTGGTTGGCATACTATTCTACTTTGGGCGTAAAGTTCTTAGCAATATCCTCAGCGAACGACGCTCAAGTATTGAAACGGTAATCAAAGAAGCAGAAGCAAAGGCAAAAGAGGCAGCAGTTGCCCTGTCTAAGGCACAGGAACAGTTGACGCAGGCTCAAGCAGAAGCGCAACGCATCCGTAAAACTGCTGAAGAAAATGCACAGGCAACTCGTGAAGCCATTTTGGCACGAGCAGCAGAAGATGTGGAACGTTTGAAACAAACCGCTGTTAAGGATTTAGACACACAAAGAGACAGGGCGATCGCCGAACTGCAACAATATGTAGTGTCTAAGGCATTGCAAAAAGTTGAGTCAGAACTGCAGACAGGCATTGCCGACGACGCTCAACAGCAATTAATTGACCGCAGCATAGCGCTATTGGGAGCTTAGGGATGAAAAGTAATATCGCAATGGCGGAAATATCCCAGCCTTACGCACAGGCGTTGATGTCAGTCGCACAATCCAAAAATCTAACAGATCAGTTCGGCGAAGATGTCCGTTCTTTGCTAAGCTTGCTTTCTGAAAGTGAGCAGCTGAAAAATTTTCTTGAGAACCCATTTGTGTCGCTAGATGACAAAAAGGGAGTCATCAACCGTGTCCTTGGTGACGGCGCTAACGCATACTTCCGCAATTTTTTATTGCTGCTGGTAGATAGACGGCGCATTTCATTGCTGGAACCAGTTTTACAGCAATATTTGGTGCTGTTGCGGCAACTCAAACAAATTGCTCTGGCCGAAGTGATTTCTGCTGTCCCCCTGACAGAGGAGCAGCAACAATCAGTAAAAGATAAAGTCATCGCACTGACAAAAGCTCGCGAGGTCGAATTAGAGACAAAAATTGACCCCGAGTTAATTGGTGGTGTGATTATTAAGGTAGGCTCTCAAGTCATTGACGCCAGCTTACGGGGCCAGCTGCGCCGTATCTCCTTGCGTTTAAGTGGCTCTTAAATCAGTGAACAGTGAACAGTCAACAGTGATAACTGATAACTGATAACTGTTAAAGCAGTTCTTGTAAAATGTTTAGTCTCGCAATCAAGAGAAGATAGACAAATGGCAATTAGCATCAGACCAGACGAAATCAGCAACATTATTCAGCAACAAATAGAACAATACGACGAACAGGTCAAAGTTGCTAACGTTGGAACCGTTCTGCAAGTAGGTGACGGTATTGCTCGTATTTATGGTCTAGACAAGGCCATGGCTAGTGAGCTACTGGAATTTGAAGACGGTACAATTGGCATCGCCCAAAACTTAGAAGAAGACAACGTTGGTGCGGTGCTGATGGGCGAAGGTCGTGATATTCAAGAAGGTAGCTCCGTAACCGCCACTGGTAGAATTGCTCAAATACCCGTGGGAGAAGCCTTGGTTGGACGAGTCGTCGATGCTTTAGGTCGTCCAATTGATGGTAAGGGAGAAATCAAGACCGAAGAAACCCGTTTGATTGAATCTCCAGCACCAGGTATTGTGGCGCGTCGTTCCGTACACGAACCCATGCAAACTGGTATCACAGCTATCGACGCGATGATTCCCGTCGGTCGTGGACAGCGGGAATTGATTATTGGTGACCGTCAGACAGGAAAAACTGCGATCGCCGTAGACACCATCATCAACCAAAAAGAAGAAGACGTGATCTGCGTCTACGTCGCAGTCGGTCAAAAAGCTTCCACCGTAGCTAACGTTGTGCAGACGTTACAAGACAAAGGCGCTTTGGACTACACAGTCATTGTCGCAGCTAACGCCAGTGACCCAGCTACCTTGCAATTCTTGGCTCCTTACACAGGTGCTTCGATTGCCGAGTACTTTATGTATAAGGGTAAGGCAACTCTGGTTATCTACGATGACCTCTCCAAGCAAGCTCAGGCTTATCGCCAAATGTCTTTGCTCCTGCGTCGTCCTCCCGGACGGGAAGCTTATCCTGGAGACGTGTTCTACATTCACTCACGTCTGTTGGAACGTGCAGCTAAGCTGAGTGATGAATTGGGTAAAGGTAGCATGACAGCCCTGCCAATCATCGAAACCCAAGCAGGTGACGTATCTGCTTACATCCCCACCAACGTAATTTCGATTACAGACGGTCAGATCTTCTTGTCTTCTGACTTGTTCAACTCTGGTATCCGTCCCGCCATCAACCCTGGTATTTCCGTATCACGGGTGGGTTCGGCTGCTCAAACCAAAGCAATGAAAAAAGTTGCTGGTAAATTGAAGCTGGAATTGGCACAGTTTGACGAATTGCAAGCTTTCGCACAATTTGCTTCTGACCTAGATAAAGCAACTCAAGACCAGCTCGCACGCGGTGCGCGCTTGCGGGAACTATTGAAACAGCCACAAAACGCGCCGCTATCGGTGTATGAGCAAGTCGCTCTTCTTTACGCTGGTATCAACGGGTATTTAGATGACGTCCCAGTCAATAAAGTTACTGAGTTCACCAAAGGATTGCGCGAGTACTTAAAGACCAGCAAAGCTGAGTACGTTAAAGGAATTCAATCCAAGAAAGCACTGGGTGACGAAGAAGAAGCACTCTTGAAAGACGCAATTAACGAATACAAGAAAACCTTCTCGGCAGCGTAAATCAGGAGTAAGAAGTCAGGAGGAGCGCTAGCCATGCAGGAGGGTCTCCCTCCGTAGGTGTCTGGTGAGTCCAGCGCTGCGGGAGGGTTTCCCTCCGCAGGCGACTGGCGAACCCGAAGGGCGTTCAGGAGTCAGCTAAAACATGTTAGTTCTGTGTTGACTTTAGAATTCTGAATAAAAAACCTTCCTGGCAATTGTACTAAAACAGGAGTTAGGAGTTAGAAGTTAGAAGATAGCTTCCTCCTAACTCCTGAATTCTAAATTCTAAATTGTTGTAAAAGAGTATGGCAAATCTCAAAGCAATACGCGATCGCATTCAATCAGTAAAAAATACCAAAAAAATTACAGAAGCCATGCGGCTGGTAGCTGCAGCGCGTGTGCGTCGCGCTCAAGAACAGGTACTGTCCACCCGTCCCTTCGCCGACCGCTTGGCGCAAGTTCTGTACGGTCTACAAACTCGTCTGCGTTTTGAAGAAGCAAACTTACCACTGCTGAGAAAACGGGAAGTCAAATCAGTAGGGCTGTTAGTGATTTCAGGCGATCGCGGTTTGTGCGGCGGCTACAACAACAACGTTATCAAACGTGCTGAAAATCGCGCCAAAGAACTCAAAGCAGAAGGTGTAGACTACAAATTTGTCATCGTAGGACGCAAAGCAACCCAGTATTTCCAACGTCGCGAACAGCCAATAGACGCTACCTATACTGGTTTAGAGCAAATTCCTACCGCTGCTGAAGCCAACAAGATTGCTGACGAATTGCTTTCTTTGTTCTTGTCAGACAGTGTAGATCGTATTGAGCTTGTCTACACCAAGTTCGTCTCCTTGGTGAGTTCTCGTCCGGTAGTGCAAACGCTGCTTCCTCTTGACACTCAAGGTTTGGAAGCACAGGATGACGAAATTTTCCGCTTAACAACCCGTGGAGGTGAATTTGAAGTCACACGAGAGAAAGTAACCGCTCAAACCCGTACTTTATCCAGTGACATGATTTTCGAGCAAGATCCAGTACAGATTCTCGATTCCTTACTACCTCTGTATCTGAGTAACCAGCTTTTGCGGGCGTTGCAAGAATCAGCTGCCAGCGAACTTGCGGCACGGATGACAGCAATGAGCAATGCTAGCGACAACGCCAAAGAACTCATTGGTAACCTCACTTTGTCTTACAACAAAGCGCGGCAAGCCGCAATTACCCAGCAAATCCTAGAGGTTGTTGGTGGTGCTGAGGCGCTAGGTTAGGAAATTGCTCATAGCAAATGAATAATAGCTAATTGCTAGTTGTGTTGAAATTAGCAATTAGCTATTTTTAATTGTTGGGGCTTTTTCACCAATGGAGGCTAATGATGACACTGACGACATATGGATATTTGTGTACTGAGGTTTATGATATCACCAAGCCCATTGATGGAAAGTACCCTGACGTTCCATACTACATCAAACATCTTTCTAAAATTGGTGGCAGAATTCTTGAGGCGATGGTTGGCACGGGACGACTACTCATCCCGCTGCTAGAAGCTGATTTGAATGTTGAGGGCATCGATTCTTCAGAAGATATGCTTGCTTGTTGCCGTCAGCACTGTACGCAAAAGGGGTTGAAACCACTTCTCCATCATGGTTCTGTAGAAAACCTTGACCTCCCTGGGAAATTCAAGGCGATCATTGTGTCCTTCGGTTCTTTTATGTTGCTAGAGAAGCGAAATGCTGCTGTCGCCGCCTTGCAAGCTTTTGCACGACACCTTGAACCCCAAGGTCGAATCTTCATCGATTTGGAATTACCCATCGAAGATTTTAAGACTGAGAATATCGTAAGGCAGCGATCGCCTATTGAGTGTCCTGATGGTTCAACAATTCTTTTGCAAATCACTTCTGACATCGACTGGCTGAATCAACTCAACATGAGTGTGATTCGCTACGAGAAGTGGAAGGACGGAGAACTCATTGCCACAGAGTTACAGCGGTTACCCCTGCACTGGTTTGGGCGAGATGAATTTATCATGTGTTTGCAGGAAAACGGTTACAAAGACATTACCTTATGCGCCAACTATACTGACGGTCTACAACCAAGTTCTCACAAAGACACCTTATGTTTCTGTGCAGCACTGGCATGAACCAGAAGACCAAATCCCAACAAAATCTCAAATTTAGGCTCCTGAGTGGCACATTTTAAAATAGCGTATTATAATCGTACTATAGGTAAAACACATGGGTCCGTAACGGTTTCGACAGGTTGGCGAAAGCTACTTTGTGAAACAGGTCGAGAGTGAGTCGTCTCTCGAAAATCCAAGGCTCAACATAAAGTAAATGCAAACAACATTGTACCTTTTGCTCGTAAGCAAGCTGTAGTAGCTGCCTAATAACCTCTTTTCGGTTCGAGCGTCTCTAGTTTGACTCCGTTAAGGGCTAGAGACCAACCCCCAACGGATGCTCTAGCAAGTGTCTCTGGTTCGCTTGTTAGCTAAGACTTAACCAGAGCATCCTAGCGTTCGGGATAATGAACGTTCCCCGCCTTGAGGGTAAAAGAGGCTAAGCCTGTGAACGAGCGGGGGGTCAATACCCAGTCTGGACAGCAGTTCGACTCTGCTCGGATCCACTAAAGAATATCCGCGAATCCGCCTGACAATTTTATGTGATGGCGGATTTCGTTTTTTCTGGGCGCTTCAAAAGTAGTTTGGGAGTATCCTTACTAGAAGTAAGGAGCGTCAATTAACAACTATATGGCTCGTACAGGTTATACCCTGCCAGTGTTTGCAGTAGCCGCTGCTAAGGCTGCTCTTATGCATCTGCGTGAAAAAATAGATTCTCAACTCTCCGTTGAGATTGATCTGCTTTCTCAAACAGCAGAAATTTCGATTTCTCAAGTTGCAGCTTTAGACTCCCAAAGTGCTTTGGCTGTGACACTCAGTGATCCAGGTGATAACTTAGATTTAACAAAAAACACGCCCATTTGGGCTTGGGTAAGGTTGTCACAAAGGCAATCCCAAGCCTTGATTTTAGAAGCAGGAGAGGGTTTAGGAAAAACAGCCTCTGGAGAACCAGCTATTTACAGTTATGCCCGTCGCCTGTTTGATGCCAATTTACTACCTCTAATTCCTTCAGAGCAAACCGCAACGGTATCAATTATTCTTCCTCAAGGTCGTCAATTGGCGCAACGTACCTCCAATGAAGCCTTTGGGATTTTAGAAGGGTTAGCTTTGTTGGGAACCAGTGGAATTTCTCAACCTTTGTCGGCGGCTGACTATTTAGAAGAATTTCGTTTGTCGTTGCAGGCTAAAGTCAAAGTTTGTCCTGGTTTGGTGTTTTGTATTGGTAGCAATGGTATGCAAGTTGCACAACGTTTAGCCATACCAGAATCAGCAGTTGTGCAAACCGGGAATTGGATTGGTGCAATGCTTGTAGAAGCTGGACTATATCAAGCAACTTCTGTTTTGCTGCTGGGATATCATGGCAAACTGATTAAGCTGGCTGGTGGCATTTTCAATACGTCTAGTCATTTAGCAGATGCCAAATTAGAAATTATAAGTGCAGCAGTTGTTGCTGTTGGTGGTGATGTACAAACAGCACGGGCAATTTTAGATGCTAAGACTGCAGATGCAGCACACAAAAAATTAATCGAACTGGAACTAGCAGAATCAGTATTTGGGATACTCGCTGAAAAAATTAGTCACAAGGCTACTGCTTACGTGCAAAAATATGCTAATGTTGCCCTGAAAGTTGGTACTGTATTGTTTGACCGCAAAGGCGAAATTATCAGCCAAGACTTGCACGCAAAAGAACTTTTGAGTCTTGATCAAAACTAAGGGTGTAGGGGAGAAGGATGTCTTTGAGTGCGCGGTGCTCGACCTCTTCATGCACCACTTCCTTGAGAATATCCTGTAAAAATTCCGTATAACTACACTTCATATATAAATTGCCTCAGCCAAAACACGATAAGACTTGTAGAAGTTTATCAAAAGTTCTCATCAAAGGTGTGATGTGCTCCCTTCGGCTAGCCCCTAAGGGGGCGCTGCGCAAACGCTCAGGGAGCGTTCTTCTGCTGGCTGAGCGGAGTCGAAGCCATCACCACCGAAGCCAGCCAACCGACTGTAATGAGTTTCATTTTGACACTCAGCTAACTTATGCAACAAATTTGTATCCCCTACAATCAAAGCTTGCTTCTTCTTGCGACTCCAACCTTGCACCTGCTTCTCACGCTCAAAAGCATCAACTACGCGCTCATAATACTCGCAGAAAACCAGCTTTACAGGCAACCGTTTTGCTGTGTGGTTTGCACCCAGACCTTGCTGATGTTGCCACAACCGCCGTTCTAGATTCTTGGTACTACCTGTGTAATAACTACCATCAGCGCACTCAAGAATATACATATAACCCATCAATTGATTTGTGCGATCGCTTCTTTTCTAGTTACATATAAAAAGTGTTCCCTGAGTGAAGTTGAAAGGAACACTCTGTTACTAGATAAATGGCTTTTACCAGCTATAGCTTTGGCTAGCTGAGCGAAGTCGAAGCCAGCATCACTCACAACAACTGTAGTGATAAAACTTGTCTGAGTTCATCATAGGCGAAGCGCTTACACCTTTAGCTTTGGTCAAAACCGAAAACCAAAGTTGTAAAATTGCAACCTTCCATAACCGAGAAATTGACCATGAGGTTGCTCTCCCGGCGGAAACGCCGTGACTCCAAATAGGTAGACACCAGCAACCGTCGGGTTCTGCACTGGCTTGAGAGCTAGTGTGATAGTTCTACCTGGAGGTACTGGCGGATCAAATATGAGCGATAGTGTTTTGGTTTTGCTGTCCCTTGTCACATCTTTTAGAGCAAGCTTTGGACCTTCTTTGGAAGGTGTTCCTTCAAAAGCAGAAGTGTGTCGCAAGTCAAAGCGCACACGATCTACTCCTTCACGCTGGTGAATTGTAATTGTTTGCAGCGGTTCTCCAGCATTTTCTGGCAGGCCAATGGTAAAATAGTATGTTGCACCCCATACATAAGTATCCTTGTAGGTGGTCACTGCACCCAGCAAGGTCGGTGGTTGGACAAAATAGACTTTACCATCTCGTAACTGAACCGCTTGACTCAAGTCCGCAGTGTATCCGCCTATCACTGCTGTACAAGCAATTGCTGTACCTAAGAAAAATGCTACACGCATTGTTTTGCTTCCGGTGGCTCTATGACAGGTGACAAACTTGCCCCATAACTTAATTTTACGATTTACTTTTGTGCGCTCTACGTTTTCATAAAAAAAAGGAGTCAGAATTCTGAACTCTGAATTCTTGTTCAACGGCACTTAGGCAAAAGATACCCAACTCAGTTTGCAAAGTTATAAGAACTTTGTAAAAGATTATTGACTTGTGTTGTCAAAGTGCCTTGTTAAGTTAGAAACTAAAAATATAAACACACGCAATTATTCACAATTATGCAGGCAGTTTCTAGCGTCGAACTTAAGCGACCGATTTGGCAAAATGTTGCCATATTAGCTCTAGGCTTTTGGCTCAGTGCCAGCTTATTTCTTGACTTGGTAATTATGCCTAGTCTTTACGTTTCTGGCATGATGACTCAAGCCAACTTTGCTTCAGCTGGCTATGCGCTTTTCTGGAATTTTAATCGTATCGAATTGCTGTCTGCTGGCTTAGTATTAACCAGCGTGTTAGCTGTGTGCAACAGCCAATCTCAGTGGCGTCGCGGTGCAATTATTTTGTCTGTATTACTGCTTCTGATCGCTTCTATTAATACCTACTTGTTCACTCCGCAAATGTCTGCCCTCGGAATCGAACTGAACCTGTTTGAGACAACTGCTGAAATTCCAGCAAGTATGAATATACTGCATGGTGGTTACTGGATTTTGGAAACAGTAAAACTATTGGCAGGTGGCACACTTTTGAGCTGGTGCTGGCGACGATAACTCGATGAGGAATGATCGTGCGATCAATGGTAAAACACTTCATTCCTCGTTGTTAAAAAATAACAGGCGTATTGCAAGTATGGCAAATCCCACGGCGGCGATCGCTTTCAACAACCTTGTGGGTAATACCTCTGACACCGCTCCCCCCGCCAAAACTCCTAAAAAGCTAGTCAAAAGCAGTGCGCCAGCTGTACCAAAAAACACCGCACGCGGAGATTGACTACGACCTGAAAGCGCAATTGCAGCTAACTGGCTTTTGTCACCCAATTCTGACAAAAAAACAGTAATAAAGCTTAATCCTAAAAGATGCCAATCCATAGTTAGTCAAGAGTCAAGAGTTAAGAGTTTTTATCAGTCACACAAGTTAATTAACTAAATTATTTGGTAATTACCAAATCCCAAAATAACATTAAGGAAATTAGCAGCAGCATTATCCCTGCTGCTTTTTCTATAGTTTTTGGGGAGAGTCTGCTAGCGATCCAACTGCCTAACGCGACACCCAATAGACTAGTCATGACTAGCGCGGTGCCAGATCCCAAAAACACAACCCACGGAGAATGTGATTGCGCACTCATCAATAGAGTGGATAGCTGTGTCTTGTCACCAATTTCCGCCAGAAAGATGGTCAAAAATGTCGTGGCGAAGATGACTACTGGGGTTTCCGGCTTAGTCGGTTTCTCAGAATCCAAAGGTGACGACGCCTCAACTAAGGTAGTTGGACTATTGCTATCTAGTTCATCTTTTTGCTCTAGCTGGCTTTGGGTTGCAGATGTAGTAAGGTTCAAGGGCTTGGAGTCAAGTTTCACAGGCGGTATTTTTTTGCTAGTTAAGTTTTTTTCATATTCTTCTCATTTTCTCAATATTTTTCACAAATAGCAACCGAGGACTCCCACTGATTTATTCCCTACACCCTTATACCGTTCGGACGTTCGGCTCAGCTTCCGCTCAGTCGAGCCGCGCTCGCGCTCTAGGCGTTGCCCTTACACCCCTTCTTCTTGATTGCGGCGATAAGCCGGAGGCTTGACGCTACGCGTATCGCGCAGGGTACCCCAAATTGAAGACTAGATCATTAGCTTTTAGTCGCAAGTAATAGCTTGGTTTCACTAGCAGCCGCTTGCATCGCGCGCTCCGGAGTCATGCGATTTGTCAATGCAGCACTCAGATAACGTTGCAAAATATCTGATGCTTGAGCATATTGGCCAATGGACGGACGTAAAATGCTTTTATCAGCGATCTTGAGTATCTCAGGATAATGAGGATATTTGCTGACAACTTCTGGATCTGTAAACAGTGAACGTTGGCTTGGTACAAAACCCGATTTAAAAATAAATTGGCGCTGTGTTTCTTCACTGGTAAAGAATTGAATTGCTTTCCAAGCTTCTTGAGGATGTTTTGAAGATTTGCTAATTCCTAAACCAAAACCACCTAAACACCCTCCTGGACTGTTGAGCGGGGTAGCAACCATTGGTTTCATCGCTATTTTATCTTTTACAGGGGAGTCATCAGCATTAGCTAAAGGCCAAACATAAGGCCAACTCCGTAAAAATGCTGCTTGACCGCTTTGAAATATACGTCTTGTATCTTCTTCAATATATGTTGTGACTCCAGGCGGAGAAATTCCTTCTTGAATAGTATCTTTGAGAAAAGCGATCGCCTTTAATGTCTCAGGTCTATCTAGCCCTACTTCTAAATTATCAGGATTCATCCAAAATCCACCGAAACCTTGCAAGACTTCCATAAACATGGCAACTAGTCCTTCAGACTGGCGACCTTGCCAAAGGTAACCCCACTTAACTTTTCCTTGCTCTTGTAATGACTTAGAAATTCTGAGTAGATCTGCGAATGTTTCTGGTGGTTGAAAACCTGCTTGTTTGAGTAAGTCTTTACGGTAGTAGAGAACTCCAGCACTAGCATACATGGGAATTCTGTAGAGCTTACCTTGGTAGCGTCCGGCTTCTATATGTGCAGGAAAAAAATCAGCTAACTCTTCTTTTGTCAAGCGATCGCTCAAATCTAACAACCATCCAGCAGCAGCAAACTTGGGTGTCCAAATGACGTCCATCATTACCATGTCATAAGGAGAATCTCCCAAGATATATGCTGAAGTCAGCAGGTCTTCCTGTAAATTTGGCATCCCTGGACCTTCAATAAGATTAATACGAATGCCCGGATTTTTTGCTTCAAAGTCTTTGATAATGCTTTGCTTCCAAAGTGCAGCATCAGTCGCGTTCAGCATCATATTCAGGACTACTACTTCCTGTGATATGGCTTGCGGGATGGAAAGCAACATGATGCCCAATACAATAGCAAAAAATATTCCTATCCGCCATTTCAGTTTTTGTAATATTTTATGCTGTTGTTTGGTTTTTTTGATTTTAGACATTTTTAGCAAAACATCTTTGTTCTCAAAGAATTTATTCTTAAGGATTTTTCTTGATACTTAAATTATAGCTACTCCCAGTAACCCCAAAAATCTTGATGGGTGACGTTACAACTAAGTTTGTTTTGAGCAATCATCTGTTGCTTTTCTTGCAACCAGGTGTTTAACTCATGCTGTGAAGTTGCTGAATCAAGAATTTCTGGGATTGATTCTTCCATAAACTTTAATTTTAGCTGAAAAAAAACAGGATCGTTGCTACTAATTTCCCACGGACTTTCTCCTTGTGATACCTTCATGCCAATAAGCTTCATTGCCTTCCACATAGAGGAACCGCAGTCAGATCCCATCCCCCTGCCGAAGTCTTGAGGGCGCTGCATATGCTGATTGTAGTATTTAATAAAGTTAGAATCATCCTCAGTTTCAGGAATAAAATTCATGCCAGTATAGTTAACAGTAGCTAGCAGCGGCAATTGGTACTTTTTTAAACATTCAAGGAATGTTTGAAACTGTTTTTCGCTAAATAAATCGAACACTGCATTGGCGACAGCTAAGTCGAAAGTCTTTAAGTCTATGAGATTTTCCAGATCCAAAATAGAGCCGACAATTCTGTGGATAGTAATTTTATAGCCTTGATTTTTCAAGATTAATATTGAGTCTTGCAATTGTGACTCATATCCATTTTCTTGCGCCCAGACGATTAGCCTCTCAAAGGCGATTTCCAAAAGTTCTTGATTTTGTTCGACCAAAAACCACTCTTGCTCCTGATAAATCTTACTCAGGTAGTAGCGACAGTTAGCACCCGTACCTGCTCCCAAATCAACGATTTTAAGGCTTTTGCGCTTGTTCAGGTATTGTTGGCAGCTTACTTCCACAATTGAGTTACGCCCCTTGGCATCATAGGGGATGCGCAATTCCAGCCATTCGGCTAATTTATGGTTTTTATTCATTAGACTTCTTGGAAACAAAAGATTTTGGTTTTTAAACAAAAAATTCCCGCAAAAGCAGGTCAAATGCTTGCTGAATTTTAGCAACCATTAAATCAAGGCCTAGAATTATTTCTTGATACAAAATTATACTGGGATGAATGAGTCTATTGGAACAAAAATTGCTTCATAGGCTCTCAAGACTAAGCAAAGAACGTGCATATACATCACCAGAGTTTGCATCAGGTGGCAGACTTCTGAGTTGAGTGATCATTTCCTGAGAATTAAGCCAGTTAGCTGACTGCAATTCATACGATTCGCCGAACTTTGCCGGTTTCCAGTTGAACTCATAAGATCCCAAATGGTTCAATTGTTCAATGCAAGCCACAGCAATGTTTATTGCACTCGGAGTGTATTCAAACGAAAGAGCACGAATAGGTTGCGATAAGCCACGCAAAACTTCGAGTTCGTTACCCTCAACGTCAATCTTGCAAAAAGCGGGCTTACCATACTGAGTTATGAGATTATCAAGGGTTGTTACCGAAACAGACACGGTTGTATCCCAGCGCACATGAGCGAAAGAGTCAACCTGTTGAACTGCTTGCATCCAATCACGGGAGAGGGTGGTTACAGTTGGGGTACGTCGGCTCACCAATAAGTCTTGCGTCCCAGGAACTACGCCAACAGCCTGTTCAACAAGGGTAATCTGGGAATTATTGCCGTACCAGCGTTTCAACAGTTGCATACACTGAGGTTGAGGCTCGATGCCGACAACGTGGGCACCAAGACGAGATAAGGCAAGAAGATGATTGCCAACATGGGCACCGATGTCAAAACAAAGATCGCCTGGTTGAACGAACAGTGAATAAAAGCGTGACAACTGACGGATGCGAAAGGGAATACCGTAGTACATTAATAATGAGCGAAGAATCCCTACCTGCTGCGAGAAAGATGACATATTAATTGTTTCCTGATGATTTAGTAATTCTAGTCATTGAGGAAATCTTATAATTTTAGTTACTAGTGATTTGTAAATGCTTGTAAAAAATCTCTATAAGTTTGATCCCAATTGTTAAACGATAAGTTCTCAGTACGATTCAAAGCTTCTTTGCGTAACTGATTAAGTTGATTACGATCTGTAAGCAACCTTTTGAGTGCCATGAAAAATTGTTCCTGCTTACCTAGCGGTAGGACTATCCCATTGACTCCATCCTCAATCCAGTCAGCTATTGCTCCTGTTGCATAAGCTAAGACTGGTAGCCCGTGAGCAACTGCTTCAGCAGTAGCCATAGAATAACTCTCATAGGTAGCTGGGGAGATATAAAGATCGGACTGGGACAACAACTCCAACATAGTTTTTTGAGGAACAACCCCATGAACAATTACGGCATCTTGCAGTTGTGCACGCTCCCTTAACGCCAGAGTCTTCTGTTTGTAGTCTTCTTCTTCGCAGTCGCCAACCAAATGCAGCCTAAAATTCTTTGTTTCCATCTGGGCTAACATTTCTACTAATTCAAGTTGCCCTTTGCGTCGATAGAAAGTTCCTATGGTAATTAGAGTTATCGGCTCATTTTGCGATCGCTCTTTGAGATTAGGCAAATGGCAAGCTTGAGCCTTATCGATACCTGGTGATGCTACCACGATTTTATCTGTTTCTATGCCACCACTTAAGATATAATTCCGCAGTTGGAAACTAGGAACGATAATACCCTTCATAGCTTTTAACCACTGCGCTTCATCACTCCAGAGCGCTTTCTTTTCCTGAGTCGAGTAGTAAATATTCAATGACTCAAGATGGTGGAGCATGAGGTAAGTCCGTTGAGCATAGGGAAGAAATTCCTTTAAGGAAGCATTGAACTCAGGAATTGTCAAGTAGAGTGCGTCAATCACAAGGATACAATTAGAGGGCAAAGCACTTAATTGTTCAAGGAGCCACGAAACAGATCCATTTAAGGGATAAAAAAAATTCTCTCCTTTACCTTCCTCCTCCAAGCGCTTGACAATTTCTAAATTGTAGAGCGAGCCTCCTGATGTGAAATTTAGTTTAGGCTGAATAAAGTAGATCATATTTCACGTTCATACCTCGGCTTCATATGTTCCCCAAGCTATATGACTTTCCTCCAGAGTGACTTTAAGAACGCCTTTGAAAAAAGAGCTTACCTGTTTGCTAATTTGCTGGTGGATATAATAACCCATGTATTCCGTTGTTGTATTTTTACCCTTAAATTGTTCAAGAGTATCCAGATTTTGGTAGTTTAACGGTTCTAGAACTTCTTTGAGAATTGCGATCGCCTGACCGATATCAATCACTAAGCCATCTTTATCCAACTCAGGTACTTTAAATTCAGCTGTGATTATATAGGTTGCTCCGTGCAGCTTTTGAGCGGGGCCAAAAATTTCCCCTTGGAAGCTATGAGCAATCATGATGTTGTCTTTTACTGCAACAGAAAACATAATTTTTAATACTCAACTAACGGTGAAACTGGATGCACTTGACGCTGATATAACTGTGACATAAATTGTGGCAAGTCTTTAAAAGAAATCACAGGTTCCAGGAGAATATCTACGGCTGCATCTGCGAGCAAGTGCAAAACTTGTTCTTTGCGCTGGCGATAGTCCATTAGCTTTCGCATCGGTTTGGCGATCGCGGAAACTTGAGAAGCGATAATTTGCTTACGCTGGTAATGAAAGGAACCACCCAATTCCAAGGAAACTGATTGCGTTCCGTACCAACTCAGTTCGATACAGCGACCTTCAAAAGTCAGGGCATTAATCGCACTCTGAAGTCCAGAAGCAGAAGCGCTGGTATGGAAAACGATATTGTAATTGTCTTCCTTAAAGTCGGTTGCTAAGCGAGAATTTTGCAGCCAAGGTAGTTGTTCTAGGTATTGAATTCGCTGCTGATCCTGTTCCAAAAAGTCTGCCCCTATACCATACTCTTTGCTGAGGACAAAGCTAATGAGAATACCAACAATGCCTGCGCCAACAATTAGGATGCGATTTTCTTGGCTAACTTCGGCATCCCAGACAGCATTCAGGGCTGTTTCCGTGTTGGGAATTAAAGTTGCCCGCTTGCTAGGTAACCAATCTGGCAATTCTAAAGCATCAGAACTTTCCACCACAACTCTCGATTGGTGGGGATGCATGACAAAAAATCGTTTACCCTGATTAGAACCTTCATAAGCTTGACCGACAAGATTGTAACCATACTTTAAAGGTAAGGCAAAACTGCCTTCCATATACCAACAGCGCATCGTTTCCCAGCACTCTTCGGGGACTTTTGCTAGACCTACCAGCCGTTCTGTACCCGGACTAATACCACTGTATAACGTTTCCAAAAACAGAGGATCTTTAAGCGAGGCTGTAACTGAGGTTTCTCTAATTTCACCCTTGCTTGGAGAGACTAACCAGTAGGCATAAGCTGTAGAATTTGTAGACATCTTTTGTACATCTCAATTGCGTAAGTCTTAAACGAGAGCAACAACGGTTCATCTCTCTAATCACCTACTGATCAGTTTTAACGAGCAAATCAAATGGGTGAGTTCTTATTTAAAAGCGAAAGTTCTATCAGAACTTCTCCATCGAGATCAAAGTGTTTCATTTGAAAACGGAGTCCTTTGTCGATGGAATCTATAACTGGAAGGGTGAAACTCGACCGTCCAGAACCCAAAATCAAAGGAGAAAAATGGAGATGTAGTAACTCTATGCAATCAGCTTGCAAGAAATAGGATACGGTTTGTCCTCCACCTTCCAAAAAAATACTAGAAATGCCATTTTCGTATAAAACGTTTAATATTTCTGAGGGAGCCAAAACGGTATTTTTCTGAGAACCTGTTTTTGGAGAAATCGGAATATCCAAAATTTTGTCTTTGACTGCTTCTGGTATGACTCGATGCTGCTTTCCTTGAGGATATAACACAATAACTTTTTCATGGACTGCTATCATCTGCAAATCATCCAGCTTCAAATCGCTTTGTCCTTCAATAATCACAGGAGTTGGATGCTTGCCAGTTACTAAACGAACTGTTAGTTTAGGGTTGTCGAGTGTTGCTGTTAGTGCGCCTACCATAACGGCATCATGAAGAGCACGCAGACGATGAGCATGTTTCAAGTTAGCTTCATTGCTAAGCCACTGAGAGTTTCCATTGATTGCTGCAATTCTGCCGTCCAGAGATTGTGCCAAGTGAGCCATCAAAAATGGACGCTTTTCCAGGTAAGCTGCTCGTTGAGCAACTAAGAGCCTTATATATAAGGAAAAAGTTTGCCATCCATTGCTACTCCACATTCCTTTAAAACATTGCGCATCTTGCGCAAAATCGTTCTTCAAAGGGGAGCCGCATGTGAATACAATGGCAGATTGTACTTGAGAAAATACTTGATTTACAAAATTTAAGTTTTGACAAAAATCATTTGTCAAATCGACGATAATCAATAAATCACTTTCCGGAATCTTGGGTATCTTTTCCTCAGAAAGTTTTTGGAAACTCCACGGACTTTCAGCATTACCAAAAAAAGCCCAATACTCATTCTTTTGGGGAGATTCATTTTTCATTGCCTCTTTGCATTCCAGCAATGCCGACCAAATTTCGTCTAAATGGTCATCAATTTTAAACGCATTTCTTGCCAGAGATTGTCGAGTTTTTAATTCGAGAAGATGCCCCAGCTTTTTGGTTTTCGTCGTCAAATAATCAAAATTGTAGTCATTAGGTTCAATCGCTAAGGGAATCCGTTCGACTACCTCAATACCGTAGTTTTGCAAACGAGCAATTTTGCGAGGATTGTTAGTAATCAAGCGAACTTCCTTCACCCCTAAATCGTTGAGGATTTGCGCCGCCATACTGTAGTCCCGCAGATCAGCAGAGAATCCCAGACGTTCATTTGCTTCTACTGTATCTAGTCCCAAATCTTGCAAAGAATAGGCTCTCACCTTATTCAACAAACCAATGCCTCTCCCCTCTTGCGCCAAATAAATTATCACCCCTTGACCTGCTTTTTCAATCATCCTTAGTGCTGTTTGCAACTGCATTCCACAATCACAGCGCAGAGAACCCAAGGCATCCCCCGTTAGGCATTCTGAGTGTATTCTGACCATTACCGGGTTGTCGAAGTTTTCCACTTCTCCCTTGATGATGGCAAGGTTTTCTGAATTATCCAGAGTATCACGGTAGCCATAGATTTTGAACGTGCCAAATTCACTGGGTAATTTAGCGATCGCTACAGTTTCTGCAAATCCACTTTCAGTAATTGGTCTTTGGTGGCTCATAATTTCTGACAAGATTTTGGTGTTTCGATGAATTAGTAGTTGGTGTCGAAGATTGCATTAATCACGACTTCAACTTCATTGATATCTGTGGCATAGGCTTGTATTGTAAAAAATCACCGCTCTCATTACCCCTCTTTATTCACTGGTGCTGGTTCCATAGAATGGGATAAATCCTGAACTCGTTAGGACAACGGTTATGCTACCTGATAAAGGAAAAGCTTAAAACCCTTTGTAGACTAAGAATTATATCATGGCAAGGTTATCGCTAGTTTGTCTGTATACAAATTTGCCTGATCTATGCGGTATCTATATTGTATAAATCATCGAACTTCAACTGTCATCTTTGTTCAGATGACAGCTTGTCATATTTGCAGAACATTGGAATATTATAATATCACTCGTTAGATAGATGAAGCTGTTGGCAAATTACATACTCAATAGAGTCTTTTTGCAAATTTGGGATACTCCGTTTATGCAGTAAAAGTCAGAAAAAGACTTTGTTTATGCGGTAAAAGTCAGAGAAAGACTTTTACCAATTTCGTCAATCAAAAGAGGAGTCACGGAGGTTGGGTAAAAACCCTAATTTTCGTCAAATACCTACTGCTTGATCAAAACGCAACATCTCCAAGCTTCTGTCCCCATACACCCCCTCTATTTGCTGACGACAACAGTCAATGGCAAAATCGTCTAACTCCTCCGGCTCAATACCGTACATATCCAGAAAGATTTCTGATTCTACACGACAAAATCGCGGACGATCTGGGTAAATGCGACATTCTCGCGAGTCTTTGTCGAAATTTATGCACCATCCTCCTTCACCAACCATGCTCAGATACAATTCCAGCTCGTCTGGTAATAAATACTCATCCAAGTCAGGGCGCTCTGCTGGATCAAGATGACAGCAGGCTCCACATTGCTTAACACATTGCCAAGTTGCCATGACAAAAACCTATTGTGAACGTGCTATTTTTTCAGCTTTTATAGTTTTTTTTATACTTTTGTTAAGTAAATTAAAGGCGACGGGCGATCGCCGGATATGATCTATTGCGGGTTTGATAATTACATAGGTATTTTTAAAGGAGGACAAATGGACGCTATATTCAATATATTCAGTGGTTTAGGCAATATTCAGTGGGAAGTCATTTTTCAACTACTTTTCGTTGCACTCATTATGTTAGCTGGCCCTGCAGTCATTTTTGTACTGGCATTTCGCAACGGTGACCTATAATCCGAGTCTTGAGAACAGAGTACCAGGAGTGAAGTCGAAATGCCTCAGTACTTAGTACTGATTGCTCAGCACTGATAAAGCTTGAAGAGCAGTTTGAAGAATCTGGTTGTATTGGGGTTGAGAAACATCAACTTCTACAGACTCTTGACGACTGCTTCCGAGTAAACCGATGCTGTGTCCTAGGGGAACGGCTAGAATTTTGCCGTCAGGATTTCCGATTCTCAATTCTGGTACAGAACCGTTTTTATAAATCCCACACGTGTAGTGGCGTTGATTGTACTCAAAAGTGGTTCTTAAAGGCGCTGACTGTGCAGCGAAAAAAATGTGAGACTGGGTTGGAAGCCTAACACCAAGTAACTCCAACTCGATAGTCGTGTTGCCATTAAAGTGGTTTTCTCGTAGTTTGTAAGCGATATCCAGTCGCGGCGGTAGAGGAAAGTACTCACGCCAGCGCCAGGCGATCGCTTTAATTTTGTATTCCGAATCATCAATAGTTTGTGTTATGGTCAGCTTGATATGACCCTTGCCCACTATTTGTTGCTCAGTCACTCGAACATTAGATGTCCAAAATACAGGATCTGGGTTATCGATTCCGCACGGCTCTAAAACATTAAGCTGTTGATAAAACTGATGATGAATTTGATTGAGTAAAGCCGATGTGTCAATTTTCAAAAGTGGTTTCAGGTGCTGAGGTTCCAGACACAGATTAGCAAACTCACTCAGACGCGATCGCAACGCTTCTAAATTCTGTGATGGTAAAGAAAAGCCTCCAGCAGCTTTGTGTCCGCCAAATTTGCCCAGCAAATCCTGAGAATATTCTAAAGCGTCAAACACATGAAACTCTGGAATTCCACGCGCTGAACCGCGAATCTGCCCTTCATCCTCGTATGTTCCAATAAACACCGGGACACCGTAGCGTTCCACCAAGCGAGAAGCAACGATACCAATCACACCGTGATGCCAGTCAGATTTTACAATAACCAACACGCGGTCTTCCTGTAGAGAGGGGAGATATTCTATTTCTACAATTTCTCTGGCCTGATTCTCAATTTCCTCGCACATTTCCTGGCGCTGGCGGTTAATTGCTTCGCACTGCATCGCTTTTTCTAGCGCTATCCCCATATCGTCAGTCGTCAGCAATTCAATGATAATCTGCGGATCGGCAATACGACCAATTGCATTAATTCGCGGTCCCAAGCGAAAGCCAATATCTTCCGGCTTTAGCGATTTGGAATTTTGAGATGACGTGGCTTTGATCGCAACGCTACGTGATTTTGAATTTTGAATTGATTCGTCTGCTTGTCCTCCACTCAACTGCACCCCAGACATCTGAATCAAAGCTAGTATTCCAGGTAGTTTGGATTTGGGTAAGTGCTGCAAACCGCTTTTTACCCAGTGGCGGTTTACACCAGTTAGGGGAGCGAGATCTGCGATCGTTCCTAATGTAAACAGTTCCAGCATCGAAGTTAAAATGTCATCGTTAGCTTGTCCCAATTTTTGAGCAAGGGACACAGCCAAAATGTAGGCGACACCAACACCAGCAATACCTCGGTAAGGAGAAGATTCTCGTATTAGTTTGGGATTGAGAATAGCGTGGGCTGGGGGTAATTGTTGAGGGATATCATGATGGTCGGTGATAATAACTTTTAGACCAAGTTCTCTGGCTCGCTCAATTGGTTCAAAAGCTGAGATGCCATTGTCTACAGTCAGGATTAATCCTACGCCTTCGCTGTGGAATTCTTCAACAATGCGTTTATTGATACCGTAGCCTTCATGCATTCGACTGGGGATAGCATAATCAACTTGAGCACCCAGCCAGCGGAGACTACGCAAAAGTAAAGCAGTGCTTGTCATTCCGTCAGCATCGTAGTCACCGCAGATGGCGATTTTTTCTTGAGAGGCTATTGCATTCTGCAATAACTCCAGACTCATTCCCAAATCAGGAAAGTCTTCCAAAGGCGAAGGTAATATCAGGTTTCCTGAATTTAAAAAAACTTGTGCTTGTTCTGGCGTTTCAATACCTCGATTTATCAGCAATTGGTTGATTAAGGGCGATAAACTAGTTGTCTGCCCCATCTGTTGCGCCAATTCTGTTTTTTGAGGATAAATTTGCCACCTTTGGTTAGGTAGTTGTTGATGAGGACGGTGAGACAGCGCGAATGACGGCTTTCCCGACCTAGGCGACTGCGAATCCGAAGGGGAAAATTCAGGTGTGAATTTGTCTAACACTATAGAGATGAGGAATTTTGAACTACCTACACTTTACGGTAATTCACGCGGGACGTTGAAAGCCCTCTCTATTTAGTAGTAATGAACGTTTTTACCTTTTGAACTTTAAGCTCTGATAAGCATGCTGATGCCAACGACGGCAAAAGCACTGGCAGCGACTCGCTGCAGTAACTGTGGTTGAATCCGATGCTTAAGTTGAGAACCAACAATCACTCCAATCGCTGCTACTGCCCAAAGGGCTAAGGTAGCTGATGTGAAAATAGTTAATGGGGATTGATATTTTGCGACTAATGTGGCGGTTGCTAATTGAGTCAAATCTCCCCATTCAGCAATAAAAATCGTCATGAATGCTGCTGCTACCGATTTATAAAATTGTATAGTTTTTCCTTTTGGTTCAGATTGAGGTTTTTCTGTCTGAGAGTCTTTTCTACACCACATCATGACAGCAAAGACTAGGAAGAGAATTCCTGCTGTAATGTGGACAAATTGGGGTGGTAGGAGACTCAACAAACTTCCACAGGCAACAGCCACGACACTTTGAATAACAAAGGCAGCGGCTGCACCTAGAAAAACTGCGAAGGGGTTATGACTAGTTGCAAGAAACAAGGCAGCAAATGCTGTTTTATCCGGTAATTCTGCTACAAAAATCAGTGCAAAGGTAGAAACAAAAAGACTTAATTCCATAGTACAGGCTTCCAAACTTCTCAGAATCGACATCAAAGCATCTGAGTGAGCCTGATGAGTGTGCTAACACTTCACCAAGCTCACATATAGATGTGAACTTAGTGAAGGTCTCGCCTCTCAAGTTTGAATGCTTAGCTCAATGTAAACAGGTTAAGCATAGATTAAAACTTGTTACCCAAACCAGGCAAGTGCCAGTATGTTGATTTGGGTGACTGGTTATTCAGCAACCAGCAGCTACTCCCCTTCAAACAAGAATTATCATAACATATGAAAACACAATACTATAAGTGCTTATTAAAATTTTCAAAGAATAGTTTTAAACATTAAACACTATATAAAATAAAAGTTTTGGCGTTTCTTCCATTCATTTTTTATTCACTTTTATTTCATTATCTTTTCATTTTTGTGATGTATAGCAACGGACTGTTGCTTAGGACAATCATCAATTCACAATGTACGCGCTTTGAAAGCGTCTAGCGCCGACTTGTCCTAACGGCTTTAGCGACTGCTATATTTTCTTCCTGTGAAAATCCCCTACGCTATCTTTATGAAATAATATACAGACCGTGTAGTATAGGTAATCATGCAAAAAGTGTCAATGGGTTGACATAAAAAAACCCACAAGCCGATGAGATTGTAGGAGATAGGACACTTAGAAGGATGGGAGGTTAGGAATTTAACTCGTCTTTAGACATGCCTGATTCATTCAACGTCTGTTTTAGTGCTTCAAAGGTTTGTAAACTGGGATGTGATTATCGTAGATTTGAATTTTCAGGTTATTTTTCCCTCATGCATACTTCTTACTACTTCTGTCACTAGCTTTCTGGGAGTAAATCTTACTAATTCAGCGAGTATCTTATTTTTTACACCCGGAATAACAACAGTTGCCTTCGCCAATAAACCAGCATAGCCAATTTTGGCTACACTTTCTGCACTCATCATCTTCTTGTTTTTGAGCAGTTCAGAGTCAGCCATCCCGGTTATTTTATGAAAAGCAGATTCTGTCGGTCCTGGACAAAGAACAGTCACAGTGACACCTGTATCTTTTAACTCATTAGCTAGCGCTTCTGAAAAGAATAAAATATAAGTTTTAGTAGCGGAATAAACCGCCATTAAAGGTCCTGGTTGAAATGCAGCGGTGGAGGCAACATTTAATATTTTTCCGTTGCCTTGATTGACCATATCCTTTAAGAATAATTTCGTTAAATAAGTTAAAGATACCAAATTGACCTGTAACATTTCCATCTCAGCAGCGAGGTTGGTTTCGTAAAATAAGCCATAACTCCCAAATCCAGCATTGTTCACCAGCACATCAACTTTTATGGATGCTTGTTGCAAGTCTGTAAAAATTTCTTCTGGGGCGGTTGGAATAGATAAATCCTTAACAATCTTTATCACATAAATGCCGAACTTTTTTGGAAATTCTTCCGCTATTTCAGAGAGTTTTTGTCCATTTTTATCTACTAAGACAAGATTGTAACTATCACGGGCAAAAAGGTGTGCTAATTCGTAACCAATACCACTAGCTGCCCCTGTAATTAGGGCAGTTTGTTTTTGCTGATTTTGGTATGTAATTCTCATACACTATGTCCGACTGAAATTTTCACCAACTATGAATATTTCCTACCTTAAATTACAAGCTTTGCAGAAACTGCTCATTTTAATAAATATGAGAAATTAAAAATATTTCTGTAAATGGCGGCAAGAAGTGTATTTTTCAATACAAAAAAAGAGACAATTCTTAATAAACAACCCTAAGTTCCCTTGCTGCTGAACTTAGGGTTTTGCCCAATCGCGCAAACTGCGGATCGCTTGGCTACGGGATAACTTTGGTGCAATGTGAGCGTCTTTATGGACACCCCTAGAGTTATTTTCTGATCTGTAGTGGTTTTTTAGAGATTTGGTATAGAGATTGCCAGAAGTCGAGAATCTGTTCTGCTACAAGAGTCGGCTGGAAGAAGTGAAAGAAATGCCGTCCTTTTTGACATTCCCAATAGCGATCGCCCTCCATCAAAAACGGTCGCCATCCTTGCAGGGCGTCGGGTTCTACAATGATATCGTTAGTGCTACCACAAACCATTAAAGGCGCAGGGACTGGACAGGGAACCACGCTTTGTCGTTTAAACAGGGAGTGAGGTGAGAGCGAGCAATCTAAGTCTTGTTCTAAAATCTTCTCTAGACGCTTGACAGCGTGCTCAGTCTGATAGCCAAATAAGTTATATACCATTGCATTGAGAATTTTTTCCCGAGTCAAGGATGGGCGATGGCTATAGTAATGAGCTTGCCAGTCAACTGCTGCATCAGCACCCACAGCTAATAGGGTTAAAGATTTAACTTTTTCTGGATACCGACGTGTATATAGTAGCCCGAGTAATCCTCCCGTGCTGTGACCAATCAGATGCACAGGTTGCTTGATTGATTGAAGATATTCATCCAGCAGCAGTATTGCAACATCTAAGGAACTAGGTTCATCCTTAGTTTGTGTATATTCCCACTGGGCAATAGTTACAGAACGTGACAGTTCACGCAACAATGGTTGAGCAAAGCATAACAAACTAGGGCTTGTGTTCAACCAAATGGCTTCTGGTTGTTTAGACATTGATTTATCCTGTAAGTAATTAGAGTTGTCAATTTCTCGTCAAGCTTATGAATCGCTAACAGTAATAAAAGAAGTTAGCAGTTAACTGTGAGCTATTGCTCATACATTGGCTGATGAGGATTGAAGCGGGACACCTCAAACAGCGTTATTTCCCCAGCCCATAACAAAATCAATCCAGCATGGGCAACATCAGCGCCCAGTAATTTACCTAATAGATTGGTGAGACGAAAGTTACCAGCCCACCAAGGTGAGTTGGTCAAATCTTGCTGCACCGACAACGGATGTGTAGAAGTTGTCATTTTACGCCTGTCTGAAGTTTGTTGAGAATTTTCTTTAACAACTGTAGAAAAAAGCTTACACTAAAATCAAAATTAATGAAAGTAAGTCTCATTAAATCTTTAAATTTCAGAAAGATGGGCTTTCTTTGCGCTGATGCAACGTGCAGCAAAGAAAGCATCGGTGCACGAGATTAGCACCCTCAATGTGGGGCATTTTGATGCATCTGGTGAGACCAGCGCTGCAGAGAGAAGTGCCTTGCGCGGGTTCCCCGCGTTGTGGCAACTTCGGAGAGGGTTTCCCGACCTAGGCGACTGGCGTTAGCGCAGCGGAACCGAAGGTTCTCCCCGAAGGGTGTTGTGGATTTCAAGGGTAAGACCGACCGAGTTCACCCTAACTCGGTTAAGGCGATAAGCCTGAGCGCAGCGTGCGCTTTGCGCTCAGGCTTTAGCTTGTGCGTATCGCATACTGGCTGATTGCCCGTGGCGGCGATATGTCTCCTAACCCCCCTTTGTTTACTTCTATTAAACGGGCGATAGGACGAAAGCGTTATTTGAAGAAAACCCAGAAGTTCAGATCTATTTTGAGGCGATGGTAGCAGAAACCTCTAAGGATTAATGACTCGCGATTCGCAGCGGGACGCAGCGTAGCGGTTCCTCTTAGGAACTAGTCCAATCCCACGGCTTTCGATAAAAACGTTCAAGTGCCGCGCCGTAGGCGGCGATCTGGATGTTTTTGTAGCCGTGGGATGAGTTACCAAGTATTACAAGTAATGCCTCACAGTTGTGATAACTCGACTCTTTTGAGCACGTAAAGCATTTTTCAAAAACAAAGTTGTTTGATTATGCAAAAGACCTTCCCACCAATTACGAGTCACAAAAGCAGGAATAATTACCGTTGTGTAAGTGTCGTGATAACGCTCTTCAAACTCACCAACAAATTCGACAATAGGAGATATCACAGAACGGTAGGGTGATTCGATAATGACCAAAGGAATGTCTGCCTCCAATTGTCGCCATTCTTCTTGCAGTTTATCTCCCCCTGCAGAACCAAGATCTACGTGAATTGCAACAATTTCATCAGCAATCGTGCGTGCGTAGTCCAAAGCCTCTACTGTTCCTCGATTCAGTTGTCCTACCACAACCACAGCAGGGTGGGTGACAACTTCTGGTTTTGGTCTGGGAATATAACCTCTAGGGGGTAATCCCTGAATACTAAGACGTTCTGTTACGTATTGATAGTGACGGCGAATAGCTAAAAATATGCTAACAAGCACAGGAATTGCTACCACTACTAACCAAGCTCCCCCTAAAAACTTTGTTGATATGATCACCCCTAGAACCACAGCTGTAGCAATGGCTCCTATACCATTCATCAAAGCACTAGCTTGCCAACCTGGTGTACGTTCACGGAACCAACGGCGTACCATCCCAGCTTGAGATAAAGTAAAGGAAGTAAATACGCCTACTGCATACAGGGGAATAATAGCATTGACATTTCCTTTAAAGATGACTACCAAGATAGCCGCACAGACACTGAGGAGAATGATGCCATTGGAGTAGACTAGGCGATCGCCCAACAGTGACAATTGTCGCGGTAAAAATCCATCTCGTGCCAAAAAGTAACAAAGTCTGGGAAAATCTGCATAGCTGGTATTTGCAGCTAAAAGTAGGACTAACAGGGTGACAACTTGGACAAAAAAGTAAAGTGGTCCGTTACCTAAAATTTGCCTACCCAACTGAGAAACCACTGTTTGTCCCTCTTCCGGAACAAGATGATATACGTTCGATAGGTAGGTAATTCCCACGAACATAAGCCCCAGAATACCCCCCAAGTAGAATAGTGTGAGGCGAGCGTTTTTCCACTCTGGTTCCTTAAAAGCCAAAACCCCATCGGATATTGCTTCAACTCCGGTTAGCGCCGTACATCCAGCAGAAAAAGCCCTCAGAATAAAAAACAAACTGAGTCCTTCTTTGACAGGAAGATTTGGGTATTGTGTCGGAACTCGCCCAGTCGCTTGTTGAAATAACCCAAGGCCAATCAACACAAAAATACTGACAATAAAGGCATAAGTAGGAATCATAAATATCTTACCTGATTCCTTTACACCTCGAAGATTTGCCAGCGTCAATAGGAAAATAAAAATCAAGCAAAGGCTAACTGTGAAGGGTTCCAAGAATCGAAACGCGGAAGTCAGAGCTGCTGTTCCCGCAGATATACTGACAGTGACTGTCAAAATATAGTCAATCATCAGCGAACCCCCTGCCACCAGTCCTGGGTAGATACCAAGGTTTTCTCTGGCAACAATGTAAGAGCCACCGCCATTGGGATAAGCTCGAATGGTTTGTCGATAAGAAAGCACAACTATTGCTAGTAGAACCATGATTGCTATAGCAATAGGCAAAGACAAACCAAGAGCGTTACTCCCCGCTGCGACTAAAACCAGCAGAATCTCTTCTGTAGCGTAAGCGACCGAAGAGAGAGCATCCGATGAAAGCACTGCTAGAGCAGCAGCATTACTCAATCGCTCTTCAGCGTGAGCACTTGTTGGTAACGTTTTACCAAGTAAAAATTGTTTAATCTGTGGATAGAGGGACATAGAAAGTCCACCTGGCTACTATATTTTTTATCATCACTTTGTGGAAATAAAAATTAACCACAAAGTTCAGAATATTGCAATTTTCCCAGATTAATCAGCAATTGACCTTAAATTTTACAGTTGAGGTAGCTAAACATTTATACTTAGAAAAAATTAGTTAATCTAAATACTTTTATTCCTGAGTAGCTGATTCTAGCCAAACTTCCATATCATCTGCTAGCAAGTTGTGTGCTGCTTCCAGCATTGATGCTGCTATGTCCTTGAGGTCTTCGCGGTTGTCCAAGTAAGTTCTTAGCGCTTCTATCGGGTCGATGCTATTACTCGCGCTTAATTCTGGAACACGGGGTCGAGCTAACTGACTAACCAATTCTGGTTGAATGGTGTAGGTATGCGCTGGAGTTAAAGCAGTATGCAGCGAGGCGCTATCAATTAAATCTAATTGCTCAGAGCGAAGTTTGTAAATGAGCCGCACAACAGCATCTTGGATATCACGCTTCGCTAAAGCTTTCATGATCGCCGCCTGCGGATCTTCAGTTTTAGAAACATCTACCTCAATTGTATGGAAAGTTCGCACTGGTAAAGGACAAAATTCCCACTGAACACGACCTTTCTCCAGTTCTACCATGACGTAGCCTTTGTCCTCTTTCTCTTCGCTGAAGTCCACCCGCTCAATACTCCCTGGATAAATCACGGGAGGGTTATTAGATTTATTCAGGTTTTGATGGCGATGGACGTGTCCTAAGCCTACGTAGTCAAAGCAAGGTCGCGTCAGTAAAGATAAGGGAAGTGTAAAGCCTTTACCAACTGCGAGAAAACGCTCCGCTCCCAAATTTGCATTATCCATCATCAAATGACCCAAAAGAACAGTTGGCACATTGGGGTCAAGGCGGCGAGTTTCTCCTTCTAGAACAACCCGCAGACGTTCAGTCAGCAGTTGGTTGACTTCCGCCAAAGAAAAACCTTCTGTTTCCTGGCGAGTCATCAGCGTGGAACGGGTTAGCCAAGGAAGGGTGATAATCTGCACGCTTCCATTGCGGGTTTGGATGCGATGAGTGGTTAAGGTATCACCTACAACAACTCCCGGAACTCCTAAAGCACGGTAAATACATAGACTGGCTCCACCCTGTCCTTGGGTGTGTTGATCGTGGTTTCCTACTAACAGGACTGTAGGGATATTTGCATCGACAAGGCGGCGAAACTGACCAGCAAACGCTTCTTGTACATACGGCGGCGGTGTCGCATCGGGGAAAGCATCACCGCCAAATAAAACCAAATCTACTGGTTCTGCCAAGGCTCGGTCAATACATCGAGATAGAGTATTGACAAAATCCTCTAAGCGTGTATTCAATCCTGTTTCAGGATGAATTCGTCCGTGGGAGAATCCGCTTCCCATGTGGATATCGGATAGGTGGAGGATTTTAATCATACATTTCTCTCAAGTTTTACCTGACTATCTGACGTTAAATTGCCAAGCTAATCATACTATCGCTTACAGCAGTCTGCATTTCAATAGACTATACTTAGAGACTTTAGCTTATCGAGCGTGCCATTGGTCATGTTATCTTTAAACATGTAAGTTTTTGTTTGCTCTACGAATTACTCAAATGTCAGAGCAGGTTTACGGTTGGAAGCGTTTCTGGTGTCCTCGGTCTGGTCATATTAACCTTGCCGATGGTGGTTATTTATACGACCCAGATAGTAAATGGACAAGAGAATATAATCCAGATCTGGTGAGTTTTGAGCAAATTTCTCATCTACCTTGTTTGGTGCTTTTGGGTGAACCAGGAATTGGCAAAACCAAGACGATAAAGGCAGAGCAAGCAAAGATTTTCCGTGCAATCAAAGCAAAGGGTGATGATGAACTTACTTTGGATCTTCCTTCATGCGGAAGCGAAGATAGACTGATTAAGAAATTATTTGAAAGCTCAAAATTTCAAGCTTGGGTAGAAAGTACTCACCGCCTGCATATTTTTTTGGATAGCCTTGATGAGTGTTTGCTACGGATAGATAATCTAGCAGCATTATTGGCTGATGAGTTTCAAGAATATCAGGAGCAAGCAAAACGCCTATTTCTTCGTATCACATGCCGAACTGCTGTTTGGTCAAGGTTGATCACTCTTGAAGAAGAACTGAAGCATATTTGGGGAAAAGATGGCGTAGGAGTATATGAATTAGCACCTCTTCGCCGTACAGATGTGACGTTAGCCGCAGCAAGTGAAGGAGTCAAGTCTGAAGATTTTTTGGAAGAAGTTTGGAAAAAAAATGTTGTTCCCCTAGCTATTAAACCAGTCACACTTAAATTTCTGCTTAATACTTACCGCCACAGTGGTCAATTCCTCCCAAATCAAACCCTGTGTGATTTGTATCTCGACGGATGTAGACTTCTATGCGAAGAAATTAATCCAAATCGTCAAGCTTCAGGTCTTAAGGGCGAGCTAGAAATCGATCAGCGTCTAATTATTGCGGCTCGGATTGCAGCCGTGACGGTCTTTGCCAATCGTTTTGCAGTCTGGACTGGTATTAATCAGGGCGATGTTCCAAAGGAAGATGTGTTGCGCCGAAAGCTGTGCTGGGGACATGAATGTGCTAATGGAAGAGAGTTTGAAGTCACTGAGGCAGGGATAGAAGAGGTTCTGGATACTGGTTTGTTTTCATCGCGTGGACTGTACCGGATGGGATGGGCACATCAAACCTACGCTGAATTTTTGGCTGCATGGTATTTGAAACAACATCAGGTCAATTTACCTCAAATTCTGAAATGGATTATTCATCCTGATTGCAGAGTAGTTCCTCAATTACAGGAAACTACAGCTTGGCTTTCAAGCATGATACCTGAAGTATTTCAGGAGATTGTAAAAACTGATCCAGATGTACTGCTTCAAAGTGATATATCAACGGCTGATGAGGCAGATAAATTTACTTTGGTTGATTCGCTGCTAAAACTACACGACGAAGGAAAGCTTTCTTATCAGTGTGGAACTTGGGAGTATAGAAATCTGAATCACCCAAAACTTTCTGAGCAACTTCAAAGTTATATTGAAGATTCCGATAAAGATATAAATGCACGGAGAGTAGCAATTGACATTGCAAGAGCCTGTTGCGTTGAAGCTGTGCAGAACAGCCTTGCTTCGGTTGCTCTCGATCCTCAACAACATCTTTGGGTTCGCGTAGACGCAGCATTTACTATTTGTGAAAACGCAGATGAGCAAACTAAAGCTCGGTTGAAACCTCTTGCACTTGGCGAAGCTGGAGATGATCCGGAAGACGATCTTAGAGGGTATGGTCTTCGGGCTGTTTGGTCAAAACATATGACGGTTCAGGAGTTGTTGGATAGTCTCTCACAACCAAAATCAAGAGGTGCTATACCTATTATTAATGGTGTATATCAGGACTTCATAGCGGAAGAATTTGCACAGCGTCTCAAGTTACCTGATTTGCCAGCGGCACTCAAATGGCTTGATAAACAACCGTCTAGACATGAGCTTGATTATCCATTTTGTGAGCTTTCCGATACCATAATGCTGAAGGCATGGGAGCATTTTGAAGAACCAGAAATCCTTGAAGGATTCGCCAAAATCGCTTATTTAAGACTGAAGAATTATGACGAAATTAGTGAGGTCACAAATAAAACTGAAAATTTATCATTTAAACAACAGTTAGAAGTTGACGACTATAAGCGCCGTCAACTTATACAAGCAATTATTTCAATCCTCCCAGATTCGGAGCAAGAGCCGCTGTGGTTAGCTGGAGATAGTCAATATATTTCGTTAACCCCTTTGGAACAAGATTTCTTGTGGCTGATTGAAAGTTTGGGGTCATCCAAATCTGAGCATGTACAAAAGATTTATGCCAAGTTGATATGCTGGAAACTGGATTGGAAGAATTCAGACCAAGTGAGCGCTGTTATTACGGCTAGTCAGCATAATTCTACTTTGAAAGCAGAATTTGCATTTGCGAGAGCCGAACAAGAAAAGGTGAGCTACCTAAAATCACAAAACTTGTTAAACCCTCGTAAACAAAAACCTTTGCTGGAACCACCACCAAAGCAGAGAGTAGTTGCAGCTTTAGAACGGATTGAATCAGATCATCCTGAGCTATGGTGGCAAGTGTGTCGGGAAATGACACTTAGACCAACTAGCACTCGTTACAATATCCATAAGGTTTTTGAACCAGATGTAACAAAACTTCCTGGGTGGGAAGAAGCAGAAGCAGATACAAAAGTAAGGATTGTCAAAACAGCAAAAGTTTATCTTGATGCTGGAGAGCCAAAAACTCAAACATGGCTTGGAACAAATAATTTTTCTCATCCTCCATTTGCTGGCTATCAGGCACTTCATCTCTTATCGAAGCAAGAGCCAAACTTCATTTCAACTATTTATCCTAATATATGGGTAAAGTGGATACCAATTATTTTTAAGTCTATAAGTTTTTCTGACAGAGATACAGAAGAAAATAATGAACACTGTGGAGAAATAGTACGGACAGCATATCAAAGTATTCCTAATGAGTTTATAGAAACACTGATAGTTTTGATGATTCAACGCAATTATCAGCCTCATAGTTTTGATTTCAATGATGTTTATCGTTTAACTAAAAATTTATTGGATGAACCTCTAGCAAAGCCAATACTTAACAAGGTCAAAGATGAAGAGTTGAACGCTGGCATGTTGGAAATCTTATTGGCAGATATGTTCAGTCAAGAAATAGATGAAGCTAGAATCTTCGCGGTTTCTTTTATATCTCCTTCAGTAATTTACTCAGGGGAAGCAAGAGCTAAAGCAGTTGTAGCTGCCGGTTTGCTTGTCACTCATGCTGATAATCCTACCTGGTTAGCTGTATGGTCTGTAATACAGCAAAATCCCGAATTTGGACGGGAAGTATTAGAGTCAATCGCTTTAAAAGCTGCTGCCAAAGGTCAAATTGAACAGCAGCTTAAAGAAGAATATTTAGCCGATTTGTATATTTTTCTTGCCCAACAATACCCAGAGATTGAAGAGCGTGAACACGAGGCGAAGGAACTCAGTGGTATACAAGCTCAAATAGGAGAAATTGATGGTGTCAGGATGTGGAAAAACTATATTCCGCAGCGTCTTCAACAGCGCGGAACTCCAGAAGCTTGTGATGCACTGCGAAAAATCATCCGTGAACTGCCGGAACTAGAAAGCGAATTACACTGGCGGCTATTAGAGGCAGAAGCTTTGGCTCGTCGTAAAACTTGGCAACCACCTCAGCCAGAAGATATTCTTCAGATTGTGACTATCCTAGATCCCACATCATCAAAACTTACCATAAATATTATGTCAGAAACTTTTAACAATGACTTTAGAGCAGCTATTATCGGTAACTTTGCCAATAAAGTTACCGATAATGCGCGACAGCAAGCAAACCAAAATATTTACACGTCTGAGCAAAAGCAAACCCTTGCGGAAGCTGCTGCTGAAATTCAACGACTTCTAAAGCAACTTGAGCTAACAAATCCTACTGCAACTGAGGCTGAGCAGGTGGCTTATGTTAATGCTGCTACTAATCCAGGAATCAAGCAGAGGGTTATTTCAGCACTTGCCCAAGGAAGTGAAACAGCAATTGAAGAATTTTTATTGGAGAACAAGTATCTTAAGGTCGCAAAGGCAATTGTAAAAGGTTGGTTGCTGCCAAATGATTAGCGTTTCCAGCAGCATAACAATGTTGTCGTAATTTTTCAGAAGCGATCGCTCTATTCAATCATGCAACGACCTTTACCACCAATTGATGCAGCAACACAAACTGAATTAGCAGCTTTGGAACAGCTTTTTAACCAAAATACTCGCTAAACTTGCGGACAAATTGTTTTATCTAACCGCACCAGGCGCAGAGTAAGCAGAGGAAAACAAAGGGCGAGGAGGAGAGTTAGGGGAAATTCTTCTTTTCCCCCATCACCTCATCTTCCCACCTTGTTAAATATGAATACCACACTCAGTTTTACCAGTACCCCGCCAACGTCCAGCGCGTTCATCTTCGCCTTCACCGACTCGGGTTGTGATAGGTTCATCGCCAATACTGGGATAACCTTGGTCATGTAGGGGATTGTAGATGACGCCGTGTTCAGCGACATACTCCCAGCTTTGTTTACGTGTCCAGTTTGCAAGAGGATTGATTTTTAAACGGTTGTTGCTGTCAAGTTCAAATACGGGCATATTAGCACGGGTAACAGCTTGATCGCGACGACGTCCGGTAATCCAAGCGACGGTATTGAGTTCCGCTATACCTCGTTGCAATGGTTCGATTTTGGTGACTTCGTGGAATTTAGCGATATCTGTATCCCAAAGTGCTTCACCATATTTTGCGGCAAAGGCTTCGCGAGTGTCTACATCTGGGGTTTTGTAAACTTTGAGATCCAAATTGTAAGTGTCTTTGACTTTAGCAACCAGTTCTAGAGTTTCGCGGAAGTGGTACAGCGTGTCGAGGAATATCACTGGAACTGGGTGCTTGAGATCAACGTAGAGAATATGCGTGATGATGATGTCATCTACGTTAAAGGCACTGGTTTGCACCAGTCCAGTTGAAATATTTTCTGCAGACCACGCCAGTATATCTCTCGGATGAGCGGTTTCAAATTTCTGATTGAGTTGTTCTAGGTCAAAAGCAGGGGTTTCGGGTCTAGTTGCTGGTGAAACAGTCATAAATTCTTCTTTAGTCCAATGAGTTTTTTTGCTTAGTTATATCAATCTTACACCACAAAGGCACACACATCGGTCGGAATTAAGTAAATACCATGTTCGGTAACCTTTGCCAAGAGGCGACGGGTCTAAGTAACTCAAAATATGTCTCGTATGTCTCGTTCCTTGTCTCTGACAAGGAATGCAGCAACGGAGGCTCCGCCTCTTGAGTCACTGCAGGCAGAGCCTAAGCGCATTGCATTCCCAGGCTGTAGCCTGGGAACGAGAATACAGGAAAACTGGGGAGGTGATATGTGTAACAGGTTATTTACAAGAATCTACACAAAACTTTACATGTGAGACAGTTTTGCAGAAGTCTTTATCTTGAGTTAAGTAAAAACTGCTGCATTTGTTAACCTAGGTTAAGCTTTTTTAAGTTTTACTATGTTTTTCTTCATATATGAGAGCAAAACTGTTACTCTTAATGAAATCTTTAAAATTAGGGAATTATACACATGAACGGTTCCAAAACTCCAAACCAACTGAACCAGTCTTTAGTTATGGGAGCTTTGGTCATGCTCACCAGCGCTGGTGTCATCACTCTCATGAATCTTTTCTAAAGCAATAACTCTCATTTTTAGAAAATAACTTTACAAAACCCATTTCAATTATGAGATGGGTTTTGACATTGCTAGGATTTATCTTGCACTCAACAAAGGTTGGACAGTGAATCAATGTGCCCAGAAACTCCTAGCGTGGTACGATCGCCATTGCAGACCATTGCCTTGGCGTCAGAAAATCAACATCTATCACACCTGGGTGTGTGAGGTGATGAGTCAACAAACTACTCTGGCTGTGGTTGTGCCAAAGTTCTCAGAATTTGTTAAGCACCTTCCTACTGTTTATGATCTTGCCAGTTGTGATGAAGAGATATTGCGTCAACTTTGGTCAGGATTAGGCTATTATGCTCGTGCCCGTAATTTAAACAAAGGTGCAAAGTTTATTGTTGAGGAGTTGGAAGGTCATTTTCCACAATCATACCATGAGTGGTTGAAAATTCCTGGCTGTGGATCTTACACGGCGTCTGTGATTGCAAGTATTTGCTTCAATGAAAAAGTTGCCTGTGTTGATGGTAATGTTGTGCGAGTTGTGAGTCGTTTGCTTAGTTTATCTGAGGATGTGTGGAGTTCTTCTGGAAAATCAGCAATTCAAACTCATGTAGATCAGATGATTCCTGAGGAACGTCCTGGTGACTTTAACCAAGCAATAATGGAGTTAGGAGCTACTGTCTGTCGTAAATCGAAACCTCTGTGTCTTTTGTGTCCAATACAGAAAGAGTGTTTGGCTTTTGCACACAATTGTGTTGAAATTTGTCCTCCCAAAAAACCACGACGTGATACGGTGGATGTGGAGTTGTTTGCTTTGGTGTTTTGGAGAAAGGGAACAGATACAGTGGCGATAGTCCACAGAACAAAAGGATTTCTCTCCAACACTGTCGGGTTTCCATTAATCTCTGCAACTGAAGCTTCAGAAGTCAAGCAGGTTCTTCAATCTCTGCAACATCTTCAATTTTTGGAACTGTCTAGCAAATTTTCACACAATATCACCCATCATCGGATTTCAGGAAAAGTTCTCGTCGTGCAGGAGTTGGAAAACCCAAGCATCACTACAGAGAGTGTTCTTTGGCAGAAACTTGGTTTGTCACAATCTTTTGACTGGGTTCCAAGAAGTGTTGTTGGTTCAAAACTTTCCACTTCATTAGACAACAAAGTTTTTAAACTTTTTGCGAACTATCATTAGGCTAACCGCCTAATTCCTCAGAGCTAGCCCCTAAGGCGGCGCACTCAAAGGACGCTTAGAGGATGTCTGAGAAGTCAAAAATGTCATGCTGAACGGAGCGACAGCGTAGTGAAGCATCTCCAACCACAACGGAAAATTGGGATAGAAATTAAAATTTTAACCATAGATGATATCAAGTCCGGATGATGAGTTGTCATTGCGTTAGCGTAGCGTGCCCTCTGGGCATACGCAGCGATAGCGGAGTGAAGCAATCTCAAACCATTGCGATTGCTTCGTTTCACTCGCAATGACGAATAATAAGTGATTAACCGGACTTGATATGATAAGTAGGTCAACATTGAAAAACGTAAAATAGAATCTTTGCGATTACTTCGCTACACTCCGTTCCGCTCGTAATGACATTTCACGTTTAATTAAGTTGAGCTACTTACTACTGAAAATTCAAAACTTTTTTATGGAACGTGTTCTCAAAAGTGGACTTGGTTGGCGTATCGGCTGGAACCCAGCAGCGCCAGAGTTCAAAGGTTTAGTGGGTACAGATGATTGGGCGATCGAGTTAACTGAAGCTGAATTGAATGATTTTTGTCGGCTACTAACGCAACTAGCAGACACCATTCGGCAAATTGCAACTGAATTAATGGATGAGGAAAAGATTACCTGTGAAGCTGAAAGCGATTTATTATGGATGGAAGCCGAAGGTTATCCTCATGCCTATAGTCTGCGTTTTATCCTGAAAACAGGGCGTTGTGCAGAAGGTAAATGGGATGATTCCGCTGTTGCTGGTTTGTTGAAAGCCTCCCAGATGCTCAAAGTTTTTTAAATTGAGGTCTTGATAATTGTGGTTTTTGATGTTATGGTTGGAAAGTTGACTGCGGGGCGTAGCGCAGCTTGGTAGCGCGCCACTTTGGGGTAGTGGAGGTCGTGGGTTCGAATCCCGCCGCTCCGATTGATAGATGTCGAATAACACATTATTTGTCGTCGTTAACAGATTAATGTCGTTATTAACATATTATCTGTCGTTTTAACAAATTAATGTCGTCGGGTGACTCCTGACAGCCGTTAACAAATTAATGTCACTGACTGAGTTCAGAGTGAGGCATGTGGTTTTGAACCACATACCTCATTTTAATTTACCTATGAAAATTTTCTAAAACTTCAAACTGGCGCGCCTTTCAACCCTCCAAAAACTTTGAAGCTAAATGAGATTCTACAACCCAATTGGCAGTGCTAATTCCAATTAAAAACAGGCGATCATTTGATCCACGGTATGACGTTATGACCATTGATGTGGCGATGCGAGAGTATCCAATGTCAGTAATCAGTTGGCGCGGAAAATGCTATTTGGGGGGGCGCGGGCGATAAGCCCTTGGCTTGACGCTGCGCGTATCGCAAGTCCGTTAAGACGGATTGTGGGTTCAGGGAGTTATGTTTCTACAGTGAGTCAGAGCGATCGCTCCCATTGCTTCATGGCAATTTTTTTGTAACATTACCAATTGTGAGTAAATATACAATTTTGTACAAGATTGTGCTGAGGAAAGCAATCCTAAGAGCGATCGCTCTTAGGATTCCTATTTGAGTTTTGACGAAGCTAGGTACAGCTTTATTTCTTCTTTCCTGTTCCCTGTTCCCTGTTAAGCGTTCCCTCCCCCTACGAGTTCGTTCACCAAATCAAACCGGATTCCTCTATGAATCAGGCTATCAAAATCAAGCTGAAATTGATAGTATCAATTCTGGAATAGTATTTTATACATTTGTAAATTTGTTTGGATACTGTTTCAAAGCAGCCTCAGATCTGTAAAAGTTATGCATACTAGTATCGCCAACAATATAAAAAAGATATTTCACGCAGCCTGTGCTATTTGTGGAATCATTTTGAGTAAAGTGATAACTGAGCTAATTGAGCAATTGCTAAAACAAAACGAAGATTCCCTATCCAATCAGCCTAATCTAGTTACCCCCTCCACTAACAATTGGGGAGCGAGCAGTAATGTCTTTGGATAAAGTATTAATTTTGACAGCAATCCCAGAGGGATTACGTTTGGATAAAGAAATTCGGGATATAGTTGAAGCTATTAGACGGGGAGTCAAAAGAGATAAGTGGGAAATTAAAATTAGAACTGCTGTACGCCCCCAAGATATTCGTCGGGCTTTAGCAGAAGAACTTCCTCAAATTGTGCATTTTTGTGGACATGGAATGGAGGATGGCAGCTTAGCATTAGAAGATGACTCGGGAAATCATAAAGCTGTTTCAGCATTCGCATTAGCAGCATTATTTAAGCTACACGCCAATCATGTTAAGTGTGTGTTACTTAACGCCTGTTATTCCGAAAAATCGGCAGTGGCTATTAGCCAACATATTAATTATACAATCGGCATGAATCAGCCGATTGGTGACAAAGCAGCGATTGTATTTGCTATTGGATTTTATGATGGACTAGGGTACGAAAATCCAGATAGTCTTGATATTATTCAGAGGGCTTTTGAAGAAGGATTGGTTGCCATTCAAATGGAAGATGTTTCACAGGGGCAGATACCAGTCTTGAAAAGAAAACTTGAATGGATTGAGAATCCAAAACCGGAACCAGCGACAAGTATACATATTGAACGAGCAACTGACGGAAATAATATATATAACTCTTCTCCAGTTATGGAATTAGAATATCCCGATGGCTCTGTGCCACTTATCTCACCTTTTTATATAGAACAAGATGGCATTAAGTCTGTTTACGAAACACTCTTGAAGCCTGGTTCCCTAATTCGGATTAAAGCGCCAAAACTGATGGGGAAAACTTCTTTATTGACTAGGCTTATGGCTGACGCTGCTCAACAGAATGCGCAATCAGTTTATTTAGACTTGGGTAGTATAGACAAAGCAATATTAACAAATCTTGATAACTTTTTACGTTGGTTTTGTGTCAGGGTTAGTGATGAGCTAAACCTGGAAAATAAGGTTTCCGAAGTATGGAATCTGAACATTCTCGGTAGCAACGATAATTGTACAGCTTATTTTAAGAAGTATATTTTAGCTAAAATTAATCAACATGTAGTTTTAGGTTTAGATGAAGTAGATAGATTATTTACTTATAGTGAAGTGGTGGAAGATTTTTTAGGATTGTTACGTTCTTGGCATGAGAAAGGGAAAACTTCTGATATTTGGAAAAAACTACATTTAGTTCTAGCGCATTCGACGGAAGTTTACATTCCTTTAGATGTCCATCAATCTCCTTTTAATGCTGGATTACCTGTAGAACTTGAAGAGTTTAATCAACAACAGACTAGAGAATTGATAAGAAAACACGGAATACAAGATGCGGATGCTGTTTTAGAAGAATTAGGGACAATGGTAGGAGGACACCCCTACCTGTTGCGGTTGGCGATGTATGAAATTGCAATGGGGAAAGTCGCTCTCAAAAATTTATTACAATCGGCGACAACAGAAGCAGGGATTTATAATAATCACTTACGATCTCTATTGGGAGTTTTACAAACAGTACCAGAACTGCAAACAAGTTTTAAACGAGTCGTTAATTCAAATGTAGAAGTAGAATTAGATCCAATGCTTATCTATAAATTACACAGTTTGGGGTTGGTACAAAAACATAATAATTATGTTACACCCCGTTGCCAACTTTACCGTGAGTATTTCCGCCGCGTCTTGTAAGGAGTTTTGAAAAGTGGTAGCCAGCAGTTCCAACTTCTATCAACTAGGTGCAAGTCTTCCGGTTGATGCTAAGAGCTATGTGCACCGAGAAGCGGACGAGGAGTTTTACCAAAAATTACGAGCCGGGAAATTTTGTTACGTGCTGAATTCCCGGCAGATGGGTAAGTCTAGCTTGCGGGTGCAGACGATGCAACGGTTGCAATCAGAAGGGACTGTCTGTGCGGCGATAGATTTGACAGGGATTGGTAAGCACAAGGTAACACTATCACAGTGGTATGGGGGCATTGTTTACGGTTTGGTAGAAAGTTGCCAGTTGGAAGATAAATTTGATTTTGATTGGCAGACATGGTGGCAAAAAAAACAATCAATACTAGATCCAGTCACGTGCTTGAGATTGTTTATCGAAGAAGTCTTACTGGAAAAAATTCAGCAACCGATAGTCATTTTTGTCGATGAAATTGACAGGGTACTGAGTCAAGATTTTTCTCTGGATGATTTTTTTGCTCTGATTCGGTTCTTTCAAAATCAACGAGTTGATAATCCGATATTTGAGCGGTTGACGTTTGCTTTGTTGGGGGTGGCGACTCCCAGCGATTTGATAACTGATAAAACCCAAACCCCTTTTAATATTGGAGAAGGAATTGAACTGCATGGTTTTCGTATTGATGAAGTCCAACCGCTGATCAACGGATTGCAAGGCATAGTATCAAATCCCGAACAAGTCATGGAGTCAATCTTAGATTGGACAGGTGGACAACCATTTCTGACTCAAAAGTTGTGTAAGTTTATGGTTGAGGAGTCTTTTAAGGATAATCGTCGTTCAGTTGGGGAAGTAGTAACATCGAGGATTATTGAAAACTGGGAATCTCAGGATGATCCAGAACACTTGCGAACCATACGAGATCGGATTCTTTCACATGGGCAACGCGCTAGTTATCTGCTGGAATTGTATCAACAAATTCGAAAAAAAGGAGAAATAGCTAGCAATAATAGTATTGAAGTCAATGAATTGCAGTTATCGGGATTAGTTGTTAAAAGACAGGAAAAGTTAAAAGTTTATAACCGCATTTATCAACAAATATTTGACCTTAATTGGATTGAAACTCAGTTAAATAACCTGCGTCCATATTCAGAGAATTTCCGTGGTTGGGTAGATTCTGGAGGAACTGATGAATCACGATTATTGCGGGGCAAGGCATTACAAGAAGCTCTTGAATGGGCGAAAGAGAAAAATTTAAGTTATCAAGATAAACAGTATTTAGCTGCTAGCCAAGAGAAAGAAATTCAAGAGAAAATCGCTGCGTCAGAACAAAAAGCTGCTTTGGAGAGAGAAAGGAAAGACAAAGAAGCAGCAGAGTCAAGAAATAAAATGCTTAGGGAAGCTAATAAGAAAGCTCAACGACGAATTAGTATTGGAGTTGTTGTTGTAATTGTAGCAATTTTAGGAGCAGCAACTGTAGGGCTATTGTCGAAAAAGCAACTCAATGAAACTTTGGAAGAAGTTAAAGCTGTTAAGCAATTAAATAAACTAGCCGGAGAATTAGAAAATCAGAATTCCTCGAATTCATATTACAACGAAGCTCTAAGGCTATCTGCCTTATCTTTTAACATTGATAATTATTCCTTAAAACAAGCACTAGTATTTGCTGCTCAATCCCAAGCATATCAACAGTTGAAAAAACCGAAAGAAGCAAAAGAGAAAATTGAGAAAAGCGAGACAAATTTACACATAGCAGAAGCCGATAAAAAAGCGAAAGAAGCTGACTTACGACAGATTCAAGTATTGTTCTACAAAATTCAAGGCAGTTTTTTAGCTCAAACAAATAAAAATGAGCAAGCTATTAAAGCTTACAAGACAGCATTTAATATTTTAAATAAACATCCAAAGGAAACTGACTTTACCAAAGATAATCAGTTCATTACATACGGAAATATCACTTCTGTTCATCTAGATTTAATTGAAGTCCTCTCTAAAAATAATACAGAATCAGATTTGAGAAAAGATGTTGAACGATCTCTTACCGAACATTTATATGCTCAACTTAAATATTTTTTGAATGCTAAAAACTGGGCTGAAGCTGATAGACAAACACTCCAACTCATGCTCAACATAGCTAAAAAGGAAAATTTTGATGATGACAGTATTAAGAGTTTTTCTTGTCCAGACCTACAAAGAATAGACAAACTTTGGTTCAATTCAGACAAACGTTTTGGCTTTGGTGTACAAAAGGAAATATGGATACGGACTGAAAATCGACTGCGTATGGACCCGAATGACTTTAATGTTACAAACTATTTACGGTTTGCTAAGGCAGTTGGGTGGTATGATTACAAGGCAAGCAAGAATGAAACAAGAGACTCAAGAGTTACGTACATAACAAGTAACTTACGAAGTGATGAAGAAGTGATTAAGGGTATAAAAAGTAACCCCAAGATGTATAAAGGGTCGCTACCATTGGTTACCAAGCGTGATCAAATAATGAGAGATGCAGATAGAATAGTGGGTTGGAGTAGTTGGATGACGGGTCGCGGGGGTGTAGAGGTCTTCTTTTCTCGCGTTGCGACTTGTAAACTGTAACATCTAAGTGTTTCCGAATTTTATAAAGATTTATTACAGCACCCCAAACCACGAAGTCATCAGCATTCCATGAATCGGATACCTGGCACAGGCAGATGATAGCCATTGGCTTGAATAAATTTTTCCGCTACCTCCGTAACCTCAGTACATTCTGTCACTCTTTGCTTGTCCCAAGGTAAACTCATCTGTCCCGGTGATTTCTTTGTTTTGCTCTTACTTTTCAACAAAGCTATTTATAGAATAGCTGCCTACTCCATCTTTGTTAAGTGCCTCTATGAGTTAGTTCACCAAATTAGTAAGTGGGTTTAATTAAATATAAAATGTAGTGCGGGCATCTTGCCCGCGAGCGAGACGCTCGCACTACTGCTATCTACGAATTAATTACGCCTACCTACTTTAAACTGGATTCTTATATAAAAACTTTCGCTTTATTTATCTGGTTAGTAACAACCATTTGTACACCACCAGAGGGAACAATCGTAATTCCGCGACGTACTGGACGCACTGGATGCTTATCAGTAAGCTCTAGCTGAAAACGTGACAAAATAGTTGCTGTAACTAATTTCATTTCATACATAGAAAATGCTGCACCTATACAACCGCGATAACCTCCTCCAAAGGGTAAATATTCATAAGGTGAAAATTTTTGATTGAGAAATCTTTCTGGTTGAAATTTTTCTGGTTCTGGGTAAGTTTCTGCGCGTCGATGAGCTAAATAAATACTGGGAACTAAAACTGTCCCAGATGTCAATTTTTGACCAGCAATTTCTACTTTGTCTTTTACCATTCGTGGCGTACAAATAAGAGCAATGGGGTGAAGTCGGAGTGTTTCCGAACAGACAGCACTCAGGTATGGTAATTGAGTGATAGTTTCGGGATTAAGTGTATCGCCTGAAGTCCTCAATTCCTGCATCAGCTTATCTTTTACTTGTGGGTGGAAGTGAATTAAATAAAATAGCCAAGCTAAGACAGCAGCTGTCGTTTCATATCCTAAAAGCAACAGTGAAACTAATTGATCACGTAACTCTTTATCTGTCATTTGCTGTCCATTTTCGTCACGCGCTGACATCAGCAGACTGAGAATATCTGTACGTGAAGCATCGTTAGATAAACGTCGTTCAGAAATCTCTGCATAAATCAGTTTGTCAATTTCCTCGCGACGTTTTTGGAAATTTCCCCAAGGACTCCATGCACCTAAATCTTTTTGTAGTGGTGGAAAGAAAAAGAAGGTAGAATATAAAGGTTTCGTTACATCTTCTAATAAAGAACTCAGCAGTTGTTTTAATTTTTCATAACGGACACCGGGACTGATCCCAAATACTACTTGTAAAATTATTTGTAAAGTAATATCTGGCATAACATGCTGTACAGAAATAGATTTGCCTTGTGTCCAATTTTGAATAATATTTTCAGTGATTTGGCAAATGACTTGACCGTAAGTTTTCATACGATCGCCATGAAAGGGTGGCATCAATAATTGGCGTTGGCGATTGTGCGATCGCCCCTCTTGCAAAACAATCGAATTCTCCCCAAACAAAGGCTCAAAAACATGAGTTGCCTTCTTAAAATCCAAATCTTTAGCAGGCACAGCAAAACACTCAGCGATCGCTTCCGGACTACCAAAAAACACCACTGGCGGCGAATTTATCCCTAATACTCGAACCGTGAACGTGTCACCATACTTAGCCGCACAATCTTCTAAAAACCTCGTTGGATTAATAATTAATTGCAGTGTTTGTTTCAAAGAACCAATCATATATATAGGAATCCGGTATGGTTTACGAACGAACTCGTTGAGGTAGGGAACAGGGAACAGGGAACAGGGAACAGGGAACAGGGAACAGGGAACAGAGAACATAAACTTTACTGAGTTCCGTTCAAAAATCAAATAGGGATTTTATAGAACTTCAGATATTTCTTTATTGTTTTAACTTGGTGTCCTGGGCGGTTCGTTTTCTTCAAATTTCTCACTCAAAATTTGTAGGTAAGGCATATGCCTTACCTACAACTACTCAGTTATTCTGCGTAGAAAACTATATCAAAATATTGTTCCTTAAAAACTTAACCAGCGATAGATTCCAAAATTTTAGACTTAACCAATCGCTGACCTTTAACAACCATTTGGATAGAACGGTTGGGACCTGAAACCAAACCACGGCGTTTTGATCCCACATCACCCTCATCAACCAGCGCCAATTCCCAGCGCGACAGGATGGTAGCAAGCACAACTTTCATTTCAAACTGGGCAAATGCCATACCTATGCAACGCCTGACACCACCACCAAACGGCAAATACTCATAAGCGGAAAATTGCCTTTCCAGAAAACGTTCTGGGTTAAACTGTTTGGGTTGGGGATATAAATCCTCACGCTGATGAGTCAGATAAATTGAGCCCATGACAACTGTACCTGGTTCAAGTTCCTGTCCAGACAACGATACGGGTGTTCTCACCACTCGTGGAAAGGTAAGCATCGCCACTGGATAAATCCGCAAGGTTTCACAGCACACAGCATTTAAATAGGGTAATTTGAAAATGGTGCTGGGGTCTGGGCGATCGCCCAAAGTATCAAGTTCCTCTAGAAGTTTTTCTCGTACTCCTGGCAGTTTGTGAATCCAGTACAATGCCCAGGTTAACGCTGTGGCTGTAGTTTCGTGACCTGCTACTAACAAAGTCATTAACTCATCACGTAATTCCTCATCAGTCATTGGCTGGTTTGCTTCATCCTTCGCCGCCATCAGCAAGCTGAGGACATCTGTCCGCGATGAGTCTGGTTGCTCTCGCCGTTCGCGAATTTCCGCGTACAGCATTTGGTTAACTCGTTCCCGGCGGCGCAAGAACTTTCCCCAAGGCGTGAGTGAACCTAAATCCCGTTGTAGGGCTGGAAAATAAAGGATGAGCGCTCTTGCAGGAGATTGTCCTCCTTCATCCATCATCAGACTTAAAACTTCCTCCAATTCTTGGGCGCGTGAACCTTCATATAAGCCAAACACGGCTTGCATCATCACCCGCAAGGTGATAGCTTGCATTGCAGACCGTGCGCAGAAGGGTTTGTCTATCTGCCACTGGCTGCTAATTTCCTCTGTAATATCGCCAATAACCTGACCGTAGGTTCGCATTCTGTCACCATGAAACGAAGGCATCATTAACTGTCGTTGACGCTGGTGTGCCTTACCACTAAGAGTGATGACAGAATTCTTGCCAAGCATAGGTTCAAAAGGAGTGTTCCAGTCACTAGGAGCCTCAAACTGCTTTGTGTCGCTCGTCAACATCTGCTGCATCGCCGCAGGATTGCTGACAAAAACCACCGGACGATTTAGCTGCAATGTGAAGATATCCCCGTAGCGTTTAGTACAAGCTTCCATAAATGACATGGGGCTGAAAACCCACTGGAGCATTTGTACCAGCCCTGGAGTTTGCGGTCCATTTGGTAGTTTCATAAGCCTTGTTTTTTGCTTTTATTCTTTTTTGCCACTGAAATTCAAAAAACAAAATTAATTTTTTGAATTTAGATTGAATCTCCTTATATTTATATTGCGAAAGAACAATAAACTGTTACAACCTGAAAGTTGTAAAATCTTTGTTAAATTGAAGAGCATCTCCAGTGTCTCCTCATACTTAGATTAAGGTACTTAGCATGACGGCAACAACCCCAAAGGAAACTTCAGCGGCTCCTAATTTTTGTGAAGGTATTCAATACTTTGGTGAAGCAATCCCCGGTTTTGAAAAATATGGTGGAACACCTGTCATAGAGTCAGGTAAAGTGGCGATCGCCAATCCTGATGATCCAACCGCCGCCTTCCAAACCTTACTAACTGCTGACGCTTTGCGTTACCTAATACTGCAAGTCACAGCAAGTAAAGCTTCTGGACACCCAGGTGGTTTTGCTTCTCAAGCGGAAGCTTATGCGGCGCTTGTCATGCTCGGTTACAAAAACATTATTACCGAAGTGGGACACCATGCCCCTGGATTTTATAGTGCCATGTTCTTGGATCGATCACTAGAGGACATGGGAATTGAGACAGTGCAACAATTGCGCGATCGCTTCCGGGAAAAACATGGGCTGTTAGGACACCTTTCTGGCTATATTCCTGGTATTCTTGGACCTGCAGGTCCTTTAGGACAAGGACAACACTTTGCAATGTCAGCTGCATTGTTGCACAAAGACAAGCTTTTTCCCTTCACCGTTGGCGATGGTGGATTGGGTGAACCGTATATCATCAGTTCAATAGCACACTTCCACACCGCTTTTCCAAGTGTCACCAACTTCTTACCAGTTTTGGTGTGGAACGGTTACAGCCAAGAACACCACAGCATGGTGTCTCTCAAAACCAATGAACAAATGACGGCATACTGGCAAGGTAACGGTTTTGAAAAAGTCGTGTTAGTCGATGCCAAAGACTTTGACGACGCAAATCAAAAGGGGGATTATGTTGATAGTACCGCCTTTTCCTTTGAGCAGCGGCTAGCTTTTACCAAAGCTGTACTCACAGGTGTAGATGAAGCAGCGCGTTCTGCACTAAGTGGTAAGCTAACCGTATTTATCATCAAACAACTCAAAGGTGCTGGAGTGCATGCACGGGGTTCCAAGTCTCACAACCTCTATGCTAAAGACACCTTAGATGCTCCCCATATTGTCAGTGCGCTGAAAGAACGTGCCTTACCTCCAGAAGTTTGGCAACTCGTACGGACAAACTGTGAACGCGCAGGCGGAGGTCCAGCAGCGAAAACAGTTGTGACAGAATTTGAGTATAAGTTGCCAGAATTAGGCGAATTGCCTTTGGAAGAATATCCAGTGGGTGGCGAACCGAAAGTTTCCACCACATCTATGGGAACATTGGTGGCTAAGGTAGGACAGATAGATCGCAACTTTTTCGTGACTAACGCCGACGGTAACGAAGCATCTGGTATTGCCAATATTAACCAAGCACTCAAAATTATCCACCCCACGACAGATGACTTATATTACCAAGCACCCAATGGACAAGTGTACGAACCTTTGAGTGAAGATGCTTGTGCGGGGTTAGCTGCTGGTTTAGCGTTAATGGGTGCGCGGACTTTGTGGTGTTCCTACGAATCTTTTGCCATCAACGGTTTACCAATTTGGCAAACAGTCACGCAAGCAATGGCAGAATTGCGGCGTCGCACTCCTTCGACTATTACATTATTCACCGCTGGTGCATTAGAGCAAGGACGCAACGGTTGGACTCACCAACGTCCGGAAATTGAAGCTTATTTTGCTTCGTTAATGCGCAATGGTAATGTCTTCCCATTATTTCCTCCTGATGCTAACAGTATTCAGGTTTGTTATGACTGGGCATTGACGACTAAAAATAAGGGAATTGTGATTACTGCGAGTAAGTCACCATTGCAAATTCGCACTACTTTTGAACAAACAAGTCAAGGGTTACGCGATGGTGCAGTCGTGTTACAAGAAGTTTCTGGTAATAAGAAAGTTGTCTTTGCTGTTATTGGGGATATGACATTAATACCAGTCTTTGAAGCTGCTGCTTTATTAGAAAAAGAAGGTATTGGTGCAAAAATTGTTTCTGTTATTAACCCCCGTCGTTTATATCGTCCCCATGATACTGCTTGGGATATTTGTTCTGAAGCTGATGGCGATTTTGTGGATGATGAGAAATTTGCCGAATTGTTTGATGGCGATGCACTCATTGGTGTGACTGGTGGTGCTGCGGCGATACTGGAACCCATCATGTTACGGAGTACCAGCAAGCGCGATACCTTCGCGTGGAAGCGTGGGGAAACCACAGCGAGTGCTGGCGAGTTGATGGCGTTTAATGGTTTGACTGCACAGGCCTTGGTGAAGCGGGGGATTGAATTGGTGGGTTAGATTTAGCAATCTGATACGATACGGTTTTACCGCTCTTCACACATGAGGAGCGGCATAATCTTTATTATCTAATTAAAATATAGCAATCCTAAATGATTCGTGAAAATGAATCATACATAAATATTTTCGGAAAATCGAAGATTTGATGGTGAGTCACAAGTTCAAATAATTTCTTAACCGCAGCAAAAGATTTACATAGATGATAAAACTCTTTGACAAAGTTTTTGGCGTGCAACCAAATATCTTCCACTGGATTTTGTTCTGGGTCATTAGGAGCAAACCGAAGACAAGTAATTTTCCATTGGTGTTCATCAAGAGCATGATTTAAAGAGTCTAAGTACGCTCGAATTTCGGCAGAACGATAGTTTGTTGATTATTCCCTGAGTTAGTGCGATTTTGCCGTATTTGCGTAAAACTTACGCAAATACGGTTTTTGATTTTATCCAAAGTCCAATAAAATGCGCTTACCCTCCACACACCACGTCATAAGTTAATTGATTTTCAGTCATATCACCGTGCACGGTCGTGTATTGTCCATTAGCCCAAGGAGCTAACTTGGTAAAATTATTCCAAGAGTCATAAAGGCAATAATGCCCTCCACCGTTGCTCCAGAAAAGCAAGTTCTTATTATCAAATTTATACGGACCGACCCCGGTGAATGGTTTTTTGGAACCATCACAAAAACCATCGTAAGTCATTGAGTAATAACCGCCTAATACATTTCCATTGAAGGAACCCGGATCTTGATCTGGGCTATTGGGCCGTTGGCAATAATGATTAGAACCGTCGGAGTAGTACTGCCCTGATTTATTAGGGAATTTAAAATCTCCAGCACGATAAGAACTGTTACCATCTTGTCCACTAAATTGTGCACTAACATCGAGAGTATATGCTCCTTGAAGAGCTGAGTCGTTAAGATCGAAAAACTGCATGGTTTTAGTGTAGCTTTCAGGTGGGAAAGTGGCTCCAGTTTCTCCAGAAAAAGCATATCCTTTTGCATATGTATAGTCGTTGGTTTTTGGTCTTGCTAATAGACGCTCCGCCATATACTGATATGTCCAGACGGCTAAACTATGATCTTGAGGCATAAAACAATTTCCACCGTATACCTGGTTTCCCCTACGAAGGTATATATCCATATCACCAATTCGGGAATTATTTCCATAACCAGCAGCACAGGCAGAATTACTCGAATGTATTGCAACGACCCTCTGGGCTTGCCCTTTATTTAATCCGGCCGAATATGCACCTTGGTTACCGGTTCCTGTTGGATCGTAATATTGCCAAAACGGAGCGGCTGCATCTAGTCCAACAACCTGTTTGACGTTTTTGTTATACTGTCTTTGCAATTGTCCACTAGTAAATCCTGATATGTGGGCTCCTAAACTATGCCCTACAAAGGTAGTTTGAGTGGTATCAATTCCCAAACTATTTATTTTTCTTGCCAACGTATCCGCGACCCATGGAACCTGTCCTGCAACATATGGATAACTCCACGACGCAGCTACCGCACTCCAATCTACTTTGATTATGTTTGCGTTGGGATATAATGCATTTAAAAAAAGAGCCACATTCTTTAAATTATCATCCGGCTTAGAATTCCATCCATGTATTAAGAAAAAAGTCCTTTGATTAGGATTGAAGTTATTTGTCGAATCAAGTTGAGTGGTATCTATAGTGGTCGCACTACTCATTGTCACTGTCATGATATTTGCATTACATGGTGTCAACCAGCCGATTGTAAAAATAGATGTGAACACAGCGAATGGAAGAAATTTTATCGTAATAGTTTTGCTTGAACCCCCAGACTTCATTGACTTAATTCGCTTTTCTTTTTGATGATTTCCATTCGTGGAAAAGACTAGAGAGTTTGCTACGGCTATCAAGCTGGAAAACAAAGATTTCTTATTCAAATTAGATTTCATTGATTAGTACCGTGGTAAAGAACACAAAAAATGTATCAAATGACAATTGTTTTGAACGCTGTCAATTACTCCGTTTAGCTCTGCCGTATCTGTGGTGATACAAGATTTTTAGTAGAGATTCAGGTATTATAGGACTTACGCATTGTCAAAAAATTGATTATGTGAATTGAGTCAAATCTTCAGTTTTAACTTTTTTTAAGACGCATTATTTTGGCTCAATAAGAATTGTCATTTCCAACATAAATACGAAATGTGAGGATCTTGTGAGGATTTTGTAAATTTTTTTGAAGAAAAACGTCATTCAGGTTGCGGTTTAGTTAATGCACATTATTTTCTCTTTGTACAGTGCGTAAGTCCTATATTAAAGACAGGGATAAGAGAAGGACAGTCAGCATGACCACCCTCGCTCATATAACTCCTCAAATTATTTGGTGAGAGATGTATCCTCTATCACCAAATAATTTAGCAATTAAGTCACGAGTCATATCTGGCACTGGTTTTCGGTCATCCACATTGGCTGGAGTTAGTGAAAATGGAGTAATTCTCCACAATCATTAATAATTCAGATGTAGTTTAAATCCAAAGTGCAAGCCCACAGAATTTTTGCCCCATTTCACCAATATCCACTGCTAGGAAATACCAGTTACTTTTTTCACAATAAGTTCTCAAAAAAGTAAATGCACAATCGCTTTGCTTAGTTGGAATTACTGTTGTTTTTGGCTCACAAGTATCGAATTACAATAAACAGACAAAAAAGTATAGTGTTTGTCAGTTTTTTTTTGTAAAACTTTAATAATGTAAAAAAAATAACTTATATATTTAGTAATCCAGCGTAAATAAAAACCACTATTTTTAGCTGGAATGATTTAAATTAATACATTTTTCGTTTCTATACAATTACTACACTTATTTTGAAGTATGTTTTAGAACTAAATAGCAACATTAAAATAGCCATCTAATATCAAGTCATTTTTACAAGTTTAAAATTGTTCTGAAGATATCCAAAATTTTAGGAGCCATGATTATTTGCACATATGTAAAAATCATGAATGAAAAAATAAATGTAAAATTTATCAAGAAGTTTTTAATTCTTATGAGATAAAATTACTGTTGTCTTAGGCATTACATTAAAACAGGTGCGAGTTAGCCTCCTCGCGTAACTCGGTCTCACATGAAAAGTATTTGGTTGTGGGCGATGCTCCGTGCTGCCAAAGGCGATCACTTGTCCTTTAAGTTGACACCAATTGGTTCCCCAGTCAGACAATTTTCACTACATTAATACCAAGTTGCAATTCCCCGGTAGTACCTATCATTGCGAGTGAAAGGAAGCAATCTTGCTTAACCCGCGACTACAACAGAACGCAACTTGGTATAAGTATAGCAGTCCTATTTCATTTGTAAAAAAACAAAGTACATTTGTACATTCTTCTTCCCTGTTCCCTGTTAAGAGTTCCCTGTTCCCTACCTCAACGAATAATTTCACAATTCATTTAGGATTGCTATATATGGAAGGTAGCTTTTCTAGTATTTATATGTCAAGAAATAGAGTCAGAACCTGGGATGAGCCATCTTTTACAATTCAAGCAGGTGGTAGACATGCTCCGATACATCCTCAAGCACAAAAAATGATTTGGGTTGAGAAAGACAAATGGATTTTCGATCCTAATTCATTCAAACCATACAGGAGATTATCTGTTAGAGAATGTGCCAGAATTCAAACTTTTCCAGATAATTTTATTTTCAAATACAACAATCTACTTGATGGATATAAAATGGTTGGAAATGCTGTACCTGTATTACTAGCCAAAGAACTTGCTAGTAAAATAATTATAGATATAAAGCAGTACCAAAATTTTGGCGTCTGTCATAAGTTGCGTCGTCACAAATATCCTACACAACTCACATTATTAGAACCAAGCTCTTTGACACAAACAAAAATAATATCCGCTGACTAAGCGCTACTGAATTTTCAAGAGGACTATAGAGTTTAAGGTAATTTTCTGTAGCTTGAGTTGAGGTAACGGATTACAAGCACTCAAATATCTAATTTCTAACTACCTAATTTAGATGAATTGAAAAAAGTGTTAAATAACCCGTCGAACTACAAATGGAAAACTGGACTTTGCCTTATGAGTGTTGAAATATACTTATAGGTAACGGCAAGGAGTAGGGCGATCGCCTTAAATTTTTAAGCACAATAGAGGTAGTGACATTCTGGGGCAACAAAAATGACTGTACAAGATAAAAATCAGCGTGTAAAAATCAGCTTGGATTTGTCACCAGAACTGTATGAGACTTTAAAGAATGTGGCTCAACAGCTTGATGGAGACATGGCTGAGGTTCTGGTGAAAGGTATAGTTTTGATGCAGGTAGCAGTAGAAGCAAAGCAAAACAGGAAGCATTTGTGGATTACTGACGAAAATCAAACTCTAGAGACTGAAATTATTGGCATTTAACAGAATGGCAGATTTAAAAGATTTATCCAATTTAATTGCTAAACAAGGTAATAATCCGCTGATTTTATCATCACTAAATGTGCATTCTCAAGAAGACGCAGCACTTGAACGAAAGTTGCGGGAACTAAAGTATAAACAGGAACTAAGGAAAGATTGGATTTTGTTTATTGTCAGAGATGTCGTAGTTTTTTCTGCCGCCTTCGTTTTCATCTTGGCTGTCAGTGGTTACTCGCTATTCACTTTGATTAAGAGGTAGTACATCTGAAGATGATTTTAAGAATTTTGATGTATTATATGTTTGATATATTTAAGAAAAGTCCAGTTATCTTCACTTAATGAAAAAACATTAATATCTTATGAAATTCAAAGTAATTTTTACATTTGATTCGGAATATGAAGGTTACGTTGCGGAAGTTCCCGAACTTCCTGGTTGTGTGAGTCAAGGTAAGACAATGGATGAGGCAATTGAAAATATTAAAGATGCTATTAGGGGTTATCTTCACGTCCAAGCTAAACATGGAAATCCTTATGTTCCTAAAGAATCGCACACTTTTATTGGAGAAGTCGTAGTCTAAATGGGGCGTTTATCAAATATCTCCGGTAAAGAAGCTGTTAAAATTTTTGAAAAGTTTGGTTACGTCTTGGATCATCAAACTGGAAGTCACATGATTCTTTGGCACGACTCAAAACCAACTTTATCAGTTCCCAATCATCGGGAATTAGCACCAGGGTTACTGAGAAGTTTGATTCGACAAGCAGGAATTACGGTAGATGAATTTCTAGAAAATAGATAAATAAGTGCCCAGATGCGTTCGGTGAAATCTTTCTTGAACGATAGCAGCTTATCGCCAGATATCACCCAAGCTCATTCCAAGAAGCCATATTTAACACTCAGCTGGTTTTTGCTACGCGCAAAACGCACTGTGCTTTGATGAACATCGGCAGACGCAATCTGACTAGTTTGTGGTCTGACAAAGCTACAGCTATTCTTACAATTAAATACAATAATGAAATCTTGCCCTATTTAGTTCGTCAACCATGTCGGAAGAAGATATCCGTGCTACACGGCTAGAAAAAGTAGAACAGCTAAGGCAACTGGGGATGAACCCCTATGCCTACCATTGGGAATCCAGCCATCACGCGGCTCAATTACAGGAAAAATATGCTGATTTGCCTAACGGTGAAGAAGTTGATTTAAACGTGACTGTGGCTGGACGCATTATAGCGCGTCGTGTTTTCGGGAAATTGGCTTTCTTCACCTTGGAAGATGAAACCGGCACAATTCAGCTTTATTTGGAAAAAAACCGCATTCAAGAAAGCATGGCAGATGTTGATGCTGATGCTTTCAATCACCTCAAGCAACTCACAGATGTCGGCGATATCTTGGGAGCCTGTGGGACAATTAAACGGACTGAAAAGGGCGAGCTATCTGTTTTTGTCACAAAATACACGATTCTCACAAAATCTCTTTTGCCCTTGCCTGATAAATGGCATGGGTTGACGGATGTTGCTAAGCGATACCGTCAGCGTTACGTTGACTTGATAGTAAACCCTGAAGTCCGCCAAACTTTTCGCCGTCGCGCTCTCATTACTGCTGGTATTCGTCGTTACTTGGAACAACGTGATTTTATTGAAATTGAAACTCCTGTTTTCCAAAAAGAAGCGGGTGGTGCAGACGCGCGTCCCTTCATTACGTACCACAACACTCTAGAGATGAAGCTGTATCTGCGAATTGAGACAGAACTCCATCTTAAGCGCTTGATTGTCGGTGGGTTTGAAAAGGTGTTTGAACTGGGGCGGATTTTCCGCAATGAAGGAATATCAACTCGTCACAACCCTGAATTTACCACAATTGAAATTTACCAAGCTTATGCCGATTACAACGATATGATGGCGCTGACGGAAGGTATAATTACCACCGTTGCCAAAGAAGTTCTCGGCACGCTGCAAATCTCCTACCAAGGCACACCAGTGGATTTGACTCCCCCTTGGCGGCGGGCGACAATGAACGATTTGGTGAAGGAATACACAGGTTTGGATTTCAACTCGTTTCAAACTTTGGAAGAGGCAAAAGTAGCTAGTAAAAATGCTGGTTTTGAAAATGTAGAAGATTGCCCTTCAATTGGCAAGCTGTTAAATGAAGGATTCGAGCAAAAAGTAGAGGAAAACCTCATTCAGCCTACCTTTGTTACCGATTTTCCCGTGGAAATTTCACCACTGGCAAAGCCGCACCGTTCTAAACCTGGTTTAGTGGAACGATTTGAGTTATATGCTGTTGGGCGGGAAACTGCCAACAGTTTCTCAGAGTTGACTGATCCTATCGACCAAAGACAACGTTTAGAAGCGCAAGTAGCACAAAAAGCCGGTGGTGATTTGGAAGCGCAAGTGGATGAAGACTTCTTGACGGCGTTGGAATATGGTATGCCTCCCACAGGTGGCTTGGGAATTGGAATTGACAGGTTAGTGATGTTATTAACAGACTGCGCTAGTATTCGAGATGCGATCGCATTCCCATTACTCAAACCTGAAAAATCCGAATCATCCCCAGAATCAGATACATAGCCACAAGGTGCGTTAGGCTTTTCCCTAACGCACCATCTTAAACTGATACCAATGCAAGAATGCAGGAGGGATTATACCAATTCAAAATTCAAAATTCAAAATTCAAAATGAAGAAAGCCTAAGATAACAAGGGTTTGGAAGTGTGTATCTGTCGCATTCTTTTTTCAAATTGGTATTATCTATAATCCTGCTGATATTTCATGCAAAACGCGATTTTTAAGCGCTAGTTGCTATATTATACCGTTCGTTAACCGCATTCCAGTTAACGGTATTCCACCACTGTTTGAGATATTCTGGGCGACGGTTCTGATAGGTGAGATAGTAGGCGTGTTCCCAAACATCGTTACATAAAATGGGGTAATGTCCTTCTGACCAAGGACAATCCTGATTAGGCAAACTGACGATCTTAAATTTATTGTCGGTTGTTCGCACCAGCCAGACAAATCCACTACCAAAGTGCTTTGCACCTGCATCATTGAACTGAGTCTTGAAGTTCTCGAAGTCGCCAAAGACTTCATTGATAAGAGTAGCGATCGCTCCGGTTGGTTCACCACCTGCATTAGGACCCATAATTGTCCAGAAGATGGAGTGATTAAAGTGTCCACCACCATTATTGCGAACCGCGTTACGAACACCTTCAGGCAATGTACTAAGATTCCGAATTAAATCATCAATGGTTTGATTCTGTAGATCTGGATGCTTTTCTAAAGCTGTATTGAGATTCTTAACATAACCACCATGATGAAAGCCGTGGTGAATCCCCATCGTTTGAGCATCAATGTATGGTTCTAGAGCATTTTCAGAATAGGGTAATGGTTGTAGTTCAAAAGCCATGAGTTTTCTCCTCGTTTAATAACTAAAGCGATGCATTTGAGAGAGTGGCAACCTGTGAAAGGTTTGCCACGAGTCCTATGCCCAAAGGGCAGGCGCTCGTCGCAAAGCGTCCCGCCCAAAGGAATACGCCAACGCAAAGCTCAACGCGACGCACTCAATTCAATCGAGGCGTTTGAGTCGAGTTACACGACTAAACAAAAGCAGCACAAACCGCCCACAGAAAGTTCATTAGCAAGACTAATAAAACTAGTGGACATAAAGACGCTCCTAAAATTAGCACTACATCCGTCAAAAAGGTCTGTGGCATTAGTTATCTCCGAAATTCGGACTTCATCAGCCATCGAAACCATGCTTGCATCAAGGTATGCGTTGGGCATAAAGCAATGACACCAAACCCACCGATGCAGTGCTCGGATATATCACAACGCCTTAATGGCTTATATTTCAGAGGAATCTTACAAGCTAAACTCTCCTTTCAACTGACTTACCCACTTTTTGACGCGCTGATCCGTCAGGTCAGATTGATTATCTTCATCCAACGCCAAGCCCACAAACTTGCCATCTTTGACGGCTTTAGACTCCTCGTATTCATAACCCTCTGTAGACCACTGTCCAACCGTTTTGCCACCGAGTTCTGAAATCTTTTCCTCTAAAATACCTATTGCATCCTGAAAGTTCGCAGCATAGCCAACTTGATCGCCAGGTCCAAAGTAAGCCACCTTTTTACCATTAAAGTCAATCTCGTCTAGGTCTTCGTAGAAGCCTTCCCAACTGCCCTCCAATTCACCAACGTTCCAGGTTGGGCAACCAACAATGATATTTTCATACTCCTCAAAGTCGTCCGTACCAGCATCGGCAATATCATGCAGTGTTACAACGCTATCACCGCCAAACTCTTTTTGAATCGACTCTGCAATGTTTTGAGTGTTTCCGGTTTGAGTTCCATAAAATAAACCAATCTTCGACATTTTTGCTCCTTAACAGTGTTTGTTTTGGCTTTTAATTTTGCTTTGTTCGTGTTCTGTCTACCCCAGACTTGTTCAGTAGCGATCGCCCTTGGCGCGCCCTACGCCCGAGGCACAAAGTGCCTCTCCTGAACTTCGTTCAGGGAACCAAGCAAAGCTTGGTTGGGCGTATACGGGCGATCGCTTGTTTTAACCCCACTGCAATCTAGGTGTAGTTCGTTGATAGGTTGTAATCTTTGCTCCTGCGTTGGCTACAACACATCGGCTGTAGTACTTCGTCAAAGAGCTTGATTTAGTGAGACAGCACGGCGCAGGCTGTGCACTGAGCGTGGTCGTTGTGAGGGTCTCCCGACCTAGGGGACTGCGTATGCGCAAAGCGCACGCCCAAAGGGCTAACGCGTAGCGTCTGGTGCAGGAGATACCCTTCGGGTGCACTCCACAACAAAACGCGCAATGCGCAGAACGGGCAATCGTATAACGGCCCTTGCGTTTTGTGCAGGTTTTCCTATCGACTCAGAGGATGACAGGAGTCTTTAGTTGCATTGGGTGGAGAGCGCCCATCTCCATAAAATGGCAATTTCAATACACAAGTGATGGTATTTTCCATCAAACCTCCGCAGGAATTGCAGTAAATTTCTCCTAAATTATGACTATTATGGAACCACCAGCCTCATTATTGCAATTCTTTCTAAATAAGTCTAGGATCTATTCTCAGTAAATTGAAAAATTTTTCACTGAACGCAAGAATGAGGGTTCCAGCCGATGTTTATGAAATTGACCAAAAAGTGCTCCAGAGCTTTTTTGTCAATACCAAGAGTCAATGTATTCTTTATGTACTACAAAAAATACATAAAAGCAAATATATAAAGACATCTTGGAAATTGGATTAGGGATTATAAATATCAATAGCTTCAATTTATGGATTGGAAGATTTCTCATATAAATTCTCAATAAATATGAATTCATTAGTATATAACGGCGTAAATAAACCACCCCTTCGGGTTCGGCAGTTCCTCATGGGGGGAACCACGCCAGATTCCTACGGAGGAGCCAGTGCGGTCTTGGGGTCTCCCCAAGTGGAGCATCTGGCGTTGGAAACCCTCCTGCAGAACTGGCTCCCCAAGACCGGACTGCCTCACCATTCCAAATTGATGAAACGCTTACGCTGTATTCCTAATCATCCCCAGAATCAGATACATAGCCAAAAGGTACGTTATGGCTTTGCCATAACGTACCTTCTTAAACTGAATATTGCAACACCAACCCTGAGCGACTTGTATCGAGCGAAGTCGAGATAAGTCGAAGGGTATGGTGCGGGGCGAGGGGGCGAAGAAGCTAACTGCACTTTAATACACAAGTGATGGTATTTTCCATCAAACCTCCGCAGGAATTGCAGTGAATTAGACTAACGCAGGTGTTTTCTCCATCTCCACGTTGTACTTACCAAGACTTGCAGCACCATTCAACTTTGCCCGATTAAAAAGCAACTGTTGTGCGGCTTTAATATTGTCATCCTCTCCGCGCCAGTGCTCTAGAGCAGGTTGCTGAATCGCACGAGCATATGAGAAAGTCACAGGCCAAGGACACTTTGCACCATACTTGAGATTCATTGCATTTAGGTGTGCGGTTGACTTTTCATTCGTTTGTCCACCAGACAGGAATGCCACACCCGCAACTGTTGCAGGTACATTGTTGAGCAAGCATTGGATCGTCATTTCGGCCACTTGATCTACTGTTGATTGAGTAGAACAATTTAATCCTGCAATCACCATACTTGGCTTGAGAATCATTTGATCGAATGCCACTTTGTTCAACCGCAGTTGAGTGAATACGGCTTGCAAGGTTTGATCGGTAACTTCATAGCATCGCTCAATGGTATGATCGCCATCGATCAGCACTTCTGGTTCTACAATCGGCACCAATCCCCCTTCTTGACACAGTGCTGCATACCGAGCAAGGGCATGGGCATTAGCTTCAATACAAGTACGGGTGGGAATACCGTTACCGATGGTAATCACAGCTCGCCACTTCGCAAATCGCGCACCCATTTTATAGTACTCAGCAATGCGATCGCGCAATCCATCAAGTCCCTCTGTGATCTTCTCTTGCGGACATCCCGACAAATCTTTTGCTCCGGTATCTACTTTGATGCCTACGATCACGCCTGCTTCCGGCATCACCTGGGTAAAGGGTTTACCAGCCTGTGTAGATTGATGAATTGTTTCATCATACAGAATCGCACCGCTTATGAACTCACCCAAGTTAGGAGTTGTCAAAATTAGTTCCCGGTAAGCACGTCGGCGATCCTCTGTCGGTTGAATCCCCAGTTTCTCAAACCGCTTGTTACAGGTGCCATTACTTTCATCCATTGCCAGAATGCCCTTACCAGGAGCAACCATAGCTTGGGCTGTGGCTCTCAATTCCTTGGCGTAAGTGCTCATGTTAATTTCTCCTAAATTATGACTATAGCTGTCCTAAATGATTTGGTTCTTAGTTTTTGTTAAAATTTGTTCTTGCTCTGGTTCAGATTCAGAGCCTGTGTATTATTTTTGTCCTGCGCAAAAGACACATTAGCAAATATAAAACACATCTTGGAGCTTATATTAGGGATTCTAAATATCAATTGCTTCAATCTATAGATAGACATATCTATAAAAAATATTCTCAATAAAAATGAATTCACTACGAGTGCAAGCCGTAAATGCTGCTGAACAAGCCAACAGCATTGAAATGGTTAACAGGGGTGTAAGTAGGTAGGCATGATTAAACCGAATTATATTAACTTATGTAACGCGCCAGAAACGCTTGAAAAATAGGCTTTTAAGCAATTTACATTTCTTAATCTAGTTGTGTTTTTTAGCGCCCACTTACTTAATACCGTTTCACTTTAAGGTTGATACTAATGGGGGGCAGGGAGCAGGGGGAAAGAATTAGAAACCAATCATATCAAATCCGCTTGTATCGGAATTATTTCTCTTTCTTCTCCCTCGGCGTTCTCTGCGTCTGGAGCGGTTTTTTAATCATTCAGATGCTACCGGATTTAATATCATTTGTATCAGGAATTTCGTGAAATGGTGTAAGGGCAAAACAAGTCAAAAGTCAAAGCTGAGCGAAGTCGAAGCTTTGACTTTTGACTTCCCTGAAAGGGCGGGGGTGAGAACCATCTCTGGGTGTCCCCTGCTACTTTGGTTATAAATTTTTATCCGGACACGATATTATCTATAATCCTGTCTCTGAATATCCCGCAGACGAGCAGCATTACGAATACCATACTCAGGACGAGTAAAACGATTTAACTGAGTTTCAAAAAAGTCCCGATTTGCTTGTAAATGTTCGGGATTTGGGTCATCTAAAGGATGTAAAAGTGCTGTTCGTAATGCTTGAATAACTGCAGAAGTGACACAGTACATTGAACGTTGGAAACTAATTCCTAACTGAATCAACATATCTTCTTCGCCTCGGCAATAATTCTTGTAGTAATCAACAAGATACGATGGCAAGAAATGCAACATATCTTGCATCAATAGTGTTGGTGGAATACCTGCGGTACCTACTGGAAAGACATCTGCATAAAGAATTCCGTAGTGAAAGTCTTTTTGATCTGTTGGCACTTGTCCTGCTTGAGCATTATAAGATTTTGTACCTCGGAAGGGAGCAGTACGGTAAAAAACAGCTTCCACATAAGGTAATGCAGCTTCGTGAAGCCAGACAAAGCCTTTAGATTTGGGAACGATTTCGTAGCATTCGCCACGGATGTAAACGTTATGGTAAATAGGACGATTTGCGACTGCAAGAATTCCATTCACCAAGAAATTCATCGCCTCTGGGACACTCGTAATTTTTCCTTCGTCATATAAGTCTGACATTTCAAAAAACACGGCAGCCATGATTTCCCAGAACAAACCCAGGTTAGAGTAGTAAGACATCTGACGACACTGTTCTATAAACATATCTGGGAACAGTTTGTAGAGTCCCAACATAACAGGATTACCTTTGAAGTAAGCTTTTATTGCCCTATCGGCATTCGCTTTATATTCTTCAGTATCCAGGTAAGGGTCAAATTTTCCACCCATTCCTCTATGCCAAAGCATTGCTCGCATACAAGCTTCAGCAAATTCCATGTTAATTCGATCATGGAATAAGTGATGCAATAATTTAGGCATTTTGAAGGTTTCACCCTTTTGCATAAATGCTAAGAGTTCCGGATGAGCAGTCGCCTCACCGCGCCAAACTCTCAACTCAGCATCATCACCAGCATAATGATTGTGACGTTCTAAATACTCCTGAGAAATGAAGTATTTAAAAAAGGGAAATGGATCTAAAAATACCTGCTCAGCAATATATAATAAGTCGCGCCAGTAAAAGTCCATCGGTACTGCGTAAGCTTTGTAAAGACCGATGATTTGCATTAAGTTTTCTGGCGTGTCGGGCAACATTGCACCGCCTGCTTCTAACCGATGAATCACTTCTGCAAATTCATGAGTAGAAGGAGGTAATTTGGCTTCGGTTTTGTTTGGAGTTTGTACCATTTTGATTTCCTCTTCGTCAAGGTTTGGGCAAGATTATGAAAAACGAACGGACCGCCCTTCGGGGAGAACCTCCGGTTCCGCTAGCCCCTAAGGGAGCCGGAGCTAACGCGCTCCGCCAGTCCCCCAATCTCCTGCGGAGACGCTAGCCCCTAAGGGAGCCGGAGCTAACGCTTAACGTGACGGAAGCCGCCAAGACGGGGGCTGGACTCACCAAGGACGCATTAGCGTAGCGTGCGCCCTTGGCGCATAGAACGCAAAGGAATAAGAGTTTGAGAGAGTTTTTGCGTAAGTCTTATTTATACAATGGACTTTTGCAAGAAATACTATGAACGTTGTTTCTAATAAGCAATGAAAGTAGAGTTTCAAAGCTTTATTGATTAAGAGCAACTTGAGCCGTTACGGTTTTTTCAATAGGAGGAATAGCCGCAACTATTGCTGTCGTTGTTGGTTCACTCCAACGCACTAACCAACTCGGTTGTACTCCCAAGAACAAGATGAGGGCTGCTAAAATAAGAGCTGGTATATTCTCAGACAACAGAACTTTGGGATAGTAAGCTAAATCGTTGTCAAGTTTGCCAAAACAGGTACGGTTAAGCAGGATGACAAAGTAAACTGCCGTTAAGCCACTGGCGACGACACACAATAGTGTTGGTATAGGAAAGACGGAGAAACTGCCTTGAAACACGATAAATTCAGCAATAAATCCTGTCATACCAGGAATACCAGCGCTTGCCATACCTCCTAAAATGAGTAAAGCACTCGTTAGGGGTAATCCGCGTATAGGACTCATTAAGCCATTGAGTTTATCCAATTCACGGGTTCCTACTTTGGCTTCCACAACTCCTATAAGATGGAAGAGGATGGCGAGGATAATACCGTGACTGAACATTTGGGCGATCGCACCAATCAATGCTAACGAAGTGCTAGCTGCTGCTGCTAACAATATATACCCCATATGCCCAATGGAACTATATGCAACCATGCGCTTGATGTCTTTTTGAGCGATCGCAGTCACAGCCCCGTATATAGCACTAATTGCCCCCCAAGTTGCTAAACTGGGTGCAAGAATACTCCAAGCTTCAGGAAACAGCGCCATTCCAAATCGTAAAACACCATAAGTTCCTAACTTTGCCAGCACTCCACCAAGAAGAATCGCAATCGGAGCTGAGGCTTCAACGTAAGCATCTGGTAACCAAGTGTGTAAGGGAACGAGGGGAATTTTGATTCCAAACCCTAGCACGATTCCTACAAGTAGAATGATTTGTAGTGTTGTTGATAAGGCTTGAGTTGAGAGTGTATTGTAATCAAAACTAGTTGAACCACTAAGCCAAACTGTACCCAAAAATGTTGCTAGAATTAATGCTCCTGAAACAGCGGTGTAAATTAGGAATTTCATGGCTGCATAAGTCCGCTTTTCTCCTCCCCATATGGAAATCAGGAGATAGAAGGGTATTAATTCTAGTTCGTAGAACAGGAAGAAAAGCAATAAATTCTGCGCCGCAAATGCACCTGCAACTCCTGCACTGACTAATAAGATGAGGGAGTAATAAAGCCGGGGACGTTCTGTTTCTTGGTTGCTGCTGTAAATCGCAATCCAAGTGAGCAAACTATTTAATAGCAGCATCAGTATGGATAGTCCATCAACCCCTAATTGGTAACTTAAACCAAGGGTTTCATTCCAAGGTAGATATTCCTGCAACTGCATTCCAGGAAGAGATATATCAAATTTCAACAGCAGGAAAATATTCCAAAGAAGAACTAATCCAGTAACGGTTAGGGCTGTTAAACGAATATTGATTGCGGGAATGGCACGAGGTAATAAACTAATAACAGCGGCTCCTAAAATAGGTAGCCAAATTAAGAGACTGAGCATAAATTGGTTGGTGATGTAATTGACGAAAGGAGTAAAAAACCGCAGAGTTCCAGAGAACGCAGAGGAAGGGAGAAGAGAGAGAAGTTTTATCAGTTAGTAGAAATTTTTGCTTGTTAGTTCTTGATTGTGAGTTGACAACTTTTTCCGGGCGCAAGAGTTTGCGCCCCATGTTACAAAGACATCTGGAAACTAAAACATCAAATTTAAAAGATAAGAACCCCAGTGTTGCCAACTCACTACCATTCCTAAAATACCTACTCCCAATAGTACGGTGAATGCATAAAACTGGGTTTGTCCTGATGTGCTATATTTCAAACTTTCTCCACTCAATATGGAAACTAAGCCAACTAAGTTCACAATTCCATCGAATATGAGGCGATCAATCATGTCTGCTAGTTTTGAAATCATAGCAACAGTGAAAACTATGCTCACCCGATACAGTTTTGGAGTGTAAAAGTCGTATGCTAGCAAGTCTTGCAAAGGTTTTAAAGGGAAGCGAATTGGTTTGGGAATGACGTTGCTTAGATAAACAACGCTTGCAATAGTGCAGCCAAAAATACTTGACCACATCAACAGAAGTCCGACATCTTTGTTAAGAGTTTCCCAAGTTGGTAGGAGTGATAAACTTTGTAACACTAAGGGTAAATGGAGAGTAAAGCCAAGCAAAATGATTGTGGGTAGAGCCATTTGCCAACTGACTTCGGGTGAGCGATCGCTCATTTGCTTTGGTTTTCCACCAAATATTAAACTAAATTCCCTGGTTAAGCTAAAGGCTGTTAAAGTGTTGACTATTATAATGACTCCCACAAGCCAAGGTTGTGTTGTCCACAGTCCTGACGCTAATTTCAGCAATGCCCAAAAGCCGCCTAAGGGTGGAAACCCAATTAGTCCTAGAGTCCCTACTATATATGCTAAGCCTGATACTGGACGGCGTGACCAAAGTCCCCCCAAAAGGCTGACATCTTGAGTGATGCTGTTCCAAACAATTGCACCAGTACTCATGACTAGGAGTGCTGAGGCTAAGGCGTGGGTGAGGACTAACAACAGTGCTGCTTCATCTTGTTGTGTCCCCACAGCGAAAAAGATCATACCCATGTAAGCACTGACAGAGTAAGATAAGCAGCGTTTGATATCAACTTGGGCGATCGCAATCAAAGAACCACCCACTGCTGTCACAACACCGATAGCCACCATTGCAGAAGTCGCTATTGGTGACAAGCTGAAAACAGGTTGCAGTTTAATCAGCACCCAAGCACCAGTCGCAACGACTACGGAATTCCGTAGAATGGTACTGGGAACAGGTCCTTCCATTGCCTCATCTAACCACAAATGCAAGGGAAACTGGGCACACTTACCCATCGGACCTGCAATTAATGCCAGACATGTTAATGTTATTAAAGTTGGGTTGACATTGGCAGTAGTCGCCCATTCTGCTAAATCGGTGTAGTTCCAAGTCCCAGCTTGTGACCATATTGCCAATACTCCCATGAGCAGAAATAAATCTCCCACCCGCTTGGTTAAGAAAGCATCTCTAGCACCTGTGACAACCAAAGGCTGACTAAACCAAAGTCCTACTAATAAGTAGGTTCCTAAAGTTAGGATTTCCAAAATCACATAACTGAAAAACAAAGAGTTGCATAATGCAAGGGCGCATAACCCAGCTTCAAACAATCCCAACAGAGAATAAAAGCGTGCCCAACCCCAGTCCATCTCCATATAGCCGACAGCAAAAATTTGTGCAAGCAAATTTAAGCCGGTAATGACAACCATCGCGCCGACACTTAATGAGGAGATTTCCAAATCAATAGAAAGGTTTAAACCAGCTGTACTCAGCCAAGGTATGGATATCTCATATGGCAGTTGATTCCAGGTGATTGGTAAGACAAAAGCAGAATGAATAAACGCAAGAAATGTCATTACCAAATTAATGTAACCTGCTGGTCTTGGTCCTGTGCGTTTAATGATTCCTGGAGACCAAGGCACGGCTAAAAGCGCACCACTTAAGGCATAGCAAGGAACTAACCAAACAGTTTCAAGCAGAAAATGAGCCATTAATTCTCCTCTCAATTTGCAGCATAACAGGACGCGGTTGTCAATGAACAACCATTGTTTTCTACAACGCAGATATGCGAGTCGAAAAATTTAACTTTTATTTTATATTTTATCTTGGTTAAGTCATAGATTACCGTATATCTATAAAAAGGGGAATAAGTCAGCTAAATCATTAATCAATGATGACTCTAAGAAATTCTTATAGTTTTAAAAATTCTAATAGTTATTATTGTTTGCAATCTATGACTGTTTGGAAAGCCACAGATCCCCGACAACTTTTAAAGGAGTCGGGGATCTTGTTTTTCAATTCTCACCAAATCAAATACGAGTGCGATCTGTGATCCATTTTCTCCATCACTGTTTGCAACTTAGCTAGAATTTTTACACCGCTCACACCCAATCTCAAAAGTTCTCTCTTGTTTGAATGCTACTTGGTACAATACGGTTCAGTTAGGGCTGAACGATATGAATTTCTAGTGTGTAGAGACGTTGCATGCAACGTCTCTACGAAGGTTGACGCTAGATCAATTTTCTTAACTGAACCGTATTGCAACTTAGTACCATACTAGTTAGTAGATTTTTTCTACTATTGCTTGCGCATTTCCTGGTAGAATATAGGCTACTACTGATGACTGGTGCGACGACTCACTCATAGGAGCAGGTTTCATTTCGCCCCTAAAGTCTAGCAGTTGTACAAGCACAAGGTAGCCAAGTGCCAAAATTATGGAAACCGCACCTGTGATAATTGCAACTATTTTCCCACGATTCATCAATCTCACCTGTAATGTTAAGATATAGTAATATCCTTATATTAAAATTGCAATAGCACATAGTGGTGCACCAGGCGCGTAAATAAATATAACATCCCAGACAGCCAAAAAGCCCGAAATCAAGGCTTTTTGACCCTGGTTACATTCAGAATGCCTTGCGCTCCTCTAAATGCCCTAGAATATCCTGACGCTCGCGCCAAACTGGACGTAACTGCTTGCGAGTGAACAACTCTAACTGATCACCGACATGGGGCGAATTCGGTTGAGTTGCATTACCATAGCCAATCAACGCCATCGCCTTTACTGGTTGAGAAAACTCAATAGCAGCGATGAACGAATCACCATGAACTGCTTGGAAACGACCACCCGAAGCTGGTGCAAAATCGACGACGCGGAAAATACCGAGACTTCCATCACCACCATTAGCAGGCAAATCCTTATCGCCCACATGTAGCCGGAAAACATCTCCCCACGCGACATCTAGTTTTCCATAAGCTTTTTCAACTTTGCCCGCAACAGCTTCGAGTGTTGCAACTGCTTTGTTGGGATCGGCTAAACCGTCTGGGGTGGTACGTGGAGAGTCTAGATTCCAAGGTTTGCTGAACGATTTATCATCCAAGTCCATCTGTTGTGCCCAAAAGGCAAAAAGTACAGCACCCTTAGAATCTGCATTCGCTTGTCTATCCCACGCCAACAGGACATCAGCTGCTCGCCGCGCTAATTCACCCCCCTGCTTTCGCGCTGCAGGAATTAAGTCATCTAAAATGCGGTCTGCCAGTTCCATGCGGGTCGAATGTTTGTATTGCACCATCTCATCAAAAGAGATTTTGTCGTCCTCAGAAAGCATTCTTATAGAACGCTCCGTCCGAAACTTGCCGGGAAAATCTAGGGAACTCGGTGCCATGTAAGCAGGGTAATTATCTGCTTTAATAGCAGTAGGATACGTCGTTGTCCAAGGTGGATCATTAGTATTTTGCAACCAACCGCTTTTTGGGTCAATAACGCGCGGTAAATCCTGGTAGGGATGGATTTTCGTCCATAGTGTTTTAGACGTGTCACCAGGAATAATCCCTTCCCAGTATTTAAAATCACCTTGAGAACGAATTGGAACATCACCGTTGAACAGGTGCATGATATGCCCATCTTTGTCTGCATACATCACCGTAAACATAGGTAGTTGCAAACGCTTGAGAACAGATTGAAACTGCGTGAGGTTTTGGGAACGCGCCATATCCCACCATTGTTCAAGCACACCAGGTCGATCAAGACCAGCAACGCGCAACGCCAAAGCCAAACCATCTTTTTGTGTGACCACAGGACCGTGAACAGAACGTTTGACGATGAGGGGTTGTTCGCTTAACGTACCGTTAGATTGTTTTACCTTCAACGAAAGGGTTTTAGTCTCAAAGGGACGCACTTTGCCATCGAAGCGATAACCATTTTTTACTAATTTGAGTGAGTACGTATCCCAACCATCGTAAGTGTTGACGGTGTGAGTCCAGCCCAAATTATTGTTGAAGGCGATCGCCAACACCGGAATTCCAACAAGTGTTGCACCATAAGCATCAATATCGGGAGTCTTAAGTTGTGCTTCGTACCACAAAAATAAATCCGACCAACGCAAATGTGGATTTGCAAGCAGCATCGCTTTGCCACTTTCAGAATGTGATGGGGCGATCGCCCAACCATTAGACCCGGCTTTTGATTCTTCCTTGGCGACGCCTGCAACCTCCTGTGGGTTGACAATAAAAGTAAAATGCAGGACTCTGTTTAGGTGAGCCAGTACATCTTCCCCTTTGACTGGCAGCACAACCTCTACTTCATCGTCAAGCTTGTCTCCATGCTCCTTAGCATAGGCATTAATTCCAGCAGCAAAACCATCCAGGTAGTTGCGAAAAGTTGGATTTTGTGCAGCGTACCAAGAACTGGCGCGTTCTGGCACTCCCATAGTCTGAACCCAACGGTCTGATTCTAAATATTTTTCTCCCCAGTATTCGGCTGCACGTCCGCGTGCTTGACCGTAAAGACGCAAAAGCAAGTTACCATGACTTTGCATCTGTGCCCAACCAAAGGCTTGAAATGCACTTCGGGTATCTTTGCTGTAGATGTGGGGTATGCCGTAAGTATCCCACAGTATTTCCGTCGAATTTGCTAGTTGTGCCGAGGTGTGACATCCCAAAACTAAAGCAAAGATGATGCCAAGTAAAAATGCTAGAAGTCGGAATGGTTTTTGCGCCAAAGTTTTATGTAGATGACCCATATTTCTATTTAGGAATTCATAACGAGAAAAGCAAATGAGTTGCTCACCACTGTTGGATCTCAATTTTGGAGCATGGATTTTGGGAGATTTAGTTGTCAGTTAAGTTTGACTGACGGCGTGTTTGGTAACGTAGGCGACGGGAGCATTGTGTCGCTCTTGGCTCTTGGCTCTATCTCACTTAATCGCCTAATTTGTCGGATTAGTTCAACCTCCCGTGTAAAGGTAACCACAAGTATTTCTTAAGTAGAGTCCGCGAACCGTGTTGGCGGATGCTGTACTTTGCCAACTTCACTTATTAATATTTCCTCGCTTCTAGTAAAAGATGTGACCAACACAAAAATTACGCTTGATAGCAACAGACCTGAAACAAGCTGCTTAGATTTCATTATTTTTCTCTAACTCCGTCACAGCACGAATCTTTAGTTGATGACGCTAGCATAAAAAACTATTGAAATTGATTTGCACTGATAAAGCAAGCTTAATCAAACGACAACAAACAAAAATTTACATTTAGTAGGTAAATTTTAAATACACTATTGCTAGTCATTAACACTAATGAATTCATAAAACTTCATTATGTCAAGTTAGTATTTTCTAAGCTTTTCGCTTTTAACTTTGCTCTGCTATTAGCTGCAATTGAAGACGTTTTCGCCTCATGGATGAAAAACTAAACTCCTAACTCTAGGCGCTTTTCTAGACCATTAGAGAGATTAAAATCAACAGCAAACATATTACTAATAAATAAACAGTAGCAAGACTAACTTTTTAGTATTTTGGTGGGTATGGATACAATAGTGGGACTGTGCAGCACGCAGTGTTGGATAGCACAGCTTGTCATCGCTCAAGAATTTACGGCGCCAGTTGATGCTGCGCTTCTGTTGTCAGGCACTCAAGGTTTTTTAGTCTTGATAGCTGGACTGTTGCTCGCCTTTGCCTTTGGGCTGCTGCTAGCTAACTTCTTCATTGCCTTGGGAATTTCAGACTCAACTCCAGAGCATGAATTAGATACTAACGGCCAAGCATCAATGGACGATAAGATTAATCAAGTTGGGATAATAATTGGGTTGCGAACGTTAGGAACTGTCAGCATTACATTATTTTTTGCTTGTTTTCTAGCAGTGAAACTTTGCCCATTACATGATCCGCTATTGGCAGCAATTATTGGTCTGGTCATTTGGGCAGCCTACTTCTTTTTAGTGGTATGCGTCAGTGCTGCTACGGTAGGTTCGGTAATTAGTTCCGTTTTGGATCAGGCAACTTCTGGCTTGCAAGGCATTATCGGCACAGCAACTATAGGCTTTGGTGCGAAGACGATCAGCGATCGCGTTGTTTCCACAGCAGATGCAGCTGCAGCCACAGTTCGTAACGAACTGGGTTCAGCGGTGGATCGAACCAGTATCCGCAAAGCAATAGACAATTATTTAAACCAGCTACAACTCTCTGAGGAAGCGCGACTAGAAATTGAAGATGAGTTTGAAAAATTAGTCGCCCAACCAGAAATGCAATCTCTCACTAAGGAGAATTACTTACGCAATATCGGTCGTAAAACCTTTGTGGATATAGTCGATAGTGGCACACATTGGTCAAAACAAGACATTAATTGGTTTGTAGACTCTTTTGAAGGCTTTTGGCAGCAAATTTGGGGGAATCAACCCCAGAAAGTCCAAACTAATGGATTGCCGATCGCTCTAAAGTCTGCCGAACCAAAAGAGCTAAAGCCCGAACGACTGAGTGCCAAGCTAGAGCAATTCATTAACCAAATTAGCCAGCAGCAAGCTAGACAGCAAGCGGAAGCTACCCAAAAGGTGGCAGAAACTGCTGCTTGGTGGCTGTTTGGCACAGCTTTTTTCTCCGCTGCTGCTGCTGCGAGCGCTGCTGCAATTAGTGTAGGTGTTTAATTTTCTCCAACCAAGCTAATTGAGAAGAATGTAACGGTTGAGTACGCGCAGCGCACCAGGCTAGTGCAACAGTTAAGCGTGGGATTAATATTGTACGATAGTGGAATTTAGTATTATGTCCCTGACTGAAAATGTTCTTTCACAACTACCAGGAAATATTTTAGATAAGTTACGCCAAGCTGATCGCATTTTGACATCAGTGAGAGAGGATAACGCTCCTGTGCCAATGGTAGTAAAAGAAACTCAGCAACCTTTGGGTGCTATAGATTGGGATGTTGTCATTTGCGGCGGAACATTAGGCATTTTAATTGGTTGTGCCTTAGCTGTGAAGGGAGTGCGAGTGGCGTTAATAGAACGCTCAATGTTACGTGGTAGAGAGCAAGAATGGAATATTTCTCGTAAAGAATTACAAGTTTTCTTGGAGTTAAATTTACTGACGGATGTGGAATTGGAGGAGGCGATCGCCACACAATACAACCCCGCGAGAGTCAGCTTTTTTGGTGGTACAGAAGTTTGGGTAACAGATGTTCTGAACATTGGTGTCGATCCAGTTTATTTGCTGGAAACTTTAAAGCAGCGATTTCTTACATCTGGTGGAAAGTTATTTGAAAACACTCCGTTTACAGAAGCAGTTGTTCATCCTGATGGAGTGATGGTAAATAACCAATTCAAAACCAGGTTGTTAATTGATGCAATGGGATATCTTTCTCCCATAATCCAGCAAGCACGTCAGGGACAAAAACCAGATGCACTTTGTTTAGTTGTAGGAACTTGTGCTCAAGGTTTTCCAGAAAATCACACAGGCGACTTGCTGTTATCATTCACACCTGTGCAAAATCAATGCCAATACTTTTGGGAAGCTTTCCCAGCAAGAGATGGTAGAACCACTTACATGTTTACTTACATGGATGCCAATCCACAACGCTTGGGTTTAGAAGCTCTATTTGAGGATTACCTGCGTTTGATGCCGGAATATCAAGGCGTGGAGTTGAGCCAGCTGACATTTAAACGAGCGCTATTTGGCTTTTTTCCCTCCTATCGTTCTCCACTCAAGACACCTTGGAATCGCATTTTACCTGTTGGAGATAGTAGTGGAAGCCAATCACCCTTGAGTTTTGGCGGTTTTGGTGCGATGGTGCGTCACTTACGGCGTTTAACATTAGGTATTCACGAGGCGCTAGAAATAGATCAGTTATCTGCAAAGGCGATGCTCCAGCAGGGAGCCACCCAAAGGGTGATCGCACCACTGCAACCATACCAACCTAGTTTAGCTGTGACTTGGCTATTCCAAAGAGCAATGAGTGTTGATGTTAATCAAAAAATTGATCCAAATCAAATTAATCAACTCCTGTCTGTGGTGTTTCAACAAATGCAACAACTCGGTGAACCTGTACTCAAACCTTTTTTGCAAGATGTGGTGCAGTTTCCAGCGCTGACAAAAACGCTCATAAAAACTGCTGTAACACATCCAGGATTAATTGCCAAAGTGATTCCTCAAGTCGGTTTGGGAACTTTACTGGGTTGGATGGTTCACTATGGGAATTTAGGAATTTACTCTGTTTTATTTTGGCTGAGTCAAATATTAGAACCGTGGAAGAAAAATTTGCCTAGTATATCTAAATATTATTGGAATCGTTGGACTGATGGTTGGAAGTATGGTTCAGGTAGTGATTATTCTGATTGATGATTTGATCAATGAACCGCAGAGACGCTCAGATAATTTATTTATGTGCATCTGTATGAATCTGTGGTTTTATTTTGTCCTCGTTAGTTATTTATGAAAATCATTGCTGCTTGTACTTTATCAACTTGTTTGGGTGCTTGCATTTCTTGGAAAAGTGCGATCGCACGCTCAAAGTGTTCCTCACTCTTTGGCTGCTTACCCATCTTTTGATAAGTTAATGCAATTTGATAGTAAGCCTCTGCTAAGTCCCATTTAGCGCCTATTTCATCTAAAACTTTGATTCCTTCTTGATGACAAGCTACTGCTTTTTCAAATTCTCCTTGTTCTCGATATAACTGTGCTAAACCAATTAAAGCTTTAGTTTTTGCTTGAGGATAAGGACTGTTTTCAGCATAAAAAATATTTTTTTGATAGATGTAAAATGATTTTTGTATTTCTCCTAAATTTCTATAGGCTATTAATAAGTAAAACAATCTATACTCTGTTACCCATGAAGGTAGTCCTTCTTGCGGTAGTCTATTGTAAAGGTAATTAGCAATCTCAATTGCTTCTTCTGTTCGTCCCAACCATGAATTTAAAAATGCTAGGTAAAACAAAGCGGATGGAGCATATTTTTCATAGTTAAGTTCATCACAAAGTTCAACGACTCGCTTTAGAGTTGTCACTGCTTCTTCGAGTTCCCAAAAACCAATTTGACAAATTCCGATAGTTAATAACGAGTTGATTCTGATTAATTGAAGTTTTTTAATTGTCTCATTGTCCTCTTCTTGTGGCATGGATTGTAAGCAGGTGCTTGCTATCTCCCTTGCTTGCTCACAATACTGGATGGCTTGGTGAATGTCACCTTTGAGCCAATATATAGCACCTAATGTGTGATAAAGTTTGGCACTGCGGCATCCTCGATTAAGTTTATCTAATATCTCGTTTATTGCATCGGTTATTGGTATTAATAAACCTCGTTTATAAAATGATCGTCCAAGAGATTCATGAGTCCCCCATTTATTCTTTCTCTGTTTAATGATGATATCCGCAGCTTGTTCAAAGTCTTCAATAACGACATAGTGATAATAAGCTTCCAAGGCTTTTAATGCATCTTTTGTACCTTGAACTGTCTTCACACTATTTGTCCAAAAATCGGCAGCTTTGCGGTTTGCTCTCTCCCATTCTCCACTCAGTCGCAACCGAGCGATCGCTTCCGCCAAAATGACTGGATGTAAGCAGTATTCTCCTTTAGCACATTCTACCAAAGACCGAGCGCGCAAGCTATTAACCACCCGCCGACGTTGCGACTCTGGCACATCCCACAGTAAACAAAGAAGCCCATCAATTGCTACAAAAGGCACATCTTGGTAGCGGTAGCATCCCAAACGATAGAGAAGCCGATATGCTTCAGGATCAATTTCTTGCAGCCGATTAAACTGACTGACAACTAAATTTTTTAACTCTTGTTCAATCAACAAATCATCTTGAGTGACATGCCAATAAGCATCTATATCACATTCAAAATCTGCGCGAATGACACCGCTGATGATTCGCATTGCTTTAGCATTGCCTCCATATGCCCTGCATATTTCACGCAGCGCTGTAGAATCAGGATGAGGATTAATCTTGCTACTAGCAAAAAACTGTCTCCATGCCGACTCATCCAAACCCCTGAGCATATAAAAGTTCACATCAACACTAGCTTCGCATAAGCGTTCACGGCTAGTGATCAGTGTGACTGAATTCATTGCTGGATCTGCCAAAACTCTCAATAATTCTACATAATGGCGATGAGGCTCAATAAATGTTCTATTGATATCTAAAGCAGTTTCGAGATTGTCGATTAATATACCGATTCTTCTGGTTTCATCTCGAAGTATCCGTCTTAGTCTCAGCAAATTGATCCCTAGACTGCGTCCTGGTTCTTCATCAAACTCTCGCCATAACCATTCCGCAACTACACTCTCTACAGACTCTAGAGAAATGATGTTTTGGGGTTCCGTTGCCATCAACAGTTCTAAACATTTGAAACCCTTACTTTCAAAATATTTACGAGCTAGTCTTGTTTTGCCTATGCCACCCTCACCTTGGATGACAATAATCTTTGCGCTTTGGTTAACCATATCGTTGAGTTGGGCAATCGCCTCCTCACGCCCAACAAAATCAGGATCAGGTTCAGTAATGGGAATTTGGCTGTGCTCAATAATATCTTGCCACCTTGTCACCCCTACAGCCTCACAAATTTGTATAAAAGTTTGTCTCTGAATTGCCTCCCTTGCCCAAAACCGTCTCAAAGTAGCTTTTGAAGTTAATGCTGTCTGCCACCAAATATCAGCGTATTTATTCCAGCCCATTCTCAGCCTAGCTTGCTCGACGATTTCTAGCCCCCGTGTAGATGCTCTAACAGAATTCGCCATTTTTCAAAAATTTCGCATCATCTTTCTTCTTATGTTACATTTCCTCTGGTACTCGATAGCAACTAACGTATAAACCGAGCCAACTGAGCTAAATAGTGAGCTAAAAATTGAGCTAAATAGTGAGCCTTCCAAGCTAATTGCTTCAGTCATTCTAAAAATATAGATGTTTTTACTTCCCATAAATGAGGCTTTGAGCATGAAATCTCCTATTTGCAATAATGAGTGTAATCACGATAATTGTCCGTTCATGAGTGATCCTTATAATCCCAACAGACAGGTATGTGTCAAATGTGGACAGGACTACTTTTTTCGCCGCAATGGTTTTAGCAATTTTTTTGTCATAGCAGCCTTAGTTGTCTGCCTAATGATGGTGATTCAAGCCATGATGAGCAATCACCGTCAAACTATTGACTCTCAATTTGAAATAGAAACTCCTGTGCAAACCATGAAATAACAAGTACGTCTTGCTTGTCTCAAATATTAACAGTATATCTTTACCTATTTTCCGATCCATGAAAACTATCATAGATGACCGTAGTCGTCTTCTCAAGTTGGCTTCTAAGTGTCTCAAATATTTCTTGATTGCCATATTTGGCTTTGCGATCGCCTACGTAATGTCACTCTGTTTTGGTATGTTGCATATTGCCGCCATGCTATTACCCCTGGTAGGAAGTTGGTTGTGGCGAGTGGGAATTCTCTTATTATGTTTGCTAGCAATAGCTGTCATTTCAGAGTCATTACGTTAAAAAATGAGGAGTTTAGAGTGAGGAGAATTTTCCCTCATTCCCTCACTCCCTTATTCTCCTCTGCGTTTGGCATCCAAAAACTTGAGTTGCCCATATAAACAAGAAATTTGCGGTAAATTCACACCTGCAGCTTGTGCCATTCGTAACGGATTGCCGAAAATTGCCTCTACCTCCAAGGGGCGGCGTTCGTCGTAATCTATTTTCATGCTGGTACGATACGGCTTCATCTTCACGGTATAATCAAGCATTGTTTGAATGAAGCTGTCGGGGATAATGCTATCGCAACCCTTTGCCCCTGCCACTACTTCATACATCAGCTGTTCCACTAACTTGCGGGTGTGAACATTTGCCATTAATTCATTGGTTGCAGCGTTGAGAATAACAGAAAGCCCATTATATGGAATATTCCACACCAGTTTTTTCCAACGCGCCAACAGCAAGTCTTCAGTTAATTCAATCTTGATGCCAGCACTTTCAAAATCTTCACCAATTTGCCGCAGCCGTTCTGTGATACCAGCTGGATAATAGTTAGCTGCATACTCTCCTAAGGTAATTTGTCCATAGTCCAGGTGGCAGATATGTCCTGGTTTCACTTTATTTGAACACAGAAAGCACAACCCACCAATAACCTTATCACTACCGACAATTTGGGCAACTTCCTCCTCCACGCCAAGTCCATTCTGCAAAACCAATACTACCCCATCATCCTTGACGACAGGCGGTAACATTTTAGGCAGCAAATGGTTTTGCGTCGTCTTGAGTGCAATAACTACGACATCACATTGAGGCATCTTTTCCACATCGCCGTAAGCATTGACTTGCTGTAAACTGAAGTCGCCGTCAACAGACTGAATAATTAAACCATGTTGGCTGACGTGTTCGTAGTCGCTATGGAGCAAAAAGTGGACATTTAAGCCAGCTTTTTGCAGTCTACCACCGTAAAAGCCACCTAATGCACCAGTTCCCAGTATCGCGTACGTGCGTTTGGACATGAAGGAAATCAATTATATTTTCTGCGATTATCCTACAGCAAAGCTGAGATAAGGTTTTGATTCACGTGATTGATGGAGTTATTTTGATTTCTTTGTTTACATTTTTTTAAATAGCGCCTGAGCTGTTGATTTTCTTCCTGTTACGCTAATCTCTAAATATATCCTGGCAACGTGTTACTCACGCTGTAGTACTTTTTAAGTTCTTCTTCTAATTTGTAAGGAGCACAAGTGGTTGACTGGAAGCCATATCTACAATCAATTTGCGCTACTTACGATCAGTTGTGGGAAGTTTACACTCTCACAGATGTTGTGGGTAAAAAGCATCACAGCCAGGTGAGAAAATCTCTATTGTTAGATTTACAGGCGATCGCAGTTAAACCAGAAGCAATTAAACCAGAAGCAGTTAAACCAGAAGCAGTTAAACCAGAGAACGAACTATTATCAGAAGCAAGCGAAAAAAGGGAAATTTTAAATGTTCTGGAAGGCTTGCGAAAATATGCATCAGAACATGTATTGTTAATTGGTCGTCCAGGTTCGGGAAAATCGACTGCTTTGAAGCGTTTGTTGTTAGAACAAGCGGTAGCAATCTCAACAACTGGTGGGAAAACCCAAATCCCCGTCCTCGTGGAACTCCGTTACTACCAAACCTCAATTATTGATCTCATCAAAGACTTTCTCCATCGCCATCACCCCAGTTTACCCATCGATGGCGGCGAAAAGATCAAAGAATTATTGCGACAAGGGCAATTTTTACTGCTACTCGACGGTGTAAACGAATTACCGTCACCTGAAGCCAGACGAAATTTACAGAAATTTCGCCAAGATTTCCACAAAACCACACCGATGATTTTTACAACGCGGGATTTGGGGGTGGGTGGTGATTTAGAAATCAGCAAAAAATTGGAAATGCAACCTTTGACGGAAACCCAGATGCGAGATTTCGTGCGGGGGTATCTCCCAGAGGTGGGAGAACAAATGTTGAAGCAGTTAGGCGATCGCTTGCGGAAGTTTGGCGAAACACCTCTGCTGTTAATGATGCTGTGTTCGGTGTTTGCTAGCAACCAGAATAAATTACCGCCGAATTTAGGTTCGGTGTTTCGCCGCTTCACAGAAATTTATGACGATCAACTCAAGCAAGATGTCCCGATTTCTCAAGAATCTCGTCGTTGGCGGAAGCGGTTGTTGCAGCATTTAGCTTGGGTGATGATGGGAGGAAACCCGGATTGTAGAGACGTTACATGTAACGTCTCTACATCGACGGAATTTTTGGTTGCTATACCCCGACAGCAAGCCGAAGAAATATTCACGGAATTTCTCGAAGGTAAAGTTGCTTGTGCCGCAGATAATGCGATCGCTTGGTTAGATGATTTACTCAAGCATCACCTGATCCAATTAGGAGCAGAAAATAAAATCGAGTTTCGCCATCAACTTATTCAAGAGTATTACGCCGCAGAAAGATTTTTGCAAGAGGTAAAAAATCTGAGTGATGATGAGTTGCAATGGGATTATTTGAATGATTTGAAATGGACAGAACCAGTAGTGCTGATGATAGAGTTGGTAGAAGATGAAGCTTTGGCGTTGCGAGTTGTGAAGTTAGCCCTACAGGTTGATTGGCAGTTAGGGGCAAGGTTAGCGGGGGCAGTAAAATCACAGTGGCAGGAGAAAACTGTTGGGTTAATTAGTCATTTAGGTTTGCCGCGATTGTTGGAAATTAGATTATTAGGTATCACTAAATCTGAGGCAGCAATCCCTGGGTTAATTAAACTTCTGGAACACCAAGATTCAGAGGTTCGTAGGGATGCCGCATCTGCGCTGAGAAAAATAGGTTCATCACAGGCAATCCCTGGGTTAATTAAACTTCTGGAACACCAAAATTCATCTGTTCGTAGGAGTGCCGCATCTGCGCTGGAAAAAATAGGTTCATCACAGGCAATCCCTGGGTTAATTAAACTTCTGGAACACCAAGATTCAGAGGTTCGTAGAATAGCCGCATCTGCGCTGGGAGAAATAGGTTCATCACAGGCAATCCCTGGGTTAATTAAACTTCTGGGACACCAAGATTCAGAGGTTCGTAGAATAGCCGCATCTGCGCTGGGAGAAATAGGTTCATCACAGGCAATCCCTGGGTTAATTAAACTTCTGGGACACCAAGATTCATCTGTTCGTAGGAATGCCGCATCTGCGCTGGGAAAAATAGGTTCATCACAGGCAATTCCTGGGTTAATTAAACTTCTGGGACACCAAGATTCAGAGGTTCGTAGGAGTTCCGCATATGCGCTGGGAAAAATAGGTTCATCACAGGCAATTCCTGGGTTAATTAAACTTCTGGAATACCAAGATTCATCTGTTCGTTGGACTGCCGCATCTGCGCTGGGAGAAATAGGTTCATCACAGGCAATTCCTGGGTTAATTAAACTTCTGGAAGACCGAAATTCATTTGTTCGTAGGACTGCCGCATATACGCTGGAAAAAATAGATTCATCACAGGCAATACCTGGGTTAATTAAACTTCTGGAAGACCAAAATTCAGAGGTTCGTAGGACTGCCGCATATGCGCTGGGAAAAATAGGTTCATCACAGGCAATACCTGGGTTAATTAAACTTCTGGAACACCAAGATTCAGAGGTTCGTAGAATAGCCGCATCTGCGCTGGGAAAAATAGGTTCATCACAGGCAATCCCTGGGTTAATTAAACTTCTGGAACACCAAGATTCATTTGTTCGTAGAATTGCCGCATATGCGCTGGGAAAACTAGATTCATCACACGCAATATCTGAGTTAATTAAACTTCTGGAACACCAAGATTCATCTATTCGTTTGAGTGCCGCAAAAGCGCTGGGAAAACTAGATTTATTACACGCAATTTCTGAGTTAATTAAACTTCTGGAACACCAAGATTCATCTATTCGTTTGAGTGCCGCAAAAGCGCTGGGAAAACTAGATTCATCACACGCAATTCCTGGGTTAATTAAACTTCTGGAAGACCAAGATTCATCTGTTCGTTTGAGTGCCGCATCTGCGCTGGGAGAAATAGGTTCATCACAGGCAATTCCTGGGTTAATTAAACTTCTGGAAGACCAAGATTCATCTGTTCGTTTGAGTGCCGCATATGCGCTGGGACAAATAGGTTCATCACAAGCTGTGCCGCAGCTAATTCAATCTTTAAGTATCGAGACTTTTGTTGCAGCGAATGAAGGGGATAATTTATCTGGAGCGATTCAAGCACTAGAAACTATTCAACAACACTGTAAACGCTACAAACCAACTCCAATACGTACCATGTCTAACCCACTCTCTCACAACTACGCCTTACTCATCGGCGTTGGGGAATGCGAAGAACCTAAATTATCCTTACCCGTCACAGTTAAAGACATTCAAACCCTAAAAAGTCTCCTCATTGACCAGAATTTATGCGGCTATATTGATAATGATCAACATCTACGTTTACTCCATGACGAAACTGCAACAACTCAAAATATTTTAGATAGTTTAAACTGGCTAAAACAACAAGCAGAAAATGACCCAGAAGCAACTATATTTATTTATTACTCCGGTCATGGTTGCTTGGATGAATCTGGAGATTACTATCTTATCCCTCACGAAACTGACCGTGTAGATATTCCCAATACTGCCTTATCTGCGGCAAAATTTAACGCAGCACTTCAACAAATACCTGCTAAACAATTACTGGTAATTATTGATAGTTGTCATGCCCAAGGAATGGCAGCATCAAAGGATAATGCAGGGAAAAATAATCGTTCTACCCTACCCAAAGGTTTTACTCAAACAGCTTTACCCAAAAATATCATCAACGAACTAAAACAAGGTACAGGAAGAGTTGTTTTTACCTCCTCCACAGGAAACCAATCATCTTATATTCGTCCTGATGGCAAAATGAGCGTCTACACATACCATTTCCTCGAAGCATTGCAAGGTGCAGCCAACCAACCAGGAGATAAAGTCGTGCGGGTTTCCCATTTAATGAATTATTTAGGGAAAACCGTTCCCGAAAGCGCACAACAATTATGTAAAGCCGAACAAACCCCATTTTTTGACTTTGCAACTGAAGATTTCCCTGTCGTATCGTTACGCGGAGGTAAAGGTTTACCTCAAGAGGGATGGGATAACGTGAAAACAGAAGCGCAAGAAAACATTCGCAGTATCAGCAATCAAGTTAATAATGGCGTGGGGATTGTTGGTGATAGAAATGTTGGCTTTAATATAGGTACTGCCGGAAATATTACATTTGGTGATATTTCTTCTGGATGATAGCAATTGAAAATAATGCTGACTTAAACACGACTTACGCAAAAATAACGGATTTCTGTCATTGCGACCGAAGGGAAGCAATCGCAAAGCCTTCTTTTTCGTCACGAGTGCGTAAGTCCTATTAAATTTACGACTGATTAAAGTGATACAACCATCTATAGATTGAATTGACTTTTGATACCAAGTTGCGTTCTGTTGTAGTAATTTGTGGTTAGGGGAGATTGCTGAGTCCCAAGGGGACACGCTTCGCGAACGCTCCACTTCGTTTCGCTCGCAATGACAGATGCTACGTTTGATTGCAACTTAGTATGACTTTTGACTTTTGACTTCTCCGTATGCGCAGAGCGCACGCCGGAGGCTAACGCGCAGCCTGCCCGCAGGGTGTACCACAAAAAATTTTCTCTTCCCCTTACAACGCCAGGTGCTTCAAGTCGGGAAACCCGCCCAACGCACTGGCTCCCCTTACACCCCCATACCCCTACACCCTTTCTTGATCATGGAGATTTTAGCAAACTTACCCTCAGCAACATCATAGGGTTTTGATTCACGTGATTGATAGAGTTATTTTGATTTGATTTCTTTACATTTTTTTAAAATGAAGAGAGTGATATTTCAATTAAAATATTATATGAGAATACCTTAGAAAAGCTTACCTATACTGGATTTTGCTCCACTTTTTCTGCTTGGATCGATAAAAATACTTTACTTATCTAAACTTATGTTAATTTAATCGTGTTTTTATTAAATGTCTGTACTAAGCTATGTTGCATTATTTTATAAGTATGTTAAGTCTCTTACAAAATGCTGACATTATCCCCAAAATATTAATGCTTGACCTTAACAGCCTTGCTGAGTTCTCCCGTGCCAACTGTGTAAGTATTTGTGCATTTTTGGTACCAGCCAACTTGCTTACCACACTGTTGACCATGATTTTAGTCGCACTCCATCGTCCGTCACATTATGTATGGCAAGTAGCCGGAATTGGCAACATATTTGCATCAGTAATGGTATTGCACGTATATACTTGGTTTATGATTGGCGTGGTCATGGCTCCCACCTATATCTTGCTGTGGCTAGCACTTACCTGTTTGGTGGTAAACGTAGGGGCAATTATTTTTCAAAAACGCTACACTCAGACGCCTCAGCATAGTAATGGATAAGCTGAGTGATACAGCACAAGAATTCATACGACAGCTTGTGGAATCACAAGACAATTGTATCTGGCAACCAAAACCATTTCTCCCTCAGGTTTTTCATCAAATATCATCAAGCTGATTGAATTTCGCGGTACGTGTGATTTTGTTTGATCATCTGGACTACAAGCGCTTGCTTTAATTTTTTGAAATATTTCTTACAATCCTCAGCCTCAAGGTTGAGGTTTTTTGTTTGTAATCAATCGCCCTTATTTGCAAAGGAGGGCAGTTTGGAAAACTACCCTCCCCCGACTCTGACTAGCAGCAAATGTGCTCTGTGACTTTGGGGCGATCGCCCCAAAGAGCACACTTGCTTTTCCTAAATAGACTAGTTTCCTGAAATCACTGGATTGGGCAAATGTCCATTACTCGAAGCAAACGGTTCTCCCACAATCTTGCGATAAACTGCTTCATAGCCATCAGTCATCTGCTGAACACTGAAATGATCCCAGACATACTCCCAACAAGCATAGCGATCAAGTTCAGCAACCTTGCTAACGGCACTGATACATTCTTCAACATTGTTGCAGAGAAAGCCTGTTTTACCGTGGGCAATAACCTCTTTTGTAGACCCCATGTTCATCGCAATCACTGGAGTACCAGATGCCATAGATTCAATCATCACCAACCCGAACGGTTCTCGCCAAGTAATTGGGAACAAAGTGGCTACTGCACTTCCCATCAAAGCATTCTTTTGCTCATGATTGGCTTCACCCAAATATTCAATTTGCTGACCATCAATAAAAGGCTTGACTTTACTTTCAAAGTATTCCATATCAACCGCATCCACTTTACCCGCTATCTTCAAGCGCCAGCCTGTTTGTTTAGCAATTTGTATCGCCAAATGCGTTCCTTTCTGTTGAGAAATTCGACCTAAAAAAGCCAGATAATGTGGCTCTTGTGGTTGGGGATGAAATTTATAACTGCCAACATTAATCCCGTTGTAAACTGTCGCTGCATAGTTCATCCCTAGCCTTTCTTCTCGCTGTGCATCGGAAATACTGATGTAAGGCTGATTTTTTGCATATTTATATAATTTTTCGTTGTCCGGAGTAAAAATTCCATGCAATGTGTGAACGGTGGGTGTTTTTACCAGATTGGCGTAGCTCAAGCTGATGTGTCCCGTGTGAGAATGAATAATATCAAACTCGTTCGCTCGCTCATACACTCGAGCTAAATTCAGCATCTCATACACACTGTACTCTTTCACACTCTCATCAAGTCGTATGGCATGAGGATGAACTGATTCAAGCTTTGCCAAACTGATAGAATCTCCCGATGCAAATAGCGTAACTTCGTGTCCACGTCTGACTAATTCATCAGTTAACAATCCAACTACTAACTCTGTACCGCCATAACCTGGAGGTGGTACTCTTTCCCAGAGTGGAGCAATTTGGGCTATTCGCATAAAAACTCTCCTAAAAAGTAAGTCTTAAATCAAAAGAGTGTTCTCTCTGACTAATCAAGAATTCCCATATACTCAGAATGGTGATATCTGAGTTTGCAGATAAAATCGTATATTAATAACAAGACAGAACGCAGAACGAGAGAATTTCCCGTAAATAAAATGTGTTGTATTTGGCAATAAAAAAATTCTTTTCGTATCTAGGAAAAAAATTACGATCCTTGATACCAATACTCTCCAAGGGCGTTGTACAGAACTTATACCGATCTACACATGAAAGTTTTTTATTCACCAGTTCTAACAACTGTGTTCTGTTAGCGCAGCGTTAACGTTTGCGCACCGCCCCTTTTAGGGGCTAGTACCGCAAGGCGGAATTCAAAATTCAAAATTCAAAATTCAAAATTCAAAATTCAAAATGAATACAGCGTAAGCGTTTCATTGATCTCAAATGGGTGGTTTATTTATGCCGTGGTGTGCTAGTGGACGCCCTGGTCAGCGCAGCCCGTTCTTTTTTAGTAAGAATTTAATAATATTTTTATATGTAGCTTTAACAAAGAAGTCAGAATGGGCGCAGCCCATTCTGACTTCTTTGTTAAAGATTGTTTGTCTGTTTATCTCTCTGAGGTAGGGAAGTTATTCTCTACGTAATCAAAATATACCCTTGTGATTCATAATGAGAAAAACTACAAAATTTCTTTCCATTGATGGATTACAGTTTATAAAAAATGATACAATGTTCTTATAACTACCATTTTTATATCGCAAAGAATAGGACAAAATAAATATAAAAAATTTATTTTTCATTATCTGCAATATTGTCAACTACCCTTTTTACATAATTTTGAAAAGAGTTTTGTAAACACATATAAAGTTATTTATCCCTACAAAACATTATTAATATCGCTAGAATAGTTTTATCCACAAAGTTTAATGTGGTTGATCAACCAGAACCAAAGGACAAAAGTCCTGCGGAATACTGGCATCGTTTGAAGAAAATTTGAAAAAAATCAGGAATAGCAATTAGACTTTAGTTCTCGTACTCCATGACTTAGAGAGTTGAGAAAAAGATATTTGCTATTACCTAGTTTGTACACCGTGTATTCGTTAAACCAGTAAAAATCACTCTAAAACATATGTTTACGGACAGACCAATTGTGTTGTGGTTAAGCGTTTTTCTTGTGCTTCTCGGTTACTGGCTTCTGGTTAATCTAGTACTGTAAAGCAGTAAAAACTCGCTTGTTGGGTTTTCCTGGATGGGAAACCCAATATTTTTGTTTGACGAATTATTGTAAATATAGCAATCCGGAGCACATTTGTGTTGGCGTAGCCTATGCGTAAGCACAAAGCGTGCCCTTCGGCATACAAACCAGCGTGTCTGTTCGCCCAAGCCAGTTAGTGCCGTAGGCATAGGGCATAGGGCTTAGGACTCAGCGCAGAAATTAACTTTTCTCGTAAATTAAAGGGTTCGGTGACCCCAACTAAAAATGTCTTTAATTTTGCGAAAAGTTTGTGCGTCTGGGTTTCCCTGCGCAAAACTTTTCAAGACGAATTTTGAATTTTGTTAACGCAGCGGGACGCAGTCCCTAAGTGAATTTTGAATTGTTAATGCGCTCCCCCACTTCTGAGAAAAGTCGGAGATGTTGTTTTTTCACTTATAATGTATTTCTTACGAAGACCAAGGCTCGCGAAAGCTAGGGTAAAGTGTTAATCCCCCATCAATAAACAAAGTTTGACCAGTAATATAAGCGGCTTCATCTGAGCAAAGAAATGCTACAGCTGCTGCCATTTCTTCTGAGGTTCCAGCGCGATCCATAGGAATATTGCTCTCAACTTCAGCCTTGCCCTTTGGGTCATGAATCCATGATTTGTTAATTGGTGTTATTGTTGCTCCTGGTGCAATTGCATTCACGCGAATGTTATGAGATGCGTATTCCAAAGCTAGAGAACGAGTGAGATTTTCCATTCCTCCTTTACTCACAGAATACGCTATATATTGGGGTTTGGGAATGACTTCGTGAACACTAGATATATTAATAATGACTCCAGTATCCTGACGATAAAGGAAATGTTTGATGGCTTCACGGGCGCAGATGTATGCACCTCGGATATTTACGGAAATGACTTTGTCAAAATCTTCTATTTTAATTTCATGAGCTGCACCCTCCGTTTGAATGCCAGCATTGTTAATTAAAATATCCAAGCTGCCAAACTTTTCCACAACAGTAACCACCATTTTGACGACATCTTCTTCTTTAGAGACATCTGCTTGGATTAGGATGTTTTCAACACCACAACCTCGAATCTCACCGCAAGCATTTTCCACCATCTCCTCAGTCTCTTTAGCATCTTCGGGGCTTTTCCTGTAGTTGATGGCAACGTTTGCTCCTTCTTGAGCAAATCTCACTGCAATTGCTTGCCCAATTCCCGAACTGGCACCCGTCACCAATACATTCTTACCTTTTAAACCTTTCATGCTTGTTTCAAAAAAAGTGTTTTTTTGATTTTCTTCAATTCCTACCCTCAGAAAGTAGGAACAAAGGACATTTAACGATAAAAATGTAGATAGAGATAGTTTGATGATCGCAATTGAAGTTTATAAATTTATCGGTATTTTATCCGTGAGTACAAAAAAACCTGTTACCGTTCAAAAAACTTCTGCAACCGAAAAATATTGCCATAAGAATTATAACACAAAAAATTGGCTAGGGTTGTGCTTGGGTTTGACCGGACTTGCAATTGTTTCAGCAATAGTAGGAGAGGTGTTGACACTTTCCTTAAACAGTAAACCTTTAATGCAAGCAGATTTGAGTCCACAGGAGGCGGCAGTATTTGGTAGTAATCGCATATTGGAACAAAGGTTACAATTTCCCGAGTTAACTCGCCCCGTAAATATTTTAGTTATGGGAATGAGCGTACTTTCATCAGATATTCAAAGTCCCCCAAAAGAAGCTAAAAATCTCAAATATCTGCCCCAGGTAAACTCATTTGATGGTCTTTCGGATGTCATGCTCTTGGTACGATTTCATCCAGAAAAGAAAACAATAACCATGCTTTCTATTCCAAGAGATACCCGTGTTCCTATTGAGGAGCATGGTGTGAAAAAAATTAATGCCGCTAATGTTCAAGGTGGACTTTCTTTAAGTGCCAAGACTGTTAGTCAATTGCTGGGAGGAGTAGAAATTGACCGATATGTGCGGATTAACGTTTTAGGAGTTGGCAAGCTGATAGATGCTTTGGGAGGAGTGACGGTTAATGTGCCAAAAGATATGAAGTATCAAGATGATTCCCAGCATTTATACATCAATTTAAAAGCTGGAAAGCAACATCTCAATGGCGACAAAGCACTACAACTGTTACGCTATCGTCATGATGGGCTTGGGGATATTGGTCGGGTTCAGCGACAACAAATGGTTATGAGAACACTGATGGAGCAAACTCTTAACCCTAAAACTTTAGGACGATTGCCAGAAATTATCAAGGTCATTCAAGCACACATCGACACGAATTTGACAGTTGAAGAATTGATGACACTCGCAGGCTTTGGAATGCAAAACAAAGGGTCAAATGTAGAAATCTTAACGGTTCCAGGTAGATATAGCCAGAAGGGAGAATTTGATGCTAGCTATTGGCTACCAGATTCTGATCGCATCGCAGCTATGATGACTCAAAACTTTGATTTGGAACCTGTTAAGACATTACAAGCATCCGATCCAAGTACTTTACAAATAGATATTCAAGATACTACAGCTAGCGATAGCACCAGTGTGCAAGATTTGATCACAAAATTGCAACAAGCAGGTTATACCAACGTTTCTATGTCTTACTCTTGGAGTGAACCTGTTAGTGTGACTGAGATTGTCGCCCAACAAATAGATAGCGCAAGTGCTGAAGTCATTCGCAAGACTTTGGGATTTGGAAAAGTTCAAGCGCCAAGCACTCCTGAGATCGACTCGCACATCACTATTGTGTTAGGTAAGGATTGGTTGCAGCAACAAAATAGCGGTTTTCAATTGAGTAAAATACATCAAACAGTTCAGCAACCGCAGATAAACACAGATGAATATGTCTTTCATCTGGATCATAAGCCCTAATATCGTTAAAAAAAGCACAAAAAATCGGACTCAGAAACAACCATTACCCGCTTAAAAACTTTATTTTTTTAATTTCTACATTACTTCTGGATTACGCGCATCAAATTCTTACTGTTGCGCTGTTTTGTTGTGTCTTAGTCTAAAGTCCAACAGTTAGCAAATGAGTGAATTGCAAACAAAAATACCAACTGATACTTGGGTGGTAGGTACCCCTGAAAATACATAATTTATAGTCATCTTGCATTTTATTTGTAATAAAAAAGAGGTAACAGGGAACGCTTAACGCTTAACAGGGTACAGAAAATAAAATGCGCGTTGTGGGTTAAAAGCCCATTTCAAACAAAGAATTGTTTTGAGGGCACGACAAGGCTGATAAAACAAGGTGTCCTTATTTCAATCCCACGTTCTGGGCTGCACTGGTGTTAAGAGTTCCCTTTTTGCTATTCCCTCTAAATTTTTAAGTTTCATGCAAGATGTCCAATATTGCAGATGACAAATAACTATGGTTTTTGAGTGGCGATCGCCAATTTTGCTCCGTCCACTCGCCGCACTTTATCCATGACTGCTACAACTTGCCCGTGACTTACTCCTTCATCTGCATTTATCACAACCATCATTTGCTGTTGCGGTTGAACTTTTTGTCGCACACCGTTTTCTAACTGTTCTATACTAATCGCCTGCTTGTCTAAAAACATTTGCCCACTCTTATTGATTGTCACCGTGACTTGTGCTGGGCGTTCTACTTGTCCTGTCGCTGCTTTGGGTAGGTTGACTGGTAATCCTTGCGATCGCGTTAAAAATAGCGTTGACATGATAAAAAAGGTTAATAGTGCAAACATCACATCAATCAACGGCACAACGTTGATAGTCAGTGGTAGTTCTGGCTCATCATCTAGTAGGCGCATAAGTTCTGTCTCCTCGTTGATAGCGACGACGGTAAAGTAATTCTAGCTGTCCGCCATATTCCTGAATCCGGGCAATTTGGCGCTGGTAAAGTCCCCGGAAGGTATTGGCAAAAAGTAGGGTAAAAATAGCAACGACCAATCCTGAGGCGGTAGCAATGAGTGCTTCACTAATACCCCCTGTGACTGTTGTAGTTTTAGTACCCCCGACATCACCTACATTCAATCCAGCAAATGAGGCAATTAATCCCAAAATCGTGCCCAGAAGACCCAACAATGGAGCAAGACCGACAATGGTTTCAAAGATATTTTGAAAGCGCTTGAGCAAAGGTATCTCTGCTTGTGCTTCACTTTCTAGTGCCAAGCGAAATTCTTCTGGCGTTGGTTCCTCCAGTTCTAAAGCAGAAAGAAAAATGCGTGAGAGCGGTAAATCAGCATTTTTCTGAAGTGTATCCAAAGCACCAACCACATTACCTCCACGGTAAAGCTTCAGTACTTCTCCCACCACACGGCCTTGACGGTTATTAATGCCATACCAAAATTTAACACGTTCGATAATTAGCGCCACTGCTAAGACTGAACAAGCCAGCAGAGGCCACATTATCACACCGCCTTCCGCAAACAGATTTTTAATCGCCATGTACTATTCTCTCAAGCCACTAATTTTGTTAGGCTACCAGATTATGTATTGTAAATGATATAACTTCTCAATATATTTTCAAGAAATTAAAAATTGTGTTCATACTCTGACAATTAACTTTCAATTTAGTTTATTGTTTAGCGTTCTCAACTTAGCACAGGTTATATGTTTCGGCGATATTTCACTCTAAATACAGTCAGCGTTTATTTTGATAGCCTGATTGACATTTGCTTATAAATATTTTACTATATCGCCGCTGATAATAGATGGCATTAAACTATAAGCTTCTTTGATACAGCTAGCAGCTCAAAGATTAAACCTATGATTGTCTACTTATTTCGCCATGTAGGGATCGAAGTTGTTTCTCTGTTAGTAATCAACCATGATCTCTAAATTTGTTGAATTACTACAGATACTAAGCTGAAGCTACATTTCACTCGATACAAAGTCAGTAATAGTCCTAATAGCCTAATTGACATTTGCTCGTAAATGTTTTAATCTTCCTAAGTTGCTGATAATCCGTAGCATTTAACTATGAGCTTCTCTGGTATAGCTATAGATCAACGGGGTAAAGAAGAAAAGGCGCTTAAGGCGTTTCTCGTTATTAGTGTAATAGCGTCATTAGGGATACACGCTAGTGTACTCGCCTCTGGTATAGTAAACAATATTTTCAGCCCACGGCAAGACACTGACGAAAAACCTATAGAAGTAGCAATTATTGAAACGCCTGCCCCAAAACCTGTACAAAAACCTATAGAGCCAGTAAAACCTTTTCAACAGGCTCTAAAACCAAAGATTGTAGAGCCAATCAAACCCCCAATCAAACCCTTAGTTCAACAACCACCACCAGTCCTGCCAAAGCCTCCTGTCCTTCCGCCAGTACCGCCCAAGCAAACAGTAGTAGTGCCCAAGCCTCCTGTACCGCCCAAGCAAACAGTAGTAGTGCCCAAGCCTCCTGTGCAGCCCAAGCAAACAGTGGTAGTCACAAAACCTGTAGTACCGCCGCCAAAAATAGTAACACCTCCTGTAGAGAAGCCAGAGCCAAAGCCTTTACCAAAAATTCCTGATCCTGCTCCACCACAGCCGGAACAAAATTTGACACGGACGTTGCCACCTTTACGAACCCCCAGAGAAATTCCACCCGCAGGCGGTGGCGGTGGTGGCGGTGGTGGTGGCGGGGGTAACAGTCCCCGTATTGCCACCGGTTCAGGAGAAGGCACTGTGAGATCTGGCACTGGCACTGGTACTGGTATTGGTACTGGTAGTGGCTCAGGTATCGGCTCAGGTATCGGCTCAGGTACCGGTTCTGGTTTCGGTTCCGGTACAGGTTCAGGCATCGGTTCTGGTACAGGCTCAGGTATCGGTTCTGGTACAGGTTCAGGTATCGGTTCTGGTACAGGCTCAGGTATCGGTTCTGGTACTGGCAGTGGACGAAGTCCTAAGACAGAAGTCGCTGCACGCCCAAAACCAAAAACCCCTGCTCCAACACAGTTTGATTATGCAGAGTGTATCAAATGTGATATCAAGTATCCAGAAAAGTCTAAACAGCGAGGTGTTGAAGGCAGACCAGGTGTTGCTTTTGATATTGACAAAAATGGTAATGTTAACAACGTCCGGCTTATCAGCCCTAGTGGTCACAAAGAGCTGGATGACGCACTGGTAGACTCTGCAAAACACTTTAAATTAAATACCGCAGCTGCTGGTAAACAAAACGTACAATTATTTGCAAATTTTGCTATCCAAGGCTCGCGAACTAATCAAGAAGCTCTGCAACGTCAAAGAGAAAGACAAGAAAAACTAGAGGCTGGGAGAAAAAGACAACAGGAATCAGAACAGAGAAGCCGTGAAGCTGCTAACGAGCAAGAAAATTCTGGACGTAAAAGACGAGCCTTATCAACACCTCCAGAAACAGCCCCGTTAACCCCTCCAGAAACTGGGATCACGGGCGGGCAAGATATACCAAGGACACCCATACAACCAAATTCCGGACAAGTAACTCCACAGCCACCGACTTTAACTCCGCCATTAGAGCAAAATTCTTCTTCCGAGCAGAATGAACAGCAACCCTCAGGTCGGCGCAAAATAAATCTAGGCACATCTGATAATCTAAATAATTCGGGTAACCAATCACCTCTGCTTCAAAATCAATCTCCGCCGTCAGAACAAATTCCTTCAGATAGTAGTGGAAACAATCAATAAGGCTGTATAAAAAGTGATGCAATACAGACCTGGCGTAGATGTGGAGTAGATACTTCAACTGCACATCTACGCCACTTTGCTTTTGGGGTTTTGGTAATTTGAAGTCATGGGCAGAAATGTCTGCTAGTCATTCTCCTTTCGCTGGGAAGAAGTTTGTCAGTTCTCTCTGAAGGAGGATGAAAATATGTCAACCTGTAGTATAACAGAATAAAGCAACCCATGTTCCAAAAGAGCTATAAAGTTTAAGTCTCAATTGGTAAAAATCATGGTCAAAAAAATCGCAATTATCGGTGCAGGACCTAGCGGACTCCTACTTGCTCACTACCTGTTGCGTCGTGGCGACAAATATCAAGTTGACATTTATGAGCGCCGCAGCGATCCCAGAACTGTCTCATTCTCAAAATCTAGAACCTACCCCATCTCCCTAAACGAAAGGGGAATGAGCGCTTTGAGAAAAATTGAGGGCTTAGAAGAAGCAATCAAAGCGATTAGTGTAGAGATGACGGGAACGATGTTTCATCAAAAAAATGGCAAGACGCGGTTGACGCCAAGAAAGAAACCTCTCACCACACTGGATCGTACAAAGTTGGCGATCGCCCTACTAGAAAGTTTGACTCAAAAGTACAATAACAGCCGGCTCAATATTCACTTCAACTGTCAATGCACTTCTGTAGATTTGGCACCCAAAAAGGTAAAGCTGCAAAACTTGGAAACAGAAGAGGATTTCACCATTGACTATGATCTGTTAATCGGTGCAGATGGATCACGTTCTCTGGTGAGAGAGTCTTTTCTGACTACAGAAGATTTTGAATGTGAACAGAACTACGTCCCCAATGATTACAAATCAATTTTCCTTCCTCGCCCCGACGAAAATTCTGGCATTCACTTAGAACAAGGTAAAATCCACTCATGGATGCTTAAAGATGGCACATTCGTAGTTTTACTACATCAACGTGATGAGTCTATGGGTGGTGTCATTCTGTTTCTTCACAATAAAAATCAGATAGCTAATCTTTCCACCACAGAGGAAGTCCTCCAATTCTTTCAAAAGAATTTCCCAGAAGTTGCTGGGCTGATGCCAAAAGAGGAAGCTGAAGCTTTTCTGAATAGACCAGTATCAAGAATTTTAACAGTTCGCTGTAGTCGCTATCATCAAGGAGACAGTGTACTGCTCATTGGAGATGCGGCACACGCGGTATCTTCCTCTATCGGTCAAGGTTGCAATGCAGCATTTGAAGATGTTGTCTTGTTTGACAATCTGTTGAACGAATATTCTGATAATTTAGCAGTGGCACTTGAACAATTTACTATTCGCCGCAAGTGTGATGCTCATGCTTTAGTTGAACTTGGTGATAATGCTTTTCCTTCATCTGCAGGATTATTTATTGAGTTTGTCTTGAGAGAAAGCATTGCTAAAATTATGCACAAAATATTTTCTAAACGCTTTGCGCCTTCTATCTCAGAGTTGATATTTGACACTACAGTTCCCTACTCAGAAATTTTGGATTCATACAAAGGCTGGATATCCAAAGTTAAAAAATCAAACGAATCTTTGATTTCTGAAAATTGAAAAACAAGATCCCTGATTTCGTAAGAGTTGTCGGGGATCTTGTTTTTCACGTAAGCGCAAAGCATGCCCGCAGCGGCTCAGGATTTAGGACTGCTATACTTACAAATATGCTTACAAAAGTGCATCAAGCAGTGCTATGCTAACAAGTTACCTCTCACTGACAGGATATGCCTGACTGCACTCAAGTTGACTAGCTGATTTAAAACATCAACTTTTGCTGTCTCGACTATTTAAGAAAATTTTATGAGCAATCAAATAACAACAGTTAATCAACCTGGTTTAATATTGACACCAGGTCCAGAGGGGTGGTGGGATTCCGAACGTGTTTCCTCACCTCATGTCATGCGCTGTCTTGATGGAAGTTGGAAAATGTGGTATTACGGTCGAGATGCCAGCTTTGACCGAGAAATTAATTTGCCTACTGGTCGCTGTGGTTTGGCAATTTCCGCTAACGGTGTTGACTGGCAAAGGGTAAAAGGTTCTCTAACTATGGGTGCTGTGTTTGAGCCGAGTCCAGGTCCAAGTCGATTTGACTCAGCCCATGTTGGGGTCAGTGATGTGACATACTTCGATAATCTCTATTGGATGTGGTATTTCGGTGGTGACCACAAAGTTCTAGAATTAGGAAAATTCAAACCTAAAGGCATCCAAATGCGTCCCGGTTGTGCGCTTTCTCGGGATGGTATTAATTGGGTGCGTCTTGAAGGTCCGAACCTCGGAGCATTCCTGGATGTCGGCAAGGCGGGGGAGTTTGATGAACTGTTTTGTTCGTGGCCACAGGTACTGCGCGATGATGATGGTAGTTGGAAAATGTACTACCATACCCTCAACCGCCAGCGAGAATTTCTCGTGGGACTAGCAGTCTCTAGTGATGGTTTGCGTTGGGAAAAAGTCGGTCAGATCCTGGAACCAGGTGAGCCGGGTAGCTTTGATGAGCGAGGCATTGCTACTCGTCATGTGCTGAAAATCAATCATCAGTACGTGATGTTTTACGAAGGTGTCAACAGTAGTGGATACCGTTCCATCGGTGTTGCCATATCTGATGACGGCATTCATTGGAAAAAAGATGAGGGTGAGCAACCCGGTGGTCCCGTTTTTCGCCATGCCCAAAAGGGTTCTGGATATTGGGATGCAATGGCAATTGGTACCCCTTGTGTGGTGCCGATGGATGATGGAAGTTTTCGCATGTACTATATTGGTGCGAACGAAGGCGGCTACGATGAACTGTCATCACAGCACCAGATCGGGTTAGCAGTGAGTGATGGTTCCAACTTTCGCAAGTGGTATCGCTGGGGAGAGTCGCAAAATAAATAGTTTCAAGGGTAACCCATTTAATCTTTTGGTTTTTTGGAGTTTGGGAGCCAGTCATACACTATGTTACTAGAAAGAATTTCTTGAAATTATCTTAGGAAGCAGCAAATGATAGTTCGTGCTTTTTTTGAAGCTGTCAATGTTGAGAGTGCTAAATCCCCTTACGATACAGTTCATCTGAAAGTTTTTTACCCAGCAAAAATGTCGGGAAATGACTTAGAAAAAGATATGGGAATTGTACCTGTCAATCCAGAACAAGCTCCCTTTCCGGTAGTGATTTTCTTCAACGGCGTTAACTGTGAAGCACAAAAATACCAATGGCTAGCGGTTAAACTAGCTGAACGTGGACTGGTGGTAGTCCTCTTTAACTGGATTGCGGAAAGTATCCCAGGGATTATTGGGCTGACTCCTGGGGTTGATTTGGCGAAGTGGAAGCGGGGAGTTTATGGTACTGCTCCCACGGCTGCGGCTTTGCCTGCACTATTGGCGAAACTGGAAGACTTACAGGCAAAAGGGATTTTAGCAGGGACGCTTGACTTGCAACGAATTATTTTAGGCGGACACTCGGCTGGTGGGAGAGTTGCGATCGAAAATGCTGATCGCCGTTTTTTCTCTCAAGTCACTGCTGCTTTTGCTTATGGCGCACATAGCGCTGGAGGGGTGAATTTGGGTTATGAGGCTGGTACTATTTTACCTTTACCAGACTCCTTACCACTGCTGCTGATAGGAGGAACCTGTGATGGGGTGATTGCTAATAGTAGCTATCGCTATGGTATAAATCCTGGTGATGCTACTACCTCAGTCATACGTACATTCAAAGAAGCGATCGCTGGAGGACGAAATGACAGCTATCTGGTACTTCTAGAGGGGGCAAATCACTTTTCGATGGCTGATACCTCAGACTTTACTACAGGTAGACCCTTTCTTGACTTCCCCGCTACCCAACCCCAAGAAAACTTCCGTCTACTGATAGCTGAAATCATTGAGTTATTTATTGATACTCATATTCGTCTTCAACCAGAAGCTTCTCAACAACTAGAGCAATTGCTAAATGCTACTAATCCTCTGATAAAATCCTTTGAGCGTAAGTAATTTGTTTAGGAGCAGCCCCCAGACGGCGCGCCACCCGCAACGAATCAAAGAAACACCATTAGCTGGCTTCTAGCTAGCTTTGGTTAAAATTTAACTAATCGTCTTTTTTCATGCATTGGGATGCTTCCCAAAATTTTGGCTTCTCAATTCTGACAATTAAGTTGGTAAGTTATTTGTTGTTAAACCTTATACCATTTTGGATTTTAGATTTTAGATTTACCAATTGTGAAAGAGTTACTGGTAATCGCTTAATGCGTTCCATCTGTCGCAATCATTTTTCCAATGGGTATTAATTTATTTGATCCTTAGAAGTAACATGCAATCTGAATTCAACTTTTTTCAACACTGGTATCCTCTCTCACCCGTTGAAGATCTTGATCCAAAGCGCCCAAATGCAGTCACTCTTTTGGGACTCCGCCTAGTTATCTGGAAGCCTAAGTCATCTGGGACTTACCAGGTGTTTTTAGATCAATGTCCTCATCGTCTTGCCCCTTTAAGTGAAGGGCGTATTGATGAGCAGACGGGTGATTTAATGTGTAGTTATCACGGCTGGCAGTTTGATTCTCAAGGAATCTGTACACACATTCCCCAAGCAGAAAATCCAGAGATTCTTACCAAGAACCAAGAAAAATTCTGTGCAGTCACATTCCCAGTTCGCCAGGAAAATGACTTACTTTGGGTTTGGCCTGATGTGAAGTCAGCAGCACAAGCTGTTACCACGCCGTTACCTCTGTCACCTCAAGTGGATGCTAATAAAGGGTTTGTTTGGTCTTCTTATGTGCGCGATTTGGAATATGACTGGCAAACCCTAATTGAAAATGTGACTGATCCGAGTCATGTTCCTTTTGCTCATCATGGGGTGCAGGGCGATCGAGAAAAAGCAATACCCATCCCCATGAAAATTGAGCAATCAACACTAAATGTGATTGAAGCAACTTATAAAACAAGTTTCACAAAATCAACAATCACTTTTGAGCCACCTTGTCGCTTAGAGTATACATTTAATCTTGGTGACTCCGGAAAGCAGATAGGACTTGTCACTTATTGCATTCCAGTGTCCCCAGGTAAGTCAAGAATTGTCGCTCAATTTCCCCTTAACTTTGCTAAAACACTCCATCGTTTAAAACCCCGTTGGTGGGAACACATCACAGTTCGTAATCAGGTGCTTGATGGAGATATGATACTTCTACATCAGCAAGAGCACTTTTTTCAGCAGAAGAAAAAATCTTTTGAAACCTGGAAAACTGCTTACAAGCTACCTACAAGCGCAGATCGTTTAGTGATTGAGTTTAGGAATTGGTTTGACAAGTATTGCCAGGGACAGCTACCGTGGAACGAAACCGAAACAAGTGTTCCCGAAAACTTGGAAATTAATGATAACCGCTCTGTAATGCTAGATCGCTACAAACAACACACTCAGCATTGCAGTAGCTGCCGAGGTGCCCTGAGGACAATACAGCGTTTGCAGGTAGTGCTCTTAGCATATTTTGCGATTACTGTTTCCGGAGTTGCGATCCTTCCTGATACACTCCGAGTTAAGGTTGGTTTACCTCTAGTTATTACCGCACTATTAAGTCTATCAGTTTATACTTGGCTCAAATTCTGGCTGAGTCCTAAATTTTACTTTGTAGACTATGTCCATGCCCAAAGATAAAACCTCAAATTTGCGAGCTTGTTAACTCTGGTATTTTTTTTAGCAGAATTCTCATGATATCCTATCAGTGTAATGGCATCTTTTTTGCTTGATAGACGATATCTACTATGCTTCAAAAATGGTTCAAAAAGTATCTAGAGTCTCGACCTGTCCTAACTGCCTACAACAATCTAGCAAAGACACAAGCTCGACAGCATACCCACTTTATCTTGTTCTCAGCAAATAAGTGGTTTAATATCACACTTAACCATATTTTAGACCGACCAGAATGGTATAAAGGAGTACTTCACAATCATCCTTGGCCTAACGTCAGTCTGATTTTGAAGGGTGGCTATTGGGAGAAAACCGAGGACGGGGTAAAGTGGTATGGACCAGGTTCAATTATTTTCCGCTCTGCATACAAACACCACAATATCTGGATCAAAGATAATCAAGCAGCGTGGACAATATTTATCCACGGGCCAATGATGAAAAACAGTTTTGATTTCGTGCAGGAGGGTAAACCTGTCACTCCAGAACAGCTTGGGTTACCAAGAGGTGTGGTGACCCGTGGAGCCTCAATGCAAAATTAAGCTAAAATTCAAGCATACTAAGCATTCCCTGCTTTTAGATCTCCCATGCTTGAAACCCTGCAAACCCGACTTTACGAACTAGAACAATTCGCTAACGCCCTTGTCGCCAACCAACTCACGCACTTAAGTTTGCTGAGTGTTGGCGTCATTTTTATCGCTGGGTTGCTCACTAGCCTTACACCTTGTATGCTTTCGATGCTACCGATTACGATTGGTTATATCGGTGGTTATGAAGCGAAAAGCCGTCTACAAGCCGTTGCCCAATCAACATGGTTTGCTTTGGGATTAGCTACTACATTAGCAGCACTAGGTATTATAGCAGCTTTTGTGGGAAAAGTCTATGGTCAGGTAGGAATTGGGTTACCAATTATTGTCAGTATCATTGCCATTCTCATGGGGCTGAATTTATTAGAAGCCTTACCATTGCAATTGCCCTCTTTTGGTGGAACAGAGTGGATTTCTAAAGAATTACCCCAAGGAGTGCGGGCTTATTTGATTGGTGTGAGTTTCGGTGTCGTCGCCTCTCCTTGCAGTACTCCTGTTTTAGCAAGCTTACTTGGTTGGGTTGCCAACACGCAAGACTTAATTCTAGGTGCTGTTTTGCTGATTTCCTACACAGCAGGTTATGTCGCACCGTTAATCTTAGCGGGTACGTTTACAGCTTCGATTAAGAAATTGCTAGAATTGCGGCGTTGGTCAGGTTGGATTAACCCAATAAGCGGTGCTTTGTTGGTAGGATTTGGTGTGCTTTCTTTAGTTTCTCGGATTCCAGTAGAAGTTTTCAGGTAAATACAGGTAAATATTAGATAAATGACTATAGAAAATTCAGTTGACAAAAAACCTATTTGGTCAGTATTTGGGCGGTTATTGCGACAAGAGTTATTGCCCGTGCTGACAGATTTACGCTTAGCAATTGTGATGCTGTTAATGATTGCAATCTTCAGCGTCACTGGTACAGTCATAGAGCAAGGTCAATCAGTCGCGTTTTACCAAGCTAACTACCCGGAACACCCAGCTTTATTTGGTTTTCTCACCTGGAAAGTTCTCTTAACACTGGGCTTAGACCATGTTTATCGAACTTGGTGGTTTTTAGCATTACTCATCTTTTTTGGGACAAGTTTAACTGCTTGTACCTTTACTCGTCAACTACCAGCTTTAAAAGCTGCCCGTCGGTGGAAATTTTATGATGAACCCCGTCAATTTCAAAAGTTAGCTTTGAGTGCAGAACTAGACAATGGTTCTGTGAATTCCCTGACTCAACTTTTGCAAAATCGCCGCTACAAAGTTTTTCAAGAAAAAGATGACACTCTTTACGCCCGCAAAGGTATCATCGGACGAATTGGACCTATTGTGGTTCACGTAGGTATTGTGACAATTCTTCTGGGGTCTATTTGGGGAGCAATGACTGGTTTTGTTGCTCAGGAAATGGTGAGCAGTGGTAATACCTTTCAAGTGAAAAATATCATAGATGCGGGGCCTTGGGCAGCAGCAGTACCCAAAGATTGGTCTGTGCGAGTCAATCGCTTTTGGATTGACTACACTGCTTCTGGTGGAATTGACCAGTTTTACTCAGACATGTCTGTTTTGAACAATCAAGAACAGGAAGTTGACCGCAAGACGATTTTCGTTAACAGTCCTCTGCGTTATCGCGGCGTGACTTTCTATCAAACGGATTGGGGAATTTCTGCAGTTCGAGTCCGTGTGAACAAAAGCCCCATTTTTCAAATACCAATGGCGCAACTAAACACCAACGGTCAGGGACGCATCTGGGGAACTTGGATTCCAACTAAACCAGATTTGAGTGAGGGTGTCTCTCTACTCACAAAAGACTTGCAGGGAACGGTGTTGATTTATGATGCAACTGGCAAGTTGGTTGACACTGTTCGCACTGGAATGTCCACATCTGTCAATGGTGTTACCTTGAAAATTCTGGATGTCCTTGGTAGTACTGGCTTGCAAATTAAAGCAGATCCAGGAATACCAGTTGTTTATACAGGATTTGCCTTGCTGATGTTAGGTGTGGTAATGAGTTACTTTTCTCACTCCCAAATTTGGGTGTTGCACAAAGATAGTCGCTTATATGTGGGTGGAAAAACGAATCGTGCTCAAGTTACTTTTGAGCGGGAAATGCTGGAAATTTTGGATAAGTTGAGCTTACAGCCAAATCAGGAGGGATCTTCACCTATCGAAGTTTAAACGCTTAATGTCTCAGTACAATCGCAATCCTATTTGAGTTATCAGAAAACTTACTCAGGTAAAACGCTTCACGGCTCATTTAGGATGACCACATGTATAATCTTTTGAATTTTTTGATTTTGATGAAAATATTATAGGTTATTGAAAAAAAAATTTTTAAATCAAATTTTAAGATGTAATATAATTATTATCCGCGTCACTATAAAGGCGCTGTAGTTAAGATGTCAATTCTCTTTGCACCTCATGATTAGAGCAGCGGAATCCAAAAATTGGCTGCAAGAGAGCCGTTATAGTTATCGGGGAAGTGTTTATTTGTTCGCTCCGATGATCAACTTTAATGTGATGGCCGAAGTTGGAGACACTCCACCCTGACTTGATGTACTGATATTTGGCGGTAAATTTCACTCCTAAAATCAACAATGACATTTGCATACAAGTGAAACTTTTTCACTCCTTGTTTGCGTTGCTATGAATACTTAATACTAACTTGAGGACTCTTGATTTTAATAAGTCCTCAGGTTGGGCAAGAATTTGACAAACCTGATGTTACGCATCTGATATTTTCTCATCAGAACACATTATTTTTTCTGGAATCTAAGCTTCAGTTTATATTCAACAGGGGAGCTAAAAAGCATGAGTGCAGAAAATTCAACTTTTCAATTATTGCAGCTTTACGGGAAGGAATACATCTTAACAGGACTCCTGGGAGGAATTCCTACCCCCATCGGTAAAGTGCTACGAAACATAGTCTATCGCACTATTTTCGGTCGAGTCGGAAAATCCGTTTATATCCAACCTAATGTCCGGTTTATCGGCACGCGCACTATTGAGATTGGAGATAATGTCCGTATATATAGTGGCACTTATCTGAGCAATAAAGGTAATAAGATTTGCTTGGAGTCAAACGTGTCAATTGATCGTGGTGTTGATATTAGAGCTTACGGTGGTCACCAAGATGGTCATATTCATATTGGTGAACATACTTACATCGGTCCCTACGTTTGTATGGCTGGCCCAGGTTTCATCAAGATTGGTAAAGATTGTATGATTGCATCGCACTCATCACTCTACGCCAATAATCACATTTTTGCAGATCCTAATCGGAGGTTCAGAGAACAGGGATTAAGTGTGAAAGGAATTGTGATTGAGGATGATTGCTGGCTGGGAAGTGGGGTGAGAGTACTAGATGGAGTTACAATTGGGCGGGGTAGTATTATTGGTGCAGGATCGGTTGTGACTAAAGATATTCCACCTTTGTCAGTTGCAGTCGGCGTGCCTGCACAAGTAATCAAAAAGCGTGATGACAAGAGAACAGCTAAAGCGATCGCATCCCAAATACACGTCTAACTACTACGATGTGATTTCTTGCTTATGATGACGCACCTCAATCACGGTATGTACATTACCACGAGGTGTGAAATCTGTCTTAACGCTGACGTTGACTGGACTGTACAGATGGCTGCCTCAGTTGGTTTGCCTCATTAGTATAAGCCTTGCGAGTTTTCCGATTGAACAGACAAAGAAATTCTCCAGCACGATTGTTCATGTGCGGTTGTGGGTAGTTTCCTCGTACAAGCAGCGCATCGTACCCAACATCATCTCCAAAACCGACAATATTTCCAACAGCTTGAGCATTACGTAAGCCACTCACCTTACAGCGGTTTTCAGTTGAGTAGACTACAAATTTAGTAAGCTAGAGGAACAGTACAAATACTCGGTCATCATGCCTGCTCCTTACTCAACAGATCGTGAGTCAACGTGTGATTGATGCTTATAAAG
>NZ_JABXYX010000083.1 GCF_017982655.1 Brasilonema sp. CT11 | reverse complement strand
ATCTTTAGATCAAGTTGAGGATGTACTCTGCCAAGGCTTACGAGAACTTTGTTCTGATTGCGCTCGCCTACGTTCTTTAACTTTTTTCCCTCATCTCAGGATACTACCTCTGAACGCAACTTAGTATGACAATCAAACTTCTTGGACATACTTTCGCCAACATTTTGCCGAATATCTAGAGGGATCGCAGTTTCCTCTGCCTGAACAAGGAACTGATCAAGCTTGTAAGCAGTAAGCTTTCAATCAATTGCAATAAGAAACCCGGTTTTATAAAACCGAGTTTCTCTGTCAATCTACAAAGATGATAACCAATCCGAAATCTGCTGATTGACAAGATCTGGTACTTCATCATGAGGACAATGACCAGCACCTGGAATTGGCACAATTTGGATATCTTTGCCATTCTCCCGCGCTTTTTCGTATATTTTTGCCCCAGTGATTGGTGTCCAGGGATCATCTGCACCCCATATCACCAGCAATGGGCGGGCGACTTTGGGCAAAAGTTCTATTGGAGATGGACCTGGAGGTGCAGTGAGGATAGAGGTGAAAACTTGTTGCGCTCCTGGATCACAAGAAGGAGCATAGAGTAAGTCTACCAATTCATCGGTGACGGCTTCCCGGTTACGGTAAACTTGGTATAGGGTACGGCGAATTTGGGCTTTTTGACGGATGCGGTTGAAGACAAGTGCTCCGGTGATGCGCGATCGCACCAAAGAGTTAAAAGCTCCCATCACAATCCGTAGCGGTGGGTTTAACTCGTGCGATCGATGGCTCAACCCACCTGCACAGTTAATCAAAACACCACCAGCAGCTATTTCTGGATGTTCCGCCACCATCGTTAAACTCAAAAGTGCGCCGATGGAGTTACCGATAAATACAGCAGGTTCAGTAATGTGTGCTGTCCAAAAATCCTTGAGCAGTTCTACCCACAGATCTACTGTATAATTTAACCGAGCTTTATCAGAACCTCCAAACCCCAAAAGGTCAAGAGCAAAAACTCGATAACCAGCCGCAGCTAAAACGGGGATATTTTTGCGCCAATGTCCAATCGAAGCACCAAAGCCATGAACCAGTACTAACGGGCGTCCAGTACCCATGACAGTGTACTGAATTTTGTGACCCTGCCAAGTCCAAAAGAGTTTTTCAAAGCTGGTTGTTGATTGCTGCTGCGTTGTTCCAGTCATTATTAAGATTCTTAACGTTTTTCCTCATATATTCATTTTCTCTAATTTCAAACGATTAGGCACAACGTGCTAATATCATATCCGGATAAATACAAGTCAATTGCGTAAGGGGAAAGCGTGCCCTCTAGGCATAGGCAGCGGAGCGTGTAGTGAAGCAATTGTCTATGGAAAATGAAGCAAGAAGAAACGAAATTGCACCTACTAAACCAAACAATATCCAACAAACAATAATCATCGTTTTACGGTACATCAACCAGTGAATTAGCAAGTTGAGTATCCACCGTTGAATGCACATAAGGTGCGAACAAACAACGTTCCTCTGGGCGTAAACGTCTTGGACGCATTGTTTGTGTATCCACAAACAATCCTTTTTGCCATCCTTCTGCTGCCAGTGTTCCTTGTTCTTTATAAAACTGGAACTGCATAATAGCAGATGCATTCTTCAGTTCAGAGATCCACATTTGGACCCGCACGCGATCGCCTAAATAGAATGGCGATTTATAGGTAATGTTGGTTTGAACCAGAACCGGAGCAAACCCTTGCTGAAAAATTTGCTGCGTTGGCATCCCAACGGCTTCCAACAGTTTTGTCCGTCCAATTTCCATCCACTGAATATAGACAGTGTTGTTCACGTGCCCAATGAAATCAATGTGGAAAGAATACACCTCTAACTCAAAGGAAATCTTTTGCATCCTGAATCCTAAGGTACTGCTCAGTGAGAATGTATCATAGTCACCAATTGGTGACAAGTAGATGAGAACGATTCATGGTTCGGGATAAAGAAGAAACAAAGGCACGAATTCTAGCAGCTGTTGGTAAACTCTTGGCAGAATCGGGCTTTAAGCAACTGGGGGTGAATGCGATCTGCCGCTATGCTACAGCGAAGCTATGGAATAAAGCAGCTTCTTTTCATTCCAAAGTCATTGCTCCATTTTGACTTCCATTACCTTGCACATGAACATTTCTGACTGGAAACGGAATTGTAATTCCTTCTTTTTGATAGCGTTTGTGTAATTTCTTAACAAATAAATGTCTAGCCAAGCGCTGGTCAAAAAATTCATTGACCCGCATATAAAGCGTAAAATTTATACTATAATCTGCAAATTCGTTAAATCTTATATAAGGTTCATTTGCTGTTAATTCTGGAGCGATTTCTTCCATGACTTCTTTAGCAACCTTTACAGTCACCCTTTCAACTTGCTCAAGGTCACTATCGTAACTTACTCCCACGTTCATGGTTAATGTAATTTCCTTAACTGGGAGATGATAGTTGGTGAAAATAGCAGAAGCTAGCTTAGAATTTGGTACTATGATGACGTTATTAGAAAGCTCTTTTATGGTCGTATTTCGCCAAGTTATATCTGTGACGTATCCTTCATGACCACCACCATCTAATTTAACGTAATCTCCTGTCCTGACTTGCTTAGAGACAATTAAATAAAAACCGGAAAACAAATTTGCTAGTGTATCTTGAAGTGCCAAACCAACTGCTATACCACCTATACCTAACGTTGTTAATATTGGTGTAATTTGAACTCCTAATGTTTGCAATACAATTAATGTTCCTAAAACTATAACGGCAGTTTTAGCAACATTAGAAAGTAGTGAGGCGGAAAAGCCATCTGTTCTCCGAAAAAATAAATTGACAAATCCAGCAGTGAGTCTGGCAAAAACGATTGTGACTGTGTACAAAAAAGCACCAGTAATAATCTTTTTTAATAATTCAGCAACCTCTGGCTGCTCAAAACGACCATAACTAACAGTTGCAGCATACAACCCAGCAAGTAGGCACCAGAAGAAGGGCATACGGTTTAGGGAACGAAATATAATTCCACTCCCCGGAATTCGTCTACTAGTAACAAATTTGTTGAGTCTTGTAAAAATAATTTTTTCGCATATAATTCCACCAAGCAAGCCAGCCAAGATAAATACAAGTGGCAAAATCCAATGTTGTATCATGACAATTTTTAATTTTCGATTTTGGATTTGAGATTAAAATTCTCAATTGTTTCCTTGTCCAGTGTAAACAAAACTGGTGGAAATCTACGTAACTTAAACTATATTAGCAGACAAAAAATATCGCCTATTTCTTAGCTTTGTGTAGAAACAACAAAATCAACGCGATAATATTCTTGGTGTTTTGGCGGTTAAAACTTTTTACAACAATTACTTCATGGACTTGCCGATAGTCTACCATCCTGACTACGTTGCCCCACTACCTGAAGGTCATCGCTTCCCGATGCCAAAATTTCGGCAACTCTACGAATTATTATTAGCAGATGGCGTGGCGCAAAAAGAACAATTTCATCTGCCCTCACGCCCGCCACAAGAGTTAATAGAGTTAGTTCACACCTCAGAATATATTCAAGCTTATTGTGAGGGCACTCTTGATGCTAAAGCACAGCGACGTATTGGGTTACCTTGGAGTTCCTCACTGGTTAATCGTACATGTGTCGCCGTTGGTGGAACAATTCTCACGGCACAATTAGCGCTAAAGTACGGTTTGGCTTGTAACACTGCTGGTGGTACTCATCACGCTTTTCCCAGTTATGGATCTGGTTTTTGTATTTTCAATGATTTGGCAGTTGCAGCTCGTGTATTGCAAAAACTCCGCCTAGTTCAGAAAATTTTGATTGTAGATTTGGACGTACATCAAGGGGATGGTACTGCTTTTATCTTTCAAGGCGATGATAGTGTTTTCACCTTCTCTATGCACTGCGAAGTTAATTTTCCTGGTACTAAGCAAAAAAGTGACTTAGATATTCCCCTACCTGTGGGGATGGAAGATGATGCTTATCTGCAAACATTAGCTAAATACTTACCAGATTTGTTATCTGAGGTTAAGCCAGATTTAGTGTTGTACGATGCTGGTGTTGATCCTCATGTCGGGGACAAGCTAGGAAAATTAGCTTTAACTGATACTGGTTTATACCGCCGAGAAATGCAAGTTTTGGGTACTTGTATTGCTGCTGGCTATAGAGTTGCTTGCGTGATTGGTGGTGGATATGCTGATGATCTCAAATCACTTGTGTATCGTCATTCCTTAGTGCATCGGGCTGCGAGTGAGGTTTATCGGCAATATAGATTTTGACACTCTATGCCCTAAAGGGTTCCATAAAACGAAACATAGCTAATTTTCTCCAATTTCGTTTATTTAAATACATGACACATCGATAAATTTCTCAGATAACAATATTTGATAAAGATTAGTATCCGCTTCTACCAAACAAGCATGACCGCTGTCTGGTAAAATTACTAATTGAGAATTGGGAAAAATTTTAGCTAAATGTTGTGCCTCTGCTTCTGAAGGTAAAAGTCGGTCTTCCTTACTACCAATTAATAAGACTCTTTGAGTTATTTGAGAAAGTTTTTTCTCGTCAAGCTCAAACTCTCTCATTAAAGATAAACGCTGACTAGCAGTTTTTTTAGGTGCAGAACTGGTTGATTGTAATAAAGCTTGTTTTCCGGCGGGTGAAAGGCGATTTAAATGAGCTAAAAAAGGCAAAGCTACAAATGAAGATATTTTATAAAAGAATTTAGGTGTATAAGGAAATAACATTGAACCAAAATTCAGCCAAGGTACACGATGAAATGAAGAAGCAGAGTTAATTAAAATAACCTTCGTAAATAATTGAGGAAATTTCTCTAAAACCTTCAACGCTAAACAACCTCCAAATGATTCGCCACAGAGGTAAACAGATGAGCGTGGTGCTTTTTCGAGTTCTATCTGAATTAAAGATGCTAATTCTTCTGTCATTTCATCCCAAGTTGTTAATTCATCAGGTGGAATCACAAAAGAACGTACATCAAAAGCCACTTCTAAACCTGCTGTTTGAATGCAAATTGATTCCTTTCCAGTCTCATCCATTCCTGGTAGAAATATAAATAGCGGATGGTTTGGGTTACATGGCTGGGTAGTCAGAAAATAAGGATGGCTGCCTTTAGATAACATGTCTAAATTAATTACAATAACAGTTGTGATAACTTTAGTAAAGAAAAAACAGATGAGAAAGGTGGCGATACGCATGCAGGCGTCTGCCCAAAGGGCAATCGCCCATCGCCTAAATGACAATACTGCCCAAAACCTGACTTTTTTGATCAACGCTCAACCTAGGCAGCACAAGTTATCGTGTATTTACGCCATTGCCGCAGCCATTTGGCGACAAGAATCAGCGCAGCGCTTGCAGTGTGGTCACTATTATGTTTTTCGCACTCGCTAGCACAGTGTTCGCAAGCTGTAGCACAAACACTGCACATTTGAGCATGGAGTACTGAATTACGAGACATCAAACGAGCGCAGAGACTGCAAGTGTCAGCGCAATCCGGACACAGCTTAATACATTCAGCCATCATCTACACTATGTCACTACTTAAACAGGCATTGGCGCAGTATTCGCAGTCGTGTAGGCAATCCAAACAATTCTGAATGCAAGTTTCCAGCAAGGATTGGTGATTTTTAGTTGTGGTCATTATTCAACTCCTAAAGCAATAGATTGTATATGAGGCAGTATTTATACCTCTTTGCCTTTACTTTAAGAAATGAAGAATGCGATCGCGTCTACCTAATGGTATTAAAAATATTTCTTACTAATTATATAGTCTAATTTCATTCTGATTTCATTTATATGTGTTTATAGATACTGTTCGATTATTTTTATTTAACACAAAACCTCACAATTTTCTACGTTGCTGAATGAAAGTAAGACTATCCTTTTTAAATATGTTTATGAAAGCGCTTAATTTGTTGATCGAGGTCACAGATCCAATGTTTGGTAATATCTAACCAATCATACTGTGAATATTTAGTACCAGTAATAAGAAAATGACACAATTTTGTCATCACTTTGTTATACCGACGCCATAACCTAGAAGAAATATGAGTAAAATGATAGATAAATTTCGTTGAAATATGCCTATTGAAGTTCAAAATGACGCAAAAGTCGCTAATGGCAAGGTAGAAATTGATCGGCGCGGTCCCTGGAATTCTGAACCAGATTTTAGATATACCACTCCTGAATAATTCGGGAGAAAGGAGAATCCCGGTTTCTTGGAGAAACCGGGATTCTGAAGGTTTCGATATTCCCAAATTAAATAGAAGTTACACCTTTTGCTCTCAAAGTCTTTACTGTTTTATCAAGCGCGAACCAAATTAGGGTTGAGCTAATTCCATGAGTGCTGAGTAATCTTCGCCCAATGCCTTTAGCTTGCTTGATCGCATAGAGTTGCTGGGGCTACTCCATGCTTGGTATCTCTTCAAATTGCACCAATATCAGAACAGCTGGCGCATCGCCTACTGTACCAGATAAGTGACCTTTCTGACCTTGCGCGTCCGCTTTTGTGCCTTGGTCTTGTCCAAATGAAATTTCACCAGGACCCATTTCTACTCGCTGCCCGTCCATAGTCTCCACAAACCAGCGTCCTGACAAAGGGATAATCCACTGGGGCTTCGGGTTCTCATGCCAGCTGCCAACCCATCCTACGGGTAACACAGTAAAAGTGATTGTGGCACCAGACTGCTTTAATTTAGACAGCCACTGAGGCGAGGTATCCGGGGCTATACCTTTCTGGATGAAGTCCTGAATTTGAGAACGGGACTGGTGACTTACACCGTCTTCGTCAGTCCAGACATGCCAGTAATCAATTGTCGGTTGTGTTGGATTCTCATGGGAATGCAAGGCTTGAGATCCGGTAGACTGGGGTGATGGGTTATCAAGTTGTTCACTATTCATAACTTTGCGCTTGTGATACCGATAAGAAAGAGTCAGAAGACAAAATTCAGGAGTCAAGAAGATTTACGAGTAGCAGCCAAAGATTTGGCTTCAATAAAAATTTGCTTGATTTCCGGATGAGAAAGGCGAATTTTTTCTTCCAAACGCTCCACCGTTAATGCTATCTCCTCACCTGATAAATGTTTGCAAAATTGAATTTCTAAGTTCAGTAAGACTTCCTGTGGTGAAAGCTGCATTGTTAGCACACGCATGACGTCTTGCACATTAGGCTCTGTTTTTGCTAAAGATCGAATATTCGCTATAGTATGAGGATTAGCGCTCTCACCAACTAATAATCCTTTACTTTCACGAGCTAATAATACTGCTACTACCGCCAAGAGAACACCAATAATAATAGAGGCAACACCATCAAAATAAGGATTGTTAAAGAAATGTCCCAAGAAGATTCCTACTAAGGCAACAAGCAGACCTAAAATAGCAGCAGTATCCTCAAATAAGACGGTGAATACAGTCGGATCTTTACTGCTTTTAATTGCTTGCCAAAAACTTTGATTGCCCTTGGTTGGCAAAAATTCTTTTAACGCAACAGTCCAAGAATAACCCTCGAATACTATCGCCAGACCCAGTACGATATAATTCCACATTGGGTCTTCTAAAGGGCTAGGATGAATTAAATGAGAAATTCCTTCATAAATAGACATTCCGCCACCAATGGCAAAAATGAGGATAGCAACAATTAAAGTCCAAAAGTAAAGTTCTTGACCGTAACCGAAGGGATGGCTATCATCTGCTGGCTTTTTGCTCATGCGAATTCCTAGCAGTAGTAAAAGTTGATCGCTAGTATCTACCAGAGAATGAATACCTTCAGATATCATAGCTGAACTGCCAGTAAAGGCGGCGGCGATAAATTTAGTGATGGCGATCGCTAAGTTAGCACCCATCGCTACAAAGATAGTTTTCTTAGATGAATCAGATGCCATTCGGGTAAATAATATTAACTATTCAGAAACTTGTAACTCGCCTTTTTTATGAGTAACTTCCCATCGGGTTTGTTCAGCCTCTCGCCAAAAACGCAATCCAACGATAGCTTCTCCCACAGCTAGATTTGTCAGTTCTAAATCTGCCAACCATTCTGGAAGTGAAGGCTGTACTTTTAAATGTCGCTGTGATGCATCGGCTTCGAGTCCCAAAATACTCCGGATGAGTAAGAAAATTGAACCAGCCGCCCATGCTTGAGGTATATTTGCATCTGGATAAGGCACTGGAAAGTTATCCTCTCGGCGTTCAATTCCTGCAAACAGTTCTGGCATTCTTCCGGCTTGAAAATAACTCGCAGCCGCAAATATTCCCTCAGCGATGCGGTTAGCTTCTTCGTGATAGCCGTATTTTTTTAATCCAGCCGCGATGATAGAGTTATCATGAGGCCAAACACTACCCCGTTGATAACTAATTGGGTTATATGCTGGATTTTTGGCACTTAAAGTCCGCACACCCCAACCACACCACATATCTTGTTGAAAAAGTCGTTCGGCTATCTTCTGCGCCCTTTCTTTTGGTACAATTCCAGACCATAGCAATTGACCGGGATTTGAGGTAATTGATTGGATTTGCTGCTTCTTACTATCTAATCCTAAACAGTAAAACTCTTCCGACTCCATCCAAAAGCAATCATTAAATCGTTGATAAAGTTGCTGTGCTTTTTGACGTAGCTTGTTCGCTTGCTCTTGTTCTCCCCACACTTCATAAATTAAAGCTGCTTTTAGCCAAGCATCGTAAACGTAACCTTGCACCTCACATAATGCAATTGGTGGCTCAACTAACTTACCATCCGGGTAAACCATCGAGTCACCCGAATCTTTCCAGCCTTGATTGCGTAATCCGTGGGTAGAACGAGTTAAATACTCTACAAACCCATCGTCATCAAAATCACCGTATTTATCAATCCAAGTTAGTGCTTTTTCAAATGGCGATCGGCACTCATTGAGCATAGCTAAATTGCCATTCCAGTGATAAGCTTCAGCAAGAGTCACAATCCAGAGAATAGTAGTATCTACTGTTCCGTAATAGGGACTGTACGGTAGTTGATGTAGTTTAGTTAACTCATCTTGACGCAATTCATGCAGCATTTTACCAGGTTCGGCATCGTGCCAGTCATCTAACTCAGTTGCTTGTAACTGAGCTAGTCTCAGCAATGTGCCACGAGCAAATTCGTGATAAACTGCCATTGTTTGCAAGCTGGTAATAATTGAGTCGCGTCCAAAGACGGCAACAAACCAAGGAATACCAGCAGCAGGCATCCAAAATTTCTGCTCCTTGTCATCCACCTCAATCCGCAACGCTGCCATATCGATGAGTGCCTGCTCATAAAATCCGGCAATTTCGGCATTGGACGATCGCATTATTGTGGCATTAATCACACACTCGTCCTTTACCTTTGCGGCTTTTGTGTTTTGAGATACAGCACCGCTATCTTCAGGTTTGAGGACATTTCCATTGACTTTAGCTATAAAGTTGATAGAAGTGTGCCATGATTCACCGGGAGCGATCGCCACATCAAACATTAAACGACCATTGGCATATCTCGCTTTTGAGGTGGAATCAACTGGCTTAGTTATAATGCCTCGCGAAAATTCTCCGTTTCGATATTCACTAGTGAGTACACCATCTTTCCATGTTGTTTGTGTTTCTCCCCGCGTCAATACTTGGTGTGATTTCACATCAAATATATCCGCAAAATCCGAGCGAATAGCTAGCATTAATTGAAACTGAACAGTTTCCCCGTGATAATTGGTTATATCAATCTCTTCATACATTTCTCCCACAATGTCGCGGCGAATAGTTACGAGTAAACTACCTGAAGGTAAAACACCCTTAACAGTAGAAAATTGCGGGTTAGTAAATTGGTAAAGCGCACTATGATGAGTGATATTGCTAGAAGCTAGTAGCTCAAGTTGATGGCGATTGAGAGAAATTTCATAGTAAGAAATTAGACGTGTATCCTGAACAAAAAAGCCTTGAGCTTTATTTTCGTTAATAGAACCATTGCAAGCTGTTACCAGAAAGCAGGAACCATCGTTAATTGTTATTAAACCAGAATTGACACTAACTTTTGTAGGCATAACAGTTCAACCATTCTCCGTAAAACCTGGATACAACGTCATACCACACCACATGCAGCTAAATGACGGGCTACACCTTCACCGATGCCAGAACTAGCACCGGTCACGAGTGCTTTTTGACCTTTAAGCAAGTAAGGCGAATAACTCATAACGCGGGGAAATGTTTGTATTTTAGTATTTTTAATATCAAAAAACTGGTATAATCATGCATTTATAATTTTATTATGATTGAATTATTACAGCTTTTTATAGCTATTTATGTGGTAATGGCATAAATATTAGGTGTTTGCAGTGGCGATCGCTTATAACCATTGGAGTAATAAATATCTCTATCTTAAGAGCTATAAAAAAATTATGCATGATTGAATTAAAATTTTAATGCATGAAGTTTAAAAACTCAGCACAAATCATATCATAAATTATAATTGATCAGTAATCTATTATTGCAGAAAATGTTATCGTGATTATTTAACTATTATGACTATTGTTAGCACAGCGGGATGCCGTCCATTGTGTGTCTTTAATTATTACCATGACGTTGATCAGTAATTTTTGGATAATTTGATGAAAATCACGTATTTACATATAAAATCTACATAATATTAAGAGTTTTCAGTAAAAATAAAAATTACAATTTTTCAAGATGGTTATAAATAATAAAATACAGGTGCAAAGAATTCGCGCCATTGGATTAACGGTGACAGATGGCGATCGCTCTTTAAATTTCTACACCCAAGCACTCGGTTTTAAAGTGGTTTCAGATATCACAGTTGCCGGACAAGATTATGGTGACCTTGAAGGTGTTGAAACAGCAAACATTCGCATTATTACTTTACAATTAGGTGATGAACTCATCGAATTGATGCACTATCTCAATGTTGAGGGAAAATTAATCCCCAGCGATTCCCGAAGCAATGATTTGTGGTTTCAACATTTTGCGATCGCAGTCAGTGATATGGATCGTGCTTATGCTCATCTGCGTTCATTTCCCATTGAACCTATTTCAGTGGAACCGCAGACAATACCACCTGATAATAAAGCATCTGCGGGTGTACGAGCCTTTAAGTTTAAAGATCCTGACGGTCACAATTTAGAACTCATTTGGTTTCCTGCTGACAAAGGACAAGATAAATGGCATCAGGACACAGAGAACTTATTTTTGGGAATTGATCATAGTGCGATCGCTATTGCAAACACCGAGCAAAGTCTCAACTTCTACCGCGATACTCTAGGAATGCAAATTGATGGCGGTAGTCTCAATCAGGGAGAAACCCAAGCCCACCTTGATGGTTTACCAGAAGCCAAAGTCCAAGTGACACCACTGCGACCAATTCAAGGCGGTTTAGGAATTGAAATGTTGGATTATATTGTGCCTGGAAATGGTCGCCCAATGCCGAGCGATTGGAAAAGTAGCGAGACTGCACATATGCAGCTTGAACTTGTTGTTAATGATATTGAGCAGGCTGTAGAGACGCTGCGACTTTCGGGTGTGCAGTTTGTATCGTCGGCGATCGTGCAGTTTACAGATAGTGCAAGTCCTTACCGTCAGGGTTGTTTAGTTAAAGATCCTGATGGACACGCGATGTTGCTGATTGAGGAATAAATCCAATAGCAGATCAATTTGTGGATTAAGACTAGCCGTCTAATGCAACAAAATTTTAGCCTGTTAACCCGCCTTTTTATGATGTGCTTCGCTGACAGCAGTTAAGTTACGCTTGAGAATGCAATATTTTGGAAAATTTATTTGTGAGACCATAGCATTCTCTGAGCTTATTCTATGACATACTCTTCTTCAAATAACAGTCCTGAACTACTCTCTGTAGCTCAAACTGCCAAGCTACTCGGTGTAACCCGTCAGCGAGTTCATGACTTAATTAAAAATGGACAGATCGTAGCTTCCAAACTTGGGCGTTATTACTATCTAGAAGCTAATGAGATAGAAAAATACAAAAATCAACCTACTGGCAAGCCTTATCAACCACGTAGTACAACTTCTCATACAGACTCTATTGACAATTGTCAATAGAGTTTGTAAACTAAAATTAACTAAAATAGACGTAAGAAAGGTTACATAGATGCTCCCCTTTCAACTGATTGCGACATCAGTTGCTACTCAGCAGGGACTACGACAGGTGTATACAAGTAAGCATGGTATTCTTTACCAAGGAGACTGTCTTAAACTCTTGTCAGCATTACCCAATGAGTCTGTAGATGTCATTTTTGCCGATCCACCCTTTAATCTTGGTAAAGAATATGGTGAAGGTGTAAGCGATCGTATGGAGACGGAGAAGTATTTAGCTTGGTCGCATCTGTGGCTTTGTGAGAGTATTCGAGTACTTAAACCAGGTGGAAGTTTATTTGTATTCAATCTCCCTAGATGGTGCATAGAGTATGGTGCATATCTCAATCAACGAGGGATGTGGTTTAGGCATTGGATAGCTTGCAGAATGCCAAAAGCCTTTCCTAGAGGCAAAAAGATGTCTCCCGCTCACTACGGACTACTTTATTACACCAAAGGAGAACCAGCGGTTTTCAACAAGATATATACACCCATTCAAGTTTGTCGCCATTGCGGTGGAGAAATTCGTGATTATGGTGGACATCGCAAAAAATTGAATGAAAAGGGCATTAACTTAATGGATGTGTGGGATGAGCCAGAAGATGTTTGGGAAGATGCTGTTGAGGCTGATCCTACCGAAGTCTTATGGACATTAACAGAGGAAATGTGGACTGACATTCCACCAGTTCGGCATCGTCAGCACAAAAAACGAGTTCCTAACGAACTCGCTCCTATTATGCTAGAGCGTATTATTGCAATGGCATCTAATCCAGGACAAATTGTGGTTGATCCATTTGGAGGAGCTGGCACCACATTCTATGCGGCGGAAAAACTACACCGTTACTGGATTGGCTCAGAAATTGGCGACATAGCTCCTGCAGTGGATCGGCTGACTAATCTAGCTAACGGAATTACAGAGGAATGGGAATCAGCAAGAGGAAACAAGAGATTGAAGCCGCACAAAAAAACTGCGTCACAATCATAGCTTCCCTAATCTACACAATAATTATCTATACAGAATAACTTCAGATCAATGCACGACCATCTGTTCCTTTAGTAATTGTGGGGACATTGCTGTCAATTTGATCGTGTTCAATTACAAAGATTGCAAGAAAACCCTCTTCGATTCTGACTGCCCGCCAAACATCAAAGTACGGTTCTAATTCTTCAAAGTTGCCGATTCGATCAGTTAAGTAAGGATATAACTTTCTGCTAGGAAGTACCAAAGCAGCACCAAGAAAAACACTACGTAATAGTCCTAAAACTAATTTATTAACTGCTCGGTGGCTTGAAGAAATGTTACCAGTTTCCCACTCAAGAGCGAAAAGGTAATTATCAATAACTTTTGTTGCATCTACTTTACCTGGTGATTTAGTAGCATAATTGATTGAAGTTTCAAGCCTCCATCCAAATCTATCCTTCAAGGCAATCATGCAAGCTTCTTTGATTGGCTTCACACCATTACCATGTCTTATTGGATTGATTGTAAAGCTAAGTGTATTGGAAGGATGTACGATTAGAGAGACAGCATTACGGATTTCGGAGCGAATGATAGACCAATCGTTTGATTCTTCAAAGCTACCAAGACTTATTAAGGATACTTCTTGAACAATCTTCATATCTTTGTTTACTTATCAAATAATAAATAAGTACGCTCGCACTTATCAAAAGGTCATTTTTGCAGACGAGCGATTGTACAGTGCATAATTGCGATTTCATGGGCAATCCCGAAGTAACGCGCTCTGGAGTTGGAACCTCTACGCTACTTAGTGAGACAGCGCTGTAGGAGGATCTCCCGACCTAGGCGACTGCGTTAGCGCAGCGTGACCTCCGGTCACGCCCGAAGGGTGCGAGCCTGGTAGAGCAAGTTCTGACGTAGATTACAGAATCCCCTCGCATGACGGCAGGGGAGTGTCAATAACTATAACTTATATCCAGTATTGCAATCCAACACTGTAACGATAATTAAGCTGACAACTGGGTCAAACAAAAGCCAACTGACTTAAAATTTGAATTCAGAACGCAAGAGCTGCACTTGCTGGTCTGCGCTGATCGCTAGCACCGTAGAACAAACCAGTTGTAGGGTCCACCAAGATCGACTCTGATGCCCCCCAAGTCAGGGTTTCATTCTTAAATTTGAATCCCATTTGTGATAGCGACTGTATAGTGTCAGGTGACAAGGAACCTTGTTCAAGGTAGATCGAATTGGGCAAGCCTTGATAATGAAAGCGAGGATAGTCTACAGCATCTTGAATATTAAAGCCGTAGTCGATCACGTTAGTGATGACATTTAGAACAATTGTGGTAATCCTTGAACCTCCAGGGCTACCAGTGACCATAAAAACTTTACCATTTTTCAACACAATGGTTGGACTCATAGAACTTTGAGGTCGCTTACCAGGTTGAATTGCATTTTGACTTCCTTGCACTAAGCCAAATAAATTCGCCACTCCTGGTTTTGATGTAAAGTCGTCCATCTCATTGTTCAGGAGGAAACCTGTATTACCAGCAATCACGCCAGCCCCAAACAGAGCATTAATTGTATAAGTTACCCCTACTGCGTTGCCATATTTATCAACGATTGAGTAATGAGTGGTGTTAGTCCCCTCCTTTGTAGTTGCACAAGAGTTGACTTGGCAAGGTGGGGTAGCACCAGATTCGGGGATCTTATTGCGAATACTAGCCGCGTAGTCTTTAGAAAGTAATCGATCCAGGGGAATTTTGATAAAGTTCGGATCTCCTAAGTAAGTATTTCGGTCGCCGTAAGCATACAACATTGTTTCCAATATGCGTTGCACACTTGTAGGTGAGCGGAACCCCAACTTAGAAAGCGGGTAGCCTTCCAAAATATTTAGCATCTGACAAACAACAATCCCGCCTCCCGGAGGTGGGGAAGAAATAATGTCATAACCTCGGTAGTTACACCTGAGTGGCTGTGTTTCTTCCACGGTGTAATTGGCTAAGTCCTTTTTAGTCAGAATCCCCTTATTTTCTGAGCTAGCTTTTACCAATTCATCAGCAATAGATCCTTTGTAGAAAGCCTGCGATCCCTTAGTTGCAATCAGCGATAGAACCTTAGCCAAGTTTTTCTGTACCAAGCGATCGCCTACTTGATATGGAGTCTTACCGTTTTTCAAAAAAATGGCGGCGACGTTCGGCTCAGATGCAAAGTTTGCAGTCTTCGGACTTAGGTTTTTTATGTCTCCCTCCTGCAAAACATAACCCTTCTCGGCTAGCCGAATCGCCGGAAGCATCACTTGCTTGCGACTCATAGTTCCATATTTTGTGAGTGCCCGCTCAAGTCCTAAAACTGTGCCCGGAACGCCGACAGCAAGATAACCAGTAGTACTCAACTTGGGGATCACATTGCCGTTTTGATCGAGGTATAAATTCGGTTTTGCTGCTAATGGTGCCTTCTCTCGAAAATTGATAAACGTATTTTTACCGTTAGCCAAATGGATCGTCATGAATCCACCGCCACCAATATTGCCACAGCAGGGATCAACCACTGCTAATGCATACCCAACAGCAACAGCTGCGTCTATGGCGTTACCACCATCTTTGAGAATCTGTAACCCAACTTCCGATGCATATTTTTGCGAGGTGGTTACTACACCGTTCTTGCCTTCTACAGGGACTGCAGCCAAAACCACTTGAGAAATACTAACTTCAAAGCTAGTTAATAAAGCTCCAACAGCCAAAACCAGCATCCTGCTTCTCATATTAGTAACCTCTTGACTTTGTTTAACGGGGCTAGATCAGCATCACAATAGAAACATACACGCTCAGACACAAGCAGCTGTAGCGGTTTTCTGTTGGGTGCAAATATATTACCAACAGTGAGTGAAGGAATTAACAATATTTTTTTTCGCAACTGTATCTAGAAATGGGCTACTTGTTTTTGGTAGGCGATCGCAAAGCGCGCCCTGTTGCCGAGCCTGTTGTGAAAGAACAGGCTCCCCCAAAGCGGAGCTTTGGGGGAGCCTGCTCCGCAGGGTTGGGCAACATACGGGCGATAGCTAGCCCCTAAGGGGGCGCTGCGCAAACGCTGCTGCCTTCGGCAGATCGCACTTGGTGGTTTACCAAAGCAAAAGGGGCAGACATTGTTCCAGGTGTCCGCCCAAGAATCTATCTTTATTAATAGCTGTACTAGAATTAACTAGCTGTTGGGAGACTGAGTTGATGAATGTTGGTCAAGCAGACCCTCTTCGAGCATACATCGAATAACCCACTGCCGAAGCTTCTCTGAGCGGTTAGGAAGAGTCCTTAAGACTGCATCAACTTCAGGTGGGAACTTACAACCAATAACTTTAACGTCGCCACCAATATCCTTACCTTGTGATACAAAGCCTCGGTGACCTTTTACTGCTTTACCATAAGTGTGTGACATAAAAATATATTTTTTACTCTTGACTTAGAAAATAGGTTAACCTATTATAAAAGAGGTTTAATAAATACAAAGGTTAATAACCACCGCCACCACTCCTAGAAAAAGTTTGGCAGTAGGATTTGAATAATACCCAGACCAGGACGTTAATTATCGGCTTGGATATTTATCATGTACAAACATATTACCAAAACTTTCAATAAAGTCACAATAAATATGCTGCGCCATAACGTGAAAGACCTGCTGAGCCTACTAGATACCAAACTGGTCAAGAAATGGGCAATAGAGCATGGGATGGGGAAGTTGGACATGCGGCGCAAATACTGCTGGCAGATGGTGTTAGATGCTGTGTTTGTATGGATTCATAAAGGTGACAGGAGTCTATGCGGCGGCGGTGTGGGCTATGAACAACTTGAGTGGGCTGTGGCGGCATAGGAATGAACTAGGTTTTCGGTATTTTCCTTATAAAACTATTCCTGCAGACGAGCAACGACACAGTGCATAACTTTAATTTCATTAACAATTCGATCTAGTTCTAAGGATAGAGGAGTTTGTTCTCGAACGGCTTGTAATGTGGGAGTTAAAGTGTTACAACTTCTGGCAATTTCTAATATACGAGCGGTATGTAGCTGTTGAATTTGGTTGTGAATTGCTTCAAGATAGCTATCCAGCGCTGGTAACTGTTGGGGTGGCTGTCCTTGTCTAAGGGCATCTGCTAAGTTTTCCAAAATTTGGATAATGGTATCGGCAAGTGGTTTGAGTTCAGTAAATTGGTACTCACCACTGAATTCCCGCAGATGTTCTGCCAGAGTTGTCACCGAACTGAAAAAGCCACGAATGTATACCATCAGCGTCATTACAGGTTCGATTTCTCCCTGGATGTGACGAGGTTCGCTGAACAATCGTTGAGCGGCGGCGGCAGCGTTGACGTTTTCTAATGCCGCTTGATGGCGTAGCATATTAATAGAATCAGCTGATGCATCCTGGTGTGGATGGAGATAGTTAGCAATCACCTGTTGAAAGTAGGTAAGATTTGCTCGAATGGTCTTTTCCAGTTGTGCAGGAAGTTGGTGTCGTTCCCAACGGGGGAAAAGCAAATAGCTGCCAACCAGTGCTAAAACACCCCCAACCAAGCTATCAACGATACGCAATACTCCAACCTGCCAGCCACCTGCACTAATAAGATGAAGTAGCAAGATGATGGCGGGAGTCAGCAGTATGGTAAATATGTTATAGCTTAATGGTCGCACTGACATAGCAGTAAACACGAGCAGCAGGAAGCAGACTGCAATCGCCAAAGAATTCTTAACTAATAAGACCAGAATAATCCCAATAATTCCACCCAAAATAGTACCGATGACTCTTTGTATTGTTGTCTCGGATGTTCCACCATAGTTGGGCTTAAGCGCAACTAAAGCAGTTAGGGTTATCCAGTAACCTCTAGGTAGTTGCAATAGTGAGGCAAGTAATTCAGCCAGGGTTGTGATCAGTGCTAGGCGCAACGCATGACGAAACAAAACTGAATCAAAAGTAAAGTTATTCCGCAGTGTATCAATAATTGTAGAATGTTCTGACTGTGCTGGAGGGGAAATGTCTCGCTGGGCAATGCTGCGCTGTTTTCCCTGTCTTAAATCTGTAACAATATCCGCATCAGTATGAATTTGCTGTGCCAGGTTTTTAAGACTGGCTGTAATCTTTTCAAGGTTGAGTAGATCGGAATATTCGTCTGTCTGAACATTTATCTTTTGATTGAGGACTTGAGAACGCAGAACTTTGTACTGATGTTCTAGTGCTTCAACCGTCCGATCCAGATCTCCCAGGTGAGGTGAGTTTTTTCCTTTGGTGATTGCTTTTGACAACACTTTCAAAGCAATTGCCAACTGTTGTATGACTTGCTGAATTTCTTTGTCTAACCGAGAAAATAGTTGATGTTCAGATGCAATCACCAACAGTTCCCTCAGTGCTACAACAGAATTCACAATTTGATTTACATCCTCGATCAACAACAGTAAGCTATTTCCCCGCAAATCAGCTCCTTTTTGCCTAGTCCATATAGTTGTCCAGACGCTACGGGCAGATGTCAAATCTTGAATAACAGTATCTTGCGCTTGCAAAAATCGCTGTTCCCACTCCTGACGGTTCTTTGGATTTAATGTTCTCTGGCTTGCCAAGTCTATAAAATTACTCAACGAGAGATAACAGTTAGCGACTACCTCCATTGCAGGTACGTTAGGACGCATCACCCATACTCCTAATAACAACACAGTTGTCCATGTTCCACCAGCCAGACATAGCGCGCAGTGTTGAATAAGAGTAGAGAAATTGGAAAATGAAGCAAATTTAGCAAGCGAGATCACAAACATGATCGAAGTCACCAAGCTAACAGATGCAGCGACGCTGCCATACAATCCTGCTAAACCTGCTATAAATATCACAACGAACGTCGTTGGGACTGCTAAAGCCAGATGACTGCTAACCAGACTCGCGATCAGGAACACCGTAGTCAGCGCCACAGTGGCTGCTATCATAGCAGTTGCTCTCTGGCGATAGGTTCCGTCAACATTTACCATACCAACGAACCAAGCTGCCATAGTGGCGATCGCGCTTGTAGCACCATTACCTGTAATGACTCCAACTCCAATCGGCACACCTAGTATAATAAGGCTACGCAATCCGGAGAAAATGGCGGGCTTACCTGGCTTGAGTTGAAACTGTTGTAACAACCAACTGAAAGGACGTTTATCTGTAGATGGCATTTATTAGGCTGGCGATTGTAAATGAAAAAAGTACTATTATCAGCGCCTCTTACAGAATTTTAGCCAGATAGAACTGTGTAGAGGAATATGTCTTTTGAGGTGAATCAGCTATAAGTTTTGATATTAATTGTTCGATAATTGTCACCGTCCAAAAATGACAGCATCCAGCGAATACGCACCTGGACCCAAAACCGCGATCGCGATCAGCATTACACAGTACATAAATGCCTTTTCCCAACTTGGCGGTTCACCTATTCCGTTGGGACCTTTATACTGTCCTTCAGGAATTAAATATGGATCTTGACTTACAAAAGGTTTACCTCCAGAAATGTCTAAATATGCTGCGAACGCCATTGAGCAGAAAATAGGCAAAGTTGCCAAGAGTGTAAGAAATCCAATAATCAGAAAAATTCCGCCACCTAACATGGACGCAGCTGAGAGAAAGCACATAAAAACAGGCATTTTCAGAGACTCAGCCCACTGTCGCAGGTGAGTTATCTTGGGGTAGCCGTGTAGTAAAAATAACCCGCCAACGCTGACTCGCAGTAGTAAAAGCACTAAGCCTGGGAGTCCGTCCGGGTACACAGTATTGAGTGAACTGACTAAGTTTAAACCTAGCTTGGGGAGATTTGATGCAGCGAAGAAAAAAGATATTGCGAAGGCGATCGCATATTTGTAAATCATTGTTGCACCCCACGAGTATTAAGGTAGATGGCATATAAAGATTTGCCAGCTGTGATAAATAAGCGATCGCGTTCCTGTCCCCCGAAGGTAAGGTTAGTAGAGGTTTCCGGTACTAGGATTTTTCCCAAGCGAGTACCATCAGCTGCAAACACCTGCACGCTATCCTGAGAACTAGTAAAAATATTGCCGTGTTCGTCTACACGGAACCCGTCGGGTTGTCCTGGTTCAATGACTGCAAACACCCGACCATCAGTCGCTCGCTGACCTTCAACAACCGTATATACACGGATATAATGATGTCCTTGAGGATAATCGAATTCTGAGGTATCCGATACATACAATAAACTTTCATCTGGACTAAAGCATAGCCCATTAGGGCGTTCCATGTCCGTTACGACTGGATAAATTTCACCCGTTGCTGGATCGAAACGAAACACATAACTTCCGGCTTGTTCTTCTTTACCCCCATATCCTTGGTTTGGCTGAGTCAGTCCATAGGGTGGATCGGTAAACCAGATTGTACCGTCGCGCTTGACTACTAAGTCATTGGGGCTATTGAGGCGGTTACCTTGATAACGATCTACTAAAATTTTCCACTCACCGTTGTGTTCGCGGCGAATTATAGCGCGATCGCCTGACAAACACGCAACCAAACGACCTTCTAAATCTCGATAATTACCACTTTGATAATTTGATGGATCTCGCACAACGCTCATACCATCGCTTTTGTTCCAACGGAATAAGCGATTACCATGAGCATCACTCCATATTACACTGTCGTCTTCGTGAAAATAAACCGGACCTTCGCTATGAACTGCGCCGTCAGCAAGCTTTTGAAGTGTAGCATCTGGACGCACAAGTTGAGACATGCGATCATCATAAATCTCTATAACTTCAGGCATAAATATCTCTTGCCTTTTAATTTGGTTGTTGATGACAATGACAGCTTCCTTGACCATGCTAATTGTTATTTCATTGATATCAATTTACCTCAAACCGTAGATAGAAATATGCAAATATCTTGAGGAAATTTCTTAGAATTTTTCTCAATAACTAGGTATCCCTCCTTTTCGGATATTTTTACAAAAATGAAACTGAAGTGAAACATAAGTATCTCTAGAGATAGAAATAAAGACTAAGCCATTAGGCGGAAGAAATACTGTATTATAAGTTTTAACGTGAGCATATCAAAAAAGTGTGAGAGTAATTTATGATTTTCAGGTTAAGAAGAGATTAAAAAAATATTATTAAATTAATTAAGATGAAAAATGAAAAAAAGAAAAAAGTCTTTAAAAAATAGGTATGAAAGTATCAATAGATAAAAAAATTGAGTGTTAAGAAAAAATGCCCTGGCATCTGCTGCAACAGTACTATACTTTAGCGTAGACCAATGGAACCGCAACCCCACATATCATAATGGGCAAGACTTGCGGTAAAAATTGTATGTGCTATTTAGCTTCAAAATTGATGCCCAGCCAGTATCGCATTGATTCACAAAAAATACGTTTTTGTGAAGTTGGAAAAGGACAACTCTTATAAAACAACCACCGGAAGAAGCAGATAACTGTTAAATAACATGATTACTACAAGCGATCGCTATGACATTATCATTATTGGTACTGGTGCAGGAGGTGGAACCCTAGCCTATCGCCTAGCACCAACAGGTAAGAAAATTCTAGTGTTAGAGCGGGGTGATTTTTTACCCAGAGAAAAAGAAAATTGGACTGCGTCAGAGGTTTACCAGAAAGAACGATACCACACGGACGAACATTGGTATGACAAAGATGGTAAAGCCTTTCGTCCGCAAACTGGCTACTGGGTAGGTGGCAATACTAAATTGTATGGTTCAGCGTTATTACGACTGCGAGAACGAGATTTCGAGCAGGTGATCCACAAAGACGGCATTTCTCCTGCCTGGGAATTGAAATATCAGGACTTTGAGCCGTACTACACTCAGGCAGAAAAGTTGTATGATGTTCATGCACAGCAAGGCGAAGATCCAACTGATCCGCCTCGCAGCGAGCCATATCCCTATCCTGCAGTCAGTCATGAGCCAGATATGCAGGAAATTTCTGACTGCATCAAACAATTGGGCTACTACCCATTCCATCTGCCGATGGGAATGAAGATAAACGAGGTTGACTTTAGCAACAGTCCCTGTATTCGCTGCGATACCCATGACGGTTTTCCCTGTCTTGTTCATGCCAAAGCTGATGCTGAAGTCAATACTCTTCGTCCCATCCGCGATCGCTCAAATATAACGTTGTTGACGAAAGCCAAGGTTTTGAAACTGCATACAAGTGAGTCTGGGCGGGAAATAACCGCAGTCGAAACCGATGTCAACGGCGATTTGCATCACTTCTCGGCAGATATTGTTGTGGTTGCTTGTGGGGCGATCAACTCTGCTGCCCTGCTGTTGCGTTCTGCAAACGACAAACATCCTAACGGACTGGCGAACAGTTCCGATCAGGTGGGGCGAAATTTGATGAAGCAGCAGGAATTTGCGCTTTTGTCAATCCATTTTGAACCCAACAAAGCACACTTTCAAAAGACGATCGCCGTTAACGATTTTTACTGGGGTGAACCAGATTTTCCCTATCCAATGGGAATGGTGCAAAACACTGGGAATGTACTTGCAGATATGATCCCGGCAGAAGCACCCCCAATGCTCGCGCCTTTTGCTAAACTGATTCCAGAGTTTGGACTCCACCAAATAGCTGAACGTTCGGTGGGATGGTGGCTGCAAACTGAGGACTTACCCGATCCTAACAATCGCGTGCGTGTTGAGGGTGAGAAATTGTATGTAGATTACACCCTCAATAATACCGAAGCTGCCCAGCGCTTAGTTCATCGCTGGACATCGGTGATGAAATCTATTGGGCGAAAAGCGATGCACGTTCTCCCGTTCGGTCTTTATCCACGCAATGAAATTCCGCTACAAGCAGTCGCTCATCAATGCGGTACTTGTCGTTTTGGTAGCGATCCCAAAACTTCAGTCCTGGATATCAACTGCCGCATTCATGATGTTGATAATCTCTATGTTGTGGATAGTAGCTTCTTCCCCTCAAATTCCGGAGTTAACCTAACGCTGACAATTATTGCAAACGCTTTGCGTGTTGGCGATCATCTAGCTGAACGATTGAAATAAGATTTTCAGTAGTAATTAGTCATTGGTGCGTGAAAGTTTACAAATAACAAAGGACGAATATTATGGCGAACGATGAACAGCAAAGTAAACCACAAGAGAAACTACACGAGCAACTGCAACACAATACGTCAGAAGCGACGGATTCCCATATTGCTGCTAGAGGTATAGGTGCTGTAGGGGGTGGCGCAGCGGGAGCCGCCCTAGGTCGCTCGATAATTGGTGGTAAGATGGGTGCTGCTATTGGTGGAATTGCGGGAGCGATCGCTGGTGGTCTGGCAGGCAATAAGCTGGCAGAATTAACTGAAGAAGCGACTGAAGAACTCAACCCGAATGTTGAGTTGAAGTTAGGAGCTAATAATAAACCAGTCGAGTTGCCCCGTCATTATACTTGGGAAGAACTACAGGCGCTATCAAAACCACAGGTCTAAAACGTTATGATTATGTAAAGTTTTGTAATGCTATTCAAAATTTCAGGACTTACGCAAAAATAACGTAAATCCCGTAAATAGTCAGGTGCAAGTGAGATCTAGCATAGAAAAAGAACAAATTTTGTATCTTTCGTCTCACTTACACAGGGAAATTAGCAGTGCTACCAAACAAGCGCCCTCCTACTGAGTCAACTCAACGTTGGACTTTTTCTCAACTCTTCGGACGAGCAAGACGTCATCCTTTCATGATTTCACGTTGGGTTTTAAGCTGGGCTATTGTGGGAACTTTTTGTGGTTTATTTGCTGGGCTGTACTGGAATCTTCTAGAACTGATGACTCACGGACTGCAAAGATTTCAGGGTTTGAGTCTTTTGTTGGTCATGCCATTAGCCGGTTTAGCCATTGGTTTAGTGATTCATTTCCTTGGTAATCCTGGTGAAATTGCCGTTATTGTCGATAACATCCATTTTCGGGGCGGACGGTTGGATGCTAGCAAAAATCCCTCAATGATTCTTGCTTCCTTAGTCAGTATATCAGCTGGCGGTAGCGCCGGACCAGAAGCACCACTGGTACAGGTTACAGGTTCTTTTGGCACTTGGGTAGCTGAGCGTTTAAGACTCGAAGGTGAAGACGTGAGATCTATGAGTTTAGCAGCGATGGCTGCGGGTTTTACTGCTTTATTTGGCGCACCCCTTGGTGGTGCAATGTTCGCCCTAGAAATTTTGCACCATCAGCATATTGTGGAGTACTACGAAGCGCTGATGCCAGCTATTGTTTCAAGTTGCGCGAGTTATGTGGTATTTGCGGCTATTACACACTTGGGGATTGCACCAACTTGGCATTTTCCTCAGTACCACCTAGATAGCATTGATGATTTTGCTGTAGCTATGATGTTTGGGATTGTAGGAGTTGTGGCAGGATGGATTTTCATGGGCATTTTTCGCGGATGTGACCGAATTTTTGCCTTGATTCCTGGACCAATTTATCTACGCACAACCATAGCGGGGTTGGGATTGGGCATTTTAGCAACTTTCTTACCTTTGACTCGTTATTTTGGACATAAAGAGTTAGATGAGGTTGTTAATCAAAGCTTTCCTGTTATTTTCTTATTTATACTTGCTATTGCTAAAATGGCTGCCATTAGCATAACTGTAGGTGGTGGATGGCGCGGTGGATTTATCATTCCGTTATTTTTCATTGGTGCTTGTGTTGGTAAAGCTGTAGCAACATTTCTTCCCGGACTCAATCCCACCCTTGCCATGATTTGTACAATGGCGGCTATCAATGTATCAGTCACGCGCACACCTATCAGTACAACCTTGCTACTGTCAAAATTGACAAATTTTAGTCCCTTGACTCCAATTCTGTTTGCCAGTTTGATTGGATTTTTTCTTGCCCCCAAAGTCCCCTTTATTGCTTCTCAACTCAAGTCTGAAAAACAAACAGTGATTAATCATCAGTAGTCACATATCAGATATCAATTAACAGCTTAATAACAGCGTACTTTAACTGCTCACTGCTCAGCGTACAACCCAGAAAACGGCAAAAGATGCTATAATTGTATCAGATTATAGCAGTGATTCAGCAATAACTGGGAAAAAAAATCATTTTTTTCCAGTAAAAAGCCTAAAATTTGCAATTTTTGGAGTTTTTTGGGTTATGACAACCTCTCAGGAGAGGATTATCCCTACTGATCTGCGGATTGAAATGTCCCGGTCATATTTGGAATACGCAATGAGCGTCATTGTAGGTAGGGCACTACCAGACGCCAGGGATGGTCTGAAACCTGTGCATCGTCGCATTCTCTATGCAATGCATGAACTCGGGTTGAGTGCTGATCGCCCCTTTCGTAAATGCGCTCGTGTGGTAGGGGAAGTGTTGGGTAAATATCACCCCCACGGCGACACAGCAGTCTATGATGCTTTGGTGCGGATGGCGCAGGATTTTTCCATGAGATCACCGCTGATCGCAGGGCATGGAAACTTTGGTTCGGTAGACAACGATCCACCAGCGGCAATGCGATACACAGAATGCCGCTTGGAAGCTTTAACCAGCGATTCTCTGCTACAAGATATCGAATCGGAAACAGTAGATTTCATCGATAACTTCGATGCTTCCCAGCAAGAACCTACAGTCCTACCGGCACGTATCCCACAGTTGCTGCTCAATGGTTCCTCTGGGATTGCAGTGGGTATGGCAACCAACATCCCCCCGCATAACTTGGCTGAATTGATTGATGGGTTGGTAGCACTGATTGAAAATCCAGAAATAACCGACATTCAGTTAATGCAGTATATCCCCGGACCTGACTTTCCTACTGGGAGTCAGATTCTAGGGACGACGGCAATTAAAGAAGCTTATACCACCGGGCGCGGTTCAATCACCATGCGCGGCGTGGCTACAATTGAAACTATTGAACAACGGGGACGCCCTGACAGAGACGCAATTATCATCACCGAATTGCCTTACCAAACCAACAAAGCGGCGTTGATAGAAAAAATCGCCGAGATGGTGAACGAAAAAAGGCTCGAGGGAATTGCCGATATTCGGGATGAAAGCGATCGCGATGGTATGCGAATTGTGATCGAACTCAAGCGCGATGCTTATCCCCGAGTTGTGTTAAATAACCTCTACAAGCAAACGCCACTGCAAGCCAACTTTGGGGCAAATATGCTGGCGCTGGTGAATGGCGAACCCCAGATACTTACCCTGAAGAACTTTTTACAAGTATTTTTGGATTTCCGCGTTGAAGCTATTACCAGACGCACTCGTTACGAACTGCGCAAAGCCGAAGAACGCGACCACATACTGCAAGGTTTGTTGATTGCCCTAGGGCGTTTAGATGAAATCATTAACTTAATTCGCCACGCACCTGATGCACCAACAGCCAAAGGCGAGTTGATGACAACCTACGGACTTTCCGAAGCGCAAGCAGATGCAATATTGCAAATGCAACTGCGGCGTTTAACAGCTCTAGAAGCAGACAAAATCCGCCAGGAACACGAGCAATTGCAGGCAATAATTACTGACTTGCAGGATATCTTGGCACGGCGAGAGCGGATTTTAGAAATTATTGAAACCGAAGTTAAGCAACTTAGGGAAAAACACGCCACACCTCGTCGCACGGTCATTTCACCCCTGGAAGGAGAAATAGATGAGCGTGATTTGATTGCCAATGAAAAAGCTTTGATTCTGCTGACTGAACAAGGTTACATCAAACGAATGGCAGTGAATACCTTTGAGGCACAAAGCCGTGCAACCAGAGGCAAAGCAGCTGCCAAGATGAAAGAAGATGATAACGTTGAGCATTTTTTGACTTGCTGCGATCATGACAGCGTTCTATTTTTTAGCGAACGAGGCGTTGTTTACTGCCTGAAAACGTATCAAATCCCCGTTAGTTCCCGTACCAGTCGCGGCACACCAATTGTGCAAATGCTACCCATTCCCAAAGAGGAGAAAATCACTTCAATTGTCCCTGTTACAGAGTTTACCAGTGATGAATATTTGGTCATGCTGACCAAGGGCGGCTATATCAAGAAAACCGAGTTAGCAGCGTTTAGCAACATTCGTGCCAACGGCTTGATTGCCATTTCCTTGGAAGAAGGCGACCAACTGCGTTGGGTGCGACGCGCCAGAGTCGAAGACAGCGTGATCATCGGTTCGCGTCAGGGTGTAGCAATTCACTTTAGATGCGACCATGAACAATTGCGTCCTTTGAGTCGGGCAACTCGTGGGGTGAAATCCATGAAACTCAAGAAAGGAGATGAACTGGTGGGAATGGATATTCTCCCCGCTGCCATTCTTGCCACTTTGAATACAGAAACAGAACCCGAAATTGAGGAAGTCGAAACGGAAGAGATTGAAAATGAAGAGTCTACCGAAGTTCCAGCCAACGGCAGTATAGGACCTTGGGTGTTAGTGATTACAATCGGAGGATACGGCAAGCGCGTACCAGTAGCCCAGTTTCGCCTGCAAAACCGTGCTGGTCAGGGTTTAACAGCAACTAAGTTCAAAAATCGTAAAATTAAAGACCAGCTGGCAACTCTGCATATTGTCAACAGTCATGATGAAACTATGATGGTTACCAGTCGCGGTATCATCATACGTCAGGCGGTAAATGCGATCTCCGTCCAATCGCGATCGGCAACAGGAGTACGAGTGCAGCGCCTAGACGAAGATGACGTGATCACGGGAGTGGCAATAGTTCCCCCCGATACTGGAGATGCAGCACAAGCAGAGTAAAAAGCAGGAAAAGCAGGGGATGAAGTTTACCAACTTGATCCCTTACGTGATTGCTCTATGTAGTGGAGTTTTGATGGGACTGACTGTCGCACCTTTTGGTGCATGGTTCTTTGCATGGTTCTCCCTTGCTCCCCTCTGGATATTAGTTATTCGTTCTGCACAACGCAAAAACCCATCTCCCTCCCTCGCCCTCGCCCTCGTCTGGGGTATTGGATATCACGGAATTGCCCTATCCTGGATTACCGGGATTCACCCGATGACTTGGATGGGCGTTCCTTGGTTGGCAAGTTTGGCGATCGCCCTTTTTTGCTGGCTATTCATTACCCTTTGGGGAGCTGCATTAGTCGCGAGTTGGGCAACAGGGATGCGAGTGATTTCCCGTTCTATTCACAATGGCTTCGCTCGTGTCTTAATTGGCACAGCTTTATGGTGTGGATTAGAAGCCCTTTGGAGTGCAGGGCCTCTTTGGTGGAGTTCTCTTTCTTACACTCAAAGTCCGCATAATCTTGTTATTTTACACCTAGGTCAACTTTCTGGATCTAGTGTGGTGACAGCTGCTGTTGTCGCGGTGAATGGTTTAATAGCTGAAGGTTTCATAAACCGCAGAGAGCGAATTTGCGGTGTGGATGTTCCTCCCGCAAAGTTCGCGGTGGGCGCAGAGAAAAACTTTATTTTCTCCTGTGCGTTCTTGGCGTCTTGGCGGTTCGTTTATCTATCAACCGCCGTAGCACTATTCATCACTCTCCACCTCATCGGATTTGGTTTATACAGCCGTCCTCTTGCGCAACCAGCAGAAGCAGCACTAAAAGTGGGGATTGTTCAGGGAAATGTCCCCAACGAAATCAAGCTTTACCCAGAAGGTTTTCGTCGCGCTATTGAAGGTTACACCACTGGATATTTGAAACTGGCAAATCAAAATGTAGCTGCTGTGTTAACCCCAGAAGGTGCTTTACCTTTTTTCCAGAATGAAATTATACGTAGTTCAATGGTTGCAGCAGTGCGGGAAAAAGGTGTGGTTGCATGGATTGGCGGTTTTTACAAACAGGGAACCAGCTATACAAATAGTTTATTTACAGTCGCTGGTGATGGTGAGATCAAAAGCCGCTATGGTAAAACAAAGATGGTTCCGATTGGGGAATACATTCCGTTTGAATCAATTTTAGGTGGTATTATTAGCCGTTTATCGCCTTTGGATGAACATCAAGTTCCTGGTTCGCCAAATCAGCTATTTGACACACCTTTTGGTCGGGCTATTGTTGGTATTTGTTACGAATCTGCTTTTTCTGGGCAATTTCGCCGTCAAGCTGCAGCGGGTGGGCAATTTATATTGAGTCCTTCAAACGATGCTCATTACAGTGCAGCTATGCCAGCGCAGCACCATGCACAGGATATCATGCGGGCAATAGAAACTGATAGATGGGCGGTACGGGCAACAAATACAGGATATTCAGCTTTTGTCAATCCCCACGGCAAAACAGTGTGGATATCTGGACATAATACGTATGAAGTGCATGCAGAAACGATTTATCGACGACAAACTCAAACTTTATACGTGCGTTGGGGTGATTGGTTGACGCCGTTATTGTTGGGAGGGGGAATATTAGCATGGTTGATAGGTTATAGTTCAATACAGTTCAGTTAAGGATTGATCCTCCCTAGCCCACGCCAGTCGCGACAACGGAGGGAACCTCCTTTCGGGTTCACCAGTCGCCTAGGTCGGAAAACCCTCCAAAGAGCGCTGGATTCACCGCAACGCGCTGGCTCTCCTTAAAAAGGAGGGAACTGATACCAGTTCTCTGTAAACTTGCACTTAATACTTACTCTTTAATTCTTGGCGTTCTTGGCGTCTTGGCGGTTCGTTTAATAAATATTAAGTGCATCTTCATGGAGAATCGGTATTAGTTGGCAACGGAAAAACTTTTAGCTGTATGGTATGGTCGAACCAGCAACTGGAGATAGCTTGTTCTGGGAGTTTTCTCACCTTGATAGTACGTGTTTCCAAGATTTTTTAGACCTTTTTTCAAAAGCATACCCCGACGCCCTGAATTTGGTACAAATGGACTTTTGTCATTTTCACAAATCTTTGGACTTAAAATGGCCTGATAATATCATTCCAATTTTTCAGCCTGCCAACAGTCCTGAGCTTAACCCCATTGAACGCTTATGGGAAGACATTAAGTACGAACTGTCCTGGGAACACTGCACAAATTTAGATGAGTTGCGCCAGAAGCTAAAACATGTTCTTGATTCCATTTCTCCGGAAGCAATCGCTTCGATTTGTGGATGGAATTACATCACCTCCGCTTTATTTAGTGCAACTTCATAGAGAATTGGTATTAGAAATCGAACGTAGTGCGAAGCACGCTCACGTACTGCGTATCATTTTTGCTGTTGTTTTCCGGGTTAATAATGACCCAAAAACCAGGAGTCACCGAGATGTTGTCGTTTAGCCGCCAGCGGTAAAATGCTTCGATGTGGTAAGCGTTGTCCCCCTCTTTACGGACATCGCTGCTGGACACATGTGGTGGCACAGCAAAGACAATTCCTGGTAGGTTACCCTTACCCCCGACATCTGGAAATGACACACCGATCGCCCCATACCACAGATTGGCATTGTCACCACTTCTGACGAAAAGTGAATCTGTTTGACCCCTACCATTAGAAATATCACTGAAATTAGAGTTCTCGGCATTTGCCCAAATATATCCGCCCCAGGCATGTATCTGGAAGTTTGGAGAAAAGCGATAAAATGCCTGTCCACTCACTATGTTATTGGAAGTAGGAATGCGGTTCCCAAAGGGAGAAATTGACAGAATACTACCTGTCACGCCTGTGAGATTAACCCCACCAGGTGCGGCATATCCATGAGAGTAGGCGACCCCAACCGCCCCTTGTTTACCGTAATACACCAGGTGCGCCAACGCATTGTAGCCACCATTAAATAACCCATTTTTTTCAGATGGAATATTGGGGTTATCAGCCAAATAGCCCAGAGTTAGAATCAGGTCTTTATTGATGTTCCAATTCACAGCAGCACCGCCACCGCCTCGCCGGAAGATAGGATCATATTCCGCAGTCAGTGAGGGAACCCCGTTCCCGTCATCGGCAATAGTGGCAGGAGTCACGGTGTCTGTGATGTCGGTGTAGCCAATACCTGTGGGTCCTACTACAAAAGAAACAGAATCACTGACAGGAAAAAAGTAACGAATGTGAGGAATAGTGACGGTATTGTTGCTATCAAAATCAAAGTTCAGCCTCGTCATCCCGGTACCTGTCGCTAACTCAATCTGGCTCTTGCCATTAGAATCAAAGAAGTTGCCGAACTCCAGACGGACTCGTAACAAATCTTTGCCTGTGAAGCTGCTCTCAAAGTTGAGACGACCACGATCCGCAAAGTAGAATTTCGAGCGATCACGATTGCCACCCACTCCGTTACCAAAGGTATCGCTAATAGCGGTAATAACTTGAGCATTCAATTTGGTAGTAGTGGAAAACTGCTGCGCCTCCAATGTTGCAGTACGTGCTTCTAGCACATCCACTCTGCCACGCAGAGTTGTCAGTTCCGTGGTAAACTCTGTCTGCAACTTTTGCAGGACTGCTAAGTCTTCCTTGTTGACTAGCTCGTTAGTACTTGTTGCAATTAACTCATTAATCCGGTTCAAGCAAGCATTTAAACCAGCTGCAAACTCATAACGGGTCAAGGCACGATTGCCGCGATAGGTAGAGTCGGGATAACCTGCAATACAGCCGTAGCGTTCTACCAGCGATTGCAATGCACTGAATGCCCAATCGCTTGGTTTGACATCAGAAAGCTTGGAAACTGAGGTGACTTGTTCCTGCGAGTTTCCAGAGTTAACATTTGCTGTATTAGAAGTATTCTCTAAAGGTGCTGCCCAGACTGCTGGGCATGTCAAAAACAGAAGCACAAAACTGTATAAAATTTTTTTCATCATTGTTTTTCAACTACTTTGGCGTGATCAGGCCGTCATCAGTTTTAAATGTGCCATTTAGGTTGTTGCCTTAATAAAACTGGAGCTTGGCTGGTTTGTATTTTTGAAGGGAGTTACTCCCGTTGTAGACGCTCGCCAGAAGGTTTTCCATAGGGATAGCAACTGCCGCCCCGTTGTTGGCGTAGTGTCTTTAAATGGAGATACAAAGTGTAGCTTGGAGCTTAAGCGAAACCCAACAAACGCTTGATATTATTGGGTTTAGTTCCAACGTTCAAAAGTCCAAAAGCTTACATTATAAACTTCTCGTTGATTTGGAGTTGTGAACCAGCGCTCTTTGGAGGTGAGACCAGTGCTGCGGGAGGGTTTCCCTCCGCAGGCATCTGGCGAACCCGAAGGGGTTTCCCGACCTAGGCGACTGGTGTTAGCGCAGCGAGACCGGAGGTCTTCCCCGATAGCCGTAAGGCGTGGCGTCAGCCATAGGGTAACTTTATTTCCGCCGTCACATAGTAGTGGCTCACAGTATTGTTGTTTTAAAAAATGTCTCAATCGCCTTACTTTGTTGCAAGCATACTTTCTTGTATTCTTGCTAAATCAAAGTCCGTTGACTGAAGCTTTCAGCAAAGTATTATCTTTTTATACGCTTAATTCTTCAATCTAACTTTCAGTCGAAGAGTCATCAAACTTTTGACTATGTACTAATCGCTGTTATCTTTATCCTGCAATTAGCATATTTGTGAAGAACTCAACCTCTCAACGCTTAGACTGTTTTATTGAGTAGGTTCTTAAGTAAGTCAATTTCATTTTTTTAATGATGCATTCTATTTAATTTTTATTAGTTTACCATTTGTTTTGGATTATTTTTCTTTTTTTTTCTTTTGAAAAGTAAAGATGTATTAACTCCAAAAAAGGAATTTGAACAAAAAAATATGATATAATCATTCAAGATTATATGCCTGATTTTATAAAAAATAAATGAGCCAAGAGAAGATTTGAAAAAAAATTAATTAAAGAAAATTATCTCTTTTAGATTATAAAGTGTTCCACTCCTTACAGCCAGCGAATGCATTTTAAAACTCCACTGTAGATACTAAACCCACCGTCTATTGGCACAACGACTCCGTTGACGAAACTAGAACCAGAACTGCATAACCAAATCAAGGTGCTGAGTAATTCGTCCGGTTCTCCAAAACGTCCTGCAGGGGTATGATCAATGATTTTTTGTCCGCGAGCGCTCAAACTTCCATCTGCATTTAGGAGCAAATCTCGATTTTGCTCTCCAATTTTTGTTTGCTTGAAATTTATTAATAAGTGATAGTACCACTAAATTATGTATGGTCATTTCTTAATGCCCCACTACTACCCCGCTTTAGCAGAAAAGGAGACAAAACGCGGTTTTCCACACTTTTTTCCTCCAATAAATCGAGTAGCATTTGCATAGCATCAGAACCAATTTTCAACATTGGCTGGCAAATTGTCGTCAGTGGCGGCGTAACGTAACCAGACACAGCAATACCATCAAATCCGACTAGACTTAAATCTTGCGGTACAGAAATACCTAGTTCCCGGCAAGCCAAGAGAGCGCCAACTGCTACCATATCGTTGTAACAAAAGATGCCAGTTACCCCAGTAGTGAATAGTTTAGGTAGCATCTTTTGGCCAATAACAACATCGTTTGTTCTTGCATAGTCTTCATCACTGATTGCAACCCAATCACTAATTTGTGGTAGGTTAGCTTCATTAAGAGCCATTTGATATCCTTCCAGGCGGTGTTGGTTTGACCTGCTGCGATCGCCCACACCCAGGTAACCTATAGAATTGTGTCCTACACTTACTAGATGCTCTACGGCCAATCGAGCACCTAAATGATCGTCTATTTCTACTGAGTAAAACATTTCTGATTGATCTTTGGTCTGGCTGTTAATCAGAACTGTTGGCACAGCAATTTGTGCTAGTAGCTGCGTATGCTGTTTACTAATTCGCGAGTCGGTTAGCAAGATACCATCCACTCTGCGGCGATGAAAACTATCAATAGCAGCTATTTCCTGCTCAACATCTCGGTGTGAAGCACTTAATACAACACTCAGGCCTGCCTCACTGGCTACCTGTTCGATTCCCTCTACTACCTCGGCGTAAAAGGGATCTGCGATTGAAGTTACTACTACCCCAATGGTATTGGTGCGTGAAGAAAGCAAGCTTTGGGCAATAGCATTAGGCACATAGTTCATCTCCTGCGCCAGTTGCTTAATTTGCTCCCGCACCTTTGGGCTAATCAGAGAGTTATCTCGCAAAGCGCGTGAAACCGTGGAATGAGAAACGCCTGCTCTTTTAGCAATATCTTCGATTGAAATTCTTCGTTTGCTCATTTGCTATGTTAAATATCGTTTGCACACGTGTGCAATAATAGATAATATATAAAGTAATAAGGGAGTTTTCATCATTTTGTTGATATATCTTCATACAAATCTTCTCAGAGGCTTTCTCTAAAGAAAAGTAAAGTTGGCAAAAAGAAGCGGCAGCGCTAGGCCCGATAGGCGCAGCCGTGCCCCAGGCATAGGGGGCGCACTCTCGGACGCTACCACCAATACCGTCGTTTCAGTTGATAAAGTGAGGCTAAAAGTCCCTACCCTTTTGGCTGGGGTGTTGACAATCCTTTACAAACAGCCTTTTAACTTTTTTGGGAAAATATGGTTGAGATGAATCGCGTCTCTATCAAAACACGATTTTTTGGCAACTTAATCACGTCAGACATAAATCTAAAGAAATTATAAAAGCGATCGCATAACTTGTAGTGGTTGGAGAAAACTAGTGTTTATAAGATTAGCGCAACAACATCGGCAATTCATCCAAGACTTGGTAATCAACCTGCAAGCCTTGGCAATTATACTTGAGCTGCGTGGCTATCCTACGTCTTGTTATACATGCGGCGACCAAATGAAAAGTGCTTCATTTATGGTTAGCCTAGGAGAAAACCACCTGATTCGGTTTTTAGTGTCTGATTACGGCATTACTTGGATGGAAATGTGGAATGACCGCGAATTAATCAAGTTGGAGGGTGCAGAAGCGATAAGTCAGTTGCAGGAGTTGGCTAATATTGTCAAGCATTCTACTGCTATACAATTGACAAACTAAATAATAGACATCTCCGAAATATATGCATTCTGTGGTAAAAGAAGATTAAGTGATCTTTTTACTACACAAAAATGGCTAACATAGCAGGGTACATTGCGAACAATCCAGAAGAAGTACAGCGCTTATTAGGT
>NZ_JABXYX010000302.1 GCF_017982655.1 Brasilonema sp. CT11 | reverse complement strand
TTAATCGAACAGGTGGACGTACGAGTTAATTTTTTATTGATTGATTGAACGTTCGGATTGCCGCCGTTGGCAAGCAAAAATTTGATAGCGTTAACGTTGCTAAATAGCGCTGCGTAATGAAGAGGAGTGAACCCCTCGATGTCCCTAGAGAGAAAATTAATTCCCAGTAAAACTCAAGCGCAATGTCGACATACGCGGCGTTAACGGTCTTCGGATCCTTGGCGTAAATCAGTTGCATCATGCTTTCTGAGGCAACACAAGCTGCGTAGTGCATCAGTGAGCGTTTGATAGGCTTGTCGGCAAGAGCGACATCGACGTCTAATGTCAACAGTTTGATCCACTCTTCCTCGATCTCCGAGAATGCCTCCAATGGATTGTGAACGAAGCCAATCAACACGGCCATGATTGGAGTAATGCCGATAGAATCTGGTGCGTTGACATTTGCTCCGTGAGAAATCAACTCAGCTGCTAATTTCCACGCTCCTTTGTATAACGCAGCGTGCAAGGGAGTCCATCCGTTATTGTCCTGTAATTTGAAGTCAGTAAGTGGTCTTTCGGATAGCCGATGATATTACCGGAAGGTTGGGATCTGCGCCATTTTCGAGCAGGGCTTTGATGTTCTTTTCTTTTTTTTCGCTTTTCAAGCCTGACTTTATCGCCAGCAACAAAGGTGTTTCGCCGTAAGTAGTTTTTCCGTTGATGTTGCAATGGGATAGCAGCGGAAGAACTTCGGAGATGTCGCATTCTAATTTACGCATAGGCTCGCTGTCTTCGTTGACAGCAGGGTTTTCGTAGTTCAAAGAAAAGCCGTTGTTTCCGTTGAAAGGAGTATCTCCGCCATCGTTTCCAAAACTAAAACCACCAGTGCCAAAATCTCCACCAGTGCCAAAGTTATTATTATTTTCACGGTTTCCAAAACTAAAACCACCAGTGCCAAAACCTCCACCAGTGCCAAAGTTATTATTATTTTCACGGTTTCCAAAGCTAAAACCACCAGTGCCAAAACCTCCACCAGTGCCAAAACCATTGACAAAGCCATTATTATTTCCAAGGGTAAAACCAGTGCCAAACCCGGTTGTTCCGCCGAATAATCTACCACTCTGCGGGCTGCTACTGCCGCCCCATTGAGGATTTGCTTCGGACTGCTGTTCGACTTTCGATTTCACCATTCGCGTGGCATCCGCCTCTTCTGCCGATGAGCCAAAGCCGCCAAATCCTCCTGAAGGCTTGGTTTCCCATCGAACAAAGTTACTGCTGGCCTTACTGCCTTGTGGCTTCGAAAAAGAGGAAAAAGGGGAAAAGTTATCGTCGCTGTTATTATGCAATAACGCTGCGTAGTGCATGGGCGTCCAGCCGATGGAATCAGTGCTATCGGTTAACGTCTCGAACCGGTCCTTACTACGCAAAATTAAATTAGATCTTTGCGGTACATGATTAATTTGACGTACAGATCGGGGAGTAGGCCTCTTTTAACAGCCGCGAAAAGTATCGTCGGAGTAATTAACTTCGGATCGTACGCCCTTTGCAATGTCAATTGGTCGAACTGCACGTTAAGGATTGTTAAACATTACTAACGAATTCTTCAAGTGCAATACTAACCAGTTCTGGTAGACATTCTATAAGCGTTTCAATCGCTTCTGACTTCCACTTAGCTCCTGCTTGGTGCAACATTCTGACACCGTACTCTTTTCGACACTCAATAGCGTGCTAAAAACAATAAGGTTAAGTTTAATTAATTAATTTTCGGCAAAAAATCACCAAACTTACTTGTAGCAAAGTGAGGCCATCAAAACTCTCGTTAATATCAATACGCTTTATAATTTCAGCAAGTGCATTAGGAGCGTCTGTATAAATACTCCATTAATTCACGATGAGACAGAGAAACGAATGAGACGTACTTGGCACACGGAAATCGAAGATCGAATAGTAGTACGGCTTCAAGTCAACTGGGTTAATACCATTAATATATAGACCACGGTCAATAAGCAGTGTAATAAACTCGTCTCTGGGCACTACGACCAGCGGTGACACGTCGAACGAACCAAGCCGGTTTAGATCCGCACCCAAACTCAACAAGAATTTGACTGCACCGAGACAATCTTCTTCGCTTGGACCATTGTAGTCTCCTTCTAAACACTTGCTCACTCGATCCAACAAAGTTGTCAACGGATTAGACTCGAACCACCCAAAAAAATGCGCGGGACGATATCCAGTCGTTTGTTGCCGGCTACACAAATAAATATTAGCCACATAGATCTATATGTGTTATAATATTACGTGTAATTAATATCCAAATTGAGCTCTTTGACCAAAAATGTGAAATATTCTTGGTTCAACACGATCCGTTCCACGAGTTTGCTCAAGAAATTGCTATGATCGCGCGTGACCAAGTCCTTGAGTTGACGCACGATATTCATGTCATTAGTATTGAGGAAATTAGGTCCCACAACAATTGTCGAGCCAATCTTTTTGAAGTCACATTCGCTAACGTCAGCACCGAGCGAAAATCCTCCCCGAACCGGCGTCGAAGGGGATTGAATAACGTATTTGAGGTGTGGCATGTTCTTGATTAACTCGCCTACTTTGGTAATTGCTACTGCAGTGATGCGCTGTAACTTGTGAAGCGGGTAAATCACAGCCAAACTAAGTTTCTCGTAAGTCTGTCCCAAGTAGAGCTCCTCCAAATTTGGAACGCCCTTATAATACCATAGAATTAAAGATTCGTATATTGCAATAAGGACAATATTGATAATTACCTTGACTATATTTGCCAAACCTTCATCTGACAACTCAATTGCCGAATCCTCCAAATTTAACAGTACTAAATCGCTGCACCGAGGTACCAAAGTAGATTTATAAATCAATTGATCGAACTCCCCTTTCTTCACGTTGCTCGAATGAGTGTAGCCCAACTTCAATCGTTTTATCGTTTTGAGCTGCAGAAACGTATCCAGAGTTTCGTTGACCCCACGTTCGGCGAAAATCTTTATATTGATGTCTACGAGGCCAGTAAGATTTATTTTGATGAAATTGAGCAATGATTCCGACCGTATAAGAGTAAGATCGGCTTGCCAAGTGAAGCTCGCCTGTTCAAAGTTCTCAAAGGTTTTCCAATTATGAGGACTTAATATGATTTTTCTCCACCTCTTTGACACCTATTAAACACGAGTAAATCGCTTAGAACGCTTCTTTGAGGAATCAGATATTCGAATAATTAAAAAAATTCGAAACTGATCAGATCAAGCTCGCTAATCAGATAGAAACA
>NZ_JABXYX010000301.1 GCF_017982655.1 Brasilonema sp. CT11 | reverse complement strand
GATTGTTATCAAATTATTTAGTTCAGCAACTAAAACGTCCTGATGTTCCCATGTTTATCACCTAGTTGTTTGGCGTGCGGCGCAGCTACGCTGCGCCATTGCTTGTGACAGTTGCGTAAGTCCTGTAATCTTGCTCATGCAGTACCGCGTCCATCCCCAAAGTGTTCTCCCAAGCGGGAATGATTTCATCTGGGTTAAAGACTGGGACAGTTGGATCTTCCAAGCAAATAGTTGCATACCATCCATCGGATTTTTTGGTAAGCAACATATTTTTGAGAGCAAACCCATCTGGAAGAGAGCGATGCAAGCGTACTTTCAGCCAACCTTTAAGCTTTGAAACTGACAAGAACAACCAGTCTGTTTCTGTTCTTTCGATAGTTATAGCTTGTCCTTCAATCTTTAAGGTGCGGTAACGGGCTGAATTCTTAAAGCGTGGACGCCCACTACGCTTAGCGTTACTATCCCCGGCTAGGAAGCGCTTAAATGCCAGATCTACGCGCTTTGATACATCTTGTAGCGTTTGAGACGGTACAGAGGTGAAATCCAATAACTCACCAGAGTGTTGAACAAGAACCAAGTCTTCTTTTAAAACAGGTAGCTGTTTCTTCTGGGAGTAAAAATCTGGGTTATTTCGTAACTCTGGCAGCGAACAAAAAAGACGTACTTTGGAACGGATCGTACTTTATTGCTTCTTGTGGTGTAACTGTTGAAACGTTAAAGAAATATGTGGAGTCTCAAAACAAACCGGGTTGAACTTCGATTATTGGTTTTCAATACGGAGATAGGTAAAAAGATTGCTATCCCCACTTCCTCGTTAACTGACAGTTGACATTGGTCGGGGGACGCAATCTTTTTACCCGCCTTATATTCCGGCACTAAACGGAGTAGCGTTATAGTGCGGGGCTTACGGCGAAGACGCTAAGCCAAGTCCGGTGACATCCCATAGGCTCAATTAGACAAGATTGCAAAAGTAACAATTGCCACTCTTGTAGGGAAAGGGCAAAGGTTAAAAGGGAAAGGTTTTTTTATATTTTTTCCCCCTTACACCCCTTATACCGTTTCACTTTAAGGTTGATACAAATGGGCAGCACCCGAGCACCCGAGCACCCGAGCAGGGGGAAAGAATTAGAAACCAATCATTTGTATCAGGCCCTATCGTGAAATGGTATTCCCCCTTACACACGCTCTTATCCTCTGCCCTTGAAAACGCCACATGCTACAAGCCGGGAAACCATGCACGTCAGTTCCTCCCCAAGAGCGGACTGACTCACCACCGCAGTGGCTCCCCTCCTATGTCCTGCGGACACGCTACGCGCTTGCTGTACTGGCTCCGCTACACACGCTCTTATCCTCTGTCGGGAAACAAGGACTATGGCACAAAGTGCCACGCTACGCGCTTGCTGTACTGGCTCCCCTATACCCTTACACCCTGCCCTCCCGGCGTTGACCATCTATAATCTGGCAAGAGCGATACGCGGAGCGTCAAGCCTATGACTAACGTCACGCTAGTCCCTAAGAGGGACGCTGCGCAAACGCTATCGGCTTATCGCCTGGTACTCAGCTACCTACCCACCTCATTAGGGACTGGTCGAGCGTGCGCTTTTTCAGTGTCCACAATTGGTTGGGGCTTGGGCCGTGAGCGTCAGCCGAACGGTTTGAATAGCAATACATTTGATTCTGACTTCTGGCTTGGTGACTTGGTGAGACCAGTGCTGCAGGAGGGTTTCCCGACAGAGGCATCTGGCGTTAGCGTTTGCGCAGCGCCCCCTTAGGGGCTAGCGGAACCGAAGGTTCTCCCCGAAGGGTGAATTCTTCTTCAATGAGAAAAGTCAAAATGTGATAAAAGTCTGAAAACAATGTATGCAAACCTTGACAGATTTAAACATACCGCCGAAATTATTCGGTGATGGTAGAGTAATGGTGCATTGATGGTGTGTGAAAACTACGCTACAAGTAGCACTAAAGATTAACCAGGGAAATCTGAAAATTGTAGAACTTATTTTTTTGTTTGAAATGCTGAATCTTAAATGAACCAACAAGGAATTTGCAATGCTTTAATTAAAATATGTAGATAAATTGCTTGTTTGTAGTTTAAACCCTGTATTACTTCGTAGTATTGATGCCTACACTCTGTCCGAGTGCCTCAAAGATCTCTTCAAGACAATCTTGCAGAACGATGGCACTCTCCAAAAAAATGTATTTAGTGTTTGCCTCATATTGGCACAGTCAGTACAATATGCTGTGCTAGAGTGACAACATTGGCGCTAGCGTGAAGGATAAGATATGGTCGTAGAAAGGTGTTTGAGGGTTTATTATAAACCCATTTTTCATCTTCACAAACGACGATAAAGCCTTTTCGACTTGACAAAATGGAGTTTTGCGTCAGGCGTTGCACAAAAAGCTATCCCTAAGTCAATGAGTGGCAAAAACGTGCTGTTTGCGTCATATTTCTGCAAGCTCCTCTGCTCCAATAGCTATATTGACCGGACAAAAATTCACAAATTCTGATTATGGCAAGTAAATTAGTCTCTGTTAGAGAATACACTGTTAAGGCACACAAACGGACGATTCATACGCGGGTTTTCAACTTCCTCTGTAAGGAATGCGGTGTTCCGGCGAAGCGCGAGACTTACGGTTCTCGACCGTTATATTGTGAACAATGTCGTCCTCCTCAAGCACCCAAAAAATCGTTAATGAAGCCTCAAAAGGCTAAACCTAGAGCAATGACCTATAAATCTAAAACTGATTTGGATTGAGTTGACGCCATATGACTACTAAGGGAAAACTAGAGCCACCACCCCAAACCTTGTTGGAGCCACTCTTGGAATTACGGGACTACTATACTGCTCTTACAGAAGAGTATGAACGCTTATGGCGAACGGCGCGATCGCAACTTGTGCATGTAGAAGCCTTGTTATCCAACTGGTCTGGTGTTGATCAACGCGACGATCTAACGGCTGTCGTTGAGATGTTGTCTTTTGCACCCACTCCTAGCCAACAAGATTCCTTCTCACCACAACAGTTCAAGAACATTTCTGATGTTGAACAACAACAAGCGAACGACTCAGAACTCCCAGACTCGGAGTCCTAACCAGACGTCGATGTTGATGATGAACAGCAACAAGAGAACGACTAAGTGCTATCAGACACGTAATACTAACACGATCAGGAAGATGACGAACAACAAGAAGACATCTACGCTGAACACACCCACTATGCGCTAGCACCAGAATAGGTTCAAACACACAAGCAACTCGCGGATGAA
>NZ_JABXYX010000300.1 GCF_017982655.1 Brasilonema sp. CT11 | reverse complement strand
AAATAGAATTAGAGGCGAGAGTGCGATCACACGAAGTTGCGAGAAAAGAACTCAAACGCACCAAAGCATCAGCGTTGCAGGAACAAACACGAGCCGCTCAATCTCGCCAAAAAGGTCGTCAACTAGCTACATGATAGCAGTAAAGGATTCCGGAACGCTGTTTAAATATTTTTAAAGAAAGATTGTTTTTTGAGATTTAAAACATAATGTTGCAAAACTTTATTGAGGATAATGTTTCGCCAAAAACTCCTGGGCCTCATCCCTCTTGCAAACAACTCCATCCAACGTCGCCGCCAGCAAATCATCAAGCATTTGCCGATACTGCGGTCCTGGTTTGTATCCCAGTTTCCTCAAATCATTCCCATTTAAAATGGGCTGAACATTACGCCAAACAGTTAAATATTGCCAAATCTTACGCCTGACGACTCTTGGACTTTGTACAGCTATTAAAATCAGCATTGGCACGTCATACTGGCGCAATAACTGTTGAATTTGACTTGGACGCACCTCATCCACTTCTTTGTGTGCTTCCAAAGAAGGGAGATTTTTTTTGACATTAGCTTTCGCTTGTGCTATGATATCCAACCTATTGATGCTATCTTCAGGCAATTGCAGATGTCTTGCCACGCGCGCTCGATATTCTGCTGCTAAGTGGGCTATGAGAGCTTCCAAGCGCATTTCCCAGTGGATAAGGGTTTGCTGGGAGTCAAACCGCCGTAAACAACGTTCTAATAAACGCAATTGCCCCAGAAGTTCCTCGTCTAGCGTCAGGGTGGGATGGATGCACTGCAAAGCTCCCAACTCTGCCAGTAATTGCAAAGCTGGCTTCCAATAAGGAGCTTCTAGGATATGTTTCAATTCCGTTTTCAGTCGAGTTTGCAGTGCTGGAGTTTTGCTATTTTCTCGGGTGGTGCGATCGTAAACGCCGCTGGTGATAGCATAGCGGATATATTCTTCTGTCTGAGGTTCCAAGTGAAATCCGAGTCGCACAGCAAAGCGTACACCGCGATAGATACGGGTGGGATCTTCGATAAAACTGTTAGCGTGCAACACCCGAATTTGCTTTGCCTGTAAATCAAGCAACCCGCCAAAAAAGTCGAGTAATGCACCAGCGCGGGGAGGCGTCAGCCGCAGTGCCATTGCGTTTATGGTAAAATCTCGACGATACAAATCTTGACGAATCGAACTCGCCTCAACTTCAGGATTTGCTGCCGGATAAGGATAGAATTCTGTTCTAGCAGTAGCAATATCAACCCATAAGGAATCTAATTCTGGGTCTTATGCCACAGCAAAGCTGCAGTTTGAAAAGCCCCGTGAATTTCTAAACGTGCTGTTGGGTAAAGTTGCTGTAGTGCTTTTGCCAGTTCCACACCAGCACCCACATCCGCCGCTTTGTGAAAACCATCGACGACTAAATCAATATCTTTAATTAATAAAGTGCCAGAAGCTTTTTCCGCAAGTAGCAAGTCGCGTACTGCTCCCCCCACAAGGTAAAGATGCCAACCGCGTTTTTCTGCTTCTTGTGATGCTTTCGTCAACAATTGCCACAACTGCGGTGCAAGCCGTGAATGCAATTCCTCTAGAGTAGGAGATTTAAGATTTTTTTCTCCCCCTCCCCCACTCCCTTTCTCTCTCCCTCTCTCTTCTTCCTGATGCAATTGCCGCAAAACATCAGTACGCGTAACAATTCCCACTAACTGCCCGTTATCCAATACTGGCAAGCGTCCGATATCGTATGTCACCATGACTGACTCAATTTCTGGCAGTGTCGTCTCTGGGGTAATTGTCCTCATATTGACTGTCATGTAACCTTTGACGGGAGCATGACTAAAGCCGTGATGCAGGGCAATATCTAAATCTCGTCGGGAAATAATACCTAGCAGTTCTCCTTGGGCATCGGCTACACACAAACCAGAATGTCCGTAGCGCAACAAAGTTCGCTGTGCTTCCGTAATTGTGGTTTCTGGACGAATGGTGCGGACTGGGGAGGACATCAAGTCTCGGGCGGTAGGTGGATAGGGAATTGTCGCTTTTATTCCCTCAAGGAGTTGGTTGAAAATTTTTTCTGAGTCTACGCCTCTTAGGTTCAGCGATGCTGCTTGGGAATGTCCACCGCCACCCAGTGGCTGGAATAACTCATTGAGATTAATTCCTTGAATGTGCGATCGCCCAATCACTGTCAAGCGTGATTCATCTTCTGCTATACCATACTTATGGAAAAGCACTAAGGCATCTATTTCTGTTAACTCCATCAACTGCGAGGCAAGACTTGACAATCCTGGCACGAAAGCATCAGTTTTCAAATTGACCCAGGCAATCTGATATCCTCGTACATATATATGTTGTATTTTTTCCAGCGACACCTTCAACAACTGTTGCAATTGGGGAGAAAGACCAGGATCAACGTACTGACTCACGACTGACAAACTTGCCCCTTGTTGCATCAACCAAGCCAAAGCCAGAGCATCCCGTGGTGTTGTATAGTCAAATGTCAAAGAACCAGTATCCACATGGATACCCAATGCCATCACAGTCGCTTCTGCGGTTGTTAGGGAAATTTGTTGTTTTTGCAATTGCTCGACAATTAAAGTTGTTGTCGCTCCAACCGGGGAAATGTTTATCTCTGTTGCTGGAATATCCCCAAGTTGTTCTTGGTGATGGTCATAAATGATAATTTTATTAATATGGGGTAGATCTAACCATTGGGCAGCTTTGCCGATGCGATCGCGCTGTTGCGTATCCACGACAATTAAGGAACGAATTTCGTTGGGATTAACCGAACGTCGTTCCATCAGCTGATACTCATCCCGATGTAGTGCCAAAAAATCTCCGACGGTTGGATGAGAACCGCCACTCAACACAATCTTACTTCCAGGTAACAGGCGTGTCAGTCCTACTGCGGCTCCCAGTGAGTCAAAATCTGCTGTTGTATGGCACAGAATTAAATCCATAGTTATCAGTCATCGGTCATGAGTCATTAATCGTCAGCACAAAGGATCAAGGACAAATGACTAAAATGTGTCAATTTTCTGTTAGCTTAACAAATAAGGAAAAACTGTCGGTGTTCACCTGCACAATATTTTATCTTTAATCACTCGTTTGCTGTTTCGGGAGAAGGGAAAATGACTTTTATATTCCAACTGGCTTTATTAGCTCTGGTTTCGCTGTCTTTTGTTCTGGTCATTGGCGTTCCTGTTGCCTATGCCACTCCACAGAACTGGAATGAATCTAGAAAACTGCTGTGGATTGGTTCAGGAGCTTGGATCATTTT
>NZ_JABXYX010000082.1 GCF_017982655.1 Brasilonema sp. CT11 | reverse complement strand
AAATTTTAGGTTTTTCTATTATTAATGAAACGTACCGTGCTCAAAGACATTCTTATAAATTAGATTTAAAGGTTGGAGAAAATCATCAAATAGAGTTATTTTCTTTCCCTAATCCTTCAGAAAGAAGCAGTAATCCAGAGGCATGTGGTTTAAGGCATCTGGCTTTTGAGGTTGATGAGATCGAGCAAATGGTTAGTTATTTGGAATTGAAAGGGGTAGAGGTGGAAGATATTAGGATCGATGAAATAACTGGTAAAAAATTTACTTTTTTTAAAGATCCAGATAATCTACCTCTTGAGATTTATGAGTGGTAAGGGAATTTGAGCGATTTTTAACGCAATTCCACGGAATTCCCCTCCCTGTTAAGCGTTAAGCGCGATGCACTGCGCCGCCCTGAGCTTGTCGAAGGGAGCTTGTCGAAGTGTTCCCTGTTTCCTGTTCCCTGCTCTACTAATGTCTTTTCTTTGCCTTCCACGTTCCGCCATAAACATAAAACGGATTATCCTGACTCACGTGTTGCCAACATTCAGGACAAACAAAAATCCAATCTCCATCTTCTTCACACTTTACCCGATAAAGAGTCGGTGCAGCTTGGCTGCACCGAGCACAAAGTTTAACTCGAATTGAACGTGCCATTGCCTTCATGCCAATGCTGAAGCTTGCGGCTTAGCGAAAATCATTCTTCCTGCGGAAGTCTGTAAAGCACTTGTAACAACGACTCGGAGTTCGTTTCCTACATAGCTGCTACCTTCCTCAACGACAACCATTGTGCCATCATTTAAATAGCCAATGCCTTGACTGGGTTCTTTACCTTCTTTGAGAATCTTAAGATCAATGTTGTCACCAGGTAGATAGGTAGGACGCACTGCGTTCACCAAATCGTTAACATTCAATACAGGTACTTTTTGGACGCTAGCAACTTTGGATAAGTTGTAGTCATTGGTTAGCAGTGTAGCGTTGATTTCTTGAGCAAAACGCACTAGTTTAGCATCAACTGTGGTAATATCCTCATAATCAGCTGAGTTGATCAGGATACGTTCAGGATATGCTGCCCGAATTCTGTTGAGAATTTCTAGTCCTCGTCTTCCGCGTACTCGCTTTAGATCTTTGTTTGCATCTGCTACTTGTTGCAACTCTTGCAAGACAAACTGCGGCACGATAATTTGTCCTTCTAAAAATCCAGTTTCTAGCAGTGTTTCAATGCGACCATCAATAATACAACTGGTGTCTACAACTTTAGTGTTGGCAGGTTTGAGAGTTCCTTCCACAACCATTGTTTCCACAGTACTGGGATTAATCAACCTTAATAATCCACGTCCGTGGCTATCTGCTAAATTCATACCAGTGTAGGACAGTATGATACTACCAACAACAGCAACCAGCGGTTTTATAAAACTAAAATCTGCTGGAATTGGTAGCAAAAACAGAGGCGCAAGCATTAAGTTTGCTATCAATAGTCCAATGACTAATCCAATGGCACGAGTTAAAATAATTTCAAGTGGTAGTTCTCGGACTTTAGCCTCCAAGCGACGATATGCTGTTTGGAAACTTAATCCAATCGCACCTCCAAAGATGCTGGCAAAAATAGCGACAACCAGGCGTAAAGCTTCCATGTTAGAAACTTTGGATAGTGCCGCAGTAGGTAACAGATCCGTGCTGTAGTAACCTACGCCCGCCGCTGCCAGGATGAATGAGAAAATAATAATGGCATCAAACATTGTTGTATGGCTTTCCTGCAACTGTAGTTAATTGAAAAACTCAAGTATTTTTTGTTTCCTCGGTTGTGGAAATTTCTCAGCATCTACAGTCATACTAAGCGCTTAGTATGACAACATCTGCAATCATTATAACTAAAGACTTTTATGCTTTATCTTTTTCATCTTTTTGTTGTAAAACGATAAAAAAATATAAATGACATAATTTGGGTAAATTTGTCATTGTGTCAAACACAATTTAAATCTTTATTAAGATGATTCAAAAAGTTTCCACTTCTAGCATTCCCAGTTCTGCTTACATTCATATTCCCTTTTGTAGAAGGCGATGTTTTTACTGTGATTTCCCTGTATCCGTTGTGGGGGAGCGTTTGCGAGGTGAAACATCTGGCACTATCTCCCAATATGTTAATGTGCTATGTCAAGAAATTGCCATCACGCCTGCCCTAGCTCAACCATTGATAACAATTTTCTTTGGCGGTGGAACTCCTTCTCTTTTGTCTACAGAACAGTTAGGACGGATATTGGAAGCGCTTGACAATCGGTTTGGTGTATCTGCTGGGGCAGAAATTTCGATGGAAATGGACCCAGGTACCTTTGATTTGGTACACTTACAAGGTTACCGCCGCGCAGGGGTAAATCGGATAAGTTTAGGTGTACAAGCGTTTCAAGAAGACTTATTGCAAGCTTGTGGGCGATCGCACTCCGTCTCTGATATATTCGCAGCTGTAGACTTAATTCGGCAGGTGATAATTTCCGAATTCAGTATAGACTTAATTTCGGGTTTACCGCATCAGACTTTAGATAGGTGGCAGGAGTCTTTAGAAAAAGCGGTTGCTATAGCACCCACGCATATATCAATATACGACCTTACGATTGAGCCTGGAACTGCTTTTGGTCGTTACTACAAAGCCGGGGATCAACCTTTACCAACTGATGAAACTACAGTCAAAATGTACCGTATGGCACAGCAAATTTTGACGGGTGCTGGTTACGAACATTATGAAATTTCCAACTATGCACAGCCCGGACATCAGTGTCGCCATAATCGAGTGTATTGGGAAAATCGCCCGTATTATGGCTTTGGTATGGGTGCTGCAAGTTACGTAGAAGGAAAACGCTTCACCCGTCCGCGTAAAACGAAGGAGTATTATCAGTGGGTACAAGATGGCGGTGTAATTGATTGCGAAGTCACATCACCAGATGAAGTTTTATTAGAAACTTTGATGTTGGGGTTGCGTTTGGCAGAAGGTGTGAGTTTGACAGTTTTGGCGGAACAGTTTGGGGAACAGAAGGTAGAGAAGATTCACGAGTGTTTGCAACCATACTTTGAGAAAGGTTGGGTGGAAGTTGTGCAACAAAGGTTGCGGTTGACTGATCCCAAGGGGTTTTTGTTCTCTAATGTAGTGTTGGCGAAGTTGTTTAAGGAGTTGGGAGAATGAAGTGAAATCGCTAGAATACAAGATAAATGCGATACACAAGTGCGGCAGATGCTCAGGCGACTTTGGCAGTGGCTCAAAAGGTTTTTTCAGCGGTTATTTGGCAGCAAGCAATCTCCTCAGACGGGGGAACAGAGGAAGGTAGAATCACCCAAACAGCCGACAGATGCTGAGTATGAAGCGTTGTTCCTCGAACTGCTGGCGGGTGTGAATGAGGGCTGGAGTCGCGGACGGGTAAAGGGTTTTTTGGATGCAAATAAAATCACTCAGGCGGGTTTGGTGGAGTGGTTGCGGCGCTTTGGGGAAAGGTTGCTGGTATCAAGCGCTGAGAATAGAGAGTTAGGTTCCCCTATGGTGCGGTTGGGTGAGTTGGGTGTCGCGCAAGTGGGTGAGGTGGCGGGTGAGATTGGGATGCGGTTGTTGGGGAGGGGAGGAGAAACGAACCACGAAGGCGCGAAGGACGCAAAGGAAGGAGAGGAGGAAGATGCAGAAGCTTGGTTTGACCGAGGTATTGAGCAATTGATGGCAGGGAATTTTGAAGGTGCGATCGCATCCTTCGACAAAGCCCTTGAGGTAAAACCCGACATACATCAAGCTTGGTACAACCGGGGCTTGGCGCTGGGTAACTTAGGGCGAAGTGAACAAGCAATTGCGTCCTACGACAAAGCCTTAGAAATTAAATCCAACGATCATCAAGCTTGGTACAATCGCGGCATGGTACTGAGTAAGTTAGGGCAAATTAAAGAAGCAATCATATCCTTCGACAAAGCACTCTTAATCAAACCCGACAAACATGAAGCTTGGAACGAGCAGGGCGTAGCACTGGGTAAGTTAGGGCAAATTGAAGAAGCAATCATATCCTTCGACAAATCCCTAGAAATTAAACCCAAGGATGATCAAGCTTGGTACAACCGGGGCGTGGCGTTGGATAACTTAGGGCAAATTGAAGAAGCAATTGCATCCTACGACAAAGCAATTGAATTTAAACTTGACTACCATGAAGCTTGGTACAACCGGGGCGTGGCGTTGGATAACTTAGGGCAAATTGAAGAAGCAATTGCATCCTACGACAAAGCTGTAGAAATCAAACCCGACAAACATGAAGCTTGGAACAACCGGGGTGTAGCCTTGCGTAAGTTAGGGCAAATTGAAGAAGCAATTGCATGCTACGACAAAGCACTCTTGATCAAACCCGACAAACATGATGCTTGGAACAACAGGGGTTGGGCGCTGGGTAAGTTAGGGCGAAATGAAGAAGCAATTGCATCCTACGACAGAGCAATTGAAATCAAACTTGACAAACATGAACCTTGGAATAACCGGGGCGTGGCGCTGGGTAAGTTAGGGCGAAGTGAAGAAGCAATTGCATCCTACGACAAAGCTGTAGAAATCAAACCCGACAAACATGAACCTTGGTTAAACCGAGGGAATGCTGCGGGAAGTTCAGTCAGTTGTGATCTCCTGCTGGCTTCCTTGAGTGCAATTGCCAGACAAAATCCCCATCTTAACCAGCGCGGCTATGAGGGGGAATTGGCAAGCTATGAGGAAGGGTTGAAGTATTGTCACCAACATACACACCCAGAAGGTTGGGGAAAATTGCATCTGGCGATAGGTAATGCTCATTACTTCCGAGGGCAAATAAACTCCCGTCCTCACGGATATTGGCACAAAGCCGTCAACAGTTACAATGACGCGCTAAAAACTCTCACAGAAGCAGATTTTCCAGAGTTGCATTTAAAGGTTGTGCCAGACTTGATTCGCGTCCTTTTGGCTTTGGGAGAAACTACAGCAGCGAAGGAATGGCGGCGACATGGGTTGGAAGTTTTTACAAACCTGTTTAATAGCAAAAAGACTTCTTTTCAGAAACGACAATTGATCGTTGAATTTACTGGCTTCTCGCAGATGCGGGTTGATGTTTTGGTAGAAGATGGTGAATTTGTCTTGGCGTTAGAAGCTGCTGAGAGAAATAAAAATCTCTACCTCACTTGGATTCTAGATGCCCAGAAGCAAGAAATCCTCAGTCCCAGTTATGCTGATATGCAACGGCTGACGAATCCCACAACTGCTGTTGTCTATTGGCATCTCAGTCCTTTTGCCCTCAGCACTTTTATTATCAAACACAACGCTGCTCAACCCAGCGTCATTTCGACTCCCTTCTTTTTGCGCGAGTTTAAAACCTGGGTGAAACAATGGAATCAACAATATGAGGATTACGGCAAAAGTGAAGATAAGCAAGTTGCACAACAAAACAACTGGCGTGACAATTTGCCTCAAATGCTCAAACAGCTTGGTGATATCCTCAATATCTCAGCGATACTCAGCGAAATTAATAACGAAATTAACAACGAATCCATCCAAAATCTTATCTTGCTTCCCCACCGCGACTTGCACCGCTTCCCCCTTCATGCGCTGTTTCCCGAAGATTTCACCACTACTTATCTACCCAGCGCCCAAGTCGGCATATATTTACAGCAGATTTCGTCAACAAGCAACGAGGAATCACACCAACTGCTGAGTGTGGAACATCCCGACAACGCAGGCTTTGATATCCTACCCCATGCGGAAATCGAATCTGCTGCGATTAACCAGCTTTTCAACCATCCGAACAACAAGCGGATTTCTGGCGAACAAGCAACCAAAATAGCTCTACAAGATGCTCTTGCCGATAAATACAATATCTTTCACTTTACCGGACATGGCAGTTATGATTTTGAGCATCCCAAACAATCTGCTCTTGTCCTTAGTGGTGAAGATAAACTTACGGTGGAGGAAATTTGCAATATAGATTTTACAGGTTATCAGCTTGTCACCCTTTCTGCTTGCGAAACTGCTTTAACTGGCAACCAAACCATAGAAAATGAATATGTTGGTTTAGTCAGTGCATTTGTTTACCAAGGTGTCAGCAACGTTCTCAGCACTTTATGGACTGTGAATGATGATGAGAGTAGTTTGCTTGTCATGTATTTTTACTGGCAACTCAAGAAAGGCAAACCACCAGCCATTGCTTTAGCAAAAGCGAAAAAATGGTTTCGTAATCTCACAGATTATAAACTGGAGAGATTGTGTAAAGTTATCTTTGATAAGCTGTCGCGAGATCAAAAACCCCTCCGTCCTCATGTCAAAAATAAGTTATGGCAATTCCGTCAGATGGAAGTTGCGCAGAAGAAACAGAAGCATTTTGATGATCCCTATTATTGGGCAGCTTTTACAATTACTGGTTGTTTTAAAGGGGAGCATCCGGCGTAGGAAAAAATGTTTAGTAAAAAATACCTGGCGATTAGAAATCGCGGCTATACAGACAAAGCCTGCCTCCGCAGGCTATATAATGAAGTCCGCGCAGGCGGACTTTGTTTGTGTAGCCCCAGACTTCCAGTCTGAGGGCGATTTTAATTAATCACGAATTCTTATGCAACCTAACGATATCATTTCTATTACCGCTTTCCTGAATGCCTTAGCCAAGCTGAATGAGTCTTTGCCTGCGGATATCCAAAAGCAACTTCATGCGATCGCCGAAAACTTACAAGCCAATCCAAACAATATTGGTAACCTCGATGTTATAGCTGAAAGTTATCCACCTTTAGATGAAGCTTACCAGCAAGAATTGACAGCTTTGAAACAAGAAGCTGGTATACGAAGTAAAGGTTTGCCGCCACTCCCTCTGCCAAACGAACGGAATCAAGAACTCACGAACTCAGCGATTGATACTTTTAGTGCTGAAGATTCTGTTGCTGCAGCAAAAGCAAAACAAAACCTTTTCCAACGGCTTTGGCAGTTAATTTCTGGGAGTCGATAAAATGTCAGAGGAAATTATTTATCCCAGTATAGACTTATTCCTTTATGACTTGAAGGATGGCTTAGGACAAGATAAGTCAAAAATTGACCAAAACTGCCGCAATTTCTGTCAAAAAATCTATGGTGATTTAGACAAACAAAGCTTTGAGGAAAAGTATACACAATTCCAGAAGTATCAAAATATAGACGTTGATGTTATCGAGTTACTCGATACCAGAATTAGGCAATTTCCATCACCCCTAGATGGTTACTATTATCCCCTGCAAATCGGCGATACTTACGCTCTCCAGATTAACGACTCTGGAAAACGAGATGCTAACGGTAGATATAACGATGAACGACAAAACATCAAAGATGAACCCTTCCTGAAACTTAAACAAGAAATTCTTCAACACATCTCTGGAAAAACAGGCACAATCGGACAAACTTGGTTACTTTGGGGCAAATTGGCAAGTCAGAAAACTGATGCCGAAATAGAAGAGATTGCCCAGAAGTGCTATACACAAGTTGTCGGCAACTACGACTGGAAACGAGATTTGATTGGCAAGGGCAAGTTAGAATCAGGAACAATTTTTGAGTTGTGGTACACTCCCCAAAATTTAGGTGTCAATGGAAAAGATTTTTGGGAAAAGTTTAGACAAGAAAGTCATCATGTCCTAATCTGGTTGTTTCCCGATAACATTTCGCCCGATGAAATGAGAAAGCGGGTACAAAGTGTCTATTACGAATTGATACGCTTATGGCAATACCGCCACAAAGTTATTTGGTCTTACTATCAAAGCCGTTATCAAAAAACACTTCTCAAAAAAGAATATGTGGAAATACAACCATCAATCAAGCAAACTAGTGAGTTATCAAAGCTATTGCAAACCAACAGTCTGAAACTTAGTAAGCTACAAGAAACATTGTCGGCTAACTTAATTAACTTATCTGATTATACAATTGCTTTAAACTATCTAGAGAATCAAAACCGCACAATTCAATTAAACCTAGATAATTACAAATCTCGTTTAGCGGATATGCAAAAAAAATATGTAGGTAGCGATTTAAACTTTTTAGAAACCTTCAGCGATCGCGAAATTTACGCAAAAAAATATCAGCGACAAGTAGAAGCAGATCTTGCGAATCTCAACCCTGGATTAACCTTACTGCAAAATCTCAATAGCACTGTCCAAGGTATTATTGACTTAGAACAAACCAAGAGCGATCGCGCTCTAGACAACACCATCGCACTCGCAGGTATCGGGCTTGCCATCAGCGGCATAACCGCCACAGCCATCTCCGCCAAACAACCTACATCTTATAGAGACATTTCTTTCTTCGGTTCACCAACTTTTTTCTGGAGTATGATGTTTTGTGCTCCATTTTTACTGCCTCTAGTTTTTCGCCTACTTTACCGCTTCTTTCGCCTATTTCGCTGATATGGCGGTTTTCAGTTGAGTGTGATACATCAAATACTGCATGACATTAATACTGCTGAGTAAGTCAAAATTTTAGTAAGCCGCTTGATAACGCGAGATTAACTATGAAAGTCCAAGAATTAGAAAACGAACTACTAGCATTAGAGCCAACTGAAAAAGCTGAAGCAATACAAATATTAACGAAAACATTAAGCAATGGTTCACTAGGAATTACAAAAACACTTGGTGTTATGGGGGGAGATGCCTGTATCGATAAAACTCGCCTTCCGGTTTGGCTGTTCGTGAGTTTGCGACATCAAGGTGCAACTGATGCTGAACTTCTGAATATGTACCCGCATATCAGTGCTGCTGATTTGGTGAATGTTTGGGCTTACGCTGATGCTCATCCTGATGAAATTGAAACAGCACTTCGAGAGCAAGAAGAAGCAATGCAGCAAGAAATTTAATCTATGGCAAGTCTTTATGCGGATGAACAATTTCCCTTACCAGTTGTAGAATTACTACGTGCTTTTGGTCACGATGTTCTTACTGTTCAGGAATCAGGGAATACAGGGTTTTCTGATCCAGAGGTGTTAGCTTTTGCTGTGAAAAATAACCGCGTAGTTCTAACCCAAAATCGTCGAGACTACATCAAACTGCACCGTTTACAACCAAACCATGTTGGTATTGTTGTCTGCACAGATGACCGGAATTTTGAGCAATTGGCAATACGTATTAACACGGCTATTTCTACAGTCGAAAACTTGAAAGGCGAATTGATTCGAGTAAACCGTCCATCATTATAAAAATCAAACAATTTATAACTGAGACAGTTTCATATAGTGCGTTACGAACCTCATCCTAACGCACTCAGCAAAATTTAATTCATCTTTACTCCTGACTCCCTACGGCACAACTAAGACTGGGCAAGGAGAAAGATTAATCACGCGGGTGGTAACGCTATCAGTTGACCCCTCGTCAGTCAAGCCTAGCCCTCGACAACCCATGACAATTAAATTTGCTCCTATATCATCTGCCACATCACAGATGGTAAAAGCAGGTTTGCCTTGCCGTTCCAAGGCTTCGGCTGAAATGCCTTGCCCAGCAAACAGGGATTTGGCTGTTTCTAGTAGTTGGGCTACTGTTTCTGGTGAGGACATGGCATCCCCGTTGGGCGAGTCTGCGGCGGGTTCCTCAACTACACTCAGTAGCACCAATTTACTACCATACTTTTGCACTATATTAACAACCACTTCGGCTGCTTCGCGTGCTTCTCGACTTTGATCAATTGGAAACAGAACTGTTTTAAACATTCGGATTCACCTGTGCCCCCATGACTCGGTAAAATCTGGATGGTTGTACTCATCAAAACATAACAAACAGGCAATCAGGAGGTTTGTGCCGTGTCCAAGAAAACTTTAGCAAATTTATCTGCAGAAGAGTTGTCTGGTAAACGCGCTCTGGTGCGAGTTGATTTTAACGTACCAGTTGATGATTCTGGCAACATTACAGATGATACTCGCATTCGTGCTGCTCTGCCTACCATACAGGATTTGACGCAGAAGGGAGCTAAGGTGATTTTAGTGAGCCATTTTGGGCGTCCCAAGGGTGTAGATGACAAACTGCGGTTGACTCCGGTTGCTAAGCGTCTGTCTGAGTTATTGGGGCAAGAAGTTGTCAAAACTGACGACTCTATCGGCGATGAAGTTGCAACGAAAGTTGGGGCTTTACAAAATGGACAAGTTTTGCTGCTTGAAAACGTCCGTTTCTACAAAGAAGAGGAGAAAAACGACCCAGAATTTGCCAAAAAACTGGCAGCAAATGCCGATTTGTATGTTAACGACGCTTTTGGTACCGCACACCGCGCTCACGCTTCTACTGAAGGCGTGACGAAGTACCTGAGTCCTTCTGTGGGTGGGTTTTTGATTGAAAAAGAATTGCAGTATCTGCAAAAGGCAATCGAAAATCCTCAGCGTCCTTTGGTGGCTATTATCGGCGGTTCCAAAGTTTCCAGCAAAATTGGCGTGATTGAAGCCCTTTTGGAAAAGTGCGACAAACTGATCATTGGCGGTGGAATGATTTTCACCTTCTTTAAAGCTCGTGGTTTGAGTGTCGGTAAGTCATTGGTGGAAGAAGATAAGCTAGAATTGGCGAAGTCTTTGGAAGCTAAGGCTAAAGAAAAGGGCGTCACTTTCTTGCTACCCACAGATGTGGTTGTAGCAGATAAGTTTGCTGCTGATGCCAATTCTCAAACCGTTAGCGTGGAAAGTATTCCTGATGGTTGGATGGGGTTGGATATCGGACCTGATTCGATAAAAGTGTTCCAAGAAGCCCTTGCTGATTGCAAGAGTGTGATTTGGAACGGTCCAATGGGTGTGTTTGAGTTTGACAAGTTTGCTGCAGGAACAGAAGCGATCGCCCGCACACTCGCCGACATCAGCAAAGGCGGCGCAACCACCATCATCGGCGGCGGTGATTCCGTAGCTGCTGTGGAAAAAGTTGGTTTAGCTGATCAAATGAGCCACATTTCCACTGGTGGCGGTGCTAGTTTAGAACTGCTCGAAGGTAAGGAATTACCTGGTATTGTGGCGCTAGATGAAGCATAAAGGCTAATATCTAAAACCAATGTAGAGACGTAGCACGCTACGTCTCTACAAATATAGGGAGAAAATTGTGGAACCGAAATGGCTGGAATGGACACAAAAATTACAGGCGATCGCCCAAAATGGTTTAACTTTTACCGAAAATCCTTATGACATTGAGCGCTATAAAGTGCTTCAGGCTATCGCCGCTGAAATCATGTCAACATACTCGAATGTCGAACACAGCTATATCCTTGATTTATTCGCTCGTGAAGTGGGATACGCGACGCCCAAAGTTGACGTGCGTGGAGCAGTGTTTCGCGACAATACTATATTGTTAGTCAAGGAACGACAAGACGGTTGTTGGACTTTACCAGGTGGCTGGGCGGATATTGGCGACTCACCGAGTGAGGTAGCTGTTAGAGAAATTTTTGAAGAATCTGGATATCAGACACGCGCGATAAAACTGTTGGCTGTGTATGACAGAAACAGACAAGGACATCCACCGCATGCGCATTACGTCTACAAGCTCTTTTTTCTGTGTGAACTTGTTGGTGGTTCCCCATCAGCGAGTATTGAAACAGAAGAAGTGGATTTTTTCCCTGAAGACAACATTCCAGAACTATCCCTTGGGCGTGTAACCCCTGCTCAAATCACCCGACTTTTTCAGCATTACCGCAATCCAGATTTGCCCACAGACTTCGATTAGCAACCGAAAAGATACAGGGAACAGGCTTCGCCCTGAGCGTTAGCCGAACGGGAACGCTTAACAGGTTAGAAGCGGGATGGTGTTTCTTTCATATGTTGCTAGCGCAAGAAACCGCACGAGTTTAATCACATGCTAATTTGAATTTCACATATCTTCATAAACGTATAAAATACTACTTTAGGATGAGAGGATTTTCTGAAAAAATTTGCATACTTAAATTGTTCGTCTTCAGTCACGGGGTGTTATTCTGTTTTCTTCGGTAAAGGGTGTAATCAACCTTTGTTACAGGCGTGCACTACCGCTTTTAATACAGGGTTGCCTTCAAAGATATCACGCAGTTCTTGAGACAGGGAAGATAAGGAAGACAAGGCGGACAAAAGAAAATATATGAACGCAAGATAAAAATTTATATGTATGTAAGTCAGATCCCCGACTTCTTTAAGAAGTCGGGGATCTTGTTTTTCACAAATCATTTAGGGTTGTTATATATGACAACACTTTGTCACAAAATATTACAAATATGTATTCTTTAGCCTACAAACCTGATATGTATACTGAATAGCCGCAATTTTACTTATTTTAAAGTATTTTTCCCAACCTGATATTCAATACTCGTGAAATGCTGAGCATAAAACAGGTCTTTTTGTTCACCTTACCCCTTGCAACCCTAGCAAGCTTTAGCCACTTCACCATCGCAAGTGCACAAATCACTCCTGATAACAGTCTCGGCGCAGAAAATTCTGTTGTTGCTCCCAATGTTGATATTAAGGGCATCCCTAGCGACAGGATTGATGGGGGTGCAACTCGTGGGGCAAACCTGTTTCATAGTTTTCAGGAATTTAATATCAATGCTGGTAGAGGAGCTTATTTTTCTAATCCGGCAGGGATTGCAAACATACTCACCAGAGTGACTGGGGGTAATGTCTCGAACATTCAGGGTGTTTTGGGTGTGTTGGGCGGCAATGCTAACTTGTTTTTAATCAACCCGAATGGAATTATCTTCGGACGAAATGCCCGGTTGGATGTGGGTGGTTCTTTTTTGGGAAGTACGGCAAATAGTTTGCTGTTTAAGAATGGGTTTGAGTTTAGTGCGACGAATCCCCAAGCACCACCATTGTTAACTATAAATGTTCCGATTGGGTTGAGATTTCGGGATAATCCACAAAGCATCACGACTCAATCTACGACAACTCAATATCCTATTCTTCAGGTACCTGAAGGAAAGACCTTAGCACTGGTAGGCGGTAACCTCAGCTTAGATGCTCCTGATCTGTTTGCACCAGGAGGACGAGTTGAGTTAGGAGGATTATCTGCTCCTGGGACGGTAGGACTTAATGGTGATGGCAGCTTGAGTTTTCCAGTGGGAGTGCAAAGAGGTGATGTATCGCTCACTAATGAAGTGAGAGTAAATGTTAGCTCAGCCGGGGGCGGCAGTATTGCAGTCAACGCCCGCAATTTAGATATTTCCGGAGGAAGTACGTTATATGGGGGAATAGACCAAGGTTTGGGGACAGTTGGTAGTCAGGCAGGAGATATTACGCTGGATGCCACAGGGGACATAAAAGTTGTAGGACAGAGCTATGTATACAATAATGTGCGATCGCAAGCAGTGGGCAATGCTGGCAACATCAATATAACAACTCGCTCCTTGTCTTTAAGTGATGGTGCTCAAATAGCTGCTAGCACCTTAGGACAAGGAAATGCAGGCAATGTGTCGGTGCTAGCATCGGGTGCAGTTTCGCTTGCAGGCAGTAATACTAGTATATTCAGTACTGTGGAAGCAGGAGGTGTGGGTAAAGGTGGCAATATCGACATTAAGGCAGCAGCTTTCTCACTCAAAGATGGTGCTCAACTGCTAACCGCAGTTCGTGAAGCATTTGATACCCAGCCACCCGGAAGAGGAGATGCAGGCAATGTCACTGTTGATGTTACAGGACCAGTAACAATTGCTGGGGTCAAGGATGGATTGCCCAGTGCGATTTTCAGTCAAGTCAACACGGGGGCTGTGGGCAATGCGGGGAATATTACTATTTTCTCTGGTTCCTTCTCCTTAACCGATGGTGGCAGATTAAATGCCAGCACCTTAGGACAAGGAAATGCAGGCAGTGTGTCGGTGAGAGCGTCGGGTGCCGTTGAGCTTGCAGGGAGTAACACTGCCATTTTCAGCAATGTGGAAGCAGGAGGTGTAGGCAAAGGAGGCAATATCGACATCAAGGCAGCAACTTTCTCACTCAAAGATGGTGCTCAACTGCTAACCTCAGTTCGTGAAGCATTTGATACCCAGCCACCCGGAAGAGGAGATGCAGGCAATGTCACTGTTGATGTTACAGGACCAGTAACAATTGCTGCGGTCAAGGATGGATTGCCCAGTGCGATTTTCAGTCGAGTCAACACGGGGGCTGTGGGCAATGCGGGGAATATTACTATTTTCTCTGGTTCCTTCTCCTTAACCGATGGTGGCAGATTAAATGCCAGCACCTTGGGACAAGGAAATGCAGGCAGTGTGTCGGTGCGAGCGTCCGGTGTCGTTGAGCTTGCAGGCAGTAACACCCGCATCTTCAGCACTGTGGAAGCAGGAGGTGTGGGCAAAGGTGGCAATATCGACATCAAGGGTGCAACTTTCTTACTCAAGGATGGTGCTCAACTGCAAACCCTAGTTAATCAAGCATCTTCCACCCAGCCAGCCGGAAGGGGGGATGCAGGTAATGTCACTGTTGATGTCACTGGACCAGTAACAATTACTGGTGAAAAGGATGGATCTTACAGTGGCATTTTCAGCCTTGTGCAAACAGGGGCTGTGGGCAATGGGGGGAACATTACTATTTCCTCTGGTTCCTTGTCTTTAAGCGATATTGGTAGACTTATTGCCAGCACCAGTGGACAAGGAAATGCAGGCAATGTGTCGGTGCGAGCATCGGATTTCGTTTCGCTTGCAGGCAGTAACACTGGCATTACAAGCGCAGTGGAAGCAGGAGGAGTGGGTAAAGGAGGCAATATCGATATCAAGGCAGCAACACTCTCTCTTAAAGATGGTGCTCAACTCATAAGCGCAGTTCGTGAAGCATCTTCCACCCAGCCAGCCGGAAGGGGGAATGCAGGCAATGTCAGTGTTGATGTCACAGGACCAGTAACAATTGCTGGGGTCAAGGACACATATCGCAGTGCGATTTTCAGCTTCGTGAACACGGAGGCGATGGGCAATGGGGGCGATATTAAGATTTCCTCTGGTTCCTTCTCTTTAAGCGATGGTGCGGTACTGGCTGCCAGCACTTTGGGACAAGGAAATGCAGGCAATGTGTCGGTGCGAGCGTCAGGTGCAGTTGATTTGGCAGGCAGTAACACTGGCATCTTCAGTACAGTGGAAAAAACAGGCGTGGGGGAAGGTGGCAATATCAACATCAACGCTCCAAAAGTATCCCTCAATGATGGCGCTCAAGTCACTGCTAGCAGTACAGGCAATGGTGCTGCTGGCAACATAGGAGTTGATGCTCGCTCTATCCGTCTGGACAATGGCTCAACTATCAGCGCCGACACTGCTTTCGGGGAGCAAGGAAATATCAACCTGCGCGCAAGCGATTATGTGCTGTTGCGTCGTGGTAGCAAGATAACCACCAATGCCACTGGCTTAGCAACTGGCGGCAATATCACCATTAATGCTGGTAATCTCGTCGCCTTTCCATCAGAAAATAGTGATATCACTGCTAAAGCAGAAGAAAGCTTTGGTGGTCGGATAAGCATCAATACTAAAGGCGGTATCTTTGGTATTGAGTATCGACCCCAGGAAACACCATTGAGTGATATCACCGCCAGTTCTGCGCTTGGTCTACAGTTCAGTGGTACAGTGCAAATCAATACACCTGAGATTGACCCCACCCAAGGGTTATTTGAATTAACAGAAACTGTGGTTGACCCAGCACAGCAGGTTGCCCAAAATCCCTGTACCAAAGGTTCTGGTAGCAGCTTTACCATCACCGGACGCGGCGGACTGCCAACTGATCCTAATAAAATCCTCAGTAGTGATAATGTGCGGGTTGATTTAATTAAACCTGTTGTTATTACGGTAAGTTCAACAAATGCAACACAAAAGCAGCCATCTCAAAAGCCACCTGTCAAACAGATAGTACCTGCTCAAGGTTGGATATATAACGAAAAAGGTGAGGTGGTGCTGGTCGCTTATGATCCTACTAAGACTAGTCCACAGCGTCAGCAGCCAGCGCCTACTAGTAATTGTGCTGCAGTGAAATAAGATATGTAGAACGTTCAAACTTTGATTCCACGTCGATTTAACCTCACCCCGCCCTAACGGGCACCCCTCTCCTTGTTAAGGAGAGGGGAGGTTTTGGCGTAAGCCAAAGCCGGGGTGAGGTCACACGCGCGTTGCATTCATAGGTATTAAGTAGGTCATCCCAACTCAAGTTCCTCGAAGATCATATAGCCTGTGTCCTTCATACCTAAAGCTTCATAAGTCTTTTGCGCAACAGTATTTTGATGTTCCACATAAAGTCTAAAACCACATATTTTTAATTCATTTTGTTGATTTCTAGCTTTTTCTTTGACAAATTCATAGAGTTGGCGATAAATCCCTTGACGACGAAAATCTGGGTGAACGTAAACACTTTGTATCCACCAAAATATTCCATTTCGCCAGTCGCTCCACTCTGTTGTTACCATCAGAGAACCAGTCACTTTATCCTTGTTTTCTGCAACAACATAAAAACCCAAAATAGGATTTTTCAATAATGTTTGTACACCAGCAGTGAGAATATCTATAGAGAGGTCTTTGTCCTCGGTTTCACGTGCCATTGCTTGATTGAATTCAACCAATACATCTAAATCATCAGGTTTTGCTAAACGAATTAAATACTTGTTTTCCACCATTTTCCTTGAGATAAGTAGTCGTCATAAACTGCGTACACTAATAACCCTACCTCTACTTTGTAATTCACCCTTCAGGTTCGCCAGATGCCTCTGTCGGAAAACCCTCATCAAGCACTTGTCTCACCAAATCAAACCGGATTCCTATATAAACAATTCCTGTTCCCTGTTCCCTGTTTCCTGTTCCCTCTCTCTACTTTGTAATTCACCAAGTCAAACCGGATTCCTATATATAAGCGATGTTTTCAGGAATAAGTCTTTGTACTGGGATTCCCGTTGTAAAAATTTAGCGGTAAGAACCGTACCAAACAGTGATATACTGAATTTATAAGTCAGTTCTAGTGGGTTAGCCACCAGAAGTCAGGGAAAAAGACGAGTGCAAATTCAGCACTTGGCAACAACTGTGGAGACGAAAGTCTCTCAGTCAGAACACCTGTGGCTTGTTGATAACGTCACCGTTTACACTATTGATTCTTATGCCAGCAAAGTTTCACATTCTGACAGAATGGACAACTGCTTTTCGTCCCTAAATGTAGGAACAAGATGTCCTACACAAGCTGCGTTTTTGGAAGAGGAGCAAATGGCTGGTCAATAAGTACTTACTAGCTGTTTAAATATTAACACAAAATCCATTAGCATCACATAATAGCGCTTGTCTTTGACATCACAAAGTTAGTCCAGAGAGTTGCGCCTTCAATCTGTTTGTCAATATCAACCCGGAATTAGGAAATACGAAATAAAAAACGAAGCTGGATTTCTCCGAAATTCAGTTTACTGTGGTTGAATAACTCATTCAACACGTGATCTTTTGGCTGTTTTCTAATTCTAGATCTACATAAAATTTTTAGGAGCAAATATGCAAGCAGCGAATCAAACTGTGGTAATTCCCAACTTCAACACAATGAATACTGAGGATTACATCGAATTAGAACAGCAATATGGCGCTGATAATTACCATCCTTTAGATGTAGTTATAACCAAAGGAGAAGGGGTGTGGGTATGGGATATAGAAGGTAAAAAATATCTGGATTTTCTTTCGGCTTACTCAGCACTCAATCAAGGTCATTGTCATCCGAAAATTCTTGAAGCTATGATCAAGCAAGCTCAAAAAGTAACACTCACTTCTAGGGCTTTTCGCAATGATCAGTTGGGAAGATTTTACGAAAAGCTTTGTAAAATTTCTGGCTTGCCAAAAGTGTTACCCATGAATTCTGGAGCGGAAGCTGTTGAGACTGCGATCAAAGCAATTCGTAAGTGGGCTTACAAAGTCAAAGGTGTACCGGAAAATCAGGCAGAGATTATTGTTTGCAGCAATAATTTTTCTGGACGCACTATTAGTTTAATCAGTTTCTCCACAGAAGAACAATATCAAGATGGATTTGGACCTTTAACAACTGGGTTTAAAGTCATACCTTTCGGTGATGCTGAAGCTTTAGAAAAAGCGATGAGTCCTCACACTGCTGCATTTTTGGTAGAACCAATTCAGGGTGAAGGTGGTATTATTGTTCCTCCCAATGGATTTTTCAAACAAGCAGAAGACATCTGCCGTGCGCATGATGTATTACTGATTTTTGATGAAATTCAAACTGGATTGGGAAGAACAGGCAAAATGTTTGCCCATCAATATGAAAATGTCAAACCAGATGGAATAACTGTCGGAAAAGCCTTATCTGGTGGCTTTTATCCAATTTCTGCTTTCATTTCTACTGATGAAGTGATGAGTGTATTTCAACCAGGAGATCATGGTAGTACTTTTGGAGGAAATCCTTTAGCGGCTGCAATTGGAAATGCAGCACTTGATGTGATCATAGATGAGGATTTATCAGGAAAAGCGGCTATTTTGGGAGAATATTTTCAGGCGAAATTACAATCTATCAAAAGTTCACATATCAAGGAAGTACGCGGAAAAGGCTTACTCATTGGGATGGAATTGCATCAAGAAGCTGGTGGCGCAAGACGTTTTTGTAAGGCGTTAGCCAAAGAGGGATTATTAGCGAAAGAGACGAGAGATAATGTTATCCGTTTTGCCCCGCCTCTTGTTATTTCCCAAGATGAAATAGATTGGGCATTTGAGAAAATTGAACGAGTTTTGACTCAATAAAGAATTCACCAACTCACGGGGGATGAATGGTGAAAAGGATGCAAATCTCTCAATTGATTTAGGACTGACGCAAAAGAGATCCCCCAACCCCCTTTCCAAGGGGGCTTTTTTCTCGTTCCCTGGCTCAGCCAGGGAATGTGCTGCTAAGAGGCTCCGCCTCCGGTATTTAGATTGAGGCAGAGCCTCGTCACCTGCATTTCCAGCCTCAGGCTGGAAACGAGCTTATAAGAAAAACGACTTGTTAGTTTAGTTTACTTTGAAGTATACTCAAAAACTGTCGTGTCTGAGAAGTTATAAGTAACAAAATTGATTAGTTGTCTCATCCAACCCATGAGTGTGTGGGGTTTGCATGTCAGATTAAACAAAAGACGGCAGTCTGATCCGGGTATGTCCTGGTATGACCACTGTGAAGCGCCTAGTACCAAGGCAAGACAAGCCTTATAGTCGCAATACAGACCGTGTAATGTTTATTATCAATGGCAAGGAGAATCTACCATGAATCGTGAAGAACTTTTGCAACAGACGGTTGAACCAATTGACATTAAAGCTTTCGATGTCGTTGGTTTGGTGGAAGCAATGGGTAAGACGGCTTTTCAGGCTCGAAATTTGGGGCGTGCAGCAAAAATCTACGACGCAATGCTGCAAGATAAAGAATGCACGATTATTCTGTGTTTAGCTGGTTCTTTGTTTAGCGCTGGGCTAAAGGAAGTCGTCCACGACTTAATTACTCACAATATGGTAGATGCGATCGTCTCTACCGGTGCTAACATCGTTGACCAAGATTTCTTTGAAGCATTGGGTTATCGCCATTATGTGGGCGATCCTTTTGCTGATGATGAGGTGTTAAGACAACAACGGGTTGATCGCATATATGATACCTACATTGATGAGGATCAACTGCGGGTGTGCGATATGACGATAGCAGAAATCGCCGAAACTTTAGATAAGCGTCCCTATTCTTCACGGGAATTTATTACGGAAATGGGCGCTTATCTACAACGCCGTGGTAACTATGGTAAATCTGTGGTACAAGCGGCTTATGAACACCAAGTTCCAATTTTTGTTCCGGCTTTTAGCGACTGTTCTGCTGGGTTTGGACTTGTCCATCATCAATGGAATTCCCCAGAATCTCATGTCACGATTGACTCGGTGCGCGACTTCCGGGAGTTGACGCAGTGCAAACTCGCTTCCAACTACACTGGATTATTCATGATTGGTGGCGGTGTACCGAAAAACTTCGCCCAGGATACAGTGGTAGCGGCAGAATTACTGGGATTTGAAACCAGTATGCACAAGTATACAATTCAAGTCACCGTCGCTGATGAACGGGATGGAGCTTTATCTGGTTCTACCCTCAAAGAAGCTCATTCTTGGGGCAAGGTAGATAAAGCTACCGAACAGATGGTATTTTCCGAGGCGACTGTGGCGTTACCGTTAATTGCGGGATATGCGTATGGTAAGGGAAATTGGCGCGATCGCCAACCCCATCGTTTAGCCCAGTTGTTTACCAAACCTCAATCCAAGGTAGTGACTGCGTAGACATTTTCAGGTTGTCCGCAGCGAGTGAAACAAAGTGAGCCAGCGCTTTTTGGAGGGTTTAACCCGCCTTGGCGACTGGCTTTGCTGTTGGGTGGAGCCGAAGCCGCAAGGCGTTATATCAAGTTCGGGTGGTGCTCCCTCGCTCCCCTGCTGCCTTAAATGATAAGTCTTTATCCAGACACAATATGATGGGCGATTGCGCAGAGCGCAGACGCCAAAGGCGTATCGCACTGGGTTGGTGCGGCTATACCCTGTGGCAAGTGCATAAGTTAATTTCACTTACACCTAATTAAGAATAACAGGATATCTATTATCCTTACTCAAACTCAACCCTCATTAAGGAGCATTATATGAGTGGATTTGGTCACGGTTCCGTCGGGACACGGGAACAAGCATTTACGACTCTGCTGGACTTAAGAAAAGAAGGCTATCCGCCACACAAACTTGTGCAACTTGCCGCAAATATAAAGGCAGAAGTTGATACGGTGAAAGACGGCCCCGATCCTGAAGAAAACCTTTGGGTACCAGCAGGCTATACCTACTTTGGTCAATTCATCGATCACGATCTGACCTTCGATAACACATCATCACTGAACCCAGCAGATGCTGGACAACAAGATCGTTTACCTAGCAACTTGCGTACCCCACGCTTTGATTTGGACTCATTATATGGCGACGGGCCTGATGCTCAGCCTTTCTTATACGCCGAGGACGGTGCCTCTTTGTTGTTCAAAGATAGCCATGAGAATCAATCTCAAACCTGTTATGAGCAAGCAACTCAAGACTTACTGCGTAGCCCCAACGGTCGCGCTATTATTGGCGACAAGCGCAATGATGAAAACTCTATCATTAGCCAAATCCATTTGGCATTTGTAAAATATCACAATGCAGTGGTTCAAAAGCTTAAGAAAGATGATCCACAATTAACTGGTACTGCCCTATTTAATCAAGCACGCAATGAGGTGCGCTGGACTTATCAAAAGCTGGTGATCGAAGACTTTTTACCGCGCATTGTCAAAGCTGAAGTGCTTGCTGACCTGAAGAACGCTACAACACGTGAACAGCGCCAAAAGCTCTACGCCCTTTATACTAAAGAGAAACGGACAAACTTACCCCGCGAATTTGTGGTTGCGGCTTACCGCTTTGGACACTCAGGAGTGAGGACCGGTTATCGGCTCAATAGAGAGACTCGCTTGAGTATTTTCCCACCCAGCGATGATCCAAAACCAGATGATGACAGTTTGCTAGGATTTGAGCCGCTCCCCAAAGCCCATGTGATTGATGACTGGGGTCGTTTTTTTCCAAATACCCAACCTGGAGTTTTCCCCACCGAAAATCGGGACAAAGCCGCAGATGAGACAGTACACACTGAAGTCCGGCTACAACTTGCTTACAAAATTGATCCAACCTTGGTAGATCCACTTGGTGTTTTGCCACCTCCGGTGCTACCAACCAGCGCGACGGTTGGGGGATTGGTTAAGGAAGTTGAGGACACAATAAGTCCTGACAAGTTACCAGACACAGAGGTTAATCCTCCGCGCCCTTCGTTAGCCCTCCTCAACTTACTTCGTGGCAACACATATAAAGTGCAAGGCGGACAAGCGATCGCAAATGTACTCAAGAAAAATTCTTTTCCGGTTAAAATACTAGAACCAAAGTACCTATCTACGAGAAAAGCGGTTGATGGAAAAAAGGGATTTTTCAAATTTGAAGAAATCGATTCAACTCTTCAAAAAGATACTCCTCTGTGGTTTTATATCTTGGCCGAAGCCCAAGCCTCAGTGGTGGATGCAATCAAATTAGATAAAGACGGGACGTTCAATGAAGAACAACTACTCAATGGAGGTGGAGCTAAAACTCAGCTAGGCTGGGTGGGCGGTCGGATTGTAGCCGAGGTGTTTTATGGTCTGTTGGATTCGGATAGTGAGTCCTACTTCAATGCAGCACCTGAACACTGGAAGCCGATGCTAGGAGGTAATGGAGAAGTCATCTTTGCTAACCTTCTCAAGTTCGCCGGACTAATTATCGCAAACTAAGCAAGTGCGCTTTTACCGGTCATTACAGCAATTTTCCGGTAAATAGACCACAGTGATTGAACTAACGGGACTTAGACAAAAAACACAGGTAAAATAGCCTCAAACGCATATCCCAAAAGAATTGGACATCGTTTAGCTTAGTTTGTTGATATATCTGGGTTCTGTGGCTTTTTGGGCATTTGGTGTATTTTCCTTACTCTGCATGGGTTTGAGGCTTGTTTTGTCCTCAAAAATGTTTAAGTCCCATTAATGACTACCTTCTACTGTGACTGATAACTTTAACTCAAAATATACACGTGTAAACATTTGTAAAAAAAATAGATGCCTTGCGTAAAATCGCTGAATAAACCTGAAAAATGATTAGAGCCGTATCTTGTTTTATATGACTTGGTTTCATGTAGCTTGAATTCGGTTCTAGAAACCCTGTTTAAAGCAGCACATATTGTTGTTGCAACAGAATCTAGCATAGATTGACTCAAATTTTGGCAAAAAAACACATAAAAACAGAAAAACAATGAGCAATGCTAGAAAAAGTCGCCATAGCGGCTTGTCTGAATTCGAGGAGTCGAAAGACACCCAAAAGGCAAGTAGGAGAAGGGAAAGTTCCTCTGCTTCCCCCTTTATCCATCTGCTATCAAAACTTTTACAAAGAGTACAGAATATTGCCATTTGGACAACTCTGATGGTAAGTAAACTTACTCACCTAGCCAAATGGTTTAGGAGCATGAAAAAAGGTGCGGTGATCGCCGCGCTGGTGATCGTTGCAGTCCTAACCGGACATACTGTATCGGCGCAGATAACTCCGCCGCCTACGCCTCCCCTCGGTGGGATAGAGATTCCAAAACCAAAGAATCTGACGGATTTCGTAAAAGATGAAAAAGCTGCGATCGCCCTAGGAAAGTCTCTTTTCTGGGATATGCAGCTTGGCTACGATGGCATCCAGTCTTGTGCCAGTTGTCACTTTCATGCTGGAGCAGACAGCAGATCCAAAAACCAAATCAGCCCAGGTTTAATTGATAGGACTTTCACCCCGGGAAAAGGTCCGAACTACCAGCTGACGGCAGCAGATTACCCATTTCATAAGCTAGCAAACCCAGATGACATATCTTCGACCGTTGTCTCTGACAATAATGATGTTGCTGGCTCCAAAGGGGTCTTCAGGGCAAGATTTGTTGACGTTAATCCTGGCAGTGACAAGGACAAAGTGACGCCTTTGAAGGATCAAGTCTTCAATGTGAATGGCACGAACGTGCGTCAAGTGACGCCCCGGCATTCACCATCAGTGATCAACGCAGTGTTTAACTTTCGCAACTTCTGGGACGGACTGGCTCAAAACACCTTCAACGGGGTAAATCCCTTGGGGTTGAGAGACTCTAATGCTTATGTTTTGAAAGCAGTTCACCGAAAGCGACTGGAAGATGTGCAAGTTAGTCTCAATAATTCCTCACTGGCTTCACAGGCGGTGGCACCACCGGAGAATTCCTTGGAGACGTCAGCTGAATTAACCAATGTCACCACGCCATTGAGAATTGAGTTATCTGGAAACGATACTACGGTTAAGGTGTTCAACACCCTAGGTCACACTGTTAACAATACCGTTAATGCGGAGGTCTTGGAAAACACTAGCAACAGCGATGAGCAGGCAAGCCGACTCTCTCCTGGCTCCAATAATAAGCGTTTCAGAAGGGTGGGTAGGAAGCTCGGTAAGAAGTTCCTTGCCCTGCAGCCTCTTGCCAAGCAGATTGTAGCTTATGATGACAGTGTTTTAGGTTCTTTAAGCAACTCTAGTGCCTACTCGTCTAAACCAGGTCTGAAAAAGTCCTACCAGGCGTTGCTCCAGGACGCCTTCAAGCCGGAGTGGTGGGATTCAGATATTATTATCAAAATTAACCCAACAACCGGTAGGCGAACCTTCTCGCGCAACAGAGGCAAGTTGAACACCAACGAATTCACGCTAGCAGAGTACAACTTCTCGCTCTTCTTTGGGCTGGCAGTTCAGGCGTACGAGTCAACATTGGTTTCTGCTGAGACACCATTTGACCAGTTCTTAGCTGGAAACACTGGCGCTCTGACGGCACAGCAGCAGCTGGGGTGGAACATTTTCCAAAACAAGGGTACGTGCATTGCCTGCCACGCAGGATCGGAATTGACCGCCGCTTCAGTGAGTACCGTCGCTCAAAGGGGACGAATCGGACGTGCGCCTGCGCAGGCTGGTGGGCGTCCTGAAGACAGTGGCTTTTTTAGCGCCGGCGTCAGACCTTCCAGCGAAGACCCCGGTTTGGGTGGTAATGACGGTTTGGATGGTAATGGTCAAGGCAATCCCCTGTCGGAAGTCCGGCTAGCTCAGCAGGGGAAATTTAAGCAGCTCCTCGGCGAAGACCCCCCTACACTCAATCCTCCGCTTGATCCCAATGAAACGGTGACTTCAGACGGAGCCTTCAAAACACCCGGACTTCGCAATATAGAACTCACTGCTCCTTACTTTCACAATGGTGGTCAGTCAACTCTAGAGCAAGTGGTTGATTTTTACAACCGAGGCGGCGACTTTGGTGGCGCACTCCCGCCGCTGAATCTAACACCCGAGGAAAAACAGGCGCTGGTTGCCTTTATGAAAGGGCTGACTGATGAACGAGTCCGCAATCAAAAAGCGCCCTTCGACCACCCGCAACTGTTTATTCCTAATGGACATCCAGGAGACCAAAACTCCGTCACCATCGACCCCAACGTCAAAACACAAGACGGTACCACGCAAGCTACGGATTCTCTGTTGGAAATCCCAGTTGTTGGTCAAAACGGTGGTAATCCTCTGCCCAACTTCTTGGCAACCTCTTGAAGAACTAAGTAGGTAGGCACAAATAAACCTAACTATGTAACAAAATATAAAGTGGTCAAAACCATTGCGATTGCTTCGTTCCACTGCGTTCCACTCGCAATGACAAACTGATAAATTTTCCCGCCCACCTACTTATACCGAATCAGTTCTCAGTGAACACTTATCAGATAACTACTTCAAATCCCTTGAATTCATGGGGATTAACTGGTAACTGATAACTGATGACTGAGAACTGTTAAATCGAAGCGCTTCCTGCCGTAGGCAGGAAGATGGAGGAGATGAGGGAGGATGAGACAATTTCCGGCGTTACTGAATTTGGTCATGAATTGGGTTTGTCAATAAATTTTTAATTTTCCCTAACCCTTGTAAAGACGTTGCCCTTACGGGGAGAACCTTCGGTTCCGCTAGCCCCTAAGGGGGCGCTACGCAAACGCTAACGCCAGTCGCCTGACGCCACATTCTTCAACGGGGGGAACCCCCGCACAGAAGTGGCACATGAGGGAAACCCTACCAAGAGCGCTGGACTCACATGCAACGTCTCTACAAAATCGTGATTTTCTCAATTCATATCTTGATTCAGCAACGCCCAATTTCCACACTTCAAGTCGTGTACTCGGCGTTAATTTTCACGTAGTCATAACTCAAGTCACAACCCCAAGCTTTACCTGAACTAGAACCAGTGCCAATACTCACAGCAATCAACACGGTATCTTCTTTGAGATACGCACCAAGTGCTGCTTGTTTCAAATATTCACTTGCAGCTTTCTTATCAAATGGTAATGGTTGACCATTCTCCATCAGCAAGATATCTCCTAACTTTATTTTCAGGTTTTCTTGCTCAAAAGGAACTCCTGCACGTCCGGCGGCTGCGGCGATACGTCCCCAGTTGGGATCGCGTCCAAAGATAGCAGACTTGACAAGAGAAGAACCTGCAATGGTTTTGGCAACTTGACGGGCTGCTTGTTCATCTTGCGCCCCTGTGACTTGCACTTCTATAAGACAAGTTGCGCCTTCACCGTCACGGGCGATCGCCTTCGCCAAATGCTGGCACACTGCTGTTAACATTGCCTCTAATTTTTCTGCTTCTGCGCCCATTTCGGTAATTGCTGGGGTGCGGGATTGACCGTTGGCAAGAGCGATTAAACTGTCATTAGTACTCGTATCCCCATCAACAGTGATGGAATTAAAACTTCTGTCTCCCGCGCGACTCAACATTTGTTGCCAGAGAGTGGGAGACACCGCTGCATCACAAGTCACAAACGCAAGCATTGTTGCCATGTTGGGATGAATCATCCCAGAACCTTTGGCGATACCTCCAATTCGTACTGGGCGATCGCCCATCATTGTCTCCAAAGCAATAGATTTTGTCACCAAGTCTGTGGTAATTATCGCACCCGCTGCTGCATCTGACCCTGTTTCACTAAGCGCTGCAACGACTTTGGGTATTCCTGCTTTGAGTGCATCCATGCGAATGCGTTGCCCAATCACACCCGTGGAAGCGAGTTGCACGGATTCTGAGGGGATATTGAGTGCTTGGGCTACTGCCATTGCTGATTCTAAAGCATCTAACCAGCCTTGATGACCAGTTGCAGCGTTGGCTTGTCCAGCATTGCAAAGGATAGCACGGGCGCTATGCTTTGCTTGCAACGTTTGACGGCAATAATCCACACAGGCAGCTTTAACATGACTGGTGGTGAATACACCTGCGGCGATCGCCTCCACATCTGAGACTATCAAAGCCAAATCGGGCAATCCTGATGGTTTCAACCCTGCTGTAATTCCTGCTGAGCGATACCCTCTAGGTGCTGTGATACCACCACTAATTTCCTGCCAGTCTGCCATTGTTTTCCCCCGTTCGATCAAAACGCCAGATTTTTGTTTATGACGTTCAGCATTCTGAGTTCTTGTCAATGGTGATTATACCAAGCTTTTGGTTCTACTTTCAGTTTTGAAACTCTTGACAAAGTAGCAGCCATTCATGACTAATAATTATTAAACAAATAAAAAGAGAGCCACTTGGGCAGCTCTCCAGATCATCAGGGTGCATCTTTGTATATCATACTAATACATAAAGGGGGTGATTGGCTAGACCCCTCATTTATTTTTTTTTTCAGAAATTCTTCAGAGGACACCAAACCCAAAAAGGGGATAAAAAAAATAGAGAGCCACTTGGGTAGCTCTCCAGATCATCAGGGTGCATCTACATAACATAGTATAGCACTTTCTGACTGAGGGGCAAGACCCCTCACCCCCTTTTTTCAAAATTTTTTTTGAGACAATTCAAAAATCACCATACTGAGTATCTGCCAGCAGATGCTTATTGCAAAAAAGAAAGTCTATAAATATTGTATTTTCGTAATATTGGTAAGGTAACCCGATAATTGTTGACAATGGATGAGAGATTACCAGAGCAACTTGATACTCCCACCTCATCCAAATTTCGGTGTTGTACTTGGGTAAATGTGAATCACGCAATGGCATAGAGTGCCCGCCCGTTTGGGGCGAATGATTTTTGCACCTTCCTGGTGTCAGCTTTAGGAACTGAACACTTATCTCAAAATTAATAAGCTCTTAAAACCTAGTTAATACTCAGTTGATAAGTTAATCTTGCCACAAAAGTCGGAAGTCAGAAGTAAAAAGGTCTTCCTGTGTGGCTTTTTGACGTCAGCCTTGTACTTCAAGCACGAACAATGTGCTGTCTCAAACAAGATCAAGTTAGCAATGAGTCCGTTTTTATCCAGCTTTTAGTTTTCCCTCAATTTCCAACAAGGATACATATGGAACGTTTTCAGTTTGAGCGCGATCTCGCTACTAAACACAAGCGACGGTGCTTTCTGATTGGTACTCTTGGTGTGAGTGCAAGTGTCATTGCGAGTCAATGGACTCACAGAGTTGTTGCACAGCCTAGTTTTTCTGGTTATCCGTTCAGTCTCGGGATTGCTTCTGGTGAACCTTTAGCAGATAGTGTGGTGCTATGGACGCGGCTAGCTCCAGAACCGTTAAATGGTGGTGGGATGCCATCTGTGAATGTGCCTGTACAGTGGCAAGTCGCTTTGGATGAAAACATGAGAAATGTTGTGCGACGGGGTACGGCGATTGCCACCCCCGAATTTGCACACTCTGTCCATGTAGAAGTCGGCGGGTTGCAGCCTGATCGTTGGTATTGGTATCAGTTCAAGGCAGGTAATGAAGTCAGCACCATCGGACGCACTCGTACAGCGCCCGCACGATATACCCGTGTTGCTCAGTTCCGCTTTGGCTTTGTCAACTGTCAGGATTGGCAAAACGGTTACTACACGGCTTACCAGGGCTTAGCGAAAGAGGAGCTAGATTTGGTCGTTCACTTGGGTGACTATATATATGAGTATGGACCACAACCTGGAGGTCCACGTCAACATAATAGTCCTGAAATTGTCACTCTTGCTGATTATCGAAACCGTCATGCTCTTTACAAAACTGACGCCAACCTGCAAGCAGCCCATGCTGCTTTTCCTTGGATAGTCACTTGGGACGATCATGAAGTAGAAAATAACTACGCCAGCTTGATTCCAGAAGAAAATCAAAATCAACAGGAGTTTGTCACACGTAGAGCCAATGCTTACCAAGCTTACTACGAACATATGCCCCTACGTCGGTTATCCCTGCCTCATGGTCCCTATCTACAGCTCTATCGGCGTTTCACCTTCGGGGACATAGCTGAGTTTAACGTGCTAGATACCCGTCAGTACCGCAGCGATCAACCTTGCGATGACGGCTTAAAACCTCGTTGTTCTGAAGCTTTTGATCAAAATGCCACTATGACTGGCACCAAGCAAGAACAGTGGCTATTTCGAGGTTTGAGCAAGTCCCAAGCTCGCTGGAATGTTATTGCCCAGCAAGTTATGATGGCACAATATAACTTTGATGCTCGTCCAGGGGAAGAAGTTTTTAATTTGGATCAGTGGGATGCTTATGTGGCTGCACGCGATTGCTTCGCAGACGCCTGAAAGGCGTATCGCCTATTGCAATTTCTACAACAACAGCAACCCAGCAATCCAATTGTCATTGCTGGTGACATTCATTCGAGTTGGGTACACGACTTAAAAACGGATTTCAACAATCCAAACTCCCCCACTGTCGCAACTGAGTTCGTAGGTACCTCAATTTCTTCCGACTTTCCTGAAGCTTTTATTCCCCCAACTGTAGCAGCTTTAAGCGCCAATCCTCATACGAAATTCTTCGACGGCAAAAACCGGGGCTATGTGCGTTGTCATCTAACACAAAATACTTGGCAAAGTGACTACCGCATTGTTTCCACGATTCGTGAACCGAATGCAAGTATCAGCACTCTAGCTTCGTTTGTCGTTCCAAACGGGCGACCAGGTGCCGAACAAACCTAGTACGTATGCGCAAAGGGGGGGAACGCAGTTATCTACGCAGAAGCCAATGCGCTTTTGAAGTCTGACGCTACTCTGTACAAGTACCCACCTATGCAGGCGATTGTCCAAGTGGAGCAGATCAAGCTTTTGTTTCCCAAAGTGTCTATTCTGCATCAAAAACGGTATACTTTACATCAAAATAATATAAGCCTGAACTTTTTCACTCCTAATTGGTAGTAAAAACCTATGCAGTTGAAAGCTCACGCTATGCTGGAATTGCGCTAAGCCTATTGGGAAAGGAACACTGCTTACAAATGTTGGACAATCGTTTGTCTTCGGGAATTTCGGGTTTAGACGAAGTTCTCCACGGTGGTTATGTTCAAGGTCGTGCCTACTTAATCCGGGGTGGACCTGGGGCTGGCAAAACAACGCTGGGAATGCATTTTTTAACAACTGGGGCAGCAAGAGGCGAACAGGTTTTGTTCATTACCTTGGGAGAATCTGTCACACAACTAAAGCGAACTGCTGTTGGGCTGGGATTTGACTTAGAAAACATTACTTTTCTTGACCTCAGCCCCACAGCGGAATTTTTCGCCGAAGTTCAGACTTACGATATTTTCTCACCGGCTGAGGTAGAACGTGAACCGACAACCCGTCGAATTGTACAGCAGGTAGAAGCCCTCAAGCCGCAGCGCATTTTTATTGATTCGATGACGCAGTTTCGCTACTTTGCGACCGATACGTTTCAGTTTCGTAAGCAAGTGCTGTCGTTTCTGCGATTTTTGGTCGAGCAAGACATCACTGTTTTATTCACCTCAGAAAGCAGTGAAGAAGCACCCGACGATGATTTACAGTTTATGAGTGATGCGGTACTGAATCTAAGTTTCAGCGACAGTGAGCGCACGCTCTGTATTTCTAAATTTCGGGGGAGTGACTTTCAGGACGGCGATCATGCAATTCGCCTAACCAGCACAGGAATGCAGCTCTTTCCCCGGTTAATACCACTAATCAACACACAAGCTTTTACAACTGAAGTGATCTCCTCTGGGATTCCCGAAATCGACGAGTTACTGCACGGCGGGATTGAGCGCAGCACCATTACCATTATCAGCGGTCCGAGTGGCGTGGGTAAAAGTACGTTGGGACTTCAGTTTATGAAAGAGGCTGCCGGACGGGGAGAACATTCGGTGATTTATACCTTTGAGGAAAGAAAGGAAACATTGCTGCGCCGTGCACAAGGGATTAACATTGCAGTTGATGCGATGCAGCAGCGCGGGACACTCTCAGTCGTGCAAGTGGAACCGCTTTACTATACACCTGATGAATTTGCTAACCTCGTGCGTCAGGAAGTAGAGCAAAAACAGGCGCGGATTGTGATGATTGATAGTGTGTCCGGCTATCGGCTTTCGGTGCGCGGGCAAGACTTGACAACCCATATTCATTCGCTATGTAAGTATTTGCAAAATATGGGTGTTGCTGTGCTGCTGATCAACGAGGTTGAAACGATTACAGGGGAATTCCGAGTTACAGAAATTGGCATTAGCTATCTGGCAGACACGATTATATTTTTGCGTTACTTAGAAATACAAGGTGAACTGCGGCGGGCGATCGGCGTTCTCAAGAAGCGCATGACCGACTTTGAGAAAACCCTGCGCGAATTTAAAATTAGTCGCTACGGAATCAAAGTCGGCGATCCACTCACACACCTCCGGGGTGTGTTGACTGGAGTGCCCGAATTGCTTAAGGACAAACCGTGATTAATAGCTTGTGTCGTTTACCCATAAGAAACCTTTGCAGTAGTATTGCGAGTTAGCAAGATGTAGCAGCGATGAGTGTAATTTTAATTTTTGTAGAGCAATCTGAGAATCGCCGCCTACTGGCAGAGTGGTTGGGAACGTCTTACAAAGTAGTGGTTCCAGACTCAGTGGTACAGTCAGGAAAAGCTGTACCACTTTTAGAAGAGCCATTTGACCTATGCATTCTTGATGGTCCAGCACTGGATCACCTCTGGGAGTGGGTGCAAGCGAGAAAACACAAAGATCAACCCGTTTTTCTGCCGTTTTTGCTGATTACAGTCCGCTCTGACGTGAAACTATTGACACGGCATTTGTGGCAAAGTATTGATGAGCTGATTGCAAAACCAATTGAAAAGCTAGAGTTGCAGGCACGAATTGAAATGCTGTTGCGATCACGGCGGCTTTCACTACAGCTTGAGACTGCACTCAAGCAAGAACGCGAACTTAAAGAACAAAAATCGCGCTTTGTCTCAATAGTTTCTCATGAATTTCGCAACCCACTAAATACCATTTCTGGTTTCACTCGTTTGCTAGAACAAGACAAATTATCTCAAGAAAAAAGAGCGGACTTTTTTCAACGTATCCAAGCTGCAGTTCGCCGCATGATTGCCTTGCTGGATGATGTTTTGACCTTGAGCAAATCTGAAGCCAATCGCCTAACGTCTCATCCTATTGCGCTAGCGATTTCGCCTTTGTGCCAGAAGCTCATCGAAGAAATTAAATTCACCACATCCACTGGTCACACGATTAATTTCAATTGCGAGGATGAATGTGTCACAGTTTATATGGATGAAGCCTTAGTGCGGCACCTTTTGACCAATCTACTGTCTAATGCTATCAAATACTCAGCACCCGACAGCACCGTCGAACTGAGAGTGCAATGTCAATCGCAATCTGTGATATTTCAAGTGCAGGATCAGGGCATCGGTATTACTGCAGCAGATCAACAACGACTGTTTGAATCCTTTTATCGTGCTAGTAACGTTGGCAATATTCCTGGAACTGGATTGGGACTGGCGATTGTTAAACAGCTAGTTGAGCGACATGGCGGAACAATTACGGTAAACAGCGAAATTAATGTTGGGACAACATTCACCGTAACCCTGCCCATCAGCAGCGAAATGTCTTAAGTATCTCGCCTAGAGTTCAGTCAAGAACTTAACGGGAGCCTTATATTTTCAAAAAAGGCTTGAGTAAAAGTATTATTAATTGGCTTGGTATCCACTGCACAGGAATGGAGTGACATCGATACTATGTCGCTAAAGTGCTGAATCACTGTTTACCATTTTGCTCAAAAAATGCATAATGTATTACCAAATCAATATTAAAAAGTGACAGAAATTAGCAAAAGATTGTGAAAAAAAGTTTATTATATACGGTTTCTTTTGTTAATTATAATTTTTACTGCAAAAAAAAAGTGCAGATTAAATTCTCGAACCTATACCCTCATAAAACAAAAAAATATTCTGAAAATATTGTCAAGCAGAAGTTTTCTTGTTTGAGTACATCAGTAATTACCATTAATTGTCCAAAATTATTTGATGAGATACTAGAAAACAAGATTACTTTTTCTATAGCAGAAAAAGCTCTTTATCCATAGTAAATGAGACAAATTTTTATGAAATAAATATTAATTTCAAGTTTGGCTGAATTGGTAGCAACTACACAGTCTGTTTTGTCTTTTTCAAGTTATAAGTATTAAACTCACTGCGTTTCGATTAAGTGAGTCAAAAATAGTAGCAGCTACATACATATTTGACAAGTGCTTTAATATGACTGCTGCTGATCATCTGTACTACTAATCGCTCAAGAAGAAAACGAAACTTGCATCACTAGGTAGGAATAGATGACCGCAATTCCAGCAGGCGGCAATCTCAAAGGAGAGGAGAAATCATGAAAAAAACCTTTGCAACAATAGATGGAAATGAGGCTGTTGCCCGTGTTGCTTACCGCCTAAATGAAGTGATTGCCATTTATCCTATCACCCCCTCATCATCAATGAGTGAATGGGCAGATACCTGGTCGAGTGAAGAACGTCCCAATGTGTGGGGTACTGTTCCAAGAGTGGTGGCAATGCAGAGTGAAGGCGGGGCAGCGGCTGCAGTGCATGGGGCATTGCAAACAGGTAGTCTGACGACAACCTTCACATCATCCCAGGGATTGCTGTTGATGATTCCCAACCTGTACAAAATAGCAGGTGAACTCACCAGTGCCGTTATTCACGTTGCCGCACGGTCTTTAGCAACCCATGCCCTGTCAATTTTTGGCGATCATAGTGACGTGATGGCTGCGCGTGCGACTGGCTTTGCCTTGTTGTGTTCCGCTTCAGTACAGGAAAGTCAGGACTTTGCTCTGATCGCTCAAGCTGTCACCCTTCAAGCACGAGTGCCATTTATGCACTTCTTTGATGGCTTCCGCACTTCTCATGAAATTCAGAAAGTTCAACTCTTAGAAGACAGCGATCTCCAGGCGCTAATTGATGAGGAACTGGTCTTTGCCCATCGCGATCGCGCTTTAACCCCAGATCATCCAGTCTTGCGGGGAACCGCCCAAAACCCCGATGTTTACTTTCAATCGCGCGAAAGCATTAATCCCTATTACAACGTTTGTCCCGACATTGTCCAACAAGCAATGGATAAATTCGGGGAACTCACAGGACGATATTACCGCATCTTTGAATACCACGGTGCCCCTGATGCAGAAGAAGTTATCGTGATCATGGGTTCCGGCTGTGAAACAGTTCATGAAACCGTAGATAACCTCATTGCCCGTGGAAAAAAAGTTGGTGTTGTCAAAGTTAGGCTATTCCGTCCTTTTGACGTCAAACGCTTTGTAGAAGTTTTACCTGCTAGTGTCAAAGCAATAGCAGTCCTAGATCGCACCAAAGAACCTGGTAGTGCAGGTGAACCCCTTTATTTGGATGTTGTCACTGCTGTTCACGAGGAGTGGGCAGATAGAGAAAGGGGGAGTGGAAGACTTTCTACTCCGAGAATTATCGGTGGTCGTTACGGTCTTTCTTCCAAAGAATTTACCCCAGCGATGGTGCAGGCAGTTTTTGAAAGCCTGACTCAGGCAAAACCAAAAAATCACTTTACCATCGGTATTAACGACGACGTTAGTCACACGTCTTTACCATTTGACGCCGACTTTTCTATTGAACCAGATAACGTCGTGCGGGCAATGTTCTACGGATTGGGTTCCGATGGTACAGTCGGCGCAAACAAAAACTCAATCAAGATTATTGGTGAACAAACTGATAACTACGCTCAAGGTTACTTTGTTTACGATTCCAAAAAATCCGGTTCAATAACCGTATCGCATTTGCGTTTTGGTCCACAACCAATTCGCTCAACTTACCTGATTGACAAAGCCAACTTTATTGGTTGTCATCAGTCGGTCTTCCTAGAACGCATTGATGTCCTAAAAGCCGCTGTTGTTGGAGGAACATTCCTGCTGAACAGTCCTTATGATGCTAATACAGTTTGGGAACATCTCCCAGTGGAAGTACAACAGCAAATTACTCGCAAGCAACTGAAGTTCTATATCATTGATGCAAATCAGGTTGCTCGCGAAAGTGGCATGGGAGGACGGATTAACACAATCATGCAGGTATGCTTTTTTGCCTTAGCAGGCGTCCTACCACAAGAAGAAGCGATCGCCAAAATCAAGCAAGCCATTGAAAAAACTTACGGCAAGAAAGGGGCGGAAGTCGTCCGCATGAACTTAGAAGCTGTAGACAGAACTTTGGAAAATTTGCATAAAGTCGAAGTAGAGATCAAACAGATGACTTCCTCATCACCCTCATCTCCGTCATCACCCCCACCTCCCCCCCCCCCCCCCCCCTCCCCCCCCCCCCCACCCTCCCCCACCCCACCCCCCCCTTGTCCCCCCCCACATTTTCCAGGAGTTCCTCGCCAACGCCT
>NZ_JABXYX010000081.1 GCF_017982655.1 Brasilonema sp. CT11 | reverse complement strand
GTAATTTTTCTGGTTATACAGTTGTTTGACTCAGCATACGAGCAAGGCTGAGGTAGAAAAGTTTATATTCTTTTATTATTCGCGTACCTTATTCGCGAACACATTTTTTTGTCCAAAGTCCAATAATGCAGATGCGGCACTCCTACGCAGTTCATAATCTTGATCATTCAAAGCACCAATCAAAGCTTGTACTGCCTGGGTATCTTTGATTTCTCCTAATACAGATGCGGCACTCCAACGCACATGAGAAACTTGATCATTCAAAGCACCAATCAAAGCTTGTATTGCCTGGGTATCTTTGATTTCTCCTAATGCAGATGCGGCTCTGCTACGCACAAAATAATCTTGATCATTCAAAGCACCAATCAAAGCTTGTACTGCCTGGGTATCTTTGATTTCTCCTAATGCAGATGCGGCACTCCTACGCACATGAGAAACTTGATCTTGTAATCTATCACTTAAAAATCCGACTCCATACCCAGAGCGCGTGATACCCAAAAACTCAATCTTGAGTAATTCAGGAACATCTAACTTTAAAATTAAATCAACTGTTTTTTCCTGAAACTCTCGCTTCACCTCTCCCGCCAACCTTGCCCCTAACTGCAAATCCACATCCAAGGCTAACTTCACCACCCGCAACGCCTGCACCTCTTTCTCCACCAACGCCAACATCAGCGCTAAAGGTTCTGTCCACTTCAAATAATTGAGATAATCCCGTTTCAACTTCTCATTACTAATATTGGGAAGCTGCTGGAGTAAACATTCTGCCGCGTAGTATTCCTGAAGCAGCTGGTGGCGAAACTCTATTTGGTTATTGCTGGCAACTTGGATTAAATGATGCTTGAGCAAATCTTCTAACCATTCTTTCGCCCGACTCGCAGGATAATCAACTTTACCTTCAAGCAACTTCGTGAAAATTGCTTCCGCTTCTCGCCTCTCAATCGTGACTCGCAACTCTGTACGCGTTTCTCCCTGCATCATCGCAAACGCCAAATGCTGCAATAACTCCTGCCACCAGCGGCGCGACTCACCAGAAACCGGGACATCATCTTTGATTTTGCCGTCATAACTCAGGGCAAAGCAGCGAAACACTAAACCCAAATTTGGTGGAACATTGCCCGTTGTTCTAAATAACTCACACAGCATCCATAGCAGCAACGGCGTTTGCCCGAACTCTCGCAATCTTCCACCCAACCGCCACAGCATTTCCTCACCTTGTTCTGGCAAATAGGCGCGGACAAATTGCTGCATCTGCTCTTCTGTCAGGGGCTGCATTTCCAGCTTTTTCTCAATCCCCAAATCGCCACCCACGCCCAAATCCCGCGTGGTGAAAATCATCGGCGTGTTCGGGTAATTCTGCCGAAAGGTTTTTAAGTCTCGCCGTACATCGTCATTCGGTAACTCGTTGACTCCATCTAGCAGCAGCAAAAATCGCCCCTGTCGCAACCAAGTTTTTAAAGTTTCGCTGTCAAAGGTTAAGTTGGGATCGTGGCGCAAGAGAAAGTTTTGAATAAGCTCAAGGACAGAGGTGTTGTATTGGCGGAGTTCTACTAGTATGGGTATTGCTGTTGTTGAGGAGATTGCTGAGTCCTTCGGACACGCTTCGCGAACGTTCCGCTTCGCTCCACTCGCAATGACAGACTTGGTTGTGGAGGAGATTGCTGAGTCCTTCGGACACGCTTCGCGAACGTTTCGCTTCGCTTCACTCGCAATGACAGAATTTCCTGCTTCTTCCAGCAATAGCCGCGCTAAAGCTGTGGACTTCCCGGAACCTGGTCTTCCGACAAGTAATACATGATTTTCAGAATATTTACGTAAACCTTCCTCCACTGGTAGGCGTTCGGTTTTCTCTGTTTTATCTGGTGTCTCGCCTTTATCCTGCTGCTTTTGCTCGACTGTTTGCACCATCAAGTCAAAACCAAAAGGCGACGCTACACTTGTACGCTGTACTGGTTTAGACCCTTCCACATCCGTGATAGTGTACAGATTCCACCAATGTTGGTAGGCATTACACACAGATTGCAGGTATTTTTGAAAATCTGCGCTCATGCAGGAAGTTGACTGATTAATGGCTGATGTGATTTCCTATACCCATTATATTGTTTTACTTTAAGGTTGAGACAAATGGGTAGCAGGGGGCAGGGGGAAAGAATTAGGGACAAATTATATATTTGTATTAAGTGTTTCGTGAAACGGTATTAGAAAAATTATAAAGAAAGCATTCCAATGGTGTGAAAGTAGTGCGAGCATCTTGCTCGCGTACTATGACAAGCCACCAATATGCTCGCACAGCATCTGGCATAAAGAGCGAACATTTGGCATGCTGTCAATTATAAATTCTCCAAATCAACCTCAAAAGTTTGTCCTCCCAGCGTCACCTTGTCGCCTGATACTAATTTCCGTCCTCGTCGGGTTTCAACTGTATTATTAACTTTGACATCACCTCCTTGAATGAGTAGCTTAGCTTGCCCACCAGTCGGTGCTATACCCACGAACTTTAAAAACTGGTCGAGTTTAATTGTGCTGGCGCTTGTCTCCATAAATCTAATAACCTAACTACGATTATCTATTTGAGCACGCTGCAAACTTCCAGAGAAGTCCACGTACACAGTCTTCCATTCTGTAAACACATCCAAAACAGCAGAACCAGCTTCCCTGTGTCCGTTTCCAGTTTGTTTGACACCACCAAAGGGCAAATGAACTTCTGCACCAATCGTAGGACCATTGATATAAGTGATCCCGGCTTCAATATCGCGCATAGCGGCGAAAGCGCGGTTGACATCGCGGGTGTAAATTGAAGAAGAAAGACCGTAGGGAGTGTTGTTGAGGATGGCGATCGCCTCTTCAAATGAACCCACCTCTATCACCGCCACCACAGGTCCAAACATCTCTTCACAAGCGACTCGCATTTTGGGAGTGACTTGATCAAGAATAGTCGGTTGAAAAAAGTAACCGTGTTGTAATTCTCCCTCAGTTGCGATTTCTCCACCAATCAACACTTTTGCACCTTCTTCACGAGCAATATCTAGATACTTGTTCACCCGTTGAAGTTGCTTTTCGTTAATAATTGGACCGATATCAATGTTGGGATCAATTCCTGCGCCCAAGCGTAACTTGCTAGTACGCTCTTTGAGCATAGCGGTAAATTTCTCTTTGATGTCGCGGTGCAAAATCAGACGACTGGTTGCAGTACATCTTTGCCCAGTTGTCCCAAAAGCCCCCCAAACTGCACCCTCAAGAGCAAGTTCTAAATCTGCATCTTCCATCACAATTTGAGCATTTTTGCCTCCCATCTCCAAACAAACTCGCTTGTGAGTGCGTCCGCAAGTCGAGGCGACAAAAGCACCCGTTTCAGAAGAACCCGTAAAAGATACCAAGTCAACATCAGGATGTTCAACTAAAGCTTTTCCCGCTTCTTGTCCGACTCCATGCACCAAATTGACAACGCCTTCAGGGAAACCAGCTTCTGCAAAAATCTCAATCAGTTTCGTTGCACAGGCGGGGGTATCTTCAGCGGGTTTGAGGATAACAGTATTACCGCACACCAAAGCTGGCATCATTTTCCAGCAGGGAATAGCGACTGGGAAATTCCACGGAGTGATCAGGGCGCAAACTCCAACAGGCGTTCTTACAGTCATCGCGAATTTGTTGGGCATTTCTGAAGGTGTCGTTTGCCCAAACAATCGTCGTCCTTCACCAGCATTGTAAAAAGCGCAATCAATTCCTTCTTGAACATCTCCCCGTGCTTCCGTCAGGGGTTTACCCATTTCCCGACTCATGAGATGGGCAAGTTCTTCTTTATATTTTTGTAAAAGTTCTCCCACTTTATGGATATATTCTGCTCTTGCTGGCGCAGGGACGAGTCGCCAACTGCGGTATGCCTTGCGGGCTGCTACGACTGCAGTATCAACATCAACTGCTGCAGAACGCGGGAAAGTCGCCACAACTTCCCGATTATCAGCAGGGTTACGACTTTCTAGGGTGTCAACACAAGCAGCATTCACCCATTCAGCAGCGATGTAATTGCGACAAGTCAGGGGAGTGATCATGATATACACCTCCGGATTTGAGATGCACTGGAACATTTGCACCAGTTTCGCTTGATTTATCAGTTGTAGTCAAGTCACACCGAGGGCGATCGCCAACTAGAGACAAAACAAAATCTTATCTATTTTTATCTCAGCACTGCATAAGTCACTTTCCGTTGCACCTATTAAGAATGTAGAAGGAAGACAAATCAAGTTAACTTCTTTCTCCACTATACCTGCATAAATAATTACATGACACCTCATCTTAAACCTCGCAGAGCAATATTTGCTCTAGTTCCGCTTGCTCTTTTACTTAACAGTTGTGGTCGTGATTTTCCCTCAGTTAAAAATGTAGGAAAAATGGCTGATACGCTGGATCAAAAATCATCCGAAATAGCTAATGACATTTATAACTCTTGCATAACAAGAACAAAATACATGTCTTTTTTGACAGAAAAGGGTTCTTCTGGCTCATTTCCCGAAAGACAACGGGAAGAACAAACTTGTGATGATTTAAACAAACCGGCTGTTGCAAAGGTTAAAGATGCAAATTCTGTGCTTGTAAAGTATGTAATAGCATTGGGTAAGCTGGCTAGCGATGATACTGTATCTTTCGATAAAAACTTTACTGCTCTTGATGAATCACTCAATAATTTAAAAATTTCCCAATCTAACGGACAACTCTTTAGTTTAAAAGGCCCTGATGTTGACGCAGGCATAAATATAGCCAAATTTCTTACGAATGCATTCACAAGGGGATTTCGCCGCGAAAAGTTGAAAAAAGCAATTTTGTGTACTGATAAAGATATACAGACTTATATTGGTGCAACATCTGATGTAAAAGATTCAACCTCTAACCAACCTGCAACAGGAGGCTTAATAGCACTGACAAAACAGGCTTATGTTAATGGAATTTTGACAGCAGAAGAGGGACAAATCCGAACCTACTTTACTGATTACATAGGTGGACTGACACCAGTTTCAGAAACTCATACTCTAGATTTCATCACGCTAGAAGAAAAGTATAACAACGCTATGGATTCTATCAGAGTTAGAAGAGATGCAGCCGAAAAATATATACAAACACTTCAGACAATAGCCACACTGCATAGCAATCTGAAAAAAGAGTTTCAAGGTAAAGGTAAAGATCAAATCGATGATGCCCAGTTACCAAACTATTGTCAAGACCTTTACACAGCCAACGCAGATAAAGCAGCGACTAAAGAGAAAGCAGTTACATACGATCAGGAACAACTAAAAAGAGTTGGGAAAATAGTATCCGATTCCGAAGCAAAGTTAGAACCTTTGATTCAGAAAATGGATAAAGGTTTGTAATTTAAATCTCCCTATTAACAGGTTTCATCATTGTTCATTTACCAACAAATAAGGAAAAGTAAAATGATAGTATCTACTTTTAATTCGAGTGACTTGCAAGAGTGTGGCGAGCTTATAAGAGAAGTTGCTGACTCGATAAACGATATGAGGCTAGAGTTAGTTACGAAGTCTAAGATAAGTCAAGCAGATTCCTTAGAAATATCAAAATGGGTAACTACTCTTAATAATCGTCTAAATAAGATAGCTCTTGGACAAATTGACGAAATCGTGACTGATTTGCAACAACCAGCAAAAAGAATAGAAAAAGTCACGCAGAAGTTAGACGCTGCGATCGAAGAACTAAAAGAACCGAATAAGTTCGTAGAAATCTTAACGAATCTTACGAACCTTGTTAGCGTAATCTTAAGCCCAACTTCAGGACTGGTAAAAATTGCTGGAATAATAAATCAGCTTGATAAGCTTGCATAGGATAAACTGTGAGCAGATTCGTAGAAAACTTTCGTACAGTTGAATGGACTTAAAAAGCAATCGAGGAGGAGACAGCAGGAGATAATCTCTTTCTTTGTCTCCTTCCTCGAAATACGTAAGTCCTATTTTTATCAAAAACCAACAAAATCAAAAGCCAACAAAGATTTTTTATGGAATCAACGCCAACACCCCAACCGGAGAACCCGAACCACCTCGTAACCGCAGCGCACCAATTGCCAAAGTCGCCCCTGTTGGCGGTAACTGATCCAAATTCGTTAAATTCTCCAATACAATACGGGGTTTCTCCAACACTAAGGAATTAGTCCCAAAAGTAGTATCTTGCCCTGAATCTACTCCATGAGTATCAATTCCGACTCCGGCAATTTGACGTTCCTCTAGTAAAAAGCGTGTCGCATCACTACCAAACCCAGGAAAATGCATACTTCCTTGCTCGTCCTGGTATAAAAAAGCTTGTTGATCCGACCATTTCTCTTGCCAACCTGTATACAGTAACACTACACAACCAGGCGGAATCTTACCGTAGCGTTCCTCCCAACTCAGAATATCCTCAACACAAAGAGTATAATCCGGATTTACCAGCGCCTGTTCCCGAATATCAATAACTACCGCAGGGACAACCAACGACTCAGCACAATACTCGTGAATTCCTACACCATCAAGGTGAAAACTGTTGGAAGCATTAATATGAGTCGCGCTGTGTTCCCCTAGAGAAAAACGCCGCAGATAATAACCATCCTTATGCAGTTGAGCCACAGTCTCAAATTCAACTGGTGGATCACCTTGCCATTGAGGAATATCTGAGTCAATGACATGACTTAAATGTATCACCCGCGAATAAACGATCTTTTTCTCCTCTTCTCTTCCCTCTCTGCTTCCTCTGCGCCTCTGCGGTTCATTCTCAAAACCTGATCGTGTCAATCTCCCCAAAGTTGCTTCCATAATTGCAGGAGTTTGACCCATCACAGTAAAGACCAGCGCCTCACGGTACACCCGTTGTGCATTATGATGACTATATATAGCAGCACCACTAGAAACAGTCACCGCTGCATGAGCTATTCGTCCTGCAAGATCAATCGCCCAAGCCCGCAATTGTAAGCGTTCAGCAAATTCCAAACTAGAATTATTTTGCGCTTCGCGAACAGCGTTGCGACAGTTATTCAATTCCTGTTGCAGAGAATCAAAAGCTTTTTGGATAAAAGGTAGAGGTTTTCTGCTGACGACGGACTCCACAATATCTAAACCAGCAAGGGCGCATCCCGTCGCCATAAAAACAGCTGCAAGAATATTCTTTTTATCGTTTTCGTGAATCCAACCAGCAGGTTTAATGAAAACAACACTTTCTGTGGGTAAGAACCAGTTTTTCAGGGTAGCGGTTACGGTATTAGCTGATGTCATCGCCGCCAGCTGTGCTGGAGGTGAAAGTGTCAGTGTACCTCCTGACTCTTGATGTGTTTCGACTAACGGGACAATACCATAAACAGCGCCACCATCTGGTAATGTGGCAGCAATGATAAATTCGCCAAAAAATTCCCATCCTGTCACCCAAGGAACAACCCCATTAAGTTGATATCCCCCAGCAACCGGTGTGGCTACAGTCAGGGGATCACCTGCGCGTCGCAACTGGGAAAAACCAACACCTAGTAAAATTTCACCGTTGCCCATACGGGGGAGGTATCTTTCCTGTAGCGACGAGTTGGCACTAGCAACAAGCATACCAGCCGCACTCTGGTGTTGAGTTTGCAAAAAGACTAAAGCACCAGAATAGCGTGCTACTAGTTCCTGAAAGTCGCCATATGTCTGTTCACTAACTTCTTTTCCACTCCAGTGATGTGGAACCTTGAGTGCCAAAAGGTCTAATTCGCCAAGACCTTGGAGTGCATACAATAAAGTATTTGGATCATGGTCTATCTTGTTCGCTTGAGGTACAATTTCTTTGAGCAAGTAGGACTTGGCTGTATCTAAGAGAAAGTGATTATCCTTCAAAGTCTGTTCTAATATTGCTTCGATAGGATTGCAAAGGTTTACTTGCTACTTAGTAGCAGAAACAACCCTCCAATTTCTGGAGTTATCAGATTTTGGAGGGCTTAAATGTTGCAGCAAAAAGTGAATTAGTAATAAGTAAACAACGTCAATATTAAGTAGAAGTTAAGAAAAGGTTAAGGCAAGGTAAAAAAATCTCATGCTAAGAAACTTAATTAACGATCAAAAAGTATCAAATGTCAAGTTTTTTTAAATGAAATGATACCAATTCAAAAAATGTTTGCGACAGATGGAACGCATTAAGCGATTACTAGTAACTGTTTGAGAATCTAAAATCCAAAATGGTATAAGTTGTTCTTAGATTTGAAAGGTGTCAAGCAAGAGTTGGGCAAGTATAACAGTGCGTTGAGTGGAGAGTTTTGTCACAAGCACTAAGGATCTGTTACAGAAGGGAGTTGCTTGGGCGCAGTTGGAGCACTAAACTCAGTTACTCTGGGAGTGGTTTGCGATGGGTTATCTCTTAGCCGCCCAATGGGCATTGGCGCGGATCGCCCACCCCAAACAGGCGAAGTCGATTGGGGACGAAATTCTACAATGTCGCGTTTAATGGTGATATCGTAGCCACCAAAAAAGTCATGTCCGAGAAGCCCAGTTTCTAAATCCGCGCCTGCGATCGCCACAGAAACATGATTCACCTTCGCCCCAGCAACTTCCATCGAATCCACATAACCGATAGGAAATTCCACTGCTTTAGAATTTGCTGTGTTTGCCTTAGCCTTTCCGACTTGCACCACTCCCAAAGCATTTGCCATATTCTGGGTGATCACTGTGCCACTAGCTCCTGTATCTAAAATCATCTCAAACGGTTGAGTGCCATTAAAGGTGACTTCGATAATTGGCGTACCACCAATTCGTCGTTTAATCTGGGCTATATACACCTGTTGTTCGTTTTGTCGTTTAATTGTTGGTGGAACAAACACCTGTTGTTGTTTAAGCGGTGTTAGTGGAGTCACCTGTGGTAATGGTGGTTGGAATTTTTCTGGTGCTGCGGCAGGTGTTTTGGTGATAGTTGGTTTGGTAATCTCTGGTGTCACAGTTGGTGTCACAGAAATTTGAGGAACGGTAGCTATCCTTTCTGGTTGCGCTTGTTGTACCGGATTGATAGGGGGGACGGCTTTGTGTATTGCATTTTTGAGATCAAGCTGGTAATCTAAAATTTTTGCTTGGGCGTTTGTGAAATCAGGACTATCAGCTGGCACTTTTTTCATCAAGGCGATCGCATCTGCAAGTTGAATTGCCACAAAATTCCAATCCTCACTCGATTTAGCTGATTGGCTGACGTTGAGAGCTCCAACAGCTTTGTCCAGCCCCTGTTCAAAATAGTTAACTGACATCTCTCTGGTGGGTTGCACCGTCGGCTGTGATTGTGGAGTAACACTTGCAGGTGCCATTGTCGCTACAGGGGATGCAACGCTTTGATCTTTAGACGCAGGTTGCTCCTCATGACTTGTAACGCTAACCTGTTGCTTTCCATTACAGGCAACAGTCAAAACCGCTAGTGTGGTTGACAGAAGAATCAGCGCTGCTCGGGATAAGATAAACTGATGCATGATTAATTATAATTTTACTTGCGCTTCGGCGTCGAAATTTTCTGCGACTGTCTATTATTGTTGGAAGATTTTATATGTCATGCTCTTAAATTTTAGTTTGTAAGGTACGGGGTAAGAATTTCATAGTGTGTAAACGGACAGGTGAAGTGATGATGAAATTAAAGCTTAATTATTTTGTAGCTCCTGTTTTACCTATCCTCCATTAAATTTCCGTACACCAAGCGAGCAGGATGGTTACCAAGACTGTTTTTTTTCATTTGAAATTTGGAATGAGCGTAAAGTGTGTGCCCAAGGCATAGGGCATATTTGAAATTTTGAACTGTTTATCTGTCGCCTAATCACAAATCTTGGAATGTTATCGCCTATGTCTGTTTTTGACGCAATACCTGCTATTTTTGTTTTGGCAGATGGAACCACATATCGTGGTTGGTCTTTTGGTGCCACTAGAACCACGATTGGGGAAGTTGTCTTTAACACTGGTATGAGTGGATACCAAGAAGTCCTGACAGACCCTAGTTACTGTGGTCAGATAGTTGTTTTTACTTATCCTGAATTGGGGAATACTGGCGTTAATCTAGAGGACGAAGAATCAACTAAACCACAGGTGCGGGGTGCTATTGCTCGCAATATTTGTACTCGACCGAGTAATTGGCGCTCAACACAATCTTTACCACAATACCTAGAACAGCACCATATACCTGGTATCTATGGAATTGATACCCGCGCATTAACTCGTAAAATTCGGGAGTTCGGAGCCATGAATGGTGGTATTTCCACAGAAATTCTGGATGAGGCTGAATTGCTAGAGCAAGTACAGGCAGCCCCTAACATGAAAGGATTGAACCTTGTCCACGAGGTTACCACCCCAGACATATATGAATGGTCTGATCCCACCCAGCCAGTATGGGAGTTTAACCCTGCTTGTCAAGAAAATTCCGAGGAATCTTTTACTGTCGTCGCCATTGACTTTGGGGTAAAACGCAATATTTTGCGTCGTTTAGCAAGTTACGGTTGTCGGGTTCTTATTGTTCCCGCAAATACTTTACCAGAAGAAATTCTGAAATATAATCCCGATGGAATCTTTCTTTCTAATGGTCCTGGCGATCCAGCATCTGTCACCGAAGGAATAAAAACTACGAAAGCGTTACTGGAGAGTAACAAACCGATATTTGGTATTTGTATGGGACACCAGATATTGGGTCATGCACTAGGAGCGGAAACTTTTAAACTAAAATTTGGTCATCGTGGTTTAAATCAGCCAGCTGGTCTACAACAAAAAGTAGAAATTACCAGCCAAAACCATAGCTTTGCAATTGACCCAGACACTTTACCTAACAGTGTTGTAGAAATTAGCCATCTTAATTTAAACGACTTGACTGTTGCTGGATTACGTCACAAATCTTTGCCTGTGTTTTCCGTACAATATCATCCAGAGGCAAGTCCTGGTCCTCACGATGCTGACTATCTGTTTGAGCAATTTGTTCAAACAATGCGAGCTGCTCGTCGATCAACAGTTGCCAAAGTAGGATAAAAATGAAGAAAGTCGCACAAAAGAGGACAAGGGGACAACAAACAAAAGTGAGAAAGTAAGAAAGTGAGGGAGCGAAAAAGGCAAGGAGGATTTTCCCCTACCCTTCGGGTATGACTATGGCTAACGCCAGTTGGTAGCAGTCGGGTAACCTCAAACCAGCACCAGTCTTACTCTGTGGCTCTCTACTTTCCTCACTTCCCCTATCTCCCATCTTCCCTGCCAGTAGGTTGTAGACAACCTATACTAAAACCATCTATACTTGAGCGTTCACCATAACTCATGAGGAGGGAATTATTGCTGAGCCACTTAATCTAACTGTAAGCCTGAGAGGCACTCGTGAAGTCCGGGATAACTGCCAGCTATTCCGCCTCACAGGTTTGTTAGACGCCTTTTCCGAACCGACATTTCGCAAGGTTCTTGGGAGCAAGATTGACGAGGGACCAAGGCACATTATTCTGGATCTCTCGCAAATCGATTTTGTTGATAGCTCTGGCTTGGGTGCTTTGGTACAGTTAGCCAAGCAGGCTCAAAACTCCGAAGGCACTTTCCAAATTGTCACTAATGCCCGTGTTACTCAGACGGTCAAGCTTGTTCGCTTGGAGAAGTTTCTCGCCCTACAACAATCAGTTGATACGGCTCTAGAAAACGTCAAATCGTCTTGATTCCTTGACCCGAGAACCTTATATAGCTATCCGATAATTTAATCTGGATAGCTTAATTATTATGAAATTAGAATTTGTGATTTTGCGTAACGTTAACTCATAAAATACGGAGCGAAAAAGTAAAGTACAAATATCTCGGGTTGAGAAAGATAAATAAATAGTGTAGAAGGCTCAAAAACCTGTGATTGTATGCTATAATCTAAAAATATAAACTCCATTTCATTAAGTCATACCTTATAATTTAAGGCTTTTAAAGCATTTCTACTTTTAGGTTCCAGATAAATAATTATGGATCTATCTGGTTTTTACACTTCACACCTTAGTGCTTTTAGTATATGAAATGGTAACCAAAATTGAAAAAAATATAAAATTTAGCAAGTAAATTTTTCAGCATTGACTATGCTTAGGTAAACCTGCCTAATGTAGCTTGTGAGGAAAGAACAACTTGTGACATCAAAGGAGGAAAACCTACTAGATGGCTCAAATGAAATTCCTAGTCAGGATTCAGTTTGGTGTCAACTACTAAGGGCAAGTAAAGAGCAATTATTCCAAGAAATTTCACAAGCCCAACTGCAACAAATATCTCCTACTGCTTTAGCTTACTTGGGAGATGCAGTTTGTGAGCTCTACGTTAGAATGTTTTATCTACTACCACCAAGGCGACCCGAAGCATACCATCGTCTAGTTGTGGCACAAGTCAGGGCAGAGACGCAAGCCAAAATGTTGCAGTCGCTGTATCCTCATCTAAATAACACTGAGTTAGAAATTGTCCGACGGGGTCGCAACGCTGCCACCGGACGCCCTAAACGGGTTGATCTGGCAACCTATCAACAAGCAACTAGTTTAGAAACTTTAATTGGCTACCTGTATCTCACCGATTTTGATCGCTTAAGCGAACTTTTGCTAAAACTTGACTTAGAAAAGCCGTAAGAAATTCAATTCACGAGTCGCAAAACTTGCAGAGTCGGTTCAGACCAATTGAGATCACAACAATGCTTACCTATTAAGCTCTACCAATAACTCACATGATAGATAAACCAAGAAAAATTAAGACTTCTGGCGAAAACAATAGTGCGCAACCCTTGAGAGTCAAGGGCAAGCGTGTCATTTCTCATCTGAGTCCCAATCCCAGAGGTAAGGGTGCTAACGGTTTGAGAGACAGCCCACGCCCACATCAGAAATTCTTTGATTCATCTTCTTCTGGGCAATCAGAAGATACAGATTTGATCTACGGTCGTCATCCAGTGTTAAGTGCTTTGGAAAGCGAGCGGGATCTTAACCGTATCTGGATTACTTCCCGCCTCCGTTACGATCCCCGGTTTCATTCGCTGATTTTACGAGCGAAAGAAAATGGCACAATTATCGACGAAGTTGAGCCTAAGCGCCTAGACCAAATTACAGAACAAGCTAACCACCAAGGTGTAGCGGCGCAAACTGCTCCCTATGCCTACATTGACTTGGATGAGTTGATTGCCAGGGCAAAATCTGAAACTGATCCTGTGATTGTTGTGGCTGATGGAATCACTGATCCTCACAATTTGGGAGCAATTATTCGCACAGCAGAAGCATTGGGTGCTCAAGGAATGGTGATCCCACAACGCAGAGCATCTGGTATCACTTCTACAGTCATGAAAGTGGCTGCTGGTGCTTTAGAAAATTTTCTTGTGGTTAGAGCGGTGAACTTGCAACGTGCTTTGGAAGAACTAAAAGCTGCTGGCTTTTGGATTTATGGTACTGCTACAGAAGCAAGCGAACCTATACATAGCGTGAAATTTAACGGTCCTATTGTTTTGGTAGTTGGTTCTGAGGGTGAAGGTTTGAGTATTTTGACACAACGACATTGTGATTTTTTGGTGTCGATCCCCTTGCAAGGTAAGACTCCAAGCCTGAATGCCTCAGTAGCAGCGGGTATGGCGCTTTATGAAATTTATCGTCATCGCTGGATAAATACCCTATACGTGGATAAATTCCAAAAAATTTCTTTGAAAAAACAAGAGTAAACAGAGTATAAAGAAATGTAAAGCAGTCAAAACTGGCAGCATTTAAAACCGAGTATCACATTTAGAAATTGGCGAGAACCATGAAAACTATTTGGAATAACCTTAAGGAATTGTTGATTAATATATTCGACAATTTTGGCTTGGCTTGGTGGGTGGAAATTGTAACACAAAACCCCCGTTGCACTTACTACTTTGGACCGTTTGTCAGTTCTGCTGATGCAAAAGCGGCCATACAAGGCTACGTAGAAGATTTGGAACTGGAAGGAGCGCAAGGAATTGGGGTTGATGTAAAACGCTGTAAACCAACTGCTTTGACGATTGCTGATGACCTGGGGGAACGGACTGACCGCAAAGTACAGCCTGTCTTTAGCGGTCAAATGTAATTAAATTCAGGAGAATTCAGTGAACAGTGAGCAGTTATCAATTCACTGTTCATTGTTTACTGATAACTGTTCACTGTGCTGAGTTCTTTTCTGGTTATAAGGCTATTTCGTAGTTACGCTTAGGCGTAACTACACAGTGACAACTTTTTGGTTTTTCTCAAGCCAGTGGTCAATGTCGCTCAATACCTGGTTTGGGATTTCCCATGGGAAAAGATGGGCAGTATTAGGATAGCAGTGTGACTGACAATCTTTTAGGTAGCGAGAAGTTTCTAAGCTGGCGTCAGCTGTAATGTGGCGATCGCATGCACCAGCTAGTACTAAAGAAGGACATTGAATTTTTTCTAGCTCTGTTAGTCGATTGTACCCAGCCCCAATCGCCGAAAAAAGAGCGCGAGTCGCAGGAGCAGAGGTTTGTAAGTAGGCTGATACTGCATCTTTTGCTATGTAGCCGTAGGCTGTAGGAGTGTGTTGTTGAATCAGGTAGCGAAAGAGCGATCGCTTGCCAAAAGTTTCAATATTCCATTGCCAATCTGGTTTAATGTAACTCAACAGTCCAGCAACACCAGTGTAAACATTATCTTGCCAGGTTATAGGCGGATGATTGCCTCTGGGTCGGGCAGCTGTCGCCACTAAAATCAGTCCAGTAACTCGCTCAGGTAGCTGTAGTGCTAATTCCATTGCTAAAATGCCACCGAGCGACCAGCCCAATATCAGACATTTTTTAATTCTAAAACGGTCTAAAAGCGCTTCCAGGTCAATCAAATGGTCGCGCATATCAAAATTGCCATCACACCGACTTTTGCCATATCCACGCAAGTCTGGAGCCAAAGTTTGAAAGCGTTTTGACAGGTGATTGGTAAAGACACAAAGACTAGAACCGGAACCAGGATGACCGTGTAAGCAGAGAATTGGGAAGCCTTGACCTTGAATGTGAACGTTCAGGTCAACAGCAGATGAAGCTGTGTTGCTATGGCGAGAGTTCATCATTATTATGTTGCTTTATATAATTATGTCACATAGGCAAATTCCGGGTACATTTGTACCACGCACCACATGAATCACTCATCTGTCAAAGGTCGTTGAGTTAAGAATTATGACTTTTCTACATACCTTGCTGCATAATTAATCACACACATCTGCCTGTATGTGTTGTGAATTCCAAAAGCAACTCCCGCTACCTTAAAACCAGGATTAAACATATTTATTCTATGACCGCGATCTGGAACTCCATCGTCAATAATTAATTGCATGACAATATCTTGCGCCGTGTGGGAACCATAACTAATATTTTCTCCGGCGGTGAGTTTCCAAGTTCCGTAGCGGCTTAGGCGAGTAAAGGGATCACTCTTGTCGCTTCCTTTGTGACCAAGAATTCCTTTTGAACCTTGGTCTTTGACATGATCCTTCGCCGCTCGTGACATTCCTTTAGATGCTGTTAAAGATCCGACTGGAGTGACTGACTTGAGAAAGGCGATCGCTTCATCAACGGCTTTCACTCCTTCCTCTGTTTGTAAATAGACATGACGGGAAATTTTGACTCGGCTACCTTCAAAACGTTGTCTATAGTTTTTTAATACAGCAGCATAAGCAGTGGGATTCGTTCTCGCCTTGTTCATTTCTACAATGACTTGTTGTTCAAGGCGAGAAAGAGTTTTCCCGGTTAGCGACACATCAGAATTTCCTTTGGGAATGTTAGGTACAAAGGAGTCAGGCTCAAACAATACATCACAAGATGTAGTCGATAGGGTGACGAGTGTTAATATCCAAAATACCATCTGACGCATCAACAACTTCATAACTTTGGAGCAACCAGTCAATATAGCAGTTCCCAATTGGGTGTCATACAGATTGTTTATAAAAGCTGTTCTATAGCTATTGATGTCAATTTAACAATAAAAACCCAAGTCGATAGCCTGTTCTTCGTTAAGAGGTTATGCCTGGTTTCAGGCATCCAACTTGCTTTGAAGGATGGCAACGAGAGAACCTGAAAGTCCTGTGAGACTTTAGTTTTGCCTAAGTTGACACCAGTGTTCTATAACGTGCTTCCACCATACACCTGTATTTTATGCGAGTAAGAATCGCTATATGTCTTTAGATGCATGAATTGATAACTGGTTTCCAGGTAACTTAGTAACTCATACCACTGCGAACTGAAAACACGAAGACTCCTTGTTGATGACTATGGCACGCACTCGCATTCAGAAAAAGCAGTGGGATAGAGAGTTTATAAGCTCAAAAAGCCATGTTTAACGATGATCGCTGGCCGAAACAGCAATGTCTTTGTCTTGATATTCTCCCGCATAATTAATCACGCACATTGTTTTGTATTTAGCGTGAATCCCATAGGCAACTCCAGCCACTCTAAAACCGGGGTTAAAAATGTTTCTTCTATGACCACGATTGGGCACTCCATCATCAACAAGTAATTGTATGACGATATCTTCAGCCGTACTAGAGCCATAGCTGATATTTTCCCCAGCAGTAGATTGCCAATTTCCGTAGCGATCCATACGAGTAGATGGATTACTACCATCACTACCTTTGTGACCTGTTGAACCTCTTAAGCCATTATCTTTGACATGATCTTTAGCACCTAAAGACATTCCCCTAGATATCGTTAAAGGAGCAACAGGACTGGCTGACTGAAGAAACCTAATTGCCTCATCAACGGCTGATAGCCCTTCGTGTGTTTGCAGGAAGCGCTGATTGTAGACTTTTACTAGCTTACCTTGAAAGCGCTGTTTATAATTCTCCAACACAGGAATATAAGCCTTGGGATTTGCCCGTATTTTGTTCATTTCATTAATGACTTGTTGTTCTAATGGAGATAGGTAACTTGCCCGTATCGTTCCAGTAGAATAAGCTTCTTGGACTCCAGTTGGGAGATTCTGTGTATCTTCTGCAACCGCTTGCTTAGATATCAATAGTTGAGAACTGTAACTTGCGACTAAAGCGATAGGAAAAAACACAGAAAATCCACTGCAACGCATTAATGACTTCATGATTTCTGTTCCACCGAAGTTAATAGGGTTATTTGGAATGCATCGCGTTTTGCTCATATTTACCATGTAGTAGTATAACTATACACATTTTAGTCTCGGCATTTAACATCCTTTGTAACCTTGCGAACTAAACACAACAAACAGTAATCCTAGCCAAATAGGGATTATCAGTGATGACTCAAGATGCAAAAAACTTAGACATCCGCAACTTTGATACTAAGCAAAACCCGATGAAGACTGAGAACTAGTGATGATGATTCAATACATTTTCCATTCCGTAGGAGATACCCGGAGGGCTTCCCGCAATCTGTCGCATGTGCCGTCGGCTGTGCCGACTTGTAGCATCTGGCGTCCCATTGTAGGAATTGGCGTAGTTTCCCCCACACCCCCACAACGCCAGGTGTCTGAAGTCGGGGTGTGGGGGAAAAGAGTGTTTTTTCGATTCGTAGCGGGCGGTGCGCCGCCAGTTGAACTGCTTTCAAGAGCCAAAAAATCTTTGGCAATACCTGAACACAGGAACTCACGAAATTGTTTTTCATGAGTCAATAAGGCGTTTTGCTGTTCTAATTGCTGACTGATGCAATTTGCTGCATTTGTGGGAAGTGACCAACCCATAATCAAACAAACCAAGGATAGTGCAGTTAAGCAACACAGCCACTGAAGTCGTTTTCCAAGCCAAGACCAAGAAGAGAATACACACATAGAAACAATCGTTGTAGTTTATATTTCTACACTAATCTAGTATTATTCCCTGATATCAACCAGAATAGTTAATACTTTGCAAACAAATTAATTAAGTGTCTTCACTGAGTTTTAACAGTTCACAAAATTATCTCATAAATTTAGCAGTAAACAAAGTGTATTTTTTACAATTAGTCAATATAGCTGCAGAATACGTCACAAATGAACGTGATTTCGATATTGTTCAGTTAGTGGATAAGTAAATTTCACTCTGCTTTATAAAGAATCAGTGAACTTAGCAGGAACTATATATAGTTATTTTTAATTTAAAATAAACGATTCATTAAAAATCATCATATTTAAATGTCTTATTAATAGCTATTTAGGTAAACCCTTGACCTGCATCAACTCCAAACCCCGTTCAAATATTTCATCAATAGGCAACATTTGCTCATCAGTCGTCATAAATTTATGGTCTTTTGTTGTCTGAATAACAGAACCATCCTCTAGACAGTATTCAAAAACTTCTTGTTGACCACGATTATGCCATTGAGCAATAGGTTGTGTGTAAATATTTCCGTTACTATCAACTGTGTACACGCTACATTCAATTCTTTTTTCTACAATTTGCCCAATAGGTAAAAACCCATATTCTACCGTTAACACTTCTGTGTCATAGCTGAGACAATATTCAGCAAATTTCAACATTTGCCCGAATAATTCTTCAGCAATTTGTTTTTTGACTCCATTTTTAGCAGCGCCATCCACAAACTTTTCTCGCTGCTTCATCATTTCCTCAACTTTCTTTTTTCCCATTGCACGGCGCAGCAAATCTGCCTGTCCTAAAGAATATCCAGCCATATCTTGAGCAATTTTCATAATCTGCTCTTGATAGACCATAATTCCATAGGTCTCATCTAAGATTGGTTCTAGAATTTGGGTTTCATAGTCAATATTTTCTCGACCATGCTTGCGGTTAATAAATTTGGGAATCAGTCCTGCATCTAATGGACCTGGTCGATAAAGTGCTAAAATTGAAGAAATATCTTCTATATTGGAAGGCTTTAAATCGCGTACTATTTGCCGCATACCAGAAGATTCTAATTGAAAAATACCTTCTAATTCGCCTGCCTCTAATAGTTCGTAAGTCTTTTGAACGTCTTTTGGTAAGGTGTTATATTCGCCTTTGGCTAAAATTCTTTGAGCTTTTCTTTCTTGACTCGTGATGTCGTATGGATCAATTCTAAATCCTTTGTTTTGCGAAATCAAATCGATGGTTTTCTGAATCATAGTTAAGTTTTTTAAACCCAGAAAATCCATTTTTAGCAAGCCTAGTGATTCCAAATCTTCCATGAAATACTGGGTAATCACAGAACCGTCGTTATTTTTTTGTAGTGGGACAATCTCATCTAATGGTTCAGCAGAAATCACTACACCAGCTGCGTGCACACCAAATGTTTTGTTTGTTCCCTCAATACGAATTGCCATATCAACCCAATGCTGTACCCTTGGATCACTATCATATTTTTCTTTAAACTCTGGTTCCGGTGTTGCGTCGGAAATCATCACTTTGAGTTTGGTGGGTTTCCCTCGGGAAACAGGAATAAGCTTTGCCATTTTGTCTGATTCTCCATAGGGAATATTTAAGACTCTGGCAACATCTTTTAAAACTGCTTTAGAAGTCAAGCGGTTAAAGGTAATGATTTGGGCGACTCTCTCTTTACCGTATTTTTCTGTAACATAATCAATGACTTTATCCCGTTGTTCAATACAGAAATCTGTATCAATATCAGGCATGGATTTCCGTTCTGGATTGAGGAATCTTTCAAAGAGGAGTCCATGATGTACGGGGTCAATGTTAGTAATTCCCATAGTGTAAGCAACCAATGACCCTGCAGCAGAACCGCGACCAGGACCTACAGGAATATTCTTGTCTCTAGCGAATTTGATGTAGTCCCATACAACTAAAAAGTAGCTGGAGAAACCCATCTTCTGAATCATTTTTAGTTCATACTCCAACCTATCTTTATAAGTTTGGTCAATTTCATTTCTAGATTTACGATTTAATTTCTGTAAAAGTCCTTGCCAAGCAACTTCTTCAACATATGTATCAGCAGTATGACCAGATGGGATGGGATAATTGGGAATGCGAGGTTCACCTAAAATCTGGTAAGGTTCGACTTTCTCTGCAACTTCAACTGTAGTTATTACAGCTTCTTCAATAACATCATCTGGCAAATGGTCGCGAAACAGCGCCTTCATTTCCTCAGCAGATTTGAGATATTCTGTACCGCTATAACGCATTCGATTATCTTCAGCAATCAATTTGCCAGTTTGAATGCATAGCAAAGCATCGTGTGCTTCAACATCGTAACAAGAAATAAAATGTGAGTCATTGGTGGCAACAATTTTAATATCAAGTTCCCGCGCAATTTTGACAATTTCTACATTCACAATCCGGTCTTCTTGCGATCCGTGGTCTTGAATTTCTAAATAATAATCTTCACCAAAGACTTCTTTGTACCACCGAGCAACTTTACGTGCGGCCTCTAATTTCCCACTGAGAATTGCTTGCGGAACTTCTCCACCCAAACAAGCACTCGTTACAATTAAGCCTTCATGGTACTCTTTTAATAATTCTTTATTTACGCAAGGACGGGAAAAAATCCCTTTGCCCTGTACACCTTGAAGATGAGAAACTGTTGTGATCTTAACTAAATTTTTATATCCTTTTGTATTTTTGGCTAAAACAACTTGATGATAGCGGGGACGGCGTTCTTGTTTTGTAAAATCGCCGTTAATGATATACATTTCATTGCCAATAATTGGCTTGATATTTTTATTGCGGCAGATTTTAATCAGTTCGATCGCACCATACATCACACCATGATCTGTCAGGGCTATTGCTTTAATCCCCAGTTCTATGGCGCGATCTGCTAAATCTGGGAGTTGGCTTGCTCCATCAAGCAGACTGTAATCACTATGAATGTGCAAAGGGACAAAGGACATATACGTTTCCCACCAGTGAAAAACACGAGGCGTATACCAGGGTAACGCAGTTTGTACCTGAGCGCGGTTATCTTATTTAGAATTTCTAATAATTAAATTTAATATCTAAAGTCATGCTCTAAGAATTGGCTCAAGGCGGCGGTAAAGAGTTCACGATACTCAATTTGTGTGGAATTATTATTCCCCTTTACCCCCTACCTTCAGCAAAGCCCTATAACTTAGTAGATCCAGGACGCGTTACTTCATTGGGATCGCGAACTACTCGGGTTTGAGAGCGTTTAGGAATAAGACCTGCAAGACCTGCAAGACCAAGTAAACCAAGCCAACCCCAGTCAGAATGGCTCTCGGTTGTCACCCCTCTAACACCTTGATTATTTGTTGTCGTGTCTGTGGTGCTACCAGTACCTGTACCAGTTGTCCCACCAGTGGTGTCAGTGCCACTACCAGTTGTACCCGTACCATTTGTTGTACCAGTTCCAGTAGTGCCACCAGTTGTGTCACCAGCGCCACTACCAGTTGTTGTACCGGTGCCTGTAGTGCCACCACCAGTGGTGTCAGTGCCAGTACCAGTCGTACCCGTCCCATTTGTTGTACCAGTGCCTGTAGTGCCTGTACCTGTACCGGTACCGCTCGTTCCTGTACCATCTGTCGTACCTGTACCTGTAGTGCCCGTACCCATGCCTGTACCTGTAGTGCCTGTGCCTGTACCTGTAGTGCCTGTGCCTGTACCTGTAGTGCCTGTGCCTGTACCTGTACCTGTACCTGTACCGGTAGTGCCTGTGCCTGTACCTGTACCGGTAGTGCCTGTGCCTGTACCTGTACCTGTACTGGTAGTGCCTGTACCTGTACCTGTACCTGTACTACCAGTGCCAGCACCACTACCACCGCTGGCACCACCTGATCCTCCACTACCACCACCTCCACCACCAGATTGGGCAGAAACAGGTAGAGTTAAAGTCAAAGTAGCTAAACCGAGAGCGAAGGCGCTAGCCCAAACATTTTTAGATAAATGAGAAAGTTTCATAGTTTTTGTTGATTTTGTGTTGCAAGTTTTATTGATAAATTGTCTGCTTTTTTAAAAATGAGAACTGTTATAAACTGCTAGTTTTTTCGAGACTTATAACTTCATCTGAACTTTTTATAAGCTTTTTTCCTACGATAGAAACAATAGCTATCTTTAATAACTCTGCAAGATCCTTTGTGGAATCGAATAACATAATCTGCTATTTGTATAATTTACACTACTAGTTAGTACGATACCTGCTATTGTTTTTCTCAACCTTCTACCATAGGAATAAACCGACTAATCCTCAAGGAGTAAGCTGGATTTTCAGTTAGCTTAAGAGCATAGATACAGTGAACTGGTCTCAATCTCAAAGATGTGGCTATTATAAGTAAGAGATATAGCAATTATAAGTAGTAGATATATGGCAGTCGCCAGGTAGATTAGGATACGAACTAATGAGAAAACACGGTCACCAAGAGGCTTTCAAGTCTGTTAAGTGTTCCCTGCTATAGCAATATGATTCACATAAAGGCACAAACACGCGAAAAAATATCCAACCTTATTTAAATCTGGCTGATGGGAGTAGATATCAGAGGTTGGACGGTGGGTATGAACATAACCTCATTTCTCTAAATTTCCATCAAAAGCATCTTGTGATGACGATGGAACAACCTTTTGATTTCCTTTCTGACGACGCGCTTGCCATTCGGTGTAGAAAAAGAGAATAGCTAGTAAAATGTAGCCCACAGCCCAAGGCGTTCCAGTTCCAAAACCCAAATTGACAACAGTATCTGCTACAGTCCAACGATAGCTGTGCATCAAGCCAAACCAAGAGAGGAAAGCTGCGGCTATAGACCAATAAGCAGCTTTGCGGAAGTCTCGCTCAATAATATAAACTGTGATGGCAGCTAAAATCATAGCTGAAAAAATAAAGCCCTGCTCCAAAGCAAAAGCACCATCAATATATGTATCGCTCAATTTAAACAGTTCAATTAAAGCAGGTGTCAGGGGTTTTTCCGGTGTTCCCAAACCTGCTGCACGTAATGCATTTTTAGCAATTAAAGCGCCCCAACCTGCAATACCTGGTAACAAACCAACAACAACAGCCGGAGCATGGTGAGAAGGAGTTGCTGTAAAGCTTTGAGCTACAATGACGATGCCAATCCATAACACAATTGCCATTCCAGCTTCAACGGGGACAAAATAGGCAAGGATGGCAACGGTTCCACTTAAGCACAGCAAGCCCATAAAAATACCGTTGAGAATGGAGTAGCCGACTCTTGCACCTAAAGCTTTCCAACCAGGATGTCCAATATAAATGGTTGTTGGGAAACAAGAACCACAAATAGCTGCAACCAATGTACCAATACCATTAGCCGCAAGACTTGGGGCTACAGGATAAGCATCTCCAGCAGCTTCAGCACTTTCTAAGTTTTGCAAGCTACCGACAAGGTTAAATAATCCCATTGGTAAGATGATGCTGAAATAGTCGAGTAAGACTGCGCGACTATTCCATAAATCCCCTAACCATAACCTTGGTATGTAAACTCCTATCGGTTGTAGTGCAGTGGCGAACTTGGCGTTATCCCAACTCACCAAACCTGTACCCCACGCCAAACCAATTCCCAAAAGCACTGCTAATAATCCACCAGGGATAGCAAAGCGAACTTGTCCAAAGTAGGTAATTAAGATAATGCCTAGAGGAACTAAACCAACTACGGGATTGGCAAAAGTCCGAAATAGAAAGCCAATCGCAATGAAAGTTATAGCAATACCACCCAAAGTGGAAAGCATCGCTGCACGAGGAACAAGGCGACGCAGAGGATTACCAATCCATGCACCGACTAACTCAATCAAACCTGAACCTAAGCAAGCAACCAAACCGGCTTGCCATGCGAGTTCAGCAGCTTGTTCTGATGATACACCTTGGGCGATCGCCGTCAACCGCACAGGCAACATCACCAAAAAAACATAAGCAAAAAGGCTCACTGTATTAATACCATAAGGCAAAGCAGTGATATCATCCCGTTGTTCCCGCTGCCCTTGTTTGTAAGCTAACCACCCATAATAAAAGTTACCAACAATTAAACTCAAAGCAATTCCTGGCAGAATACGTCCGTATACCAGGGAAGGAGAAAAGCCAAGTACCCCTTGACACAAATTGACAATCAACAAAATTTGAATCAAGTTGTCGAGGAAAAGCCCAAACAAACCATCTATATCTCTGCGAACAAACCAGCGGGGAGTCTTAACTGTTGAGATTTCCATCGTTTACTTTTGCCTCGACAATTTTTTTTGCGTTCGCGTAGCGGCTGCTTGGCAGCATCATCTTGTTGGTTTAAGGATATCAGTAAGGGTACTGTTTGGAGTTGTACATCTTCAAAGGCAAAGAGGTATAAACAAAAATCCTTGACTTCGTTGTCTGTAAACCAACTTTTGGAACGTAAAACCAGAGCAGCTTCTGATAATTATTCACTCCGCTTTGAAAACGGAGTGAGCAAAAACGCCTGCCCTATCTGGGTTTTCGTTTCTGTGTATCCTGCGTCAACTTAAGACACTCAACACTTGCCAGAAATCCAGAACTCAAGATGGTAACCCCAAGCTCGATTCTTTTGGAAAAGATTAAACCAAATCCAACTCCATGAATCGAGATAACCATAGCTAAGGCAACAATCTTGCCTGCTATGGCAATCCTCTGTGTCAATTTTGTTTGATTGAACTTGTCTTCGATTTGACTGAAACTTGCATAATTGTCCAATTGCGACTCACTGCCATTTTTTGACATAATATTTTTTTGCAAATAAATGTGCTTTTTCTCCCAAACGCAAACTGCGTTTGGGAATTTTACTTATCAGCGAGGAAATCAACAATAAACTGATCGAATCTTTAAGGTGCGATCGCACACCTGCTCCCAAGTCTCCCTCACTCCAGCCTCTTGACGACGGCTATAGGTTCTAAAAAACACTGGATTGGCAGCTGGGGCAGTTTGTGGAAATTTTGCACCTTGGCGTTTCTTTTCAAGTTCACGAACCATAGATAATCAAGCCTTGTTGCTCACCGACATAGATTATGACTATACGCCAAGTGCAATCAGAAGATAAAGATTGAAAAATTGTAAGATTTGCGCTGTGTGCGTGGCTATACTCATTGCAGTATAATTTTGCGATGTCTAACCCGTCACGCCTTTAATTTGCACACAGTCCACAGGTAAGATCTTTGCCAGCACCCTTTTTTATTCTTTTTGAACTTTAAATTTTGAATTTTAAATTGCTTATTGTCCTTTTAAGCGGCTAGTAGTTCGTCAAGGGAACGTGGCGGGGTAGGCGCTGTTCCCCAGACATTACTTTACAGGTGTCATCACTTTTTTCTGTCGATATTTGCATATCATTCTGAAATGACTAAGCAATACTGCCACGCTTTCTAGCTTCCTTGTAAGAAGTACCAACATTTTTTATACCAGCTTTGATCATCTGTCTTTCAAGGATTGCAAAGAATCGCGCCTTATCCCCGCCACGTACCACCGCCTGATTATGCGCTTCGGCGATCGCCACTGGATACCCATATCCTTTCTGCACTTGTGCTAACATCAGTCCTAGTGCTAGATCAAACATTGTTGTGTTCTGGGCTACCCATGATGGCACTTCTATCCGGGCAATTTCGGTACCAACATGTACGTAACAAAAGTAAATTTGTTGGTCTTGGTATAAGTCAAGAATACGAACATTGCTGCGCCATAAGCAACCGCGTTGTCCTGGTTTAAGTAGAGTGGATAAAAGAGTTGTATCTCGTAAAGGTTCAAAGACTTTGCAAGGGACTTTTTCGAGTTGATTTGGGCAAAAGCTTGCACAATCTGGTACTGTGTGGGGACAAGCTAAAAGACGCAAAAAGTTCATGCCTTCAACATTGCGAGAAGCACTCACATAACCCATCAGGGGAATTTGAGCATCACGCAACTTTTGCCAAGCTTCCAAGATGGGGGGTAAGATGCGATCACGTGCCTCTAAAGGTAATTGTTCTAAAAACCAGTAAATCAACGAACCATCCACCATCGCTAACGTAGGGACTTCTTCTATCCCCCTGTCCTCTTTTACACTGCAAGCCAGTTCTGTCAGCACCGTTGCTTCACTTGATGTACGGCAAAAACCCATCCATTCTTCAGTACGAATACCCCATTTGCGAGAAAAATATAAATCCTCGGGGCGATAAAATATCTCCGGTAAACTATCTAGAAGTGGGTAACGGTTTTGTCCGTAATGTAAGACAACTCTACCAATATTTAGAAGATAACAATAGGCAATTTCGTGGTGACTGGGAGATATTTGGGAACCATCGGTTGCAATGACGGTGTGTATTTTAGGGGGAACCGGGATATCAATACAGGTATTGAGTGGTTCTAGGGGAGTCGCATTGGCAAAGAGGATGCGATCGCGCCATTTTTCCTGTCGCTGTACCAACTCGTCCTGACATCCCACAGCATTTTGAAAATGTTTTTGAGCCAATTCTAAACGCTGGCGACTAGCAGCCGCCTCTTGCGTCAGATGTTGACTCAAGCCCTGCATTTGTCTTGCCAGTTTAGTGAGGTCAAGCATAATCGTAAGTTTACCAGTTGTGAAGTATGAGTTCTGAGTGTTGAAACAAAGAGACTCAGAACTCAGCACTCAGCACTATCTTAGAGGATGTTTTCTCAGTGGTGATACTCACTAGCCAGTAGGGGCGAAATGTTTTGATTTCAAATGATATCCAGAAAATTTTTACTATACTGGTCTATAAAGTAGATACACGTATAATAAAATGTAGTATAAGCCGAATTGTAGAACAAAATCGGTGTCAGTAGATAAAGACTGTCAATAAAAATATCTCTTTCGTTAACGGTATAAGGGATTCTGTAAATGGTGTACAGCAATTTGCAATCTACACAAGTGGCGCGAATGTTATTAAAGTGATTTACTCGTTCTCGCACAATGCAGATCATCAAGGTGAACTAGTCACAATTGGTTCTGAACAGACAATTAAAGCCGTGCGGAAGAAGTTGGAGGAGTATAAGAAGAAGTATCAGAAGTATGAAAGGTAACTGAGATCTTGCACCAGCTTTTCCGTCAGCCAAGAAATTTATTTCTTGGCTGAAAGCTCAAGTAAGCTAAAGCTCACTGAATATACATTTGAGTTCGGTAAAACCTGTCAGGCTTCACCCGGGTTTTCCCCATCTCAACTAGTCCGTTTTAACGGACTTTGGCTATGAGCCTTGGACTTTAGTTCAAGGCGTACTGAGGTGAAGGTGCAAGCTCTGAGGTAAGGTAACATACTGAATGGGAACAAGTACAACGGGAAAAAGTTCAGTCTCCTGCTTCTCTATTTGTTGTGCGAATGAGGACAAAAGGAATTTTGTAAGTGACAATTCGTTTATATATGGATATTCATGTTCCTCAAGCAATTACTGATCAACTTCGCCGACGAGGTATAGATGTGTTGACTGCACACCTATTCAAATTTTGAGTAGTTATAGGGACTTTTACCCCCCTTAAAAAGGGGGTAGGGGGGATCTACTACAATTTTCTATACTCAATTAGACTTTCCAAAGATCCTCTTAAAACCATTGCGAGAAATCTTTCGGAAACTGAGGGAGTGATAATAAGTGAATTCCCGGATCATTTTGGGCAGTTACTTTTTCTGTTGAAGTATTGTAACCCCAATCTGCAAGAAATAATTTTACTTCCTCAAGACCCGGTTGCTGTTGAACAAGTTGTAATGTTTTCAGTCGATCTTCTACAAACCACACTCTTTCTGGTGAAGTATTTTTTTTCTGAATTAATTCTCGTAGAATTTCGTGTTTAGGACGCTTGACTTCTTTACCAAAAATAATGTCTCGCGGTAAATCGACTCCTCCTTTTTTCAATAGCTGCTGTGTGAAACGCCCTTCTTTTGTTGTGATGATATACAGGTTAGTTGTGCTATCGACTGTTGCTTTAATTTTTTCGATTATCCCTGGATAAAATCTATGCAAACTCAACCAACCATCTAAATCTGTAGCAATCCATTCATCCCGTATCTTATCTAGTTGATGGCCAATGTCTGTCGCCTTGAGATTGTCTTTTAACAAAAGTTCTTGGGCAATTGTTGTCCATTCCTGAAGAATTTTTTCTTCAGGAATTCCCTCTACCAAGGCTTTGACTAAAACAGGCATTTCCCAACCTGTTTCGATCACAGGTCTGAGTTGATAGAATTTTGATGCGAAATCATTGTGTGGTGTTTCTTGCTTTGGTGACCAAACTTGACAATAGGTACGCCAAGCGACTTCAAAATATTCTATTAATCCGTCGCAAATAACACCATCAAAGTCTAGGGCGAGAATTGTAGGAGTGCTTGCCGTCATTGTTTTTAAATTAATTAACAGATTTTAGCTGCTGTTGTCAGCTTACCTGACAATTGCAAATCATGCAGCAGCGTGGGATAACTTTATTTTTGTATACTTAAGGGCAGAGATTAAAATGAAAAGAGAAAATTAAATTCCTCGGTACAATGGAATAAAAAGCAAATCTCTTGTCTTTTCCCATTGTGTTATGCATATCTACGATGTTTTAGTGGTTGGGGCTGGACCAATTGGGTTAGCAACTGCCCTTGGCTTACGCCAGCGTGGTATTGAAAATATCTTAGTCATCGATCAAACTCGCGCCTTTCGTCAAGTTGGTCAGGTGATAGATCTTCTTCCTAATGGATTAAATGCTCTCAAATATATAGATTTAAAAGCTTACGAAGAAGTCAAGAAAAAAGGTATGAGTTTCTTGAGTTCAACGCCGTCTAATGACAACGCTAACCAAACAACTCAGAAACCAAAATCTCCAAAGACTTCACCCGAATGGGTACAAAAAAATTTTAAGGGAGAGCGAATTCGGGCAACTCCTCTTTCATACGATCATTGGTTTCAGCAATATGGAGAAGGTCGAGTGTCAATCGCTTGGTATGATTTACAAACCATACTCAGAAATTTACTCCCTGAAGATAGCGTCAAAGCAAATCATCGTTGTATTAATGTTGTTTATGAGCCAGAGTATAAGTGTGTTCGAGTAGATTGTGTCTCTCATTTAGGGGGAGAACAAAACCCTTACGCACATTGGGAAAATGCACAGAATCATGAAAATGCACAACCTGAAAATTTAGAGATTATTTCCCAACAATCAGAAACAAAATCGTTCCGCGCAAAGCTAGTTGTTGCAGCAGATGGAATCAATTCTACAGTTCGTCGGATTCTCTATAAAAATACTCCGTATCAAGCTTTTGCACGACCTGAGTATTCCGGCTTTGCAGCAGTGGGGTGTCAAGGAATATCTGAGGTTTCAAATAAACTACTCACAGAACTCAATGAGAAATTTTTTGAAAACTCACGAATTGTGACAATCTTTAATGATGAAATATCCAGAGATTCTGACTGTATGAAACAGGTATGGATGATGTTGTTTCAAAGAAAAGGTGGTCAACTTGGGTATATTATCCATCTCGCTTTACCTTTAGACTCATTGAAACATAAATCTGGAACTGCGTTAATTGATTTAGCTTTGCTTTCACTAGAAAAAGCTAACTTTCCTACTTGTCTCAAACAATTAGTGAGTCTTTCTCCTCCTGCCAATATGCTGCAGCGTCCATATTACATTCACCGTGCTATGATTAGTGATCGTCTACAATTTCCGAGTACGGCGAACTTAAATCTTGACACTCATCCTTTGGAAATGCAACCAGCTTGGAAGGCACAGCGAGTCGTTTTAGTAGGTGATGCAGCTCATGGGATGCCTCCGTTTATGGCTCAAGGAGCTAATCAAGGATTTGAAGATGCACTAGCTATTGCAACACTGATAGCTAATATTAAAGATAAGCATGATTGGGATAATACACAAGCTATAAGTGAAGCTTTTGATAAATATGAGCATCTTCGTCGTCCCTTCATGGTTGATATCCAAAAAGCAACGTTAGAACGATTATACTGGTCAGATAAAGAGTGGCAAGATTATAGTCAAAAACTCTATCGCCGCAATTTTAACAAACTATTGGAGACATTGCAGTAGAATCATTACTTAAATACTATTTTTGATTGCTATTTGGTTTCAAGACACTGTGTCTATAACCGAATAGCATCGCTAACAAAAATAATCCCACAACGACTCAAACAATCAGCCTCAAAATATTCCTATAAATCAGTGCCAATTCATAACAATACATGATGCATCTCAATATTATGGACGCACTTTTCAATAAGAATACAAAAGTGAAGTAAGTGTGAATTGATCAGACATTCAATTCTGCTTTTTCCTACTTAAATACTTATTATTCGTCATATACTAATAAAACATTTATTTTCTGATAATTTCACGTAATCAGTATGGTGATTTAAAATTTTTATATAGTCCTCAAGATAGATGTGACAGGTAAAAAGGTGGGGTAAAAGTAAAAAATAGCTGCATTGTGACTGAGCAGCTTAACATATTGGAGGTGGCGCTTAGAAGGGTGCAAAACGAGATGGAAATACCTTGTTCATCGGAAGTTTGGTAAATTCCAACTTCAGCAAAAAAAGGTATATTCAGCAAAAGGAGGTATAATTACCTAATGGGTAAGAGTATCTATTACCCTTGTTCAACGTCCACTTTAACCAGCTGAACCAAGAAAACGTATGAAAATCGCTCAAGTAGCTCCCTTGTGGGAACGAGTTCCGCCCGCGACTTATGGAGGAATTGAACTCGTGGTGAGTCTTTTGACTGATGAACTGGTGCGTCGCGGTCACGACGTCACTTTGTTCGCTTCAGGCGACTCGCAAACATTAGCTAGACTCGAAGCAACTCATCCTCGTGCATTGCGCTTAGACCCAAATGTTAAAGAGGGTATAATGTACGAAATGCTACATGCTAGCAATGTTTACCAACAAGCGGAGGAATTCGACATCATTCATTCCCATATAGGCATATGGGCGTTGCAATTAACAAGTATGGTGTCAACACCCACAGTACATACCTTGCATGGCGCATTTACGGATGAAAGTAGCAGAGTATATACGCTTCATCGAACGCAACGATACATCAGTATTAGTGATGCCCAGCGTCAACCAGACTTGAACTACGTCAGTACGGTCTACAATGGTATCAAGATCGAAGATTACCCATTTGTAGCGCAACCGAAAGAGCCACCATATCTGACGTTCTTGGGTAGATTTTCGCCAGAAAAAGGGCCTCAACATGCGATCGCCATAGCAAAACAAGCGGGTTGGCGCTTGAAAATGGCAGGGAAAGTAGATATTGTAGACACAGAGTTTTTTGAAAAAGAAATTGCCCCATTCATAGATGGTGAGCAAATACAATTTTTAGGTGAAGTAGATCATGCTGCCAAAGTTGAATTGTTGGGTAACGCATCGATAACTCTGTTCCCCATCACTTGGCAAGAACCCTTTGGTTTAGTCATGATTGAATCAATGGCAACTGGGACACCAGTCATCGGAATTAACATGGGTTCGGTACCAGAAGTCATTGCTCACGGAAAAACAGGTTTTGTTTGCGATAGCTATGAACAGATGGCACAAATGATTCCAGCTGCATTGGAATTAAATCGCCAAACCTGCCGAGAATATGTGGAAAACAGATTCACGGTTAAGCAAATGGTGGATGCGTATGAAGCCGTGTATGAAGAAATCCTCAAAGGACGTACTGCCAAGGGTGGACTGCTTCATGCTTTGAAAAACTCGTTGGAATCGATAGCTTTTGTAAAGTAAAACTGCGATCATCGCCTGTATACGCTTTAAGCCAGACTCCGTTTGGCTTGCCCCAGCAAAAGCTGGGGGTATCTACACTCTGTGCAGAGTCGAGGGTACGGCAGGCTTTGCGATCATCAGCTTTCGAGCCAAGGAAGATAAATATGAAAACGACAACAAATAGTTGTCCATGTTGCGGCAGTCACTTACTGCGTCATGTGCGTCACACAGGAGTATACTGGTTTTGTCAGTCCTGCTGGCAAGAAGTGCCACCTTTACATAGCTATCAGACAGACTCCTTAACTCACAGACGTATTCAAAAGCGTCCAGTCTCATCTCAACTCACCCTGGCACGATGACAGTTTCAGTCCAGCAATAACTAACTCTGATCTAATCCTACCTCCAATACACCTCCAACCAAATCCAATAACTCTTAGCTCCTCCAGTACTTAGTACAGCTTTTTTTTGTTTTGCAAGATTTTAACCTCACCAGGACTTACGCAAAGGTAACGTATTTTCGTCCGCAGCGAGCGAAGCGAAGCAATCTCGTCAAGACCAGGATTGCTACCCTGCGGGAAGCCGCTAGCCCCTAAGGGGGCGCTGCGCAAACGCGTCTACGTTACACTGCGTTCCACTCGCAATGACCAATCATCGCTGCGTAAGTCCTGCTCACGTGATCTGGTTCCTATTTTTGGGTGTTATTTATGTTTTGTTTCCAACTAGCACCCAATTCCCGTGGTACCAGCTCTTACCCATTTGATACTTTGTTTTTGGCACAGTGAGAAATTCCCCCGAAATAGTGGGGGGAACGAAATTCCCCCACCTGAAGGAAGGACATAAACTTAACCGTCGAAACCAATATGAATGCGGTTTTCAACTTCTGCAAATTTTTCCTGCGCTTGTTGTTCGCTAGCTAAGAGTGAAACGACAATACCCACCAAAAACGCCAGAGGAATAGTGATTAACCCTGGATTTTTCAATGGGAAGGGAGCAGAAGCGTGCTTGAGGATAGTCACCTGAATTGTGGGTGACAAATAAATCAGCACCAAAGAGGAGATAGTACCCACCAACATACTCGCTACTGCACCATTGGTGGTGAAGCGTCGCCAAAGCATTGATAAAAGCAAGGCGGGGAAGTTTGCACTGGCGGCGATCGCAAATGCTAAACCCACCATATAAGCAACGTTTTGCCCTTCAAACAAGATACCTAACAGTATCGCCAATGCTCCCAGCATCATAGTTGCAAAGCGAGCCACCTTTAGCTGTTCCGTCTCGTTAGCATGGCCGCTTCGCACCACATTCACCCACAAATCGTGAGACAATGCTGCTGCACCCGAAAGAGTTAACCCTGCAACAACCGCCAAAATCGTCGCGAAGGAAACAGCAGCAATAAAGCCTAAAAAGGCATCACCACCTAAGAATTCTGCTAACATTGGTGCTGCCATGTTACCACCAGTTCCAATTTTTTTGATAGCATCTTGCCCGACTAGCACCATTGCCCCAAAGCCAAGAATGAAGGTGAGAAGGTAAAAAACGCCAATGAAAGCTGTGGCATATGTTACGGAACTTCGCGCTGACTTTGCATCAGGCACTGTGTAGAACCGCATCAGGATGTGGGGTAATCCTGCTGTCCCGAACATCAACGACATTCCCAAAGAGATCGCATCGAAGGGATCAGAAACTTGTTTGCCAGGAGCCAACACACCTGCATATTTAGCAGCTGCACTGCTAAAAAGTGCCATTGGGTTAAAGCCAAATTTTGCTAGTACTAAAATTGCCAACAAGACAGTCCCACCCAGCAACAGAATTGCCTTGATAATTTGTACCCAAGTCGTAGCTATCATCCCACCGAAAATCACATAAGCCATCATCACGCAACCAACAATGACAACAGCTAATTTATAGTCAAGCCCAAACAGCAGCTTCACAAGTTCGCCAGCACCTACCATTTGGGCAATTAAGTAGAAGCTGATCACTGCTAATGAACCAATCGCAGCAGCTATTCGCACTGGTGCTTGTCGCAAACGATAAGCCACCACATCAGCAAAGGTGTACTTGCCTAGATTACGCAGAGGTTCTGCAATTAAGAACATAACGATCGGCCAACCCACCAAAAAGCCGATAGAATAAATAAGACCGTCAAAGCCATTGAGTGCGACTAGTCCAGTAATGCCCAAAAAGCTAGCGGCGCTCATGAAGTCTCCTGCCAAAGCTAGCCCATTTTGGAAACCGCTGATATTACCGCCAGCAGTATAGAAGTGAGATGTGCTATGAGTATGTCTTGCAGCCCAATAAGTAATACCAAGAGAACTAACGACAAACACTAAGAAAAAAAATATTGCCAGTGGGTTGAAGTGACCATAGTTATTAATATCCACTTCAGCCAGTGGCAGATCACACCACAAACTATTCATAATTGATATTGGATTTCTAATTTTGGATTGAAGAATTGAACAATTGTGAGTTATTGATTGTTCGACTAACGACTACCCCTCATTTACGTGTTAGTCTTGCAATTTTGTCATCATAATTATTGTTTGCCCAGCGCACGTAAATAAAAATTAATATCCATGCTGAGACAATCACCAGTGCTCCCAGTAAAATACCAAGGCTGAGTCCTGGAATGATTTGTGAACCCAATAACGGCTTATTGAAAGCAATCAGCAAAATGAAGCCAAAGTAGATTAACATCATGGCTCCACTTAGGAGCAGCGATACGCGCCAGCGTTGAGCAGTGAGGGCTTGAATAGCCCTTGTGCGATCGTCCATGTCTTTTGAAATTGAAAAGAATAGGTTTGATTGTCTCACTGAATTCCTAAATTGCAAAAAACTTTTAAAGTTTCTTAGTATTTTTATTGAGAGTTTTCGTGATAAAAAATACTAAGAAATATTAAGCTTTAATTTGTAACTACTCCCGAACCGCCAGATCTCGATATTTCCCAAGGAACCAGCACAGATTGGAAACAACGCCGGGAAATCAACAACATCCAGTAAGTTATTTTTTAGTATAAGTGTCAGGATAACGTACACCGTTGACGTGCTGCACCTAGAGCACTGTTTATGGCGTTAAGTATAATTATCGCGTAAGAATTGCAAATTTTTACGGGTAGCGATTGTGTTGGGATGATTTTCCCCTAAGCTGCGTTCAGCAATTTCCAAAGCATTGATAAGGAGAGGTTCAGCTTCAGTGTACCGTCCTTGGGATTTGTAGAGTGCTGCCAAGTTATTGTAACTGCCGGCGACATGGGGATGCGAATCTCCTAGCAGGCGTCGGTATAGTTCCAAAGCATTGAGAAGAAGTGGTTCAGCATCAGTGTACCGTCCTTGGGAACGGTAGAGTGCTGCCAAATTATTGTAACTGGCGGCGACATCGGGATGCTCCTCTCCCAGCAGGCGTCGCCTTAGTTCCAAGGCTTTGATGTAGAGAGGTTCAGCATCAGTGTACCGTCCTTGGGAACGGTAGAGTGCTGCCAAATTATTGTAACTGCCGGCGACATCGGGATGCTCCTCTCCCAGCAAGCGTCGCCTTAGTTCCAAGGCTTTGATGTAGAGAGGTTCAGCATCAGTGTACCGTCCTTGGGAATAGTAAAGCATTGCCAAATTATTGTAACTGGCGGCGACATCGGGATGCTCCTCTCCCAGCAAGCGTCGCCTTAGTTCCAAGGCTTTGATGAGGAGAGGTTCAGCATCGCTGTGACGAGCTTGGGACAGG
>NZ_JABXYX010000299.1 GCF_017982655.1 Brasilonema sp. CT11 | reverse complement strand
GGTGCTTCACCAAAATAATATTAACCATCAATAGGGGTCCTTTAATACAGGTCCCGCTAAGCACTTGTAAGTCATTAACTTGTTTACGAAGGAATCAAGCGGGCAGATCGTTTTTTTTTTTCTTCGTTTCCCTTGCACGTGGTTGGAGATTTCATTAAATATCGGTGATTGGCCTCAACGGGGGACAAAGAGCTCTGAAGATAATAGGGATGCGATATTGTTAGGACGTAGGTTTTTATTTACAGCAATAAATAAGCGCTCGAAAGCCAGGTGATCGAGCACATCTGAACTGGCAAACTCCGAACGACTTTAAAGCGTTATAATTACATGCACTCACTTGAATATGAGCAGGGCTATATTACACACGATGCCGCATAGACATTCAACTCTTGTCTTGATTCATTGAAATCAAGTAGTTGATCTTGCCCACAATTTCTCCTGCAAGCGTTACACGGTCAGAACTGAGAATAGTAACAGTTAAATATGGTCAATACTTACTTGCGACAGCATTACTCGAGACCTCAAATGTCAAGGGCTTAGTGTCCTTGCTCTTAAACTCAATGGTGACCGTCAGACCCTTCTCTTCCCGCACACTTTTCACGTCTTTAATCAAGTTGGGTTGCAGCTGAATAACGAGATATTAATACATATTATAGTAGCACAATAGTAAACCACATGGTATAATTATCGATGAATTATCTATTTGTGAAGGAGTAATTAATTCGCACCAACAAGGAGAGACACGAGTCATATTCGTGAACTAATTTCTTGCAGCATAACCGATAAACCGAGATAATACAGCTGTTATATATAAGAGAATAGGACTTACTTGTTTGCTAGGACCCTTCTTCTTGACGACTGTGTGCGTGATGCGAATACCATCGACACCAACCACGCGGTCTTGTTTCTTGCCAAATTTTTTCAAGTAAACCACATTGTAGGTCTATAATTAACGAGGCAAATATTAATATAAGTAGAGGTATTATTAGCATCAATAATAAGTGTTAAATTGTTTTCGGGAATGGATCCGGTGTGGCGCTAAAATAATACCTTGTATTGCGTGGCTAGTGCTTCGTACCAAAATATTTCTCCGCCTTGTTCTTCGGCCTTGACATCTATTATGACGTTAATAATATTACTCGAGTATCGTTTTGATTTGTGGAATAATTCGTCGTCGCCTAATTAAAAAATCAACGTTTCAACGAATAAGTACCTTGCTTATTAATCAAATTAATGTCCAAGTCCTTCAAATCAGCTACGCGCAAGTCTCTAGGCAAATAAGTCGAGTCTACCATGTATTGCAACACGTGCTCGTGTTCCGACAGATCGCGCTTCTTGCAACACATCTCCAATACTCTGGACATCTTGGTCTCTAAATCGAACGCCATAGTAATGTATGTGTTATTTGGCATGTGAATTTTGAGGAATAAACGATTATCTGAGGCTGCATCCGCTGTTTTATGAAAGATTACATAATAAGATCCAGTATTCGGTAAAGACAATAAAAAAGAATTTAAAACGTACCCTTATACTTGGCATTCTCGCGTAATACTAGCGCCTCGTTAAATTTACCGACTTGTGACCTGGAGGATATTTCTGCAAGCCAGAGGGGGTTAGTTGGAAGGAAGATCAACAAAAAATCTTTGTACGATTTAAAAAAAATCAAAATTGCGGAATAAATATATTAACATTCTGATATTATATTATGCCCTATATTTACGCCATTAAATATTTCTACTTGCCTGGGAAATCATCGTCGGCATTGCCTTTCTCATCTGCCATTCGCAACACGTACGCGTCAGTGTCTTCGTTCAGTTGATTATTAGGGTCCACTGAATTAACTTTTCTAATCACCATCTCCATTAACTTCTCGAAAGTAGCCGTTTGGGCAATCTTGATCACAACAGGCTTGGTTGAGTTAGGCACGAATACCTTCATATCTGTCAAGACCACGTTGCCTATCATCTTAGATAGTCCAGATTTTTTAGGTGCAGCCAATGGAGGCACTGTCGATTTTTCTTTATCGAATGCGAAGCTCTTTAGATCTTTAGGGGTCTCCCACACGACCATTTTGCATTTATCGACTGGTGCTGTATCCGCCGTATTGACCTTGCGTTCGTTTTTCTTAGTCTCATCGAGCGCATTCATCAACAAGAGACTCTTTCTTTTATTTATTCGTCGATCTTTTGCTGCAGATGCGGCTTGCTCGTTGTCCAAGCCATTCACTTCGCGCCAAATAGGATCGATAATAATATTGTCCGTCTTGGTTCTAATCTCGCGCAGGACTGAAGCCAAGTCCCCAATCACTGCCATTGTGTTATCGGCTTTCGAAAGAGGTGACAAAATAAAATTTAGCAAACGAGTGACACAATTTAATACCCGCGAGTATTAGAGCCGTGGCGATAATAATCGGTTGTAGAATATAATTAAACTTGGGAGCTGTCAAACAAAAGGGGGGTTAAGAGAGCTGATTAATCCGAAAACTAATCTGCTTTCGGAGAGCGTAACACTCGCAATTCCCGAGCAGTATTTCGGTAATATTAGCATTGATTAAATGAATAATTTCCTGAATTTAAGTTGGCTAGAGACATTGCCTCATAATTTTTCTAAGATAAGCGAAATTGCCGATATTTTGAATACCCCTTTCAAGATCACCTAAGCAACGAAAAAGGATATTATATTTAACACGTACTCGCTACATGCTATTCGTAGTTTCATATGCTGCGAAATGTGACTTGCACACCTGGAGATTACGGCCAAGATTTATCAATCTTATTCCGCAGCAACAAAAAAATCTTCTCCTGCTCCTCGCTAAATTTTTACTCACCGAATTAACAACTCAACAACAACTCTAACACAATGGCCAAGCTCGAAGGAAACAAGTGGTTCGTCGTAAGTAGAGTTAGCTATATGCGCTGCATTGTTTGACCTTCGCCTAAGCACGAAATTGAAACTAAGCTTGTTTCCCGCAGGAAAACGTCTCTGACAAGCAAGACATCGTCGTCCAACCCACCGCCTTTATGCAAAGCGTTTTCGTCCGCAAAGTAAGTTATCAGCAGTCGGAATTTTTTTTAAATCTAATTTTTCCTCATTTAATTTTTTTGCTTGCGGTACTAAAATTCGTTTTTATAGTGCACCAAGGCCGTCGTCACCATCAAAGGAAAGTGCAATGCCATCAGTGTTGGTAAGTTATAAATTAGATTTTGTGCGTCAAAGATAAAATTTAAAATTTTTTCATCCTGATGCAAGCACGTCAGCTTGTATTAAAGTCGTTCAATATGACCTAAGCATTTATTGAT
>NZ_JABXYX010000298.1:2346-3312 GCF_017982655.1 Brasilonema sp. CT11 | reverse complement strand
CCCTAACGTGAACAAGCGTCGTAGTGTCGAACAAAGCGACGCAGGTGCTTTCCAAGTTACAGTCACGGACGGTGCTGCTGTTGTGTTGTCCGTCCTCACCGATAGCACTGCACTCCTAGATGCCTTGAACAGTGTCGGCGCGCAAGTTGATACCGTTGGAGGTGTTAGATTGAGCGGTAAGTAGCCGACTCTTACGAACTTTTGTGTTTCTTATAATCGCCACCAGATCTCGAATCAACTCCTACCGTTGATCCTCCTGCAAGTCCTGTTCCTGCTAGCCCCAGTGCTGGCCCCGTTGCTGATTCACCTTCCGCTAGTCCCACTGACTTTCCACCTACCGCACCCAGTGCCTCTCCTGTCTCGACTCCAGTATTCACTTTCCCGCCTTCTGAAACTCCTTCGGGTGACAGTAAGCGCCAGACGTCTATTCTTTAAGTGTACCATAATTGTATTAATCACTTATAGTCGTTGCTGCCCCTGGAGCTCTCGACTCTGGTATTATTGTCGCCATTGTCGTAGTTTGCGTCGTCGTAGCCGCTGCCGTCATTATCATCGCCGTTGTAGTCTCTCGCAACAAAAAGAAGAAGACCTCGGGAGGTGGTAACAGCTCTCGCATGGAGCGCGGTTCTGCCACTGAACTCAAAGAGACCAGCAGCGCAGTAGCACTCACTACCACCAACCCCGCCAAGAAGATCGAATCTGAGTCGTCCGACGAAGATGAGGAATCTGGAGAGGATGTAGACTCTTCTGATGAAGACGAGGAGTCTGAAGAGGAATCTGGTTCTGAAGTCTCTGGTTCTGGCTCCGGTTCCAACGAAGGTAGCAGCTCTGCCGAAGGATCGGGTTCGAATGAAGGATCTGAGAACTCTTCTGGCTCCGAAGAGAGCTCTTAAGCGGCATGGTCGATTGTAATTTGCATTTATTTTATTATTTAATAAATTATTTTGTTATTTGTAAGCTTGGATC
>NZ_JABXYX010000298.1:0-2336 GCF_017982655.1 Brasilonema sp. CT11 | reverse complement strand
GGATGGTGGCGGGAAAAATAATATGTGGAGGTAAGCCCGACGGCTAAGATGCCGGGTTAAAAGAAGCCAAGCATTATGAATTTTTGGTCTTAGATTAGACGCGCGGGGAGGGGATTAACCGATAGATTTTCAACCATAGCAACTTTCTATTTTTACCGCCAATCTCGTCCAACAGCACCTATGATTTGATTTAAATAGCAAATAATAATGGGTGATAACTACTTAACGCTACAAATATATCGTAAGTAAAAGATCTATCTGTTTTACCGCTTGACAGAAAATCACACATCTGGAATTCAAGACATTTGTGCGTTTTAAAACGATTATTTTAATTATTAATAAAGTGGAGTATAAATAGTAATCACATCAACGCCTTTATTTTTTAATTACCAAAATATTTGAAATTTAACTCCATTTTTATTTCTCTTATTCGGCGTACGTTTAATATTTAAATACCAGACATTATTTATGGTATGCGAACACTGGTCGTATTTTTCTCTTCTAAATATTTATTTTGTGAAGGAATTCGGATCGCATTACTGAAGGAAGGTTTCAGAGTGCAATGCGTGGTTAGTTATAAGGATCAACGATACGAGCTATCAAACATTGAAGGCAAAGACGCAGTATTTCAATGGCAGGATTTATTGTTCAATTTGTAAGTCGACATTTGAACGCTCATGTCACGCGATATTATTTTTTTAATTTATTGTTCTATTTAGCGACGTAAAACAAAATGAGTTGGATAAAAAATTCAAAATAGAAGTATTAAAGAAGAAGGGAAAGACATTTTCGTTATTGGGAAGTCACGAGTACGAGTTTCGAGAGTAAGTTTTTCATCCTAAATGTTTGCCCATTCTAGTCAAACTAACAAGTCTGTCAGTTTTCTTAAAAATGTTAATCGAGGCACCGAGACGACGTTCGATATCGAGAAAAAGTCAAAATATGCTGGCAGCTTTCATTTCAACGTTGAAACAACGAGCTGGAAAGTACGTTTGACACGCGTGTACAAAAAAAAATTCACTAATTATTTCATTAGCTCGTACGCGATTATTTGAAAGATCCTAAAGAAATTGATAAAGCCTTATCAACTATAACAGACCTGGCAAAAACCAATAGTAAGAAAATATCGTAATTTAACGGTGCGTTCTAACGACATGGAAAATTTAAGCCCCGAAATTATCGTCGTATTTGAGCTTGGGTGTATTTCAAGAATTGATGGCATTACAACGGTCTGTTACAGTCGCTAACCCGGACCCGAAGAATATTGAAATAATTAACAAACTGCTTCCCGTGTGGGAACTAATCGTGGGTGGCCAAGGTAAATATGATTAGTAATCATTTGATAATAGATCTAACCGTCTTCAGATAATAATTTACGAAAGAAATTAGTTGATAGCGGGCTATTGGACTTTTTCTCTGAGATGATTACGGTGGATCTCGAAGTGACGATCCTCGGGTTTATGAACTGTTTGAAGAGTTTCTTTACTTTCTGTAAGCCCTATAATATATACTCCTAATGATATCAAACTCGGATCTAATGATTTTTATAGCATCGCATCAAGAGCAAATGATCAAGACAGGTGTCATGAAGACATTAATTAAATCACTTCGAAGCAAAAATATGAAAGTGTTTTTCAAAGCCGCAGAAGTTTTATTCTATTTCGATGGTACGATCAACCTCATTATTCCGACCTTTAATAATGATTTATTCGCAGAGAAATATCAAAAAGAAATGATTAAAAATGGAATGATCAAACAGCTGATGAAAGTTTTGACCAGCAAGTCCTCGTCAGCCGAGGCTAGGACAAAGTCAATGAGTTTATTACAATACTTTGACAGTACGTAATCAGTTCAATTCCATTATTGAATTTAATTCCCCTTTGTAGCCAAATATCAAGACGAGCTCGTGTCAGCCGGCACTCTCAAACAAATTATCAAAATTATTCGATCAGATTCCGAATCGTTCGTAGAAGGCGTTGTAATTAAAGCTCTTGCTGTCATCCAACGCTTTACAGGTACGAAAGGCAACAAACAAGAGTGCCACTGTTATTGACACGTCTATTAGTTGACCAACTTAGGGACTACGTCAAAGACGGATTTTTGACAGCCTTAGTGTCGCTAATGACAGTCCAAGGCAAGCCAAAGGTGCAAGAATGTACTACTGATCTCGTAGAGAAGATGTTAAGTAAGATAATACCTCACTAGTAGCACGCACTGACGATATCTTTAGAACATTTCCACGACGAAATGATCGAGTCAGGGTACCTCGAAGCACTTAAGAAGCTCCTGGAGGACCTTAGTGGACCGTCTCAAATGAAATTCAAGTACTTGTCCCT
>NZ_JABXYX010000080.1 GCF_017982655.1 Brasilonema sp. CT11 | reverse complement strand
GGTGTGGGGGTGTGGGGAACCCGCCCACGGTGAGACAGCGCTGCAGGCTGTGCACTGCGCCGCCCTGAGCTTGTCGAAGGGAGCATGGTCGTTGTGAGGGTATCCCGACCTAGGCGACTGCGTTAGCGAAGCGTGACCGAAGGTCATCCCCGATAGCCCTCCGGGTTCGCCAGAGCCGGCACGAGGGAGACCCTCCCGCAGCGCTGGACTCACCGTAAGGCGTGGCGTTAGCCATAGGGCACTGGCTCCCCTTACACCCTTACACCCTTACACCCTTAGTTGTTGACGCTGCGCGTATCGCCTGAATCACTAACTAGCAACTTGGGTTATTAGCAGTCCAAACACAAGTTACTCTAGTTACACACATGCCTGCTCCAAACTATTCATAGTAATATGATTAGGCTGGGTTCTAACTAACTCAAGCCAAATTTTAATAAACCGATAGTTAGTCAAATCAAAGCCGCCCTCATCAGCTACGTGAGTATAAGCGTAGAGAGCAATATCTGCTATTGTGTAACGGTCTCCTAAAAAAAACTGCCTAGTTGTCAAATGTTTTTCCATGATATCGAGAGCCACGTAACCTAACTCTCTTTTGGCAGTCAAAGTTTGCTGGTATTCGGATGGTGCGCCAAGATAGCGAGTGATGTAGCGAGCGATCGCAAGATTTGGCGCGTGGCTGTACTGCTCAAAAAAAAGCCATTGTAATGTTTGAGCATGTTCGAGTCGGTTATTTGGTAATAAATTAGTACCTTCACTGAGGTAACACAAAATAGCGTTTGACTCCCAAAGAAATGTTCCTGTCTCAGTTTCTAACAAGGGGACTTTTCCATGAGGATTCTTAGCCAAAAAATCCGGAGTACGATTCTCTTTTTTCAGAATATCAATATTTACCCATTCAAATTGTCTACATAACTGTTTCAATAATAACTTGACTTTGTAACAGTTACCTGATTCGTTAAACCCATAAACCCTAAGCATCTAATTTTCTCCAACAAATTATTAATCGTCATTGAGATTGAAGCAATGAGACAGTCGTTTACGACTTCAAAACAGGTAAACGTTTAAGCATCTCCTTGTATGAAGTTCTGTCTCAAAAAACTCTATCCTGCTATGGCAATCCGATTTGATTCGGAGAATTGCTAGCGCAGACGCTTAATAGGGAACACTTCGACAAGCTCAGTGCATCGCAGGGAACAAAGAATAAAGGTGTACGTAGCTTCGCAAAAATCAAATAAGAGTCCTATCTTTTGACGCAGTATACTTTAAGATTGACGTACCGCTATTAATCTACCTGCTGCACCTCCGGTATAAGTATTCGTATTTGTTACTTTCGCACCGCTACTTTCTATTAATTGGATAAAATCAGGCATTTTTAACTGATTAATAATGCTTTGGGCTAAGTAGCGATATGGAGTTGTATCGGCAATAAAAGGACGTACAATCTGGGGTACAATCTTACTCATCCAGATAGTATAAATGTTTCTCCACAGCACAGGTTTTTCTGGATAAAAATGGTCGAGTATGAGTAAACGTCCTCCTGGACGTAGGACTCTTAACATTTGTGCAAGTGACACTTCACGATTTGGAAAGTTACGGAAAGTAAACGCCGTTACCACTACGTCATATGTGCAATCAGGGCGAGGAATAAAACACACATCACCTTCAAAATAGTTACTGTCAGCGTCCATGCTACGAGCTACCGTCAGCATTCCAGGGGAAAGATCCATTCCCTCAATTTGTATTCCAGGATAGAAGCGATTCAAACATCTAGTAGACTCTCCAGTACCACAACCAACATCTAGTATTTTTTCACCTGGTTGCAGTTGTAAATCGCGTAAAGCTTGTCGATACCATAAACTAGTGTGCCCAAGAAAAACAAGAGTTCTTAAGAAATCATAACGGGTGGCAATATCGTCAAAGAGATTACGAATATAGTTGCGTTTGTCATCTCCTTCTAATTTGGTTGCTTGGGTTGGAGTGACAGAGGAGTAATTTGTGTTTTGGGACATTTTAGTTTTCTCACTGATGTTGACTTGGTTGTTAAGTCGTTGGATAAAAATATTATGTGTCTGCCGCGTATGCGCAAAGCGCACGCCCAGAGGGCTAAAGCGCAGCGGGCAAGGGAGGGAATACGAAGCGTAAGCGCTCCGGACATAGTGAAGTTTCTTTATGTCCACTTACCTTAATAGTCATTAGACACTCGGAAGTAAAAATCCGATTCCTAATAAGAGTCCAAGGCTTAAGTACATGGATATAGCAATAAACTTACAGTTACTCACCTGATTAGGCTGGTCATGATAATTATTGACATGACTAAATAATTTTAGAGCGTAAAAAAGACTTAGAAAACTTAGCAAACTCAGCGGTGGAAATATTTTTAATAAAACGAAGACAGCAATTAAAAAATATATTCCATATCCCCACCAAGATAAAACTTGCGCAGATTTTGCGGTACCCAAACGTACAACAGGTGAATACTTCCCTCCAGCTAAATCATCTTCAACTTGGTGAAAATGTGCGCAGAACAAAATTAAGCTGGTTGATAATCCTACAATGACTGAAGCAGCTAAAGCAGTTAGGGACCAAGTTGGATTTTGATTGTAATAAGCTGCACTAACAGACAATGGACCGTAGGTGATGAAGCAAATTATTTCACCTATACCTTTGTAGCCCAATCGAAAGGGAGGTCCTTGGTAACTGTAACCTAACAAACATGCAAGTAATACTAAGATAAGAAGCGTTACATCTTTTTGCCAAAAAGCTAATAGCGATGTTGTTAATATACCTATAATTAAAAATAAATTACCAAACCACAACCAAAAATTTGATGTTTCTTTGCCCGTCAAATTAATAAGAGAGTGTAGTTTATTGACATCTACCCCTGTTTCAGCATCAAACACATCATTACTAACATTAACCCAAACCTGAATGCAAATAGATGCAAATAAAAAAATCAAAAAATTTGTGGTATTAAAGTTTCTAGTCTCTGCGATCGCCACAGTTGTACCCACCCACAGAGGTATGAGAGCAACACTGTAAAGAGGAAGTTTAATTGCTGCCCGCCAAAGTTTACTTTTAGATGAATTATCTATTACTGTTGTCATTTGCCAAAAGTTTTTTCAAAAGGAACTGAACTAAGTGAACCGGAATAAACCAGGGTAAATTACTTCAGCTAAATTGCTCACTCGTAAATGAGATGAAATTTTTGGGAATTTTTAAAGATATTTCAATAATTTATCCCTAGAGTCGTATTTCTACAATTGTTCTTGAGCTAGTTGTTATGTTTTCTTATGATAAATGAAAATGGTAAATTACAAAAAGAAAATTAACTTTAGTTAAAAAGATGTTTTAAGGGTTCCTTGCACCGAACTCTCTGGGCACATACTGGGCGATGCCCCAAAAGGGCAATTGCCGGATGGGCAGACTTATGGCAGGATATCGCATTTGTGCATAATTAGCAACTTGGGTTATTAAGGCAATCAATCAACAACTGTTTTGCATTGTCATATTGGGTTTCATCACCCGCCACAAGACTATCGAGTTGGCGTTTCATCAACTGCAACAGGTAGTCTGGGTTTGGCAACATCTCCACTGCGAACAAAAAGACTTCTCGCCAGCGTTTCTCACTCATATGGCAGACAAGGTTTTGAAAAGCTTCTTCAGCATATGATGGCGGACTAGCAACAATTTTTCTGGCAGCAAAGTATTTCTGAAAGATGATGTGGGAAAAGGAGTAAATACCTCTTGCTCGCTCAACCAGTAAACCATGCTGAGCTTCTATAGATTTCAAAATATCTTCGCTGTCAACTTGAAGTGTTTCTAAAAAGGTGCTATTCTCAGGAGATGTATGGATATGATGGAATATTCCTTGCTTAACGACACTTAGCTTGAAGAAGTACTCACCACGTTCAAAGGTCGTCCAAGCAATTTGACTTAGCATATCTTCTTTATGCTGCCGAGATTGTTTATAAACCTGATTTCGCTCAATACCGCGTTTGGCATCCCATTTTTTCAGTAATAAATCCACTACTTCTTGATAAAGCTGCAAACAATGAGTTGGAAAATCTGCTGTTTCCTCAAACACCAAGCATAACAGAGTCAGCAGCAAGGGATTACTTGCTAGTTCTTTAAGCGGCTGACTTGCTTGCAGCTTTTGCACAAAGCGTTGTGCTTGTAGCGTGTCTTGAGCTTGAAACCATTTGGCGGCAAAGTCAGCAATTTGTTGATCATCAAAATCGGCAACTTCCACTTCTGTGAATTCTTCAAAAGTATATTCCAGCGCTGCAATCCGGCAAGTTATAACTATGTAATTGGTACAAAATCGCGTTGAAACGTTGCGAATTTCCTGTAGCACTCGGTTAAGCTCAGTTTTCCTGACTTCATCTAATCCATCTAATAAAAGTAGCGATCGCCCTTGAGTCAAAAGCGTGAGAACTGCTTGAGGTTCAACAACTCCACATTCCTCAAATTGTACTGTGATGTAGTCCAACAAGCTTGGTTGCCCTTTAGTTTCAGCAAAGTCCTTAAGAGTGATAAAAATCGGAACCAAATTTGACAAAAACTGACCGGAATTACACTGAGTTGCTACCCATTTCAAAAACGTCGTTTTACCCGAACCTGGTTTTCCCCACATCCAATGCTTGTTGTAGCGTTCTACCCTTTCGAGTCCAGAGATCCGTTTTTGGTAAATTTTGTTCTTGTCACAACTCTCATACAATTGAGCAAGGGAAAGCCGCCTGCGTCCAGTGACTCGCTCTAAAATATTGATATCGGTGTATATACTCTCCAACCTTACTGGTTGCTCTTTATCTAGCAGCCGGATGATGTTACAACGTCTGGCAATACTGTCGTGAACTTTTTCTCGTACAGTCTGCACCAGACTCTCCATCTGGGAAGTACTTGCTGCATCATCTACATCTGGAAGTGAGCACAAACTCGCAATCTCATCCCATTCCAAGCCTAGTTTTTCGCAGATTGTGACAAAAATATAGCGATCAACTGGTTTACCTTGAAAAAACTTGCTAACTGGCTGACGGCTAATACTCAGTTCCTCAGCTAACGCCTGCTGCGTTAGTGAATTACGAATCAGGGCAGCTTGCGCTTTTTTCATACCCTCAGCAGATGCTTGAAGCGATCGCTTGCTCATTATACTTCATCAGAAATAGTTGTTATACGCATATTAGCTGTTTTCTCATAAGTCATGCATAAGTCATACAATACTCAATCTCTACTCTCACCTTAACTCACTCAGGAACATAGAATACTGGAATTGTAGTTACTTGACATCTCTTACATAAATTGAGTTTATCCCATAACAAATGATGAGAATGTCAAACGAGGTGAAATAATGACTGGAATTAACGTGACAATAGATGCCCCTTGTGACAACGACGTAATGCAACCGCTGTTGCGGATAGCAAGGGGGTTTCAAGATTATCTGAATTCACTACACCCGGACGAAATTAAATGTTTGGCGGAACAAATGGAAAGCACTTCTAGTAAGGCAAAGTACTCTAAGACTGAGATTGAGTTTGCTGCCAAACTTGGTGCCAATAAAATTAGTGATGAAGAGCGAGGTAAATTAGAATTTGCTGCTTTGACTAGGAATTTTCACTGGAGACAAGAGTTACTTAAGTCTTCATTAACTGCTCCTCAAGTCGCCCAAATGCTCAATACAACTCGTCAAACTCCGCACGATCGCGCCAAAAAGAATAGTTTAATTGCAGTTCAAGATAATGGAGTTTGGAAATTTCCCACCTGGCAATTCGATCCTCAAGGACCAGATGGCGTCATTGCTGGACTACCAGACGTTTTAAATGCTCTCAATGTTCCTGCTATGTCCAAAATTAGTTGGTTAACTCGACATAACAAAGCTTTAAACGGGCTTACGCCCATAGAAGCCTTGAAAAGCGGTCAAAAAGAGGAAGTTATTGCTGAGGCGTGTTCCGTGGGAGTCTTCTAGCTATGTATTAAAGTTCATTCATCAAATGGCACTAAACTTACAAACCCAGGTGTTCCCAGCCACCTGGGTTTTCAGTATTTTTATTTATAAAAATGATTATTGAGAAAATTACTGAAGTTATACTAAAAATTTTTATTTAACTTACAAAAAATTTCCGGAATCACATGGATAGCTTGTGAATCTTCCAGTTGACAGAGTTTTTAACTTTGGGTTTTGCAACGTTTCAAGGCTGATGGAACGTTAAATCTCCGAATTCTGTCAATCAACCAGAATAGGAGTAAAAAATGTGGTAAAAATAACACCCCCGCCTCCTTGGTTTGGCAAGCCTAAACCAAAATTTTATACCTTAAATAAAGGTACTGAACTTTTAAGAATTTTTCGTCCTGACGAATTTAATACTGCTGCCCTAACCTTTCGTTTTTGGGGTCCACTTCATCGCTTTGACCATCATCTGGGAGAGTGTCCCTGTGTTAGCATTGCACAAGAGAATAGTAATACTTGTGGGTTGTGGACTCAGGAGGCGTCTTCTGGTGAGGAGATGCCTATCCCACAAAAACATTTTGCTGCTCCTGCTTGCTATAAACCATTAGAACGCGAAGCATGGAATGATCCAGAACGTGGGATATACTATGCTGCGCCTGCGCCTTTACTTTCGAGCTGTTTAGTGGAAGTTTTTGGTGACACAGGCTGTATAGAAATTGAGGATCACCAGATTGCTATCATCACTTGCACAAGTCGCATAAAATTATTGGATGTACGCGGTTCTGGTGCAATGCGAGCTGGTGCGAATGACGCAACTTTAGCAAAGACAGACAAACGTGGTATGAGTCAAGCTTGGTCGCGCTACTTTTATGAACAAAAACAAATATACCCTGATATTCAAGGGATTATTTACCACAATGCTCATAATGGTGAAGAGGCGATCGCAATTTATGAACGTGCAAAACATCTGCTCACCTGTCCACCAGAAAACGTTTTGTCACTCAAACATGAATTGTTCCGGGGTTTAATTCTAAAAGCTGCAGACGAAAATAATCTTGAAGTGGAGCGTTATTGGTGATTCTCACGCTCCCTTGAAAGTTAAAACAACACAAACAAAAGTATGGATAGTAAATCCGATAATTCTGAGTCTGGTAAAAGTATAATTGCTAGGGAAGCAGTAGATTGGCTACTGCAACGCATCTTCCAACTTCCTAAAAAATGGTTAATTATTAGTATTATTCTTATTCTTCTAAGTACTTGTGAAATCGGTTGGAGCAAGAAAGAATTATTTTCATTTAAATTTAAAGTTACGAATACAACAGCTATTTTTTTGTCGCTGGTTTGGTTACCATCTATATTAAAAGTTTTTGCTTTGAGCGGGGGAGCACTAAAGACACCTTTAGGAGAAATTGGTGGCTCAGGTATGAAGACAATGCTAGAGTCATTAACCGGTGATTCACTCGGATTTCTCATCGAGCAAACTAAGCGAGCAGAAGAAGTTGCTCCACCGAAACAACAAGAAGAAATGCGTCAAATTCGCCGAGAATGGCAGAAAGTTTACGCATCAACAGTTCCTCTGTCAGACGCCAGACAAGAAATGGAGCGCTTAGCCGAACGCTATAAGGAACTAAGAATGACAATGCCTTTTGGACCACAGCGAACATTTGAGATGGAATCTCTGAGTGGACGCATGCGTGCTTTAGCTCCAGAGGTCAAATATACTGTACAGGAAGTTAAAGACCTTCTGCAATCAGATGACCAAGGTAAACGTTTATTAGGACTTTCTGTTGCTGAGTGGTCTAGTGATACAATTTATTTTGATTCTGTTTTACATCTAATTAATCATTCAGAAACAGCGTTTGAGCAAACGAGTGCATTGCGAGCAGTGGGAAAAATGGTGTCTAAATTGGATGCTCACCAGAATAAAAATTTACAAGCAGCAATCATTGAACAGCGTAACTTCAATGAAGAAGAAAAGCATTGGATTAAACCTAATTCTAATCGTTGGGTATTGAGCGATCGCATCTTATCAGCACTCAATGAATAAGGTTACTTGCTGCATTTTGAAGTTTTTAAATATTGAGCAGAATTTACCAGGACTTAAGAGCTTCCAGATCTAAATCCCAGATTTCCCTGAGATGATATTTGGTGAATCAGAGTAAGGTGGGCATTGCTCTTATTGTCCACAACATATTTTCAGATTTTGGTAGGCAATGCCCACGCTACAAGCTTGTGCCTTTACAAAACTTCATCAACTATATCAAAAGGGGTATATAGCAGTCCTAAATCATTTGTGAAAAATTAGAAACCCGGTTTCTAACAGAAACCGGGTTTCTGGATTCCAGCAATTTTCACGACTCATATGGGATTGCTATATATACTTATATCTCCAAAAAGTTTCATCTCTGTTTTTTTACTTTTGACACTTCTGTCAATATATAAGTCCTAATTGCAAAACTCTCAAATTTTCTACTTTTCCTACTTTTTTTATAGAAATAACCTAACTTTCTCACTTTTAATAAATACAGAGACCTGCTAGTATTTAGGGTGATTTGTAAAGAAAAAATACTTTTGGATTTTAAAATCAATTTATATTTTGTCTATTTTCCGAAAAAGTTAGCGCTTTAAGCATTCTTTTTCAGATAAAGTTAGCTTGAGGAATGCCTACCGTGGACAAGATTCAACTGGCTTTGGTTGTTAGTTACCTACTGATAACCTGCTATTTTTTTGTGAATTGGTTAATTTTTTCTATTCGGCATCCAAACTCTTCTCCAGAAGGAAAGTTTTTAACTTTGGTAATCCTTGTTATAACAACTAGCTTGTGGTTTGTGATTATTCCTATGTCTTGTCTAGAAATCTTGAAGACACGGAAACTAGAGGTTAGCATTGTTATACCTGTTATCGTTGCGCTTTTTGCGTTTAGCATGTATCTGTATGCATTTTTGACAAGCTAAGAAAATTGCTTTAACCAACTAACAGCTAACAACTCACTGATTACAACTTAGGCAGAATCTCCGGCAACAATTGACCAGGAACTTTAGACAAAGCTAAATTTTGCCCCTGTATGCCTAATTCACTGTGGAAAGCGCGAATTGTCTTGACCACATAACCAAAAGTTGTTTGATAAGCTTCAGGTTGTTTACTCATTCCATTCAAAGCTTGCAAGTGATTATCTAATGCTGCTTCTAAATGTTTAGAACGAGTTGCTTTATCACCATCCAAATACTGGTCTGTTGCTAATTGAAAATGAGCGAGTCCGAGATTATTGTGAGTGGCTAACACATCAAAATTCAAAGGCATACCGCTAAGTGAATGAGCAAGGGTAAGTGCTTCTTCATATGAACTAATGCACTGTTCTAACAACTTTTGCCGCTCATCTTTGGAAGTTTGTGATTGATTTGCTAGGTGCCAATAGGCAGTTCCAAGGTTATTTTGGGTGGCGGCGCAAGCGGGAGGAACATTAGCAGGTGTTCGATATTTCAGTGCTTCGCGGTAAGCATCAATCGCTAAGTGCAGGTTTTCTGGTGGTTGTTCGTACTGTGCAATATTCCAGTATGCCGTGCCTATATTGTTTTGAATCATCCCATATTTCAGCGGTTCTTCCTCGGGATTGTAATAAGCAAGCGCGAGTTTGTAAGCCGCAATGGCTTTCTTGAGATGCTCAACAGGTTGATTGTATTGTGCTAGATGCCAGTAAGCTGTCCCTAAATTGTTTTGGCAAGCAGCATACTTTAATGGTTCTATTTGAGCCGTACGCAGGGAGAGTGCTTCGCTGTAAGCTAAAACTGCTTGTTGCCAGTTTTCAGCAGGGTTAGTAAAACGAGCCAAATCACCATAAGCTGTCCCTAAATTATTTTGTACACGACCGTATGTTTCAGGGTGGCTTTCTGGTGAAATCAGCTTCAACGCCAAATGATAAAATTCAATTCCTTGCTCTATGTAAGCTTGTCCCTCCTCAGAATTGGGTGGCGTGCGGTAAAGCATCCAGTAGAGTGTACCCAAGTCATTTAAGGTATCAGGAACTTGGGGTGAATCGTCATCATGAGTGATTGATTCTTGATAGGTAAGAATTGCCACCATCAAGTTTTCTAAGGTAGGCTGTCCTTGTTCAATACGAAGGCGATATAAGTTTCCTAGGCGATGATAAGCTGCTCCTAGCTTGACGTTTGAAGCTTGTTGGGCGTGTAATTCTTCTATCTCCTCCAAAATTTGCTTGACTTGTAAGTTGTGCTCATCGTCTTGAGCAATTGCCGTGTTCATCGTTGCTAATACTAGCTCTGCTAACTCTTTGCTAATATGAGATGTCTGCTGAGGCAATGAGCTATCGTTGGTACTGACTTTATCAGTGGATTCCTCTTGAAGAGGTTTGTTTGTTAATTTTTCCGATTTTGACGGAGGAACCTCTTGCGGTTTTTGTCCACTATTCACTAATGTTTGTGTTGGAAAATCGAAATCATCTTGAATGACTGATTCTTCTAAAATAGGTTGCTCAACATTGCCTAACTCCAAACTTCTAGAACCAGAAAAACGTTCTGGTGAGGTTTTGTTTTGAGTTGTCGGTGTGGGTTCTCCAGCGAAGACAAAAACACCAGTACGGTAACGCCAAAACTGTGGTGCTGATTGCTGGATAGCATATAACCAAGGACGCGGCACCCACAACAGTAAACTGGATTCAAAGTTAGACAGTTGTTGCTCAGTCAAACGCAGATAGTGCAAAAATAGCCGCTGTACTGCTACTGGTTGCCTAGTGAGATGTTCTACACCTACAATCTGAAACGCTGGTACTGGTAATGATCGCCCTGGATTGTCTTTCGATGCTCCAACAATCGGTGGTGGATAATTAGATAACCACTGATTTATTTGAGCTATAAGATTAGGATCGCTTAAATTCAGCCGTAAGGTGACTAATCGGGGATAGGCTGGTGTGCTAGCTTCCTGTGTATTTGATGGCTGATACAGCACTTGCCCAACAGGATAAGCCAAAGTTGAATGCAAACGCGCCGCCACCTGATTTCTCAGGTTTAAATCATCACACACCGCCAAAAAGATTTGTCGTCTTAAACCGAGACTAAGAGCAAGTTTTAGGCGATGATACACTTGCCGATTCCACGCAAAATTATCTGAGTGTGTACTTTCATTTACGCTCATGGCGGCTAGAGAGCCAAAACGCAGTGGATATACCCCCTTGGGGTGCATGCAAACAGCCAGTAAATCTAACCATGACTAGAATTTTCAGGTCATTGTTGCTTTGCTCAGGATAAATCTATTCATGGAAAGATCAAAGAAGCTAAGTATACAATTACACTTTAAACCGAAAAAATGTTTGAAATAACTTATTATAAATCTTTATTATATATAACAATAACCCAGGCTCCGATAAAACCCTGAGCCTGAGAAAACTTAAAAAATGAAATTACTAAGTTCCTAATATAACTCTTTATCAACCAAGGCCGGAAACAGAGAAAGCGACAAAAATCAAGCCACTAACTAAAATTGTAGCAGTAATTCCCAAGATAACGTAGTTTCGCTTTTGACCATCGGTAGGAATTTCTGCTTTATAAATTTTGGGTTCACGGGCAAAGTTATTCAGACGACCACCCTCTTCTGTTGTGTAAGGCATGAGTATAATTCCTTATTATGTTCATTCATTTAATTTAACATAAACGTTATATTTGCTCTTAAACATATGATACAAATCGTTATTTTAGTAATTAGTCAGAAGTAGGGAATAGGGAACGCTTAACAGGTGAGACCAGCCCCCGTCTTGGTGAACCAGCACTGCGGGAGGGTAACCCTGGCGCAGGTGACTGGTGAACCCCGTAGGGGCGGTCTCCGTCACGGAGCGCGTAGCGTCTGGTGCAGGAGATTGGGGGACTGGCGTATGCGCAAAGCGCACGCCCAGAGGTCTAAAGCGAAGCGGAACCGGAGGTTCTCCCCGATAGCCGTAAGGCGTGGCGGAGCGCCATAGGGGAACGCTTAACAGGGAACAGAACCATCAAAAATCTCACTTTTGCGCATTGGTCTATGAGTTACAAAACACTACTGTTATGAATGAATGAAACACCTTTTTCCCTTACACACGCCAGAGACCTACGGAGGGAAACCCTCCTATGGCACTTCGTGCCACGCTGGTTTGAACAGTACTGGCTACCCTACACCCCTACACCCCTGTCTTTCTTAAGAGTTTGATTCAGGACTAACTAGTAATCGTCCCAGTCAAGGGTGAACTGGCAATAGCATAACTTTTGAGAGGCATTCTGCCAGCAAGATAAGCCAAACGACCTGCAACTGTTGCCAAATTCATGGCATGAGCCATTGCAGGTGAGTTTTGTGCCAGGGCGATCGCACTATTAATCAACAAGGCATCTGCGCCCATTTCCATTGCTTGCGCCGCCTCTGAGGGCGCTCCAATGCCCGCATCTACCACCACTGGCACCTTAGCATTTTCAATGATGATTTGAATATTTGCAGTCGTTTTCAACCCTTGTCCGGAACCAATGGGTGAGGCTAAAGGCATCACCGTTGCACAGCCAGCTTCTTCCAAATGCTTCGCCAGCATAGGGTCTGCATTGATATAAGGCAACACAGCAAAACCTTCTTTAACCAACTGTTCTGCTGCTTGTAAAGTACCAATCGGGTCTGGTAGCAAATACTTAGGGTCAGGAATCACTTCTAATTTTACGAAGTTGTTATCTTCCTGTCCTAAAAGTTTTGCCATTTCTCGTCCCAAACGTGCGACACGAATTGCCTCTTCTGCTGTTTGACAACCGGCGGTATTAGGCAACATCCAAATTTTTGTCCAATCTAATGCTTCGGCTAAACCTTCATGTCCAGGGGCATTGGTTTGTACTCGCCTTACCGCAACAGTGACAATTTGACAACCACTTGCAGTCACACTTTGCTGCATATCCTCGATGCTGCGATACTTGCCAGTTCCCGTCATCAAGCGAGATTGGAAAGTTTTTCCGGCTATTTGGAGTGGTGAATCTTCTATAATACTGAGTTCTAAATTCTGAGTTCTAAGTTCTAAGTTGTGAGTTTTGAGTGTGGGGTAAATAAGCATTGGGGTAGTAGATGACTTGGTGTGGAAGCGCGAGTAGTGGAAATCAGAGAGTAAAGGGTCTGTTTTTTGTTCGAGAATCAAATCAGCGAGCAATGTTGCTGTTATGGGTGCTAAAAGAATACCATTGCGATAATGACCTGTGGCAATGGTTAAGTTTTCACAGGGACTGGTGCCAAGAATAGGTAATTCATCTGGAGTTCCAGGACGAAATCCCCACCAGAACTCCTGAATGGGGTAATTTTGTATTTGGGGAAATAGACGAATAGCTCTTTGTAGTAAGGTTTGAATTCCTGCTGGCGTGTTGTGGGGAGTCAAACCAACATCTTCAATTGTCGCACCAATAATAATTCGTCCGTCGCGCCTCGGTACAATGTAAATTTCCTCCCCATACAAAACCCGTGTCAATGGCAAATCTGGCACAAATTCTGGTACTTTCACACTCAGGATTTGACCTTTGACAGGACGCACGGGCAAAGGAAACAATGAATTTGACCAAGCACCTGCTGCCAAAACGTAATGTTGTGCATGAAGGACTCCTGCACTCGTTTGCACACCAACAACTTGCCGTTGCTGCTGTTGAATTCCTTCAACGACAATACCTTCTTTGAGTTCAACGCCAAGGGATTTAGCAGCCCCTAGCAGGGCTTGCGCTAATGCCCTATTATCTACTTGTGCGTCTTCAGGATACCACCAACCTCCAACGACTTCTTCTGCCAATCCTGGCTGATATTGATGAATAACTTCTTTTTCTAACCAGTAAGCAGGGGAAGAGGAGGGAGGTGCAGATTTTAGTTCTGCCTTGCTCCCTACCTCAACAGCTCCACTGCTCTGCTGATAAACTGGGGCCAGGATACCGCAAGACCAATAACCAGTATAGATACTAGTAAACTCTTCGAGCTTACGCGTCCAGTCAGGGTATAAATACAGAGAGCGCGTGCATAACTCTTGCATTGCCTGGTCTGAGATTCTTTCAGCACCAGGTGCTAACATCCCAGCAGCAGCATGAGTCGCAGCAGAGTGAATATCGCGGCTCACCACTGTTACTTTGGCACCGCGTAACTTTAATTCAATGGCGATCGCCATACTGATGACGCCGCCACCAATAATTAAAACGTCACTAGTCATTAGTCATTAGTCATTAGTGATTAGTCAAGAGTCAATAGTCAATTGTCAATGGACTTTGGACTAATAACTCGTGACTTATAACTCATAACGCATAACTCATAACTTGTAACTCATAAGTTGCAACTTCTAACTTATGAGCTACTACCATAAGGCACGAATTGGTTCGTTGCTCTGATTCTGATTTGTGTCTTTAGGTGATTGATTGTTACCTGATGATTGACCACCTGATGATTGACCACCTGTTGGCTGGTTGTTGGCACCGTCTGTGTCATCATCTTGTTTTTGGCTATTATTCGTATCGCTGTTCTGATTTGTCTGAGCAGCAATGTTATTTTTCCTCTCTGCAGAACCATTCCCAGCCGCAGTGCTATTAACATTAATATTAGCTGGGAGGACTTTTGATTCTTTGCCTGTTTGTGTAGTTGTGGGTGCAGGTGCTTGTGCAGTATTTTGTCCACCCATAGGAAAACTAATGCCTAGCAATGTCCCAAGCAAAATTGCTAAGCCTCCAGCCATAAGAATAAGTGGTGTCCATCTACCCATATCGTTAATTTCTCCGTCTTAAGCTTGTGATGTCCAAAGTTTTTGAGAACCTGGGGTTCCGCCGAAAATTAATCAAATCTTGTCAGTTTCACATTGCCCAAAACCTTGGTTTGACATGGCTTACGCACCCAAGATAACCGAAGAATGGGGAGGTAGTGACCGCCGCGTTTTTCGCGCTTGAGCTATTGACACTTTACCTTCTAGAAGAACTGCACAAGGATCGCAGCTACCAAGGTTCCAATAGTCTACTACCTTAGCATCGTTATTGTAGAGGTCAACACCTTTTTGCAGCAATATTTGCGGCAGATTGGCTCCGCGTTCGCCCGTATAGTGCCAAGGCGTTTCTGAATGAAACTCTTCTCCTTGTCTGACAAGGGCGAGTAGCCCAGCTGTCTTACCTTGAATTTGTGCCTTGGGCATTTGTGATCACTAAATTAGGTTTTTGTTGTATTGTAACAATTCATTTCGATGCCGAAAAATACAGAAACAATATATAATCGATAACTCAAGACTCGAAAAAACTCAAGTCGCTTGTGCATATTTCTGTTGGCACTATACAATTAGCGGTAGAGAGCAGGGGCGCTACACTCAACACCCCACTTTACAATGATGGGGAATCCTGCCTAAACCTGAAATAAACGATGCTTGACTTACCAGTTCTGAGTTTCAAGCAATGAGTCCGGAAGTATTTTATCTTAATTTTTCTTATTGGACTCAGAACTCTGATTACGCCTAAGGAACGGTATTTGTACTCTTGTGAAATCCTCCAAATTGTTTGATGAGGACATTCTAAATTCTGTGTTCTGAATTCTCCTCAATAAAGAAGTGCTCTGCGTAACTTTGATTGTCCTATCCTTAAGTATACTTACACATTACCTTGAAAGTTCTCTCCAAGAGTTCGTATCTTATGACCGCAAATTCCTCACACCAACTTTGGATCTATGACACAACGCTACGGGATGGCACTCAACGTGAAGGGTTATCGGTGTCCATAGAAGATAAATTACGCATTGCCCGGAGGTTAGATCAACTGGGAATTCCTTTTATAGAAGGAGGTTGGCCTGGGGCAAATCCCAAAGATGTACAATTTTTCTGGCATCTCCAAGAAGAGCCGCTTCAACAAGCAGAGATTGTTGCCTTTTGCTACACTCGACGTCCTCAGAAAACAGCAGCAGATGATCCAATGTTGCAAGCAATTCTTGCTGCTGGCACTCGGTGGGTGACAATTGTTGGTAAGTCTTGGGATTTACACGTCACAGAAGGACTCAGAACAACCCTCACAGAAAATTTGGCGATGATACAGGATACGATTGAGTATCTTCGCTCTCAAGGGCGTCGCGTCGTCTACGATGCTGAACACTGGTTTGATGGCTACAAGCAAAATCCAGATTATGCTTTACAGACCTTACACACGGCAATCTCTGCCGGTGCTGAATGGATAGCTCTTTGCGATACAAATGGCGGCACTTTACCTCATGAAATGACTCAAATTGTCACAGATGTGGTAAAATCAGTCCCTGGTGAGACGCAGTTAGGAATTCATACTCACAACGATTCTGATACGGCAGTTGCCAACGCCTTAGCTGCTGTCATGGCAGGGGTGAAGATGGTACAAGGTACTATAAATGGCTATGGTGAACGCTGTGGCAATGCCAATCTCTGTTCGTTAATTCCCAATTTACAACTCAAGCTGGGTTACACGTGTATTCAAGATAGTCAGTTATCTGAACTGACACAAACGAGTCGCTTCGTGAGTGAAGTTGTTAATCTTGCTCCTGACGAACATGCTGCCTTTGTGGGACGTTCGGCTTTTGCTCACAAAGGTGGTCTTCATGTATCGGCTGTAGAACGCAATCCTCTGACTTACGAACACATTCAACCAGAACAAGTTGGAAATCATCGCCGCATTGTTATTTCTGAACAGTCTGGAATTAGTAACGTTTTGGCAAAAGCTCGTACTTTTGGTATTGAACTGGATAAGAATAATCCAGCAACAGGGCAAATTCTCCAACGCCTCAAAGCTTTAGAGAGCGAAGGATATCAATTTGAAGCAGCAGACGCAAGTTTTGAGTTGTTGATGCGCGAAGCGTTAGGTCGTCGCCAGTCTTTCTTTGAAATCAAAGGTTTTCAAGTTCATTGTGATTTGGTTGAGGGGAAACAAACGACTAACGCTGTTGCTACTATAAAAGTCGCTGTCAAAAATAAAGATATTCTAGAAGCTGCGGATGGGAACGGACCAGTTGCAGCTTTAGATGCAGCTTTACGCAAGGCTTTGAGGAATTTCTATCCCCAGATAGCTGAGTTTGAGTTAACAGATTATAAAGTACGGATTCTGAATGGACACACGGGGACTGCAGCGAAAACCCGCGTTTTGGTAGAGTCGCGTAATAGTCATCAACGCTGGACAACAGTGGGCGTTTCCACAAATATTTTGGAAGCTTCTTATCAAGCTGTCGTAGAAGGTTTAGAATACGGTCTTCTGTTACACTCTCAAGCTGAGGCAGCTTTGAGTACTTCGAGTGGAAACTGAACCATCATTGATGATGAGTTCTGAGTTTATTGTCAAGATTGCCAATCCCAGACAATTTATTAAAGCTCCCACACCACGGAGGTGATTGGCAATTTGGCTTTGTGAGTTGACTGTATGATTAGTTGTTAGTTGTTTGATCACAACTCACTTCTCGCGCGCAAAGAGTGCGACTGACTAACCACCAAACCTCTGTTACGAGAAATTTTCCCAAGCTTGAGCAACGACTTGGCTAAGCCAGCGTCTTTGTTGTAAATCTAGCAGGCTGTCGTCGGCTAGCACTTGGGCAGTTAAATCTTCTAAGGATTGACCTTGAGCACGAACAATTTTGATGACACCAGCGATCGCAGCAGCAACCATTTCTTCATCAATCGGTTTTTGTCTCAAGGCAACAATTTCTTGTGGGCTGTCTGGAATGGGATAATTCATGGCGTGTGTTTACAAAAACAAAGAATGAACAAGAAATCTGAAAAAGTCTTAATATTTCTTTACTAAACAGGAATGAGACAGATAGGGCGGATATTACTATACTCTATTCCTTTATGAAATCTGTCTCAATACATAGATTTATCGGAGATTTGACAAAAAAATGCAAGAGATTCTTTACCTGGAAATTTCCACTTCTGATACAACCGCTGTGTGTAACTGGTTGCATACTGATTTTGAACCGGGAACTGGTGAAAAAGTCCTAACTGCGCAAGGCTTTCGCCTAAGAGTTTCTAATACTACAACTACCACGGAAATTATTTCGGAAAAGTTACCTAGTGAACTTTCCGTCTTTATCTGGTCAGTGCAGCGAACTACGTATTTAAAAGTATTCCGTTGGGCAGATAAACCCTTCCCCAGAGAGCAACAAATTTTGCAAAGGCTCACTGCTGGGATAAGAAGCCGCTTTCCCCATGAATACCCTGAACCCCCAACGATTAATTTATCTGAGCAATCGATTTTTGAGGCACTTGCTCCATACTATCCTCTAACTGTCAAATATTTTCAAAAAATGCCCAATGGCGAATATGACCTGAAGCGAGTCTACTGGTGGGAGCAACGATGGCGTGAAGGTGTGCGCAATCCTCAGCAACCGCGTCAGGTAGTGTTCTCCCATAGAAGTAAAGCACAAGAGCAGGGAGAAGACTTTTCTCCCTTGCCTGAGCAATACGACCTCATCTACATCGGTGGGGCGCTTGGCGTTATCCATGCAGCAGTCATGGCAAGACTGGGTTACCGAGTGCTGCTGATCGAACGGATGCCCTTTGGACGAATGAACCGAGAATGGAATATTTCCCGTGATGAGATTCAAAGTTTGATTAACCTAGGTTTGGTAACGACAGCAGAATTGGAATCAATCATTGCGCGGGAGTATAAAGATGGATTTAATAAGTTCTTTGATGCCAATAACCCCAAGAAGCTAAAAGCACCTGTTTTGCATACGCCCACAGTACTAAACGTGGCTTTAGATTCCGAAAAATGGTTGCATATGTGTGGGCAAAAGCTACGAGCAGCAGGCGGTGAAATCTGGGATGAAACAGAGTTTATCCGGGCAGATGTGTATGATGCACAAGTTGTCCTAACTGTCAATAATTTGACCAATCAAACCCCAAAGCAAGTGAGTGGGCGATTGTTAGTAGATGCGATGGGAACCGCTTCACCAATTGCATGGCAATTGAATGGTGGTCGTGCTTTTGACAGTGTTTGCCCGACTGTAGGAGCAGTGGTTTCGCGTGGATTTGAGCCTGGAGTATGGGATTCTCAGTACGGGGATGTTCTCTACAGTCATGGCGATATTTCGCGAGGACGACAGTTGATTTGGGAGTTGTTTCCTGGGGCAGATGAAGAACTGACGATTTATTTATTTCATTACCACGAAGTTAATCCAAAAAATCCCGGTTCCTTATTGGAGATGTACGAAGACTTTTTCACAATTTTGCCAGAGTATCGCCGCTGCGATATGGATAAGCTGGTGTGGAAAAAGCCGACATTTGGGTATATACCAGGGCATTTTAGTGTGGGGAGTCGCGATCGCACAGTTGCTTTTGACCGCTTAATAGCTATAGGAGATGCAGCATCACTCCAGTCTCCCCTAGTTTTCACTGGCTTTGGTTCTTTAGTTCGCAACTTAGAACGCCTGACAACTCTTTTGGATACTGCTCTCAAACACGACTTGGTGAGTTTCCGGCATTTGAACCAAATTCGCGCCTTTCAAAATAATATTGCCGTCACTTGGATGTTTTCCAAAGGGATGATGGTTCCTACTGGAAAATTTATACCACCGCAGAGAATCAACTCTATGCTCAACAACTTTTTTGGGCTGTTGGCAGATGAACCCCGACAAGTGTCAGATAATTTTATCAAAGATAGATTTGATTGGTTGACGTTCAATCGACTAGCGCTGAAAGCAGCTCGCAATAACCCAGCATTGCTTCTGTGGATTTGGGAACTTGCAGGTGCCAAGGATTTACTGAGATGGACTAAAAACTATCTTGACTTTAGTCGCCATGCTCTTGTCCGCGCTTTGCTCAATGGATGGTTCCCAGGCTTCCTTCGTCGAATTGGTCCAATGCTGGAACAACGATATCCAGCATTATGGTTACAGCTATTAGCGATTAACTATTCTCTCACAGCAGGCATTGCACGTCCGCAAAATCTAGTCCCTCAGGTGACATCGAAAGCCAGACTTGAGAAGCCAGAAGTTATTTAGTCATGAGTGATTAGTGAGCCAGCCCTCACTAATCACTCATGACTCTTTTGTTGAAAATTTGGTAACTCAACAGATGCTAGAGACTTTCGCTTTTTGGGTGGACGCTGCGGATAGAGTAGTGGGGAAGGGGCGTTAGTAGTGTAATCGGTGAAGGCTTCTGAAGAGTCAGGAGTTTCTTGCAATTCGAGGGATGATGATGATTGTCCTACCTTTATCCAGTAGTCCTCAGTTTCTTCTGAAGAATCGTTATTCGTCAATGTTTCAGTCGTTTTTGGTTCATCTTTGAGGGGTATTACAGGAGTTTCCCAAATTGCTTCACCTACTTGGATGTTATTTGCATCTTTTTCAACAGGAGGCTCAACAGATGTCGATACAGGAGGATTGGCAACAAAAAACATTTGGATAACGCCATCCAACTGCTCTTCTAAACCTGTTAATTCCAAAGATGAAACTGTTTGAATTTCTGGTTCTGGTGTGTCAACTGATTGCGTTTGGGTAGATGTTTCTTCTGTATCTATATCGCCAGTAGATGATGGATTTGGTGTGGAGTTATCCGATTGATTTATGGGTGACGCTGGTGTTTCCTTTAATCCATTATCTACACCGTTTGTCAAGGGTTCTGATTCTACCGACCAAGGTCGAATTGGTTGTGCTTGGCTAAACAAAACGCTCTTGTGTCTAGAAGGTCTTGTTTGACTACTGCTTGTGTCGTCATTCTCAAGGCAGTCGTAGCTAGGAACAGGTGTCTCCAGACACTTTTCCAGAGCAGCTTTGAACTGCAGAGTCTGACGTTGTTGTCGCATGAGCCTTGTTCGTAGCTCCCGACAAGTACTTTCTGATTGCAACAGTTGGTGAGACTGATCGTTGTAGCTAGATTTCATGAAGGCACATTCTCGTTCTAGCTGTGCAAGGCGTTGTTGACTGATTTCGAGCTGAGTTTTATAATTTGAAATTAAACTTTCTTGGCGCTGAACAGTTTGTACAGCAGTTTCCAATTGTTGAAATAAGGAATTTACTTGCTCTTGACCCGCACTCAGTTCTTGGGCTTGTTGGTTAAGCATTGACTCTGTAACACTTGAGCGTTTTTTCTGCCACTGCAAAGCCATCTCCGACTCAGTTAGGGCACCTTTTAGCTCCTCTACTTTGTCATATAATTCATTGTTGGCAGAACGTAATTCTTCATTCAATTCCAGCAATTTCTTGAACTCAGCGTCTACGAGTTCTTGTTTTTCGCCCTCAGGTTCTGCAACCCAGTCTTGCTGGGGTGCATTTTCTTCTGATATAATCTGGCTTTCACGCTCCTGGTTTTCTGCTGGTGCCAATAGTGGCACTTTCGCAGTTACAGTGTTTTCACTTTTGCTAACTGAGTAAAATGGACAACTCACATGCTCAGGTTGCAGTGAATTGCTATCTAGGGGTTGAACAAAATCCCCATTGTTTGGGGTGTCAGCTTCATTGATCACTCTCTCTTCACCCACCAGCTATAAATAAAGAAGCACAGACTGCTGTAGCATTATATATAAATCCTGTCTTACCAAAAATTACTATAGAAGGCAAGTTTTGCTCCTTCTAAATTAGATTAATAAACATGAGTGAATTGTAGCTTTTCCTCGCTGCTGTCTGCAAAAGCAGTGGAAGTTGAAAAATATTCCCGTTTTTGATACTGGTATCTGAAAACCGCGACAGTACTGCAACCAGGAGACTCGCGGTTGTTATAGGTGAACGCGCCCGAATAGCTCAACCCATATCGCCTTTTTGGGATATGAGCCTTTAACTAGTGTAAGAAACCTTAGCAACAGCCTTAAGAAACACTGTCCCTGTTTTTTAGAGTTCCCTATTCCCTGTTGCCCTTCGGGGAGAACCTTCGGTTCCGCTAGCCCCTAAGGGGGCGCTGCGCAAACGCGCTCCGCCAGTCCCCCAATCTCCTGCACCAGACGCTACGTGCTCCGCAGGAGACCGCCCCTACGGGGTTCACCAGTCACCTGCGCCAGGGTTACCCTCCCGCAGTGCTGGTTCACCAAGACGGGGGCTGGTCTCACCTGTTGAGCGTTAAGCGTGTTTTTACGGTAGCCAACGGGGATGAAATCCCACCAATGGAAGCTGTTGTGGCTTGATCTCGTTTGCCGCACTAGGATCTGAAATAGGCAACAGGGGCATTAACCACAAACTAGCGGTGGAGATTGGCTGTCCTTCATCAGTTGTCAACATATTCGCTTGTGATGAGTCAGTGGGGGTTGTCTGGGGTACAACTTGGTCAACTAACAACCCCAAACCATCAGGTGCTAAACTCATCTGTACATTCCGTTGGTTAGGGGGCAATACTAGCAGTGGTTTTTGTTGCATGCTTTTGAGGTCAATAGCCACTAAATATGGTTGTTCTTGATAGAGTTCCCCTTGTAAAAGCTGTGTTAACAAACAGTAAAGCGTGGGTGAAGCAGTATCAAACTGGCAACTGAGAATTGAACCTGTGGTGCGTAACACTGGTTTTTGGACGCCTTGGTTCCTCAGTAAAAACAATTCTCGCGTGGAATCTGGATTAAACTTGACCATTGCTGCTTGCAACCCATCCGGAGAAAAAGCCTCCACCAAGCCAAACTCCGGAAAAAATTCTCGGGGTTTGCTGGCGTCTGCTTGGAGAGGTAATAGCCCTATTCCCTGCCCTTGGGCGATCGCTACCTCTTGACTATCCGCCGTAATCAGAAAGTCTCCTCCTGGTTGACTTTTGAGACGTTTAGGGTTTAGTTTTTCCTGAGAACTTTCGTTGTTTACGGACATAAACCACAGCCCAAAGTCACCCGGTTCATCTTTTTTTCCTCGTTGGACAACAAGAGTTTTTCCATCTGGCGATAAGTCAAATTTCAGATTTTGAAATTCTTTGTTATCCAGAAGTAAATCAACTTTACCCAGTGCTTGTGCTGGTTTTTCAGATTTTGCAGAAATACCTGTTGTCACTGTGTAAAGTTCAGTTGAGAGTAAGTCTTGGCTTCCTACTTTACGAGCAGAAAATAAAATTTTCTCTCCATTTGGAAAGGGCTTAAAATCCATGACAACCAAGTCTTTTGGGGTGAGTACCATTTTTCGTTCTTGGCTTAGGTTGTAAAGAACTAATCGCCCCTTGTCTTGTTGATCTGCCCCGATGTAAAGAATAATGCGATCGCGTGTGTGGAAACTTCCTGTAAAAGGTTGTATCTGTCTATTTTTGTTCCCTTCTTTTTGGGAAAATTTATCTATCGCTCCCTGCAACTGCACTTTGTACGTTGTTCCATAAGGCGCAGGTGTCATCAGTGTGTAAACCATCCGCCGTCCTGCCCAACTCACTTTACCTGCTAAAGGCGGATCAATTTTGATGTTATCCTCTACGCTTTTTGAGTCCATTGGGCGACTGAAGGTGAGGGTAAAGGATGTGTCATCTGCTGCAATTTGTTGATTTTGCCAGCTAAAATGACGCACACTCGGCTTAACTCCATCACCCTGTAACATCAATAGCCCAATCAGCAGACTGAGGATGAGTATCAGTCCTATAGCAATACGATCTAAAGGTTGGAAAAAAATTTTACTGGTGGTCATTATTATCAGTTATCAGTTATCAGTTATCAGTTATCAGTTATCAGTTACCAGTTATCAGTTATCAGTTACAACAGAAAATACGGATCTGTTTCTTTTGTTAACTGTTTACTGTTCACTGCGATGCACTGAGCTTGCGTTGCCCTGACTAGCACTCTCGCGTAGTCGAAGCTTCGGCTAAGCGTAAAACGCACGCGGCTTGGGCGAACGCTCAGCTTAAAAGGGGTCGAAGTGTTCACTGACTCCGCTGTTAACTGTTCACTGATAACTAGTAACTATATGGATCTTTGGGTTGAGGAATTTTCTTCAAGGAAGTTGCATCGATGGTCAGTTGACGTTTATTTGCTAGGTTTTCCGTCACCATTTGTCCTTCGACTTCTAACCAGCTATCCGCTGGGTACTGATCAGCACTCTCTTTCAGTTTTACTGGTAATCCTACGGGATAGGCATCTGCAGCACAACAAGTAATCACAAATCGTGCTAAGAACAAATGTTCTTTTCCTATATCTGGTGGATGGATGACAAATCCTTGAACTTTGACTTTTTGTCCATTATATGCATCTGGTTCTGGGTAGACATTCAGCGTACGTACCCAACCTACCAGTGTTCGCTCTTCTGGAGGGCTGGAAGCCTGAAATGGTTGGGGTTGGGGGCGTTTTCCTTGGAGTTCATCGGGTGTTGTTTGGGGTTTAGCGCGTGTTGCTCCCACTAAATCTGTCACACCTCGCTCAAGCGCAGTTTGGCTGGCAAAAACGTGGGGTGTGATTAATAATCCTAAGATTGCTGCTGTTAAGACTAAAGCACTGCTCCAACCTGGTGGAAATAAAGTCAAGTGCTGTAGATTTGGGGTGATTTCACGACGTCGCTGCAAAAGCTGCAGTGCCTTGAGAAGAGCAATAGCTATTAAGCCAATGGCACCTAGAATTGCTAACCAAAAGTAGTCGGGGTGAATTAACAAGTTTAACTTGTTAGTTAGCCAGTATTTCAGAATTAAAATACCCCAAGTTGTAATAGCTAAAACATCCACCCAAGGCAGTAATTTTTGATAAGGAATTTTAGATTTTCTTTTTGGTATTGAAGTCATTAGTCATTTTTTAAAGGACGTGCAAATTGATGAAGAGTGTGAATAGAAATGTTAACAGTCCTGCTAAAATAAACAAGTAAATGACAGCCCTTGGTTTAAAAATTGATAACAATAAACCAACGCCTTTGATGTCAATCATTGGTCCATATACCAAAAAAGCCAACAAAGAACCGCTGGTAAATGTCGAGGCAAAAGACAGGGCAAAGAATGAATCAACTGTAGAACAAATTGACACCACTACAGCTAATATCATCATGGCAGTGATGGAGCTAATTGGACCAGCCCCCAAACCGATGATAAATTCACGGGGGGTTAGTACTTGAATAGCAGCAGCAATGGCGCTTCCTATAACCAACACTGCTCCTAATTCACGCAATTCTTGCACACAATTATCGACTAACAACCGCAGTTTATCTGATAAGGGTTTACTGGGTTTAGAAGCTGGCATATTTCCTTGCAAAATATCCCCATCCATCCGCATACTTTGTCCTGCTTGTCCTCCTAGCAAATATGTTCCAGACTGTAATAAAGTAGATCCACTTGCCTCCTGCTGTTGAACGAATTGACTTTTAGGGCGGCGTTTGGGTTGTGGTTTTGCAGGTGGATTAAATTTTAGATAACGAGCGATCGCAGGTTGTACCACAGGATCTAAATTTTTTTGAAAACTAAAGATATAGGCGACGATAACTGCGATCAATAAAGAAAGTACGACTCGTAATACCACGATTTCTGGCTGATCGCGAAATGCTGTCCAAGTTGCCCAAATTACGATGGGATTAACTGTTGGTGCTGCTAGCAGAAAGCCAATTGCTACTGGTATGGGGACTCCTTGCATCAGCAACCGTCGTGCTACTGGTACGTTACCGCATTCACAAACAGGAAATAAAAAGCCCACGAGACTACCAACCAATGCACCCAGAAACGGATTTTTGGGCATTTTTTCTACCAGTTTGCGCTCATCGACAAAAAACAGTAGCAAACTAGAGAACAAAACCCCAAGCAACAAGAAAGGTATCGCCTCAACTAGCAAACTAAGAAAAAGAGTGAAACCATTGTTCAGTTGATTCATGTGTGTCGCTGATCAAAGCGGTGTTGAGTTTTCAGATTTTGCCAAGTCATTTGATGCAAACAAGTATTACTCATAGGTTGTGATTATTCAAGAACACTCAAGTAACAAGATTTTTTTATGTTAATTGCGATTTTTTATCTAGCCAATCTTCGTTAACCATGAGTCATGAGCAATTAGCAGTCCGATATGGCTGTATATACTTGTCTTTGTCCTTTGTGTCCGAATGTGAGCCGTAGTTTCTAGATTGTCAGACTTCAGAATTAGTTCCAATTTGGGAGAGTCAGCACTTATTTGCACAATATGTAATTAGCAAATTTTTCTAGTGAAAGTAATTTTGCATGTTATGTTATTCTTCGCCCATTGTCATAAAGGATTCACAGTTTTTAAACATTTGGCGATCGCTATGGTAATGACTCATTTTGGGGTATGCCTATTTTAGGTAATATCTCATGCGAGTTATGGATAAATAAGTACTACAAAAATTTTAAAACTGCAAGACCAAAATGGAACAAATATGTTCACAAGGGTGTAGGGTATGGAGTGTGGCGTGAACCAGTTCCCACTAGAGTGCAGTCGCGCCCGAGAGCGGGAGACAAGGACTGCGCTGTGCTGTCTCTCCGGGGTGAGGCAGCGCGGACGCCACATGCCTCTGTCGGGAAACCCTCCTGCAGCAGTGGCTCGTCTTGGGGAGCCACTGCGTTGGGGAGGCAGTGCGTTGGACGGGTTTCCCGGCTTGAAGCATCTGCCGTCGGCTCTGCCGACTTGTAGCATGTGGCGTGGTTTCCCCCATGAGCGGCCTCCGTTAGGGTTTCCTTATACCTCGTTCTCAAGTCAGTGCTGAGATCATTACTTTCCTTTCTTCAAAATATCTTCTACCAGCCTATCTTAGTAACTTCGTCGCCTTTGTAACCAATCGACTTGAGTGCTTGATTGAACCGCTCTAAACCAACTTTCTTAATATCATCTACCATTTCAGAAAACATTATGTAACCAAGCTTAGAGCCTTCATCATCTAATTGTTGAGCTTCCATGTAGGAGCGTGCTAATTTTCGAGATTCAGTCATCATAAGAGCGTCTTTAGCTGATACTCCATTTTTCGCGACACCTTGATAAATAAGGTACTCAGACGTTTTTTCACGATGCCATAAATAATAAGGCTTACCTTCATTAGGCGTAATTTTTTCAAAGAAACCGCCATCTTTAGCCATTTGACTAGGTTCACCATCTTTTTCGCGTAATCCATATTGCTTGAGCAGATTACCGAATTTAACGGCTGACACTCCAAACTCTTGACCTAGTTCAGTTAAGGTTTTCCAAACTTTTCGGAAGTTTTTTTTCTTTCCCACGATATAATTATTTTGGGTAATAGTGTTAACCTTGACACTTGTGATTATTTACTCACATATTACCAATTCTTAAGATTTGCGTAGATCTTCTCGAATAGTATTGCACCCTACTCTAGGCGCGGCTGTCGCTAACCTTATGCTATTAAAGAAGATATGGACTAATGTGAAAAGCTATATTTTTTCTAGTCGTATAATATTTTAATTTTCAAATGAGCAAGTCAGTTGTCATCAATCTGGGACACGGTAACTTGTGTGATGGATTTCCAAAAGTGACTATCCAATTGTGGACATTTAGTCAACCGCTTCCAGAGCAATTCATCGGTTCGTTACCCCCTGCACCAAACTTGATTGAATTGTATCAAAAATGGCAGCTAACCTATTATAGTTTATCTAAAACCGTGTATCTACGTTCCAGGTTGGCAGGGGAAGATGATGAACTGGAAATTGATGAAGGCGCTATAACCAACGTCTCTACTGTTGATTTCCAGGATTTATGTCAACAGTTACAAGAAAGTATGAATGCTTGGCTCAAATCCGAGGGAATTCTCAATACTAGCCGACAACTACGCACCTTACTAAACCCAACAGAAGAAATACGGGTAATTCTTGAAACTGATAATGAAATAATACGGCGAATACCCTGGGATCACTGCGATTTGTTTAATGATTATCCACACGCAGAAATAGCTCTGTCTCAATCAGAATATAAACGCCGCGAATTGTCACAACCACAAGTTCATAGAACAATAGTCAGAATCTTGGCAATTTTGGGGAACAGTGAAGGCATCAGTCTGGAAGTAGAAAGTGAGTTTCTTAAGAATTTACCAGGTGCAGAACCTGTTTTTATTGTCAATCCAACACGTCAAGAATTCAATACACAGCTTTGGGATTCTGCTGGCTGGGATATCCTATTTTTTGCTGGTCATAGTCACAGCGAAGGTGAAACAGGTCGGATTTATATTAACGAAAACAAGACAAATAATAGTCTAACAATTCAACAGTTAGAAGAAGCACTTAAAGCAGCCATTGACAACGGTTTGCGCTTGGCAATTTTTAACTCTTGTGATGGTTTAGGATTGGCAAATGCCCTACAAAAATTGAATCTTCCCACGGTGATTGTGATGCGAGAGCCAGTACCAAACCTTGTAGCACAGGAATTTTTTAAGTGTTTTCTGCAAGCTTTTGCATTGGAACAACTGCCTCTACACCTAGCGGTGCAGCAAGCACGCAGAAAGTTACATGGTTTAGAAGATGACTTTCCTGGTGCTTCTTGGTTACCTGTTATTTGTATTAATCCTGCAGCAGAACCACCGACTTGGTTACAACTGAGTGAAAAAACTCTTTATTTCCATTTAGATCAAAATACGAAAATAAGAGCCACCAGCAAATATCAGGATTGGGGAGAGGCAATTGATGCCTCAGTGTTTTACGGACGTACTGAAGAACTAACCACATTAAGGCAATGGATTATTAAGGAAGATTGCCGACTCATCACGTTAATTGGTATGGGTGGGATTGGCAAAACAACTTTGTCTGTGAAGTTAGCACAGCTTTTGGAAGATGAATTTGAGTACTTGATTTGGCGAAGTCTCCGTAATGCGCCATCAATTCATGAGCTTTTAAGTGACCTAATTAACTTTTTTTCCAATCAACAGGAAACCGTTTTACCAGAAACTTTAGACGGTAAAATCTCTTGTTTAATAAAATATCTGCGCAACTCACGCTGTTTGTTAGTGCTAGACAATGGTGAGTCAATTTTATGTAATGACAAACGTGCCGGAGCATATCGACAAGGATATGAAGGATATGAGCAACTTTTCAGAAGTTTGGGAGAGAGTAAACATCAGAGTTGCCTGGTGTTAACCAGTCGAGAAAAACCCAGAGGAATTAGCGTCAAAGAAGGTATAAACTCTCCTATTCGTTCACTAAGATTGTTTGGCTTAACGCAAGGAGAAGGTCTGGCAATTCTAGCCGAAAAAGGCTTTTGTGTATCAGAAGAACAATGCCGGTCGCTTGTGGAATATTATGCAGGCAATCCTTTAGCCTTGAAGATTGTCGCAACAACAATTGCGGAATTATTTGATGGCAATACCGCTCAGTTCTTACAACAAGGCACAATTATATTTGGAGATATTTCCGATTTACTAGATCAGCAGTTTAATCGGTTGTCAATTGTAGAAAAACAGGTGATGTACTGGCTGACAATTAATCGAAAATGGGTGTCGTTTCCAGAATTACAAGCAGACATGATTCCTGCTGTCTCACTACGAGATTTGTTAGAAACATTAGAATCTTTACAATCGCGTTCATTAATTGAGAAAAAATCTGGTAAATTTACCCAACAACCAGTAGTGATGGAGTATGTGATTGACAGATTCATCGAACAGATTTGCCAAGAGATTGAAACTCAAGAAATAGCATTATTTAATCGATGTGCATTAATCAAATCTCAAGCCAAAGATTACGTGATAAGTGCACAAATTAGGCTGATCCTAAAACCAGTAGCAGATAAACTATTAACTCTTTTTGGTCATCGAGAAAATATTCAAATTTCTTTGAATCAGCTTTTGTCAAAACTGAGGTCGTCTACCTTACAAAAACCAGGATATGCTGCTGGTAATATTCTCAATTTACTCTGGCAGCTTCATGTAGACTTCAATGGTTATGATTTTTCCTACTTAACTGTTTGGCAAGCTTACTTACAGGGCATGAATTTGCATCGAGTCAACTTCGCTAACTCCGATTTAAGTAAGTCTGCTTTGACTCGAACATTAGGAGGAATTTTATCAGCAACTTTTAGTCCAGATGGAAAATTTTTGGCAACAGCTATTGATGATGAAATTATTTTGTGGGAAGTTGCAAACATTAAACAAATTATCACCTACAGTGGTCATATTGGTTGGGTGCAATCTCTTGCCTTTAGTCCAGACGGACAAATTTTAGCAAGTGGTAGCAACGACAAAACAATTCGGTTATGGAATATTCATACCGGACAATGTCTGAAAACACTGCGAGGTCATACTAATTGCGTACAATCTCTTGCCTTTAGTTCAGATGGACAAATTTTAGCAAGTGGTAGCAACGACCAAACAATTAGATTATGGAATATTCAGACTGGACAATGCTTAAAAATTTTGCCAGGGCATACGAGTCGGGTTATATTTGCTAGCTTCAGTCTTAATGGGCAAACATTAGTTACTGGTAGTGAAGACCAAACCGTGAGAGTTTGGGATGTGAACACGGGTGAGTGTCTACAAATCCTAGAAACTCACATCAATTGGGTGCTATCTATTGCTTTAAGTCCTGATAAGCAAACACTAGTCACTGCAAGTGATAACACAACAGTAAAATTCTGGGATTTAGCCAGTGGTGAGTGCATAAGAATATTACCAGATTACAACAGTTATGTGTGGGCAGTTGCTTTCAGCCCAGACGGCAAGACATTGGCAACCGGGAGTGAAGATAAAACAGTCAAGATATGGGATGCTTTAACAGGAGAGTGTTTGCAAACTTTGCATGAGCATAGCGATTCGCCTTTAGGCGATAGCTACGCTTCACGCGTTTGGTTGGTTGCTTTTAATCCAGATGGACAAACTCTGCTAAGTGCAAGTGAAAACCAAACGATGAAGCTGTGGGATGTTCATACAGGACAATGCTTGAGAACAGTGGATGGATACAGTAATTGGGTGTTATCTGTCGCTTTTAGTCCAGATGGTCAAATGCTGGCAAGTAGTAGCGAAGACCAAAGGGTAAGATTGTGGGATGTTGTGACAGGCGAATGTCTACAAACTTTACAAGGACATACTAACTTGGTTTCGTCAGTCACTTTTGCACCACAAAATATAGATGTTCGTACAAGCAAATTCATCACTTCAGATGTTGAAACAAACCAAAAAAGTCAAATTTTAGCAAGTAGTAGTGATGACACAACCATAAAGCTTTGGGATGCAACTACAGGTGAGTGTGTGAAAACACTTTGGGGACACAGTAGTTGGGTAAATGCAATCAGTTTCAGCTTAGATGGACAAATTTTAGCAAGTGCTAGTCGTGACCAAACTGTAAAGCTTTGGGATTGGCGCACGGGTGAGTGTTTGCACACTCTCGAAGGACACACTCATCGCGTTAAAACAGTTGCTTTTAATCCTCAAAGTTCAATGCTGGCAAGTGGTAGCGACGATAACACAGTCAAGCTTTGGGATGTGAGTACAGGAATTTGTTTACAAACGTTCCAAGGACACAGTGACTGGGTTTTATCTGTTGTGTTTAGTCCCTGTGCAGGTATCCTTGCAAGTGCTAGTGGAGACCAAACAATTAAGCTGTGGGATGTGAGTACAGGTGAAAATTTAAAAACATTTCAAGGACATACATATCGAGTCAGAACAATCGCCTTTAGTCCAGATGGCAAAATTTTAGCGAGTGGAAGCGACGACCAAACAGTTAAACTGTGGGATGTTACTACAGGTGAGAATTTAGAAACATTTGCAGGACATCATAAAGCAGTAAGGTCAGTTGCGTTTAGTCCCAATTCTCCCTTATTAGTCAGCTGCAGCGAAGACGAAACTATCAAACTTTGGAATATTGAAACAGGCGAATGCGTGAGAACGATGAAAATCGATAGACCCTATGAAGGTATGAACATTAAAAATGCCATTGGTTTAACAACTTCTCAGAAAAACACATTAAAAGCTTTGGGGGCAGTAGAAAGATAAATTAGAGGTATGATTTTAGTGGGGTTCACCCTGACTTGCCCCGAGCGAAGTCGAGGGGGCGTAGTCGAAGGGTAATATCAATGTTACAAAATTTGGGTGCAATATCGATATGGAAAATCAAGAATCGAAAAAAGATCCTGAAACTCAAGTAAGATTTGAAACTGATGATGTTAAGAAAGATATTGAGCTAAAAAAGAAAGAATTGAAAAGAAGTCTGGAAAATGAAGTTGTAGCTGATACAGAACGTGAATGCGATTCTCCAGGGAAAGACAGAGAACCATAGCTCAATACCGTTTGGCATTTAGAGACGTTGGATGCAACGTCTGTGCTTTTTATTTGCTCAAGAGTGCAATCTACCGTTAGCGTAGCGTGCGCTTTGCGCGTGAGACAAGCGAAGCGATCGCTCTTGGAAGTAAGAACTAGTTGTCGCAGAGGTGGCGATCGCTCTTATTAAGACATCGGGGAAATTGACAACATTTATGATATTATTGCTATTTTTATTTTAGAATAGTGCTAGACTTTGCACTATAGCTAAAAGCATTGCCACACAAGAAATACAACCGCGAGTTTAATGTAGCGACTTGCACTTATTCAGATTCAGATTCAGCTATCTTTACAATCATTTACAAACTGCTTCTAAGCCCTATATTGTGTCTTAATTGACATATCATCTGAGTATTACCCATGTAGCGTACGGCTATGAATTTGCCTGTTCCCCAAGATTATCAATATCAATTTGGTGGTAGTCTTCCTGCAAATGCACCTACCTACGTGACGCGCAAAGCTGATGCAGATTTGTATCAGGCTGTGACAGCTGGAGAGTTTTGTTTTGTCCTCAACTCTCGACAAATGGGTAAATCCAGTTTGCGTGTCCGCATAATGCAAAGGTTACAAAATGAAGGAATTGCTTGTGTATCTATTGATTTAACCGCAATTGGGACATCAGGGCTAAACTCTGAACAATGGTATTTTGGGATTATTGATACTATTTGTCGTTCTGAAAGTTTAAACTTAGGTGAACAGTTTGATTTAGATGAGTTAGAGAAAGAAAAATCTCGATTTTCTGATGTGCAGATTTTTGGTAAGTTTATTGATAAATTACTAAAATTAGTTACCACACAGATTGTTATTTTTATAGATGAAATTGATAGTATTCTCAGTTTAAAATTTCCTGTTGATGATTTTTTTGCTTTAATTCGAGCTTTCTTTAATCAAAGAGTTGATAATCCTGAATATCAACGCATTACTTTTGTGCTTTTGGGAGTAGCTACCCCTTCTGAGTTAATTCAAGATAAAAAGCGTACTCCTTTTAATATTGGCAAAGCAATTGAATTAACCGGATTGGAATTTGCAGAAGCTTCAGGTTTAACCGATGGATTTTCTCAACGACAAACTAGCAACCCCGAAGCAGTACTAAAAGCGATTTTAGACTGGACTGGAGGACAGCCATTTTTGACTCAAAAAGTCTGTGAATTTGTCCGTCAATCTGAAACTGTAATTCACCCAGGTGAGGAAGCTGCTTTTGTAGAGAAGTTAGTCAGAAATCGAGTGATTGATAATTGGGAATCTCAAGATGAACCGGAACATTTTAGAACGATTCGGGATAGAATTTTAAAAAGAGATGAACAGAAAGCACCATACTTATTAGATTTATATCAACAAGTATGGCACTCAGGCGGAATTGATATTGATAGTAGTATTGAACAGAGTGATTTACAGTTAGCGGGAATCGTTGTTAAACAAGAGAGTAAATTAAAGGTTTATAACCTAATTTATCAAACCATTTTTGACAACTTATGGATTGAAAAAACTTTAGGCAGTTTGCGCCCATATGCAGAGAATTTTCGTCAGTGGATATTATCAGAAAAACAGGATGAGTCTCGGTTATTACGGGGACAAGCTTTAGTAGAAGCGGATGATTGGGCAAAGGATAAAGATTTAACTTATCAAGATAAAGAATTTTTATCAGCTAGTCGTACATTACAGCGAGAAGAGGAACTAGCAGAAACAGAAAGACAGGCAGAATTAGAAAGAGAAAGAAAAGAAAAAGAAGCAGCAGAAAGAGCGATAAAAATTGAGGCTGAAGCTAAACAGAAAGCAGAAAACCAACTAGAGAGAGCAAAAACAACTATAAATGAAATCAATCAATCTATTGCTAAAATTAAGGAATTATCAGCAGTAGCTTCTCAACTGCAACAAAAAGGAAAAACAAACGAAGCGAATCAGTCTTTAAATATTGCAGGGTTGGTTTTACAAGATAAAATTGAGAATCCCAAGCTCAAAGAGGTTTTATTAGATAGTGCGCTGATTGTAGGGTATCAATACCTAGCTGATGAAGAAAAAGAGCAAAATCAAACAGAGTATTTAAAAAAAGTTGAGATGTTGTCTAAGAGTCTAAAAGAATTATCGAAAATAGAAACCCCAATTGATAATAATCCAACTAATTTGGCTACCTTAGTTTATATATACTATGTTAAAGGTCACTTAGATAAAGCTAAGGCAGTAGAAAATTACAAGAAAGCATTTGAGCATCTTAGCAGTCTAAAATCTAAGTTGAAATCTAATATTGAATTATTTACTTTAGACTTAAATATTCTCTACAATAGCAATGCTGATATTGTCGCTTTGCTTTCTCGTCAACTTCAAGAATTAGATGGTTCAAATACAGTATATTATCAATTTTTAAAGCAACATTTATTGAATGAATTAGACTATTTAATGCAGCAACAAAGATGGAGTGAGGCAGATTTAAAAAATAGCCAGTTTATTCTATATTCAGCAGGAAGAGAAAAAAAAGGTGATCTAGATTTAACTAGTATCAAAAACTTTAATTGTAATGATTTGAAACAACTAGATACACTTTGGGTAAAGAACTCACAGGGGCATTTTGGTTACAGTGTCCAGAAAGAAATATATTTGGCTAGTGGCAATTCTCTCGATTTTGATTGGGAGAAGGGAGAATGGAGAAATTGGAACAAGCAAGGGTATAATTCTTTTCTAAAAAGAGTGGGATGGATGGATGATAATGATGTAATGGTATTTAAATTAGTACCCATTCAGCTAACTGGTGGGGGGAGGTTATCAAAGAAAGGAGAACTCCCTTCGTTATGGTCGTCAGAATTTTTTCATTGCTCAAGAATTTTTTGCTCTACTCCGAGCTTGGCATGAAAACGGTAAAAACGAAGAAATCTGGCAAAAGTTGCGTTTAGTAATTGCTCATTCTCAAGAAGTATATGTTTCCCTAAATGTCAACCAATCTCCCTTTAATGTAGGCTTACCTATTGAAATAAAAGAATTCAACGCCACACAAATAAAAGAATTAGTTCAACGACATAAATTAAATTGGTCAGATACAGAAATCGGACAATTAAGGGGAATGATTGATGGTCATCCTTATTTATTAAGGACTGCTCTTTATCATTGGACTTTGGACAAAAAAATGTGTTCGCGAATAAGGTACGCGAATAATAAAAGAATATAAACTTTTCTACCTCAGCCTTGCTCGTATGCTGAGTCAAACAACTGTATAACCAGAAAAATTACGC
>NZ_JABXYX010000297.1 GCF_017982655.1 Brasilonema sp. CT11 | reverse complement strand
AGGCTGATTGTCCTGGACTTCATGCCCCAGGTAAAATGTGAGATTGGCTTGAGGGTCAGCATCGACCATCAACACCCGTTGCCCTGTCTGAGCAAGCATTCTTCCCAGGAAGATGGAAGCCGTTGTTTTACCTTGCCCCCCCGATAGAGATGTGCATGTGATAGTTAACATTATTCACCTAAATTTATTACTTACGTTATTATTCCTTTATTAAATTTAGTCAATACAATATTACTAAATGACTAAATACTTAATTTACTAAATTTAGTCATTTAACATTTTATCATTGACTAATTCCTGAGTTTGTGTAAGTTACTACAGTAGTAATTTATGAGGATGGTCTATGACCACAACAACTTTAGACTGGAAACCCGCCCATGAAGTAGTGAAAAAAGGATGGGTGATTTATATGGGGGTAAGAGGGGATAGCTATTCGCTGGGGTTACAGCAGTTCAGCGATGACGGAAAGATTATGTCAAGCTCTGGCTGGATAACAAAACCGCATTATGCGGCACAATTAGTTATTCCTGAAAGATTGATTGAGGACGTTTGCAAAGGATGACCTGATAGGGCTAAGGGAAGAGAAACGATTACGCTGCGTTAATGCTCTAGGGAGCGTAAACTTGACAAGAATTGCAATATTTCCGCTCTTTCAAACGCTGATTTAAAGCAATAAAAGCGTGTTAAATTTGTTTTGAATTGACCGCTAACGACCACCGAAAACCGCTATTTACCATAATTATTATTATGTAAGGCGTAATAGCGAGAATTTAACAGATGTTTATTAGGTAACTTTCGCTAAAAGCAGAAGAATATTGTCAGGGTTCTGACCGTCCTTTGTTCCACGCCGAAAATCCTAATGAAGTCTCCCCTTAAAAATTAAAAGTTTTCCTGTATCCCTAGAAGTTCAACCGAACGCCAATCGTGTATATTATTTAGCCTATGCTATGGTAATCGGCTATTTACCTGTACGCCTCAGCCAACAGCTATGGTAAAAGTAAAGAGTCATAGAAAGCTTTATCGTATGCACGAACATTACATTTCCCTGCCAGAGAATGTTTACTCTCACCTGCTGGCTGTTGCCGAAACGCAGGGAATGACACCGGCTGACTGGATTGCCTCACAACTCCCCCCCAATGATGATCTGCAAAACCCTTTGACCTCCTCACTTTCAGGACTGATTGGTGCAATAAACAGTCAAGGCGAACCGCCTCCTTCTTATGAGAAAACAGCTTTTGGTGAAGCTGTCGCCAGTAAACTTGCCAAGCAGGGTATTCACAGACCGTGATGCTAGTTGATACCGCCCCGTTGATTGCCTTGATTGATGCAGGGCAGGGCGACGCCCATTATCGTTGTGTTGAAGCCTATCAGAAGATTACCAGTCCACTGTTGACCACCTGGTGCTGTTTTACAGAGGCAATGTATTTCCTGTATCAGTTGCGGGGTTGGTTCGCCCAGGACATTCTATGGAAGTTCGTTGACCGGAAAGCACTCTATCTCCATACCACCGGCATTGACGAACAGCAAAGAATGCGAGAATTAATGAAGCAGTATCAGAATGTGCCGATGGATCTGGCCGATGCTTCCCTTGTCGCAGCGGCGGAAACATTAAATATCAGGCGGATTTTTTCCCTAGACAGCGATTTTTACATTTACCGGCTGCCAGGAAATACAGCTTTTGAGGTTATCCCCTAGATTACCAACTTCTGACCCAAAGAGGATAATATACCCCAGATTGGTGACACCACTCACTAAACTAGAGTTATCAGACTTGTGATATAGTTACGTGGAATAATTTAGTCATCAATTATTTTTATAAATAAAAATTCCAGGTAACGTTTTGTCGATTGGAGTCCAGTTCAAAATCATATTTCTCCAAGTATTCGGGTCGCCAGTTTTCAGGTTTTTGACAGAAAGCGAGTGGAAATCCTGCGGGATCAAGCCAGCGTATTTCGTTATTAACTTCTATAGGAATAACACGCCATACGTGCTTGGATGCGCGGCTGAAATCTCGTGACAAACTAACAGGAATTTGTCTGTTTGGTCTAAGCTGTACATCTAATTGTTCGATAGGTATGAGTGCTTGCTGTGCCCAGTTTCTAATGGTTATAGGATTGAGTTGATCATTAGGCTCTAAGCTATTGACGGATCGATAGTATCCTGTTGCTAAATCTTCAGCCTGATTTCTGGTTGTAACATGTTCAACCCTAGCTAAGAGGTACGCGGCAACAGGGTCTAATGTTCCCCAAACAATTAGTTCTTTCATCCAGAAAACAATCCAAGGCAATCCAACGTGAGGCCAATTCTCCAGCGATGACGGCTCAAATCCCTCTTCACCAAAAGCTTCGTCAATTGCTATAGCGACAATGCTTCCAAGTCCCCAATTAAACCGATAATTGAAGTTTTTATTGGCGAAGTTGTGCCAGTCAGAAATTTGAGTTTCTCTTGGCTTGAAATGGGCACGCTCATGGCAAAGCCACCAGCGCAGGATAACCTCCCAACTTGTTGATGCACCTCTACCTTTTCCTTTTAGGTCGTCAAGGCTAAATGCGGCAACTTCGCTTAGGCGTTGTGTAGAATCTCTAATGTAGGCGAATTTATCTTCTTCTCGGCGAGATAAGTAATCTCCGCCTGTTTCCAAATGATTTCTGATCCTGCTATAATGTGCTAAAAGTTGATGTCCCGAACGAGGGGGCAAGCTTGTTTTATATAGGCGCTTCCGCTCAGTATAGTTCCTATAAATTGAGGTTTTGAGTGCTCTGCCACGATGAACAAAAAGTTCTTGCATCTCAGCTTGGTTTGAACTTGCATAGTAAGCGTAAGTTTGTCGCCAAATTCTGCGTAATTCTTCTTCCAATTGATTTAATCCCATTTCACGAGCAGATATTTGTTCTACTTCGACGATCGCGGCCAGCAGTACGTTATCCAAAGCGTCTAGGCTTTCGATCGCATTGTCTGGTTGTTCGTTGATAGGAGCAGTTTGCTCTAGCCACGTTAGGAATTCTGTGTCGCTGTCATTTTGTACCAGTCTGCGCCACTGCTCGCGTAGGTGCGTAATCAATTCAGCAAGAGGGCTAACTGCACCAACATCCGCATCGGTTTGCTGATTTTGCAAGCGGCCAATCAGGGAAAAGTACAGATTGCGGATGTTACTCTCCGCTCTATCCCTGGGGCGCTCTGGCACAAGCACCAAACTGCGCCCTTCGGTACCAAATCCTGGTCTCCCGGCCCGGCCCACTAAGTTATTGAATTCACTAGGGCTAATATCGACATAATAACGTTGATTGTTATCCCAACGTTGCAAATTCGGAATCAAAACTGTCTCAAATGGAAGATTA
>NZ_JABXYX010000079.1 GCF_017982655.1 Brasilonema sp. CT11 | reverse complement strand
TTTTCGGCTTCTTCTGAACTGAGATTTATGGTATATTTTTTTAACATAATGTTACCCTAACCCTGAATTCGATTAGCTTACCAAAAATCTGCTTCACCCTGCAAAGTTGACTTGATGGACTACTAGTGGAAACGACCACGCCTTACGCTGAGTTTAGCGCTATGCAGGAGGTTGTCGTCACCTGGAGCATAGCGCTGTCTCAGCACTCCCACAGTTCGTTCGTTCTGAATGCCCTATGGCTAACGCCACGCCTTACGGCTATCGGGGAAGACCTCCGGTCTCGCTGCGCTAACGCCAGTGCCTACGGAGGAGCCAGTACTGAAGCGCGTAGCGTGGCACTTTGTGCCATAGGAGGATTTCCCGACAGAGGTATCTGGCGTTGGAAACCCTCCTGCAGCGCTGGTCTCACTAGACACCTAGTAGGTCAGGAAATTCTCGTGCGCAGTGCTGGCTCCTCGTGGCGACTGACGCCTCTATTCTTCTGAGCTAAGTGTCCTACATAACCTAACCATCTGTCGCATTATTTTTTGAAATCAGTATTACCCATTATCGCAGTAGGGAAAGCTTAACCGAGCAGTTCTTCAACTCCGGAGAAAAAAAGGAAATCTTATACCGGAAACCCACTAAGCATTTAGTTAATAAACAGTTAGCTCTAAATTCAGAACTTTACTACTAAATCCGGAAAATTTACAAAAAAGTTTGTCTTTTACACATTTCATTTATGTACTGTTAGCAATTTAATACTTATTACAAGGAGAGTTTTATTCATAATTTTGTCTTATTAAGACTGAGGGGTTAAACCCCACACCCTTTTATTCCACTTATTAAGATATAGATTTATGTTGTTTACTTCTAAAAAGGTCTACAAGTACTGATAAGTCAAGCATTAATTAGATAAAAAAATGTTAATTAGCACCTTTTGTTGATATTTTTTTTAGATTTTAAGTGATATTTATACCATATATTAGACTTTTTATTTAATCAAAAATATTTTATTATATTTAATATCATAAATTGATTGTCATTTTTCCTTGTATAACAAAAATACTTGAAGATTTTGTATCTTCTCTAACATTCCTATATCAGCCAGATTGATAAAATTAACAAAAATTGTCGAAACAGGAAGGTAGTTTGAACCTTGGATTATCTTTTCAACGTAAGGTCAGCGATTTTCCCGAAAAGAAGTTGCTTTTACACCCAAAACATAACTATCAGTTTTGAGCAGTACAGCAATTTACAAAGAGCCGCACCACCTATTATTGTGTCAACTTTATTACTAAGGCAGGTGAAACACTGAAACCTGCATTCTATCGGGATCTATATTGAGGCAGGCTAAAACTGTAGGGAAGATATCGAATAAATGCGGGAAGGGAGTAACTCGCTTACAATTATCTTGCTCTACCTAGTACTACCTAAATTCGCAAGAACCCTTCGGCTTCGCTCAGTACAAGTCAGGGTAAACCCCACGAAAGTTACCTTTGTTTAAAAGATACATCATCCATTAGCCGTACGTACTAGCTAGTTGTTGAACTGAAACAATCTCTTCAAAGCAGGTATTCTCCTTGAAACCATGCCTTCTTTGTCGGAACCAATTTTCTGTTGTGTCGGTTCAAGCCTCTAGAGGAAAGGTGCGCTTACGAAATGGTTGGCAGTTTATCCTGCGTATATGCTCTATATGATACCTGCGATTAAGTGACAGAAATTTTCGGTTTTTTCCTAAGGGAATTCTACATATAGAGTGCAAGCTCGGATTTTTTGCTTGAAAACACGGATTAATTACCAACCATGACTACCATCAACACTCATACTTAACGCATAATAGATGATCTAAGGGAAACACATTACCCTAATGTGGGTGTATACTACTTACTTTCCATTGACTGACAATTTTGTAAACGTGCTATTCAACTGTTTGTAATATGAGTAACGACGTAGATCTGATCAAACGTCTCGGCCCCAGTGCAATGGATCAGATCATGCTATATCTAGCTTTTAGCGCTATGCGCACAAGTGGGCATAGGCATGGGGCATTTTTAGATGCAGCAGCAACGGCTGCAAAGTGTGCAATTTACATGACCTATCTGGAACAGGGACAAAACCTGCGAATGACAGGGCATTTACACCACCTTGAGCCGAAGCGAGTCAAAATCATTGTTGAGGAAGTTAGACAAGCGCTCACTGAGGGTAAATTACTGAAGATGCTCGGTTCTCAGGAACCGGGCTATCTGATTCAGTTACCTTATGTATGGATGGAAAAACATCCTTGGCGACCAGGGCGATCGCGCGTTCCAGGGACAAATCTGACATCAGAAGAGAAAAAACATATTGAGCAAAAACTGCCATCTAATCTACCAGATGCTCAGTTAATCACCTCTTTTGAATTTTTGGAGTTAATCGAATTTCTGCACAAGCGCTCTCAGGAAGATTTGCCTCCAGAACATCGTATGGAACTGAGTGAAGCATTGGCAGAACATATCAAGCGCCGTCTGCTCTACTCTGGTACGGTGACACGCATTGATTCACCTTGGGGAATGCCTTTCTATGCTCTGACTCGTCCTTTTTATGCTCCAGTTGATGAGCAAGAGCGGACTTACATCATGGTCGAAGATACTGCTCGGTATTTTCGGATGATGAGAGATTGGGCAGAACGCAGACCAAACACAATGCGTGTTTTGGAAGAACTGGATATCCCACCAGAGCGATTTGAGAGAGCTATGGAAGAATTGGATGAAATTATCCGTGCTTGGGCAGATAGATATCACCAAGACGGAGGAGTTCCGATGATTCTACAAATGGTGTTTGGCAAGAAAGAAGACTAAAAGCCTGTTAACAGTTAACAGTTAGCAGTATTAAAGTTGATTGATAGCCCTTCGGGGAAGACCTTCGGTCTCGCTGCGCGCTCCGCAGTCACCTAGGTCGGGAGACCCTCCTGCAGCGCTGTCTCACTGATAACTGATAACTGTTAGTAGAGCTTATCTGTTACTGGGATTTGCCGGGATTTGAGATGGTTGAGATGGGATTGGATTAGACTCAAAAGTTGGTCTAAAATCCGTAGATTGCCGATTTGACGGGATAAAAGAAGGCAAAAAGCCGCTAACTTTGTCGCTGGCGTCGATACAAGTCTCCATTGCTTGAGTCGGGGTAAAATCTACTTCAGAACGCAAACCGACTACACATTGAGCAAAACGTACAGGTAACAAGCTACGACCACAATAATTTAAAACTTCCGGACCAACCGCTTCACGAGTGTAGCGGCTAATACCCACAACACAACTCCCTAGCTCTTCAGGACGCCGTGCTTGCCGACAAGTTGCTAGGGCTTCAGATGCTGCAATTTGTGTTTGTCGTCCAATTCCGGTCACACAAGCAGACAAGTCCCCAGGACGTACCGCTTCAGCACAAGCTTGTGACGCTGTTTGTGCTGCAACACCCACACTCAAAAGTCGTCCAGCACATAAACGAAAATCATTTCCGTATGTAGCTGTGACAGCCAACCCTGATGAAGTCATAGCAAACCATCCAGCCACAGCAAACATTGGTGTGGCTAGCCCTGCAGTGACTCTAAAAATAACTGCTTTTAAGGCGTCTGCGCTTGTTTCAAGATGCTGTGCAGTATGTCCAGATCTGTGCCCAAGCGTGTGAGTATCTTTGCTTTTTCTCTTGCCTAACATTATTTTTCGTTCTCCAAACACCCAAAGGTATGCTACCTCATGATAAAAGCCCACTTTGATGCTTGCAATACAGAGCAGCGAAGATGAGGCAGTGAGGCAGTGACAAAGTGAAACACAATTTCTGACCTTTCCTCTTTGGGTCCTCATCATTCAATGCCTTGATTTCACAATCTTATTTAGGACTGCTATATAATTGTATGTCTGGGTAAAGTTAAGCAAGATTAAATTTAGGAAGCTCATGTCCCGATACAGAGGACCACGCCTTAGGGTTGTACGTCGCTTAGGCGACTTACCAGGATTAACTCGTAAAAGCGCTAGACGCGCCTATCCGCCAGGTCAACATGGTCAGAACCGCAAAAAACGTTCTGAATACGCTATCCGGTTGGAAGAAAAGCAAAAACTCCGTTTTAACTACGGTGTGACGGAAAAGCAATTGCTGCGTTATATACGCAAAGCGAGACGCGTTACCGGTTCTACTGGACAAGTGCTGCTGCAATTGCTAGAAATGCGCTTGGATAATACTGTTTTCCGCATGGGTATGGCTCCCACTATTCCGGCGGCTCGCCAACTGGTGAATCACGGTCATGTTACAGTTAATGGTCGCGCTGTCAATATTGCCAGTTACCAATGCCGTGCCGGAGAGGAAATTGCCGTCAGAAACCGGGAGGGTTCACGGAAGTTGGTCGAAGCTAACTTACAATACCCTGGTTTGGCAAACTTACCTAACCATCTGGAGTTTGACAAAAACAAGTTGGTTGGCAAAGTCAACAGCGTTATTGAGCGCGAGTGGGTGGCGCTACAAATTAACGAACTGCTTGTGGTGGAATACTACTCACGTCAAGCGTAAAAAAAGGCAAAAGGCAAAAGGCGAAAGAAAAAGAAAAGATTTCTTTCTTTTTACTTTTGCCTTGCGGAAGGTTATCCACCAATTTGTGACATGGTGCGAGTATAAACACCAGTCGCTGTACCTGAATAACGTTGCTTAAAGTTAATATCTGGCTTAATTGCCAACAAGTCCCTAACTTGCTCCCGCAATCTGGCAGTGCTGATACCTTCACGCAGAGCAGTTTTTAAGTCAATTTGATCAGTTTCATTTAATAAACAGGGACGCAGCCAGCCATCGGCGGAAAGACGCATCCGGTTGCAGCGATCGCAAAAACACTCCGACATCTGACTGATAAATCCCAGTGTCCCTTTAGCTCCCGGAATTTGAAATACATCAGCAGGACCGTTACCACGAACTTGAGATTCTGTCAATCCCCAACGTTGGCGGATGCGTTGGCGTAACTCTTCTGAAGATATCCAACTGCGATCGCCAAACAACTGCGAATTACCAATTGGCATAAACTCAATAAATCGCACGTGCCATTGTTTATCAATCGTCAACGCCGCAAGATCCAGAACTTCGTGGTCGTTGACACCAGGAATGATGACCACATTTAGCTTCAATGGGTCAAATCCTACGCGATAAGCTGCATGAATCCCCTGCCAAACTTGTTCCCACCGTGGACGACCGCGATTATTTATAATTTGATCAAAGGTGTCGGGATCAAGGGAATCTAAGCTAATATTGACTCTTCGCAAACCAGCATCATACAGGTTTTGCGCCATTGGAGCTAGTAAAAAGCCGTTTGTTGTCATTGAGAGGTCTTGAGTTTGGGGGAGAGATGCTATTGCTCTCACCAATTCCACCACACGGGGACGCAGTAAAGGTTCTCCCCCAGTCAAACGAAACCTAGTAAATCCAACGGGGATAAACACTTCTTGAATAAGGGTCAGCAGTTCCTTATCAGTCAACAACTGCTGCTTGAGGATGTAATCAAGTTCCGCTCCCTCTGGCATACAGTATTGACAGCGGAAGTTACAGCGGTCTATTAAACTTATGCGGAGGTAATCTACCTGGTTCATGGTTTTATAGAATTATTTTATCGTTAATTTACATGACATTGTTTTTTTGTCAAGCTATATAAGCTTGCTTTACGAATTTTATTTATATTCTTTTAAGTTAACGTGTACTAAATATATTTGCGAAATACCAATCCTAAATCATTAATTGGATAGAGGATGAGGCTAAAAACATGACACTTACAGAGTTACTTCCTGCCATTCGACAGCTTTGTGCACGCGATAAACTCAAGTTGATCCGCATTTTAGCGGAAGAACTTGACAGTGATGAAGATATTTCACCTTTAGAACCATTCAAAACTTATGACTTGCCAACTCCCTACAACAGTTTCGGTGCTGGCTAAGCTCTCATGCAACCGATTAAGCCAGCTGATAATGGTGGCTAAACATCATGCAATTGATTTTTTGCGATCTCCGGTAGACGCTTTGCACCATCGCACCACTGCATTAACTCTCAAAAGAAGGGCGATCGCCCCTTGAACTATAAACCAAGCCTATGCTACTGAGTGTCTTTGCTTGTTTAAATAAATCTTTTGTTTGGCGATAGATTTCTAGTGCTTGTAGGTGATACTTAAGGGCATTCTCTGTTTCGCCCAAATTTTGGTAGTCTAATGCGGTTTGTGTCAGTCTATCTGCTTGTTCTTGTAAATCCTTATTTGCCTTGTGAATCGCCAAAGCTTTATCTAAGAACTCGCGCTCTTTTATTTGCTGTTGTCGCGTTAGCACCTCTTGCCATTTTTCAAATACCTGTCGCTGAGATTCTGCCGTTCCTTGTAGATAAAGTCTTTGTTTCTCTTGAAAGACTGGTTTCTCCATCACGTGAATAGCTTTTTGAAAAGCAGGTTCTGGTTGTCGTGCTATCTGCACACCTGTTATCTTATGTGTTGCCCCCACTGAGTCAGATAACAAAACCACACCCATCAACACTGTTAAACTATAACGAGAAAAATTGGAAAGCGAGCAGCAAAAAATACACCGAAGCTTTTCACTCCTGTTCATGTTTATGCCTTAATAATTTATCAATGGCAGTGCTATTGCGGCAGACGCGAATCCTGATATCTGTTGTTTATTTAATTGCTTGAGAGATTATTCGTAGAATGTAATGTTGATTGTATGACGCTAATTTACGGAAGCCAATATCGTTTCTATTTTCGTAACAAAATTACCAAAAACCTTCAGAAGAATCATTGGGAGGCAGAGCCTCTAGAAGTGCATTCCCATGCTGAGCATGGGAACCAGAGATTGATTGATTTTCTTTTGATTAAATAAATTAAATGGGATTTGCCCACGATTCTCGTTTTACCTCACCCCGGTTTTGTCTTGCGCCAAAACCGCCCCTCTCCTTACTAAGGAGAGGGGATGTGATAGCGGAGCGTGGCGTTAGCCATAGCGTAGCTTTACGGGAGTGAGGTTAAATCAACGTGGAGTACTGCTAACCGTTTGAGTTGAAACCTTGGCAAGATCTTCTTCTGCAACTTAACCCAGACAGCAACTAAAATTGACATATCCCTATTCTGGTTGCTAAAGTGTCTGACTCTCTGCCGTTGCGCGAAAAGTATCTCGCCTTAATTGACGAAATTGTCCAAAACACGCTGAAGGGCAAGGTTAGCTCTCAAGAGCAGGTTTATCAAATGTTGCTCAAAGGTGTGACTGCTGATACGGGGGAAGTTTTTGAACTGGCTTTGAGCGATCGCCTCAATTCCACCCAGCAACAAGTAGACACAGAAAAAGATGAACTCAAGCAAGCCAAAGCAACCCGCAGTCTCAGGGCAATCAAAACAATTCAAAGTCAATGGCAACGCGCTCAACAGCAAAATAAAACTACAGAAGCCATTGTCTCAGCATTTAGAGAAGTGACGACAGCGGAAGTCGGGAGTCGTCTGGCTGCATTCTTACGTACTCTCGACTTCAACCGCAAGAATGCACTGAATTTGCAACAAATTCAGCAAGTATCAAAATCTTTACAACAATTTGCCCAAGCTGATTCGGATTTCCAGGAAATATCAGATGGTATAAACTGTGGTATTATTGGTTGGCAGCGACTGCAAGACCACTTACTCAGCTGGATGTACGAGCAAAGCCGAGAATCGTTGGGATTTGGTGGTATACCCGGAGATCGTGGTCCTTGGGCAACTTGGGCAAAGCAAGTGAATAGCGAGTTTCCTCAAGCACTGTTTCGCTACTTAGCTTTGGAGAAGTCTGCAATTGAATTTGCACAACAGCATACCAGTGTTAGCCTGAGTAATTGGGTGGAGATGGCAGTTATTTTGCAGTACTTGCAACGGGGCTTAATTAACTGGTTTGACCAACAGCCTTACAATGTTAAAGCAGGCTCTAAGTTGTCGATTTCGACTTTCTTGACGTTTGCAGTGATTTGGAGTCAACTGGCAAGTGGCTTTGGTAGTGCTGCATCAATATACAGCGCTGGTTGTTCTCAAGTCATGGTGCAAATTCTGCGAACCTTTGCACAGCGTTCATACTTTCCTTTGTACGGGGGAATTTTCGCCTCTTTTTCTGGGAAGTACTTACGAGATGCGCTGAATTATTTGGATGAACCGTTGCGTCAAGTGGAAGGGACTCAAGAAAAAGCACGGATTTTGACACTTTTAGGCTCTTCTCAACGAGCATTTGGGCAATATAAGCGTTCTGTGCAATTTCATCAACAAGCTTTGGAGATAGCACGCAGTGCAGGCGATCGCGTTTGTGAAATTGCCAATCTCAACCACCTCAGCCGTACTCACGTTGCCCAAAAAATGTATGCTGAAGCAATTGACTTTAGCCAACGCGCTTTAATACTGAGTCGGCAAACAGGCGATCGCACAGGCGAAGCAAATGCCCTGGTAAACCTGGGATACAGCGAAGTTATGCAAGCCCAGCAACTGGAACAACTAGAACCAGAAGTTTATGAGACAGCAATTAACTACTTGCAACAAGGTTTAACACTCTCAGAACGGCTGGGCGATGTTCAAAGTAAGGCTCTGTGTTTTAGTAGTTTGGGTGTAGCCTATGTCATCATCGAGCAACCTCAAACAGCAATTAAATATTTAGAAGACGGCTTTCAAGCAGCACAAATTTCTGGTGATTTATATCTTCAAGGTTTGAACTTATCTAATTTAGGCGAAGCTTATTATTATTTCCCCGACCAAGAAAAAGCAATTTATGCAGGTTGTTTGGGAATGTATTTATTAAACCAAATTGCTTCAAATGAATGGCAAAAATCTGCGAGTTGGCTGACAATTTTACGAGGACAAATAGGGGAAGAATCATTCCGAAATTTATTGCAGAAAAATCGTTCTAAAATCATTGCGGTTATTGGTGTAGATGGGTATGATTACATCCCACAACTGTTGGAAGAATATAGGAATCCTAAAAACTGATTTTTGAAGAAGAAGGCGGAAGGCGGAAGTCGGAGCTCCCTGTGCTCCCTACTCCCTACTCCCTACTCCCTCACTCCCTACTTCTTCACCAGCATATTCGCACACAAAATCCCAGATGCAGCTACTGCAGGTACACCAATTCCTGGCGTAGTGCTATCACCAACGCGATACAATCCCTGTATTGGTGTGTGTGGTCCTGGAAACATGCCCTGTCCCGCTTGAATAGCCGGACCATAAGTTCCCTGATATCTTCGTAGATAATAAGCATGGGTTAAAGGTGTGCCAATAAGTTCCAACACAACACGCTCTCTGATATCTGGAATAATTTTCTCTAAGGCACGATATAAAGTTTGCGCTTTCTGTTGCTTTTTGTGTTCATATTCGTCGTTCCGTTCCCATCCCATATATGGTTCTAGCGTGTAAGCGTGAACCACATAATGTCCCTCTGGGGCAAGTGTTAGATCCCACACACTCGGAATTGATATCATGCAAGTATTTCCTGGTACTGTGATATCCTTGTCACTGTCGTGAACGACGACATGATGTCCTGTGAGATTTTCCAAACCATCTGCACGCATACCTAAATGCAAATGCATAAAACTATCAACGGCTGGTGTATTCAATGCAACCTTGCGGTAAGATGAGGGCAAATCCTCGGGACGTAATAGTTTGGTGTAAGTGTCCCAGATACTGGCATTGGAAATAACAATGGGTGCTTTGAGGATTTCACCTTTTGTCAACTGCACACCAATAATTTTGCGATTCTCAACTAAAATTTGCTCTACATGATGTCCCAAAACCAACTGACCACCCCAACGTTCTAATCCCCGCACCAAAGCCTTGACAATAGCCGCACTCCCACCCACAGGATACTCAACCCCAGCACGGGAACGCTCACCTAACATAAAAGCTACCTCTGGAGCAATCGTGCCATGTGCTTTTAAACCAGATAGTAAAAAGCATTCTAAGTCGATAAGCCGCCGTACCCACGGCTCTTGTACTGTTGCATCCATCACAGAGCCGACAGATGCTTGAACAAGAGGCAAATGAGGTAGCATCTTTAACAAAGAAGGTAAGTAACGTCCGATTAATACAGGAATCACTTGCCAATCTGCTCGTAAAGCTAGGGTAGGAATACCTTTCATCGCGTCGTACAATGGTAACAAGCGTTCCTCAAAACGCTTGAATTCCTTCGCTCCTTGGGGCGTAATTTTCGTTAATTCTTCACGGTAACGCGACTGATTGCTATAAACAGGTAAACTCGCTTCAGGAAAATGGTACAGTCCAAGGGGGTCGTAAGGTACAGATTTTAAAGATTCGCCTAAAACGTCAAGAACTTGTTTGACGGGATTCAAACTTCCAGCACTTGTCAGACCACAATAAAATGAGGGACCAGAATCAAATTCAAATCCCCGTCGTCTGAAGGTATGAGCAGCACCCCCAGGTATTGTATGGCTTTCACAGACAATTACTCGCTTACCGTAACGAGCAAGTAATGCAGCCGCTGTTAACCCGCCAATACCACTACCGATAACAATGACATCACTATCCTGCATTTTTGTTATTTGTCCGCTGCTTTGTAAAGTCCAGGGTCAAGAGTTCAAAATTTAGAGTAACTTATTTTAACTAATGACTAATGACCGAAAATGAAAAGGATATAAGCCCCCAACTTCGTTATGGAGAATGTAAAAAATGTTTTCCGAGACGCACAGCGCATCTTAAACGGCGTCCTTGTTTCAAACCCCTAAATTTATTTATGGTGGGGTTTTTAATTTTGCGAAAAGTTTGCGCGTCCGGGTTTCCCGGCGCAAAACTTTTCAAGACGAACTTTGAATTTTGAATTTTGAATTTGAGCGAAGCGAGTGACTGAACCTTTGATTGAACTAAAAGGCGTTACTAAATCCTTTGGTAGCAATAAGGTTTTAGATAACGTAGATTTGACGATTTACCGAGGCGAAGCACTAGGAATTATCGGTCCTAGTGGTACTGGTAAATCAACAATTTTACGGGTAATTGCTGGGTTAACAGCTCTTGATTCTGGGGACGTTTTTATTAAAGGTGTGCACCGAGAAGGATTGATTGAAGATGGGACAGATCCAGTTGGTATTGGTATGGTGTTTCAGCAAGCGGCGTTGTTTGATTCTTTAACGGTGGAGGAGAATGTGGGTTTTTCACTTTATCAATACTCAAAACTGCGGCGTTCTCGGATTAAAGAACTCGTTCATGAGAAATTGGAGATGGTGGGGTTATCAGAAGTAGGCGATCGCTATCCTGCAGAACTCTCTGGAGGTATGCGAAAACGAGTCAGCTTTGCTCGTGCTATTATGTCTAACCCCGATAATCCCAAATCGGCTCCAGAAGTTTTACTGTACGATGAACCAACAGCCGGACTTGATCCCATTGCTTCTACTGTGATAGAAGATTTGATTCGGCAGTTGCAATGTATACAGGGAAGCTGTAATACCTACGCTATTGTTACTCATCAACAAAGTACGATTCGTCGCACAGCTGACAAATTAGTGTTTCTCTACCAAGGTAAAGTGCAATGGGAAGGTAGTGTCAGTGAAATGGATACTACAGACGATCCTTTGATTCGACAATTTATTACTGGAAATGTTTCTGGACCAATTCACGTTGCTGGTTAGAGTAATTTTGGATTTGGGATTTTAGATAGAAAAAAACCTACAACCTCAAATCTAAAATCTAAAATCCATAGCTGAGGAAAAAGAAAATGCGAGGTTTATTAACAAGCCGCTTCGCCTCTGCGCGAACTTTTCGAGAAGGTTCTGTTGGATTGTTGCTTTTGTTGGGACTGGGAGTGTTTGGGTTAATCATATTATGGCTAACTAAATTCAGTTTTGGTCGGAATTCATACAAAGCTATTGTGGAATTTGCGAATGCAGGCGGTATGCAAAAAGGAGCACCTGTTCGATATAGAGGTGTAAAAGTAGGCACCATTTCTGCCATTCGACCAGGAGTAAATAACGTTGAGGTGGAAATTGAAATTACCAAACCCAAGCTGATTATTCCTAGCAATGTCGCAGTTGATGCTAATCAGTCTGGATTGATTGGCGAAAGCGTTCTTGACATCACGCCAAAAACGGAGCTACCTCCTGGAGCTGTAGTAGGCAAACCCTTAGAAAAAAATTGTAACCCTCAAATTATTGTCTGTAATAATTCTCGGTTAAAAGGTCAGATTGGAATCAGTACAGATGAACTTATTCGTTCAAGCACTCAGTTAGCAACTGTATACAGTGACCAGAAATTCTACGGAAATGTGAATAGAGCTGTAGAAAATACTGCTCTTGCTGCTGCAAATATTGCTGAGTTAAGTCGTAACTTCACTGTTTTAAGCAAAAACCTTCAACAACAACTAAACTCCTTTTCGGCGACGACTAATACAGTTCAAAAAGCAACAACTCAACTGAGTGCATCCAGTACCAAAACTCTGAGTCAATTCGGTAATACTGCAGACCAATTTAGTTCCACCGCTAAAGAACTTCGTTTAACAAATACTCAAGTTAGTAAGCTGATTAATAATCTTGATAATCTAGTTACTAGCAACCGCTCTTCACTTGTTGCAGCCTTAAACAATATCACCGAAACTAGCAATCAATTACGTAAAACAGTTAGCAGTCTTTCACCTGCTGTTAATCGTGTAACTCAAGGAGAATTAATCAAAAATTTAGAAACTTTGTCTGCAAATGCTGCACAAGCTTCTGCTAATTTGCGCCAAATCTCCAACAGCCTCAACAACCCTAATAACGTGGTGGTTCTGCAACAAACTTTAGATTCTGCACGGGTGACATTTGAAAACACCCAAAAGATTACATCTGATTTAGATGAGTTGACAGGAGATCCAGCTTTTCGGAAAAATTTACGACAACTTGTTAATGGTTTAAGTAGCTTGGTCTCCTCCACACAGCAGATACAAGAGCACACGCAAATTGCTAGTACTCTAGACTCAGTAAAAGCTGTTGTTAACAATTCTAATGTGGCAATTTCCGTACCCAAGACAAACCAAGAACAGACGTCATTTAGTCTGCCATTGACAGCTACCAAAAGTGCTGAGAAAACGTTTCAACCTACCACTATTACTGTGGCGAATCCCACACCAAGTAATCGTCCACAGCAGATCATGTTCGATCTCTCTGCTGGTGCTACCAAAAGTGCTGAGAAAACGTTTCAACCTACTACCATTACTGTGACGAATCCCACCCCAAGTACTCGTCAACAGCAGATGATGTTCAACATCTCACCTGGTACGACTAAAAGTGCTGAGAAAACGTTTCAACCTACTACCCTTACTGTGACGAATTCCACTCCAAGCACGGATCAACAATCAGCTGATACTAAGAGTGTGAGTAAGCAGCCTCAGCCCACTAGTGAACAGGTGACTCCATCCTTAGCTCAAGAAAACCTTTTGAGGAAACTGAGGGAACATCGTCAGCAGGGAAAGTAGAGTATGACACAGTTCAAAAGGATTCAGTAATCGAAGTTCGGCAATCCAGATAAAATCGGCAACCGTGAGTTTAACCTCGCTCCAAGAGAATCTCGCCAAGTCTTTATAGTGAATTGGCAATCTCTAATTGCTGATAAACCAGGGCTTTTCCCAGAACTATGTTGGGTTTATCTTGGTTCAGCATCTGCTGAACGACGATTAATTCCAATCTTCTTCTTCTTTTTTGCCGCGACTTTTATAAATACCCCCACGGCTGTGTAAGCCGCGTGTTTTCTCCAAAAGTTCTTCTTCGCTCAAACCCCACTGCGACAGAATCTTATCCAAATCGCTTTGAATATCTCTCGCACCAGGAAAACTGGAATAGCGAATTCGCAGTCTAGCTAATTCTGCTAAATTATAATCAGTCGCCTCACCAACCAATAAATTCTCAATGATGGGGCGATCGCGATTGTACAACGGGTGCTGTTGGTCTTTATTAGCTTTACTCATCACAGATTCTAAGTTCTCTACGGGGAGTTGTAAGTGAATAGCTCTTTGTTGTAATATAAACTACTACTCACAATCAACTCCTGACTACTAATTATTATCCGTCTCTTCGCTTGTATTCACGCTCCTGACGGGTAACACGTCTAAACTCTTACGGCTCTCACTACTGTCACTCGACTTTAAATAAAGATACATTATCTATAAGAAAGTACACAAAAATTCAGGTGAGGGTGAATCTTAGATAGTGATGAGTGCGAATTGTGTGCTGAGTGACGAGAACCGAGTGCTAAATCAAATTTATCAAACTAGCACCCGCCATTCACATTCCTCAGAACTACCGTCAAGCTTCATTCTCTATACTACTGAAATCACCATTAGCCCAAGCAGCAAGGGAGCAAAAACCCAATATGTTTGAACACTTCACATCCGAAGCCATTAAAGTCATTATGCTAGCCCAGGAAGAGGCGCGTCGCCTGGGACACAATTTCGTAGGAACGGAGCAAATTCTCCTAGGGCTGATTGGAGAAGGATCAGGGGTTGCTGCCAAAGTGCTGACCGACTTGGGCGTTACCCTCAAAGATGCACGTCGCGAAGTCGAAAGAATTATAGGTCGGGGTTCTGGTTTTGTACCCCCGGAAATTCCTTTTACTCCCAAGGTGAAAAGTTTGTTTGAGCAAGGCTTTAAGGAAGCTCGCAGCCTGGGAAATAATTATATAGGTACTGAACACTTACTCTTGGGATTGACTGAAGCTGGTGAAGGTGTCGCCGCTAAAGTCCTACAAAATTTGGGGCTTGATTTGTCGCAAATCCGCACTGCAGTTATTCGTCAGTTGGGTGAGGCGACATCTGTTTCCGGTTCCCGTGGCGGCGGTTCAAAACGTACCCAAAATTTAACTTTAGAGGAATTTGGTAGAAATCTTACCAAACAAGCGCAAGAAGGCAATCTCGATCCTGTTGTCGGTCGCGAAAAGGAAATTGAGCGTGCAGTCCAGATTTTGGGACGCCGCACTAAGAACAATCCTGTGCTGATTGGGGAACCAGGAGTTGGTAAAACAGCCATCGCCGAAGGTCTGGCTCAACGCATTGTTAACCAAGATGTTCCCGACATTCTACAAGACAAGCAAGTCATCAGCCTAGACATGGGGTCAGTGGTGGCTGGTACTCGCTTCCGTGGCGATTTTGAAGAACGCCTCAAGAAAATCATGGATGAAATCCGCACAGCGGGTAATATCATCCTGGTCATAGATGAAGTTCACACTTTGGTTGGTGCTGGCGGCACAGAAGGTGGTATGGATGCAGCTAACATCCTGAAACCCGCATTGGCACGAGGTGAACTCCAGTGTATTGGCGCAACCACTCTTGATGAGTACCGTCAACACATTGAGCGCGATGCAGCCCTAGAGCGTCGTTTCCAACCGATTATGATCGGTGAACCATCGGTTGAAGAAACTATCCAGATATTATACGGCTTGCGCTCTGCTTACGAGCAGCATCACAAAGTCCAAATCTCTGATGCAGCAGTTGTTGCTGCAGCTAACTTGTCAGATCGTTACATTAGCGATCGCTTCTTACCTGATAAAGCTATTGACTTGATTGATGAAGCAGGTTCTCGTGTTCGCCTACGGAACTCTCTCAAGTCTGCTGATCGCGAACTCAAGCGCGAATTGGCGCTAGTGACTAAGCAAAAGCAGGAATCTGTCAAAACTCAGGACTTTGACAAAGCAGGTAAACTGCGTGATCAAGAATTGGAACTCGAAACCAAATTGCGTGATTCACAAGAAGACAAATCTGTCAATAGCCCAATTGTTGATGAGGAAGATATTGCTCAGATTGTCGCTTCTTGGACTGGTGTCCCAGTCAACAAGTTGACTGAATCTGAATCTGAGATGCTGTTGCACTTAGAAGATACCCTTCACCAGCGTCTCATCGGTCAAGAGCAAGCAGTGACCGCAGTTTCTAAATCCATCCGTCGCGCTAGAGTTGGTTTAAAAAATCCTAACCGACCGATTGCAAGCTTTATCTTCTCTGGTCCCACAGGAGTTGGTAAGACAGAACTAGCGAAAGCATTGGCTTCTTACTTCTTTGGTGCTGAAGATGCAATGATTCGCGTGGATATGTCCGAATTCATGGAACGCCACACCGTTTCTAAGCTGATTGGCTCACCTCCTGGTTTCGTTGGATACGACGAAGGTGGACAACTGACTGAAGCAGTACGTCGCAAACCCTATACAGTAGTGCTTTTCGACGAAATAGAAAAAGCGCATCCCGATGTGTTCAATATGCTGCTGCAAATATTGGATGACGGTCGTCTTACTGATGCGAAAGGTCGGACAGTGGACTTCAAGAACACACTGATTATCATGACCTCTAACATCGGTTCTAAGGTGATTGAAAAAGGTGGCGGTGGTTTGGGCTTCCAGTTTGGCGAAGATGAAGCCGAAGCGACTTACAACCGGATCAAAATGCTGGTCAACGAAGAACTGAAATCATACTTCCGTCCAGAATTCCTCAACCGTCTTGATGAGATTATTGTCTTTACTCAACTTAAGAAAGATGAAATCAAGCAAATTGCTGATATCATGTTGCGCGAAATCGCAAGCCGCTTGACTGAGAAGGGAATAACTCTGGAAGTGAGCGATCGCTTCAAAGACCGTGTCTTACAAGAAGGCTACAACCCCAGCTACGGCGCAAGACCGTTACGTCGGGCGATTATGCGCCTCCTGGAAGATTCTCTGGCTGAAGCGATGCTCTCAGGTGAGATTGGAGAAGGTGACACAGCTATTGTGGATGTGGATGATGACGGTCAAGTCAAAGTCAACAAGTCCGAGAAGCGAGAGTTGTTACTGGCAAATCTTGGCTAAGATTCGGTAAAATGTCGCTTTTTGATTGATAGCGCTTTTTAATAGTAGGGTGGGCATGGCTAATGTCCACCCTACCGTTGTCAAGGTGACTTTTTAGCCCTAACTAAAAGTTGAGGGATGGAAAGATAGTGATGCGGTAGGTCGTATTTTGAAGAGTCTTTCTTTTTGAAAAATGACTATTCTAAATTGTAAACTGGGAGCCAACAAGCATTGTACCGATACCAACATCAGTAAAGATTTCCAGTAGCAGTGCGTGTGGAATACGACCATCAATGATATGAGCTGCACGAACTCCTTGAGCAAGCGATCGCACACAACAATTGACTTTGGGAATCATCCCACCACTGACAACACCTGTTGTAATTAACTCGCGGGCTTCTTGAATGTCTACTCTTTGAATCAGGGTAGAAGGATCTTTATAATCCTTAAGAATTCCTCTGGTATCGGTCAGCAAAATCAACTTTTCCGCCCCTATTGCTGCTGCTATCTCTCCTGCAACAGTATCTGCATTAATATTGTACGGTTGTCCTGTCTCGTCTGCTGCGACGCTAGACACAACAGGAATATAGCCATTATTAACTAGTGTCTCCAAAATTTTGGTATCGACAGAGCAAACTTCTCCTACAAAACCGATACCTTCTTCACCTTGAGGTCTAGCCTTGATTAAGTTACCATCTTTGCCGCACATTCCCACTGCTGAACCACCGGCTTTGCTAATCAAGGTAACTATTTCTTTATTAACGCGACCAACTAACACCATTTCCACAACATCCATTGTAGGAGCATCAGTCACTCGCAAACCATTTTTAAATTGGGCTTCGATTCCCAGTTTACCCAGCCAACTATTAATTTCTGGTCCACCGCCATGCACCACAATTGGTCGTAAACCAACACAAGATAGGAATACGATGTCACGGATGACTTTATCTTTAAGATTACTATCTTTCATTGCCGCGCCACCGTATTTGACGACAATGGTTCGACCACTAAATTGTTGAATGTAGGGTAGTGCTTCGCTTAGCACTTCTACCCGGCTGGCGGCATCCTGCTTGATCATGTATTCAGTTTCGCTGACCATCATGGGAAGCTATTGTATAGAGATCGCGGTTTTTGTTTTGCTCAAGAAAATCCTAATACTATAGTTAAAGTATTATCTACCTACAAAATCAAAATTTTCATATTTACTAAAAATTGTTAACTTTTTATGATTATTCAGTAGACAATACTTCAGGTTTAAGAACGCTAGGAATTTGCTCTATAATTTTTGTGGTAATTTCTTCTGGGGTTTCTCCTTCGTTTACGGTAATTCGCAAATCTGCTTGTCGGTAAAGATGTTGTCTTTGTTCCAGGAGAAATTGCAGCTTTGCTTTGCGGTCAACATTTTGCAGCAGTGGTCTTGTTGTATCTTCTACTAATCGATCGCAAATTATTTCCACTGATGCATCCAGCCAGACAATTAAACCGTGGTGTAGGTAACTCCAGTTTTGTTGTTGTACGACAATACCTCCACCTGTTGCGATCACAAGCTTGGTGAAAGCACAAACTTGTGACAGTACCTGACTTTCTAATTGGCGAAACGCTGGTTCTCCAAGTTCGGTAAATAATTCAGTTATCGATTTTCCACCGGCAGCCTTCTCTACACAAGTGTCAATATCAACAAATCCATAGCCAAAATGCTGTGCCAATAGGCGTCCTACAGTCGTCTTGCCAACGCCCATAATGCCAATTAGGTACAGATTAACCCCTTTTAACAAGTCAATAGTCATGATTGTTTGTAGTTGCCCTTCAGCATTAAGACGAACTACTTCTGACTTTACTTTAAATCTATTTTTAGCTTCTGTAAATTCCTTGTCTACTTTATTGAAACCACATACCATCACTATCGTTATTTATTTCAAGTTACCGAAGAAAAAATATAATCATTTTTTATATTAATTTAGCTTTACAAGGCAATAGGCTTATGAATTCTTTAGTAACATTTGTTAGGTAACTTGCCTATTGTTACTTACGTATTTTTGGGCTTATATACAAATTCAATAAATCTTGATTGAAACTTTATCGTGATTATGTCGGTCAACAGATATGAGCGTGACTACCAGTGGACAGCACACTTTTGTGTCCTAAATAACACCATATTTCTCGCGACACTACATTGGTGTCACACGAATGAGTTGCAGTAACTTGTAGTCAACAGACGAGTGTTTTCGATCAAGGTGTAAAAGATGACAATATTTCATAACAAAGACAAAAAATATCTCTTAACTAAACCGTTGAGGCACAAAGCCATTGCATATTTTATCAAGAACAACCTGATTAAATAACTGTGCCATAACTGTGGTCGTTTGAGGTTTCAACCATGATTCGGATTCGAGATGTTGTGCAAAAAGCTTTAGCAACTGGCTATTTGACTGTTGAGGCAGAAAATGAATTGCGACAGCTGCTGACAACCCGGTATGATCTTGAAGATTTAAATGCTTTCATGACCTTGCAGGAAGCTGCCATGACCGGAAAAGTTAAACAGGAGTCACGTGGAGGATGTGGAATTTAACAGGTAGTATCCTATTCTACTCAACGACGGGGACGCTTGTCTTGATCTTCAATATCCTCATCGAGAAATCCCCAATCATCATCCTGAGCTTGATTCGTTTGAGGTTGATTGGTCGTTGGTGGTTGATAAGGGGGGATAATAACTCGATAATCAGCATCGTAAACGGATTCAGTTTTCCCGACTCCAGAATTTTTCGGTTCGCGGTAGCTGTAGGAGTAAACTGAATCTGACTTATTAGTGCTTGATGGTTGTTGTTGACGTTCATAAGTCTTAGAGTCCCTAACCTGTGTGTTTTGAGAATTGGGTGTAGGTGCTTGTTCTTTTTTTTCTTCAAAGTCCCAATCATCTGTGCTGTTATCTATTTCCCAATCATTAAGTGGATAACTACTTCGTGTTGACTCACTTTTACGACTTGATGATGAAGGAGAAGGACGAGGTGTTGGTTCTTCCTTAGGAGTTTGACTCCTTGCTGTGGAAGTTGTGGCTGTTCTGACTGGAGTTTGACGTTGTTGTCCCGGGAAAAAGTTAGAGAAGTTAAATAAGCTTGTGACGAATACAGTGGTAAAAGCACCCGCTGCAGTACTGAATAAAATCCAAATCGCCAGTGGTAATGCTTTAGATTTCATTCCCAAAAATACCAGTGGGAGGACAGGTGACAAGTTTTGCACCAGTAAAAGCGTTAGTCCTCCTAACACGGTCATTAACAAAAATAAACGAAATACAGCCATAGTTGTTTAGTCATTAGTCATTAGTCATTAGTGAGATCAGTGCTGCGGGAGGGCTTACTCACCGCGCTGCCTCACTTTTTACTTTTTCTTTATTACCCTATCTCCCCTATTTTGACTAATCTTGACGACCTTGCCATCTTTGAATAGGTATACAATCGATATCTAGTTGATCCAATGCACGGGCAACCACAAAATCAACTAAATCCTCAATAGTTTTGGGATTGTGATACCAGGCAGGAATGGCAGGAACAATTCTGGCTCCGGCTTCGGCTAAAGTCGTTAAATTACGAAGGTGAATTAAGCTAAAGGGAGTTTCACGAGGAACGAGAATCAATTTTCGTCCCTCCTTGAGTTGGACATCCGCCGCTCGTTCGAGTAAGTCGGAACTTAAACCAGCTGCCAGCTTGCCTACAGTAGCCATACTGCATGGCATCACAATCATTCCTAGAGTGCGAAACGAACCACTGGCAATGTTTGCCCCAACATTACTCCAAGAATGACAACATAGTTTGCCGATCCCTTCGACTCTAGCTTGCTGTCGCCAAAATTGCTCTTGTTGAGTCGGTTCTGCTGGCATACGAATATTCTGCTCAGATTGCCAAACCATGTAAGTTGACTTGGAAGCAACTAATTCAACTGCATAGTCAGCTTCTAGCAGAAATTTAAGAGCACGAACAGCGTAAATCAGACCAGATGCACCTGATACGCCTAAAATGAGTGGTTTTGTATGAATTGACACGTATTTTTATAGCAAGACTTACTGGAGATTGGGGATTAGGAATGTTGTCATTTCTTAATTGTTAGTTGTTGATTATTAAGTAGTTTAATAGTGCGGAGTGCAACCCGAGGAGTGTTAGTGGGAATTGAGATCCCCACTAATTTTTTCCCCTACGCGCTACACCAGAACAAGCGTGTTCGCGTAGCGTGTCCGTCAGGAGAGGGAAACAAGGACTATGGCACAAAGTGCCACGCTACGCGCTTGCTGTACTGGCTCACGCCACATGCCTCAACGCGGGGAACCCGAAGGCAGTGGCTCCCCTGTTCCCTTATCCCCCCATACTCTTAGTTTTTGACAAAATATCAAAAACCACAAACACAAAATTTTTTGAATCAGCGTAAAATGGGTGCCCGTAGCGGCTCAGGGCATATTTTGAATTCCGCAAAGCGGTGCTCGTCCCTTTATTCCTCCTCAGGATACAGGTCTAACTCATCAGGCTCAATAGCTTCATGTGATAAGTAAAGGTTTGTATCTTCTCCATTTGAGAAGCTGACATCTTTACCAAAAACTGGCATGCCATCGCTGCCAACAGTGACTAAATCGATTTGCTGGCGATAATAATCAACACTCTTAACCTGTACAGCTACGCGATCGCCTAATCTATAGGATGCACGATTTTTGCGACCAAACAACGCTTGCTGTCTGGCGCGATACTCATACCAATCGTCTTTGAGAGAACTGACGTGGACAAGTCCTTCTACCCGTAGAGGTACGCGAGGATTACTAACTGAGTTTGACGCAGTTGGTGGAACTTCAATTTCTACAAAGAACCCGTAGGACTGGACACCTGTAATCACACCAGTGAAAACTTCGCTGATACGCTGTTTCATCAGTGAGGCTCTTTGCAATCCTGCTAAATCGGCTTCTGCTTCTTGAACTTCTTTTTCTCTATCGTTGAGCTGAATAATCACCCTTGTCAAATCGCTTTGGAGTTCTTGTTGCAATTCTGGCGGTAGGACGTTCCAGTTGATTTCACCGTGGCTGTTTGAGTGGCGCAGGTTAACACGCTCTTTAACACGGGTGGTGCGGCGATCGCGTCCGTGTTCAAGTAATGTATAAAATACCCTTTGCATCAGCAAATCCGGGTAACGTCGCAAGGGAGCAGTGAAATGAACGTACTCTGGTAATGACAATCCAAAGTGAGGTCCTTTGGTTGTACTATACGTAGCTGGCTTTAGTGTGTCTTGCAACAAATAGGTCAGAACTTGCTCGGATGCTGATTCTGCAAAAACTCTGGTCAACTGTTGATAGTCGAGGGGTTGAACATCTGTTTCTGGATCTAATAACAGTTCGACGCCCAAGTTAATTGCTAATTTCAGCATTTCTTGCACATCTTCGGCATCAGGTGCGCTTTGAACTCGCCAAATAGCTGGGATACCCAAAGCATTAAAGTGGGTTGCTATAAGTTGGTTAACGAGTAGCACAAACTCCGTTAACAATGAGTGCACAGGTAAATCATTCACCATCACACACCCCATAGCGCCTTCATCATAGTATGGGTTTTGGTTTGGTGGCAAATTTAACTGCAAGCACCCACGGTTCGAGCGTACCTCTTTTAATAAGTAGCGCAAACTATCGAGTTGTTGCACCATCTCTACAAAGGACGATGAGACTTTGGTTGACTCGTTTGTGAGAATTGCCTCTACTTGTTCTTCACTCAGTGAGGCGTCTACTTTGACAACGCTGGGTTGTACTTCCCACTCCAGCACTTGTCCTGATTTTGAATCAATTGTTATTAAGAATGAAATCGCTAAGCGATCGCTCTTCGGTAATAAAGCACAGCGTTCGGCAACAGCTTCTGGCAACATTGACAGTACCAGTTCTCCCAGATACACTGAGCGACCGCGCTTTAGTGCTTCTCGATCCAGGGCTTCGTCTGGTTGGATAAAATGAGAAAGATCTGCAATATGAAAGCCCAACTGCCAATGTTCTTCGCTTGTTTTTTCAAGGCTGAAGGCATTTTCGATCATTGTTGAGTCATTGCTGTTGGCAATAATGCTCAAAGTCAATTGCTGACGTAAATCGAGGCGATTCTTTAAATCAGCTTTTAGCAGCTTTTTGGGTAATTTTGAGGCTGCTTCCTGTACGGATTCTGGAAAAGTACGAGAAAGATCATGCTTACAGGTGACTAAATCGATATCCGCTGCTGCTTCAGCATCACTGCCAAGAATTTGCACAACCCGACCAAGTGGAGGATATTGTGCTAGTGGGTAACGTAGAACTTCCACATGAGCTAGATGGTCAATTGCTTGTTCCAAGTTAGCGCTGTGTAGTTGCAGTTTGAGTTCAAACAGTAATCTATCATCCAAAGGTACAGCACGAAATCCACTTTCTACTTGCTTAATCCGCGCTAGTAAAGTGTGATTGGAGCGTTCTAAGATTAATTTAACCTCTCCTTCTGGGGAGCGACGACGACTACCTTCTTTGAGAACTCTAACCAAAACGCGATCGCCATTCCAGGCGTTACTGAGATGACTTTCGCGGATGTAAATATCTTCGGAACCTTCCACGTCTTGAATTGCAAAGCAAAAGCCTTTACTGGAACAACGAAGTTTTGCTTCAATCAGCCCTTCTTCTGTGACTCGACGATATTTGCCACGTTCTTTGACTAAAACCCCGATTTTTTCCAGTATCTCTAAAGCAATATGAAGTTTTTGTAAACTAACTTCATCTTCGCAACCAAGTTTCTTTTCTAAGAGTTTACGAGCCACCAATTTATCATCAGTGAAATTGGCGAGAAGTGTAGCGATTGAAAATTCCATGCAGTGAACCGGCCTTTGGTCAAAAGATCATTTTTTTTTTCTGGTTTTTTGCTCGTGTACCCTCACGACTACAAACACCCTTTGGCAAACGAATTGCCCAATCATAGAGGGCACTGCACGAACATTTTCAGAGTGTTGATGTGTCCAAGCTCCTTGTTCAAGACTATCTTCCAAAGTACGCCCGTTTGAGATTTTGCCCCCTTGCTAATAACGTAACGGGTTTTTGAGTGACGTACGTTGCACAATTCTCCACGCTGCCCAAAAGCTCTCTTTAGGGAAACTACAGGTGTTCGATTGTCTTGTGTGAAGGTACTTCTACGCCATGTAACTCTGATTTTTAACTAGGAGAAACTGCCGATATATCTAATTGACCCATATGTAGGATCGGAAACAATTAGCTCAGCAGTCCATAATAGGTGAGGATGAACCATTACTTCATTATTGTAGATATATAGCGCACTTACAGGAAATAGTTCCACATCACTAATTAGGTAATTAGTATAGCAACAACTATGGAATCGCTCTTCCTCAACAAGCAGTCGGGAAAAATTTACTCCAAAAGCTCATGCTACAATCAGGGCACGGATGAAGTCAGTCGTCGGTCATTGGTTATCTGTAAGCAGGCGGATGGAACTCCTTAAGCGTTAGACTTGGCTAAATCAACTTGGAGTATAGTCCATAACAAAACGAGAGCTAAAGCTTGGAGTCACAAGTTGGGCGCAAACGTTTGTTTTACAGTCGCCTTTTCGGCGTAGAAATGTCAAAGATTTTAGATTGGTAGCAGTATTATGTTGGCTCAATTTCAGAGCAAATATCCCCAAGGCAGTCTTATTTCTGAATTAGTACAAATTTATCACGGTAAGTATATTGTCCGGGCAAGCGTACAAATTGATGGGGTGACACGCGCCACTGGAATGGCTGCAGCAGAAACAGTCGAGGAAGCAGAAGACCAAGCCAGGAATAGAGCGCTTGTCGTTTTGGGAATGAGTCATTCGCCAGATTGGGTTGTCATTTCCCCAGAACCAGTAAAGCAGGTTCAGCCAACTTTGACAACAACCAAATTAAATGAGTCTGCGTATCCCGCTGCTGTCAAGACGTTTCCTCAAACACAAACAACCCCAACACCACCAGTCATCTCATCTGTTGTCAGTAAAAACGATATTAAAAATGAAAAGATAATTGAACGTTTTCCTACAACTGACAACCAGGAAACTCAGTTATTGGAGACCCCGTTCCAAAATTTGGAGATGATGTTTGGTAACCAAGCAGAAAATGATATGATGCCGGAGACTTCTGCGAGTAATGTGACACCGTTTCCATCACGCAGTTACAGCACCTCAACAGAAGATGTGCCAACTCAGACGACCACAGGTAAGAAAAAGAAGAAGAGCGAACCTGTGGATCAGTCCGACGATATCGCTAAAATTGGTGTTGAAATGCAGCGCCTAGGTTGGACAACAGAACAGGGGCGAGATTATTTGATTAAAGCTTACGGCAAGCGATCGCGTCATTTACTAACTGACGAAGAATTACACGATTTCCTCAGATATCTAGAATCCCAACCCACGCCTCCAGATCCATTAGCCGGATTTTGAAACAGTGAACAGTTATCAGTGAGCCAGCGCTGCAGGAGGGTATCCCTCCGTAGGCGACTGGCGAACCCGATAGCCGTAAGGCGTGGCGTTAGCCATAGGGTTATTAGTAAACAACTGATAACTGATAACTGATAACTGGTAACTGACTACACCATAGCCATTGGACGGCTACCAGCAGCGTGACGGTCAATCACTTGGTCGATTAATCCATAATCCTTTGATTCCTCAGGCGACATAAAGAAGTCCCTTTCTGTATCCTCAGCAATTTTGTCATATGGCTGACCTGTGTGTTCGGCTAAATATTCATTTAGCTTGCGCTTATGGTAGAGGATTTCGCGTGCCTGAATTTCGATATCAGTCGCTTGTCCTTGAGCGCCACCCAAAGGTTGGTGAATCATAATTCGAGAATGAGGTAAACTCATCCGCTTACCCTTTGTCCCAGCGCTGAGAAGGAAAGCGCCCATACTCGCTGCCAATCCGGTACAAATTGTACAGACATTCGGGCGGATGTGCTTCATAGTATCGAATATCCCCATGCCAGCCGTTACAGAACCTCCAGGAGAGTTTATGTACATATAAATGTCTTTCTCCGAGTCTTCTGCATCCAAGAACAGCAGCTGAGCAACAATCAAGTTAGCGACGTTGCTATCAATCGGCTGTCCCAAAAAAAGGATGCGCTCACGTAACAGCCGTGAGTAAATATCAAAGGCGCGTTCGCCACGACCTGATTGTTCAATAACGATAGGAATCATGCAGACTGCTTGTCACTAATTTACATACATTTTATCGATTGCAACGGCTGATTGTTTTCAAAGAACCACAAATCGAATTTTTAAAACGAACCAAGTTTTTATACAGAAGGTTTCAGTTTGTGACTTTTTCATAACATTGTCACCATTTTTACAGCCTTTTCCGGAATCTAACTACTTCTTGCGGTAGATAGATAATATCAGGAGTCATCTTATTACATAAATTCTATTTGAGATGTCACCCACCAAAAGTTAGAGGAAGTCGCCATGCTAGAAAAATTTGTGCAAGCCGCCATCATTACCTTTTTACTCCACCTACTGGCAGGTCTTAGCCCAACAACTATCAAAACACAAGCGACACCATCTTTAAGTACGTTGTCAGCACCGATCGCCAGAACTCTGTCCAACAACCTTGAATAAGATGAATAATTATTATTTCGTCTAAGATGAGAAAACTGTTAGCTTCTAAGGTTATAAAGCTATATTACTGCGGAGTGGTTTAAGGCTGGTAAGTGAATGTCTCTCAAACACAAGCTAGACTGAGCAAAGAAGGCTGTCATCAAGAATCCTATCATGACTAATCGTCTAGCTCAAGCTAAAAGCCTCTACCTCCGCAAACACGCCGAAAACCCTATTGATTGGTGGTCTTGGTGCGACGAAGCACTCGCAACGGCAAAGGCACAGAATAAACCGATATTTCTTTCGATTGGTTACTCCAGTTGCCACTGGTGTACTGTTATGGAAGGTGAAGCTTTTTCTAACCTAGCTATAGCCGAGTACATGAACGCCAACTTTCTTCCGATAAAAGTAGATAGAGAAGAAAGACCAGATATTGACAGCATCTATATGCAAGCTTTGCAGATGATGAGTGGTCAAGGGGGTTGGCCTTTAAACGTTTTTCTCACCCCAGATGATTTAATACCATTCTACGCTGGTACTTACTTCCCAGTTGAACCACGCTACGGTCGTCCTGGGTTTTTGCAAGTCCTGCAAGCAATTCGTCATTATTACGACACAGAAAAACAAGATTTAAGTGAACGCAAAGCAGCTATTGTTGAGTCACTCCTCACCTCTGCTGTGTTAGACTCAGATGGGATCACAGAATCTCAAGATAAAGAATTGTTGCAAAAAGGTTGGGAAACCTCAACAGGCATTATTACACCCAATCAATATGGTAACAGCTTCCCGATGATTCCCTACGCCGAACTCGCATTGAGGGGAAGTCGGTTTGATTATGAATCGCAGTATGATGGCAATAAAGTTTGTACCCAGCGAGGACTAGACCTGGCATTGGGTGGAATTTATGATCATGTGGGTGGTGGATTTCATCGCTACACGGTTGACCACACTTGGACAGTACCGCACTTTGAAAAGATGCTCTACGACAACGGACAAATTGTAGAGTATTTGGCTAACTTGTGGAGCGCAGGTGTAGAAGAAGCAGCTTTTGAAAGAGCGATCGCCACAACTGTCCAATGGCTGAAACGCGAAATGACAGCGCCATCTGGATACTTCTATGCAGCGCAAGACGCAGATAGTTTCACCACTCCCACAGAAGTAGAACCAGAGGAAGGCGCATTTTACGTCTGGAGTTACAGCGAATTGCAACAACTGCTCACTCCGGAAGAACTAACAGAATTACAACAACAGTTTACAGTCACGCCTGACGGTAACTTTGAAAGTCAGAATGTGTTGCAAAGGCGTAATCCTGGAAAACTGAGTCAAACCCTCGAAAGCACACTCGCAAAACTGTTTGCAGTTCGCTACGGTGCTGCACCTGAGTTAGTGGAAACTTTCCCACCCGCACGCAATAACCAAGAAGCGAAAACAGAAAACTGGAAAGGACGCATTCCCGCAGTCACAGATACAAAGATGATTGTCGCCTGGAATAGCTTGATGATTTCCGGTTTAGCAAGGGCGTATGCAGTCTTCCAACAACCAGAGTATCTGGAACTTGCAGCGAAAGCGGCGAACTTTATCTTGGATAATCAGTTTGTCGATGGGCGTTTTTACCGATTGAATTATGAGGGACAAGTTACTGTCTTAGCTCAATCTGAAGATTACGCCTTTTTTATCAAAGCACTACTGGATTTACACAGCAGTTCTCCTGAGCAAAAAAACTGGTTGGAAAAAGCGATCGCAATCCAAGAAGAATTCCACGAATATCTCTGGAGTGTAGAACTCGGCGGATACCACAACACATCAAGCGACGCAAGTCAAGACTTGATTGTGCGAGAGCGCAGTTATATGGATAACGCGACACCTTCGGCAAATGGAGTGGCGATCGCCAACCTTGTTCGTCTTGCTCTTGTCACCGAGAATCTTCATTACTTAGATTTAGCCGAGCAAGGCTTAAAAGCATTTAGAAGCGTGATGAGCCAAGCTCCCCAAGCGTGTCCCAGTTTGTTTACAGCGTTAGATTGGTATCGTAACTGTACCTTAATCCGCACCACCGCAGAGCAGATACACTCTATTAACTCCATGTATTTACCAAGTACTGCGTTTGTTGCAGGATCTAAATTACCAGAGGGAAGTATTGGGTTGGTTTGCCAAGGTTTGAAGTGTTTAGCACCGGCGGAGACTTTGGAGAAGTTGTTGCAGCAAGTGCAGCAGAGTCAGGTGAGAGGGTGAGGGCTAAGTACAGTTTTGCGTTAATTCGTAGCGAATTGACAAAGGAAAACTTTTGACGGTAGGGTGAGCAACAGGAACTTCCCTCAAGCATTCAACATATGATTGGTCGGCAAAAAACTTACAGGGTGCGATTGACAGAAGACGAGAAAAAGCTGTTGCATCAACAGGCGATCGCTCGCAAAACAGGTCAAAGCAAAGTCAAACGCGCCAAAATTATCCTGACGAGTGCCGAACATCCAGATTGGACGGATGCTCAAATTGCAGGAAATATAGGGTGTTCACCAGCCCTTGTTCGTAAGTGGCGTAAACGTTGGTGTCAAACTCGTAGTTTGGAAGAAGCGCCACGTCCGGGTCGTCCGAGGATGTTTCAAGCAATTGTACGAGCACAGGTCACGGCGATTGCCTACGGCAGAGCTACGCTTAACGCTTGTAGCAAACCAATCGATTTTGATGTGCCGTTGGCGAGATGGAGTTGCAGCGATATTGCTGCACAGTTAATCACACTAGGCATTGTAGTATCGATAGCAACTTCAACAGTATGGCGATGGCTCAAATCTGAGCAGATAAAACCTTGGCGGTTTCACGCTTGGATGCATCGGACTGATGATAATTTTATTGCAAAAGCAACTCCTGTACTCAAACTGTATGCTCAGGCAAAATTTTTAATTAAAGCTGGATTCTGGGTGGTGTGTGTGGATGAGAAAACTTCCATCCAAGCGCGAGAAGGTGTACATCCTAACAAGGCAGCAGGTGTTAAACAACCAGTTCACTCTGCAGCCAGATACGTCAGAAAAGGAGCAACACACCTTTTTGCGGCATTGAGCGTTTCTGAGGGTCTGATTTATGGTTGTTGTCGTCCAACAAAAACATTCTTTGATTTTCAAGCGTTTGTGTTAGAAATATTGATTCCAGAAGCGATTCGTCGGGGTGTGTGCGCCATATTTATTTAATCCTCGACAACGGCTCTACTACCCCCTTTATTATTTAGTCCGCCTACGCGGACTAAGTTTGTGTAGTCGCGATTTCTAATCGCCTGGATTAAAAGGGGGTTATAAAAGCGGATTTGGTATCATCTGTCCAAACAAAGCAGATTCGCCATTGATCGTTATAGCAATAAGTAACGCCCCATTATTATGACAGCGTTAAAATAAACCCATAAATAGCTGATGCCATACAAGCCATGTCCCTCGCCAAAGAACTCGACTTTCCTCAAGACATTCCAGAAGATGTTATCCTTCCTCCATGTGATTTATATAGCAACGAACCTCCCTTGGAAACTGAACTGCATTTACGGCAAATAATCCTACTTTTTAAATGCTTAGAATGGTTGTGGCGAGACAGGACTGATTTTTACGCTGCTGGCAATCTGACTATTTATTACAGTCTCAACAAACGCAAATCAGAAGACTTCCGAGGACCAGATTTTTTCGTCGTGCTAGACACAGAACGCAAAACTCGCAAAAGTTGGGCAGTCTGGGAAGAAGATGGTAAATATCCTAATGTCATTTTAGAAATTCTTTCGGAATCAACTGCTAATACTGATAAAGAATTTAAGAAAAAACTTTATCAAGATACCTTCCGTACTCCCGATTATTTTTGGTTTGATCCATACACACTAGAGTTTGCTGGATTCCATTTAGTGGATGGTAAGTATGAATCCTTAGAAGCAAATCATCAAGGGCATTTGTGGAGTCAGCAACTAGATTTATATCTGGGAATTCATGAAGGTTTATTGCGATTTTTCACAGCCGAAGGACAGTTAGTTCCAACACCAGAAGAAGAGGCTGAGTCTGAACGTCAACAAAAAGAATTAGCAGAACAACAAGCTAAGTCTGAACGTCAACAAAAAGAATTAGCACTCAGTAAAGCTGAAAGATTAGCCGCTAAATTGCGAGAATTAAACATTGACCCTGATACAATTTAGAACATTTTCAGTTAACAGTTATCAGTTACCAGTTACCAGTTACCAGTTACCAGTTATCAATTGTTCCCTGTTCACTGTTCACTGTTAGGCGTTCCCTGTTAAGCGTTCCCTACCTCTACTTTGTCAATTCACCAAATCAAACCGGATTCCTATATCAGTTATCAGTTATCAGGTAAACGAATGCACCTTTCAAGCATAGTTTTAGCAGGTGGAAAAAGTTCTCGCATGGGACGGGATAAAGCGTTGATTCCCGTCCAAGGCGTACCCCTGTTGCAATTGGTTTGTCGAATTGCTGAAAGTTCTGCTGATACAGTGTATGTAGTCACACCCTGGCAAGAACGCTATCAAAATTTGTTACCATGTACAGTTCAGTTTATCAAAGAAGTGCCTTTGTTTGGTGAAACTGGCAGTGAAAAACTACCGCACGGACCAATTATTGGATTTGCTCAAGCACTGGAGTATGTACAAACAGATTGGGTGCTGCTGCTGGCTTGCGATTTACCCAAGTTGCGTGTTGAGGTGTTGCAAGAATGGGCGAGTACATTAGATAGTGTCGAAGGTAAGGCGATCTGCGCGGAGCGCAGCAGCGAAGCTATCGCTGCTCTAGTTCCTCAAGCTAAAGGATGGGAACCACTGTGCGGTTTTTATCGCCGTCGCTGTTTACCAAGTTTGGTGGAGTATATCAATCAAGGGGGGCGATCGTTTCAGGAATGGCTGAAGTGTCATCCCGTGCAAGCATTGCCTTTACCAGATCCAGAAATGCTTTTTAACTGTAATACACAACAGGACTTATTTCGATTCCAATCTCAGGTACAATAAGGGATTACAATTGCAATTCTGTGCAGGAGTAGGTGTAGCTTAGCTACATCCTAGGTAGGTCAACATTGAAAAACGTAAAATAGAGTCTTTGCGATTACGTAATGACATTTCACGTTTAATTAGGTTGAGCGACTTAATATCTCTGTTATTTATAACTTACTTTCTCTAGCCTGTGTTGGCGACGATGAAACATACCTTATCAGTACTTGTCGAAGATGAAGCGGGAGTTCTTTCCCGTATTTCTAGCTTATTTGCCCGTCGCGGCTTTAACATAGAAAGCCTTGCCGTTGGTCCTGCTGAGAAATCAGGTATTTCTCGGATTACAATGGTAGTCCCTGGTGATGACCGTGTGATTGAACAACTCATCAAGCAACTATATAAGCTGATCAACGTTTTGAAAGTGCAGAACGTTACGGAAGTTCCTTGCGTGGAACGAGAATTGATGTTGCTTAAAGTGAATGCAACCAGTAGCACCCGTTCAGAAATTGTCGAACTGTCTCAAATTTTTCGGGCGAGAGTCGTAGACGTGGCAGAAGATTCTGTTACGCTCGAAGTTGTGGGAGATCCAGGTAAAATGGTGGCGATTGTACAAGTGCTGCAAAAATTTGGCTTAAAAGAAATCGCTCGCACCGGCAAAATTGCTTTAACTCGTGAGTCTGGTGTAAATACTGAGTTGCTGAAGTCTTTGGAAGCAAAGGTTTCCTGAGAAGGCGAATCGCCCGTTTTGCGTCGCCCTGTTCTTCCCGCAACAGGCTGCCCTAAAGTAAAGCTTTGGGGCAAGTTGGTAATAGGTGAAAAACGTTATTTGAGATAAATCAACAAATTTAATCCTGGAATTGTCCGAGACAGAGTCCACAAAAGTAGCGTGATGTAGAGTATACCCAAAATCCACTGATACCAGGCAAGTGTGGTGATGATGCCTGGAAGGTGTTCATCTCGCAAACGAATATCATTAAAGCCTAATTTCAGTAAGTTGTTAAGGCTAAAGTCGTAATAGTTAAGCCAATTCCAGCGGCGATCGCACAACAAAGGCAAATATCGCTCACGAAACATTTCATACCTAGGTATGACTGGCAAACGTCCAATCAGTAATCGTAACTGGCGCAAAGTTCCATCTTCTTTGAAGTAGGAAATGTCCATTAAGTTATGGTAGCGTCCTTGTTGGTAAAGTCGGAATAATAAAGTTATTGGTAAGGGGACAATAATAACGAAAAGACACCCTAGTGTAAGGCAAGGCTGTTCTCCACTCCAAAAGATAGCTAGGATACCAAAGAGTGAAAGAAGACTGAAACTACTTAGCATCCAAAAAGTTTCGTAACTTGTGGGAAGAATTGGTGCTGGAAGCAGGCGACGGAAACGATCAATAAGCCAAAATAGGAATCCAAAGTAGGCGATCGCAATCAACCCCACACCAATCACCAACCAAAAATCTGTACCATACCCAGAAAGCAGCAGCAGTAAACTCAACATTAACCAATTCCGTGCTTGCAGCAACCAGTTAAATGGTGAAAGGGGTTCATCAACTATTAAGAGTGAACTGACTCGCGTGTATGTGTCATAATCCATATCAGCCAAAGTGAGTAACTCACTTTTGTGATGAAATAGTTGTTGAAAACGCTGGGTGGCGATCGCTGTTGCTTGACTTTCCGAAAAACCCACATTCATCAAACGTTCTTGGGAAGCAGTGTTTATATTCGTACCTATCAGACGACGGCTTAAATCCTCTAATTGCAAACGCTGCTTTTTATACTCCAACTCATTAGCATCACTGATTTGCTGTAACTGACGGAAATTTTCTCCTAAATTCCGCAAGACGCTTTGATTCCCTTCTAATCCAGATACCACAAGCTTTTTACCAATTTGACCTGGATTGCCTAAAATCTTTGCTTGGTTAGAGTTAAAAATTAGACTGGAGACATTCACATAAGCACTCTTTGCAAATCCAGCATCACTAAAATCTGCAGAGTTGATAATATTAGCACCTTGCAGATTGACATATTTGTTAAATTGTGTGTTGACAAAAGTGACAGTTTGCTCAAATGTTGCTTCTACAAAAAAGAGAAACTGTCTGAACATAGCTTTCGTAAACTGTGCTTGAGCGCAAAAATGTGCATTAGAAAAATCAGCATTTCCTTGCCATTGTACACGACTAAATTTAGCCAATTGCTTAAAATCTACCTGAGTAAAATTGGCTATATCCTCAAAAGTGCTGTCTTGAAAATTCGCACTTTGCTGAAATTGCGCTTGCTTAAAATTAGCTTTCTCAAAAAATATACTACCTTGAAACTGGCTTTCTTTATTAAAAGTTGCACTGGCAAAGCTAGCTATACGGCTGAATCTTGTTTCAGTCCAATTTACCTGCTGATTAAAAATAGCACCTTGAGCATCCACAGGCTGAAGGAAAAATGTATTTGCAAACTGTACAGTTCCGTCGAAGTGAGTTTCCAGCAGTGTCAGGGAACCACGAAAAACACTGATTTCACTTGATAAAGGTAACTGAGTTGCTAAAAGCGACTTACAATCTTTAGAACTAGGAAAAGCCAAGGCAAGTGACTGCAAACAAATTTCGCGTAGACGTTCTAATTGTTCTTGTTCGGTTGAGAGCAAAATGGGGGCAAGCGCTTGAGTATACAAAGGCGTTCTCAAACTCAAATTACTACCAATAAAATCTCCCTGAATCAGAGAACGACTTAAGTCTAAACCCAAAGGTTTTGAGCCTGCTTTTTGCAATTCCTTTCGCAAAATTTGATAAAAACTATCTCGGAAGGTGGTATTTTCTGGTCGTAAATTTATTACCATTTGCCGTAAATCTACGACAACACTACCTTCACGAAGAATAGGTGTATCCAGCCGTTCTTGCAACAATTCTGGAGTTAAAGGAGTACGTTCTATTTGTGCAGGTGCACCCCATGCGGGTAGAGGTTGTAATAATAACAGCAGCGCACATAGACTTATCAACCAGCCAGCCGTTTTCAGGCAATCTACCCAGAGAACTTTGTTACCAGGCAGGAGCCTGGTAATGCATTCAAAGAGGCTCCGCCTCGTCATAATATAAAAATGGAGATAAAAATGGAGGTAGAACCTCCTAGTTTTTACTCCCTGGTAGAACCAGGGAACAAGGAAAACGCTCCTGCACCACTGTCTCACCAAAACAATTTTCGTATCATTTATCTTCTACTAGTAAGATAATTTTACCTGTTATAGACCCCGTTTCGAGTAAATGGTGAGCTTTTGCTGCTTCTTCTAGCGAAAAAGTATGACTAACTTGGATTTGCAATTTGCCTGCATCAATCCATTTTGCGCACTGTTCTAAAATTTCTGCTTGATGTTGCTGCGCCTCTACAATTCCTTGCAACATTGGTATTAGCATGAATTCTAAACCAATGCGGAGATTACGTTGTCTGGCAGATTTCCAAACGGTATTGGCATCTGGTTCTAGTATTGTGACGATGTCACCATAAACTCGCACTGCTGGAAAAGTTTTGTGCAAAGTCTCTGAGCCTACGGTGTCAAAAGCTAAGTCTACACCTTCCCCATTTGTCCAATCGAGTGCGGCTTGCACAAAGTCTCTCTGTTTGTAAAAAATAACATGGTCTGCACCGAGCTTGTGAACAAAATTTGCTTTCTCCTGAGTACTTACAGTCGTGCAGACACTAGCACCTTTGAGCTTTGCCAATTGAATTGCGACGTGTCCGACTCCGCCAGCACCAGCATGAATTAATACTCGTTCTCCAGGTTCCAAGCGTCCCCGTTCGTATAAAGCTTCCCAGGCGGTGATGAGGACTAACGGTGCTGCTGCTGCTTGTGCAAAGGATATAGAAGCGGGTTTACGGGCAACAAATCGCTCATCAACAGTTGTATACTCAGCATAATTGCCTTGGTGTGCGCCCAAGCCACCGTTGCAAAAATAGACTTCATCGCCTACGCGAAACTTTTGAACGCCAGCACCCACAGCCTCAACAACACCAGCACCATCACATCCTAAAATAGCGGGCATTTTATCGGGATAGAAAGTGCCACGTTTACGAAGTTTGGTGTCAATGGGGTTAATGCCTGCTGCTCGTAAGTGTACCAGAAGTTCAGTTTCTCCTAGACGAACGCCAGGGTTTTGTATATCCTGTAGTTGCAGAACTTCAGGATCGCCAGCTGCTGTCATTAAAACTGCTTTCATGACTTCTTCTTCTGTGTTAAAGGTAGTTGCACTTGACAATTTACCGCAAAGGGGAG
>NZ_JABXYX010000296.1 GCF_017982655.1 Brasilonema sp. CT11 | reverse complement strand
TAGCCGCTTTAATCTTACCAACTGCGACAGTGAACTCAGCACCGCTATCAGTATAGACACCATAGAACTTTCTGTCCTTGTTCGAGCCAGCAGAGACGCAAGCAAAGTCAGAGCTGTACTTGGTGGGCGTTTCAACATTGGAGCTAGCACCGCAGTCAGTGCCGTAAGAAACAATAGCAACGCCGCCATTTCCTCCAGTACGACGAACAACGACACGCTTAGTATGAGAGGTACGTTAGTGCTGCTTTCAAGATCGTTTGTGAGTCATCAAAAGTAGCCGGATGTACCTTGGGAACGGTGGAGGTATCGAATGCGTCAGTGCCGTAGATTCTGAAGCCAGAGGAAAGAGAGTCGCTAATCTTAGAGCCATCGCTGTTGTAGACCAACAAGCCGTCTAATTCAATCGAGTAAGTACGAGTTAACAACGAGCAGATGATGCGTCGTTCAAAGTAACTGATAGAGACTTACTGTAGGTAGCAGTGTTGAGGTTGTAAGATCCAGAAGCAGTACCAGGGAATGCACCAATGATGGCGGTAGTAGAAGCAGTGTTGCTGCTGCACAGGGTAAGCAAGCCAGATCCGCTCAACTTAGTGTTAGCGGTGGTGGCAGTAGGGATGTCGTTACTACCAAAAGGTCATCGTTAGATCGTGTCCGCGAACGAGGTACGTATACCATCATTATAGTGGCTATTTTAGGTCGCGTACTGGCGAGTTTTTAGATTTTTGACAGACAAAAATCTTTTTTTTTTGTTTGAAATTTGACGGGCAAACCTCTCGTTGCCGTATGAGCCTAGATTTTGGTTCAAACTTACGTTGAGACACCGAAAGTGGCACCGCTGGGGCCGGCAACGTCAACGGTAACGAAGTTGTTGGCAGGAACGGGCAAATCCCAGTATTTGTCGGTGTTGGCGGTCAAAGATCCAGAAGCGGACTGGCCGACGGTCAAGGTAGTTGTGGAGACTAACATGATCATTTAGGCACAATATTTTTTGGAAGATGTTTAACACGCGAAACTTACTGGGAGCGGCAGTGATGGTAACAGGGAAGCATCCGTACCTTGAAAACAAGGTAAGCCGATTTAATACTTTTGTTTGTGCAAAATATCGATAAAATAATATTACAAATAACGTACCAACTACCACCAGCATAAGCCCAAAGCTAATAACAGAGAAAATGTCAGATCACACGAGTGGACAAAAAACGAAAATTACGGAATCACGTACCCATTGCATATAGTAAGTGCCAGGGCTTTGAGTCATGAATAAGCGAATGCTTTGAGACTTGCCGGAGGGGCAGCTAAGAGTTTGCAAGACAGTTCCAGCAGCATAGCCAGCAGCGCTATCCGTTGTGGCGAGAGTGTAGTTGCATTTACCGTTGGGATGACCGCCTCCGTTGGTAAAATTGGATAACAAGTTACTATAAAATCATTATTAGAACCGAGTAAGTTAATCGTTGCCTCTGACAGATTTGCTTTTTTTTCGTCCATTAAAATATATTTATGCTGATTTACTTACGTGAATTTTTGCACAGTGACGGCGGGGCCAGTACCATGACCGCAAGGAGCTGTAGGGCTGGCAGAATCCTGACTAGCAGGGTTGCCAGTAACTGTGGGATTGTTAGATGAAGACTTGAAGCAAACACGATAAAAAGCGAATAATTTGAGGTAAGCATATTCAAAAGTAACATACCAAAGTTAGCGGCGACGGGACCAGTCAACCAGCTATTAAAAAATAAATAAATATTATTTAGTTTCAGCGGTAACGGATGTTTTTATGAGTATAAATAATTACCCGTGAGCACTAACTAGGGCGATTTGAACGGCAATAATAGACAATGTGACGAGAATAGACTTATTCATTATAACCTTGCGTGTTAAACGATGAGAGGATGAATTTTAAACTGCAGAAAATCTAATTTGTATGGTACGAGACAAGCGAGGTGACAACATGACAGGTTCAACCGGAACGCGAATACCGAATCATTTCGGACGTGAATTCTATTATATATGTTGCTATTAGCGTCTACCGCGGGCTGACCATCAATCATAAATGGTGGTTGCAATGCGGAATATGGATCCTGAATTGTAGAACCGCATTGTGCTTGCAGCGATTGTGTTAGAAGAATAATTGCTCAAGCAAGCATATTCTTTTTTTTAACGAGGTTAGTATCGAGATTGTCAGTTGGTTACGAAGTGTTTACCGTGGAAATTTTGTTTTTTTCTTTATTTAGCTAAAAGGCCACAGATCGAGACGCCTCAACCCAAATGTTTGCGAGGTAGATTGATCGTCATTACGATAAATAGTCCTTGAAATAAGAGAACTAACGTGTCTTTTTTGGATTAGGGGTCGGATTAATCTGTCGCACATAGCCATCGTGCTATTTGCGTGTATATTTTTATTTCAACTCTATTATTTCACTCAACCAGAGAAACCTACGGGTAGGGAGTTAAGATCTTCAAAGAAACGGAAAATTACAATTTTTTGGATAACTTCCTTTGTTAATCTCCAAAAATTAAATACTTAATTTCCTAATAATATTTTGGTGATATTATACTATATTTTATTGTAATAATAATCAATTTTCGCGTTTTAAAATTTCTACGTCAGGAACGAAGCCTTCTCCAGCTGTGGTTAAACCTCCCAAGCCTAAGGTCGTAATTTCGGAACCACCACCTCCAGATGATAAGGAAGATAATGAAAACAATGAGCAACATAACCACGAAGAGGAGAATCCAGAGGAGGAAAACGAAGAAAATAATAACGAGAATAAGGAAGAGGGGCCCCCAAAGGGAGATAATAAGAATGGCCAAGCTCCTACCGCTATTAATAAAAACTAAGAAGAAAAGGAGCCTGTTTCTGGCGTCACCGTCAAGTACTACCTGGATTTGCCTAGCCACTCACCTCCTCCCGTCATCGCTAAAACTGCCGCCGATAAGTTCGAAGACTTCGTACAAAGGTATATAATATTGTGTATATATATTAGCAATGCTAAGGTTGTGCGAGGACAAAGACGCTCGATTCTGATTGGCAGCTCACTGGCGACAAATCGATGTTCGTGTACAGCTCGCACATGAATCTCGGAGGTAAGGCTATTATAAAGAGATTATACTCGGCGGGCATGATAATAACACGAGGTATTTAGGTAATCAAGTAGTTACTATCGTGATGCACGAGGGCGAGACTCACAAGTGGCTCAAACCTCCTCACTTCGACGTCGCAAAAATGAAATCTCCCAAAGATCGCAACATTTACTGCGTGTTCCCTGACAAATCGATATCCTTTGCAAAGCTCGAAGAGTGGGTCTTTGAGTCCGAGTTCTTATGGTTGATGAAGTGTCATGCGAGTCGTAAAGTTCAAGACACT
>NZ_JABXYX010000295.1 GCF_017982655.1 Brasilonema sp. CT11 | reverse complement strand
ATTAATATTATCACGGCATTATTTAGCTGCTTTGAGTGCATGGAAGGCTTCTTCTGCTCACAACGACGTAATTTTAAACCAAAATACTTGGGTTGGCATGACATGGAGATCACTCGGTGCATCAGTCTGCGGTAGTTACGCCGTATTATGGTTCTCTGATAGTAAGCTAACACTGCACAATATCCTCCACCGCAATCATTAAAATAATATCTTTTTAGCTGCGGATTCGAGTCAAGCTAGTACCGCCGGCTTGACCTGCGCTTCGGTCACTTTACCGAGTGCTCCTGTCGCGCAGAATTCGCCTACTCCGTCTAACACGCCAGTGGACGTTGGTTCGCCGATTCCTGCAGGAACACCTGTCGATCAAACCAGCCCTCAAGCGGGCTCTCCTACAGACGGCAATACTCCTGCTAATAACAACGGTGGTCCTAGCGCTGGTCCAGCCGGCAGTAACACTCCGTCGAGAACTAACTCGCCTTCGAATAGCATCAACAAACCTAGCTCTGCTGTCGACAACACCGATGCTCTCGCTGTTTTGTCCGCTGCTATTGCTGGCGTTGCAATGTTATTGTAATACTCTCACAAGACTGGACTGACAAGTGTCATGTATTATTATTGCTGTATTCGGCTAAATTATCAACAGATGATTTTTATTATTATTATTTCTTTGTATTATTATTTCTTTGTATCGTTGTTGGCGGTATCGTCTGGCTTCGGATCTCCTTTAATATTCATATGCTTCATTTGCTCTTCGATCTCTTTTTCTATTTGCAGTCGTTGTTCCTCGCTCATATTAATATTATCCAACGAATGAATGTTATCAAAGGCGTTGAATCGGAGATAAAAGTTCGGATCCTGTTCTTGCGGAGTTTGTTCTTGCGCCGGTGATTGCATAGTGTTATCGTCAACTCGTTTTCTCTTCATACTTGTTGAGCTTTTAATGTTCAAATGTTCGCTCATGACGCTCTTATAATTCTTCATCGTAACTGACGGATCGGACGTCTTCCAAAAAACTAGTGATATTCGTTCATCCTATGTATTATAGAGTTAGTATTTATAATAAGACTTAAATTAATGTTACCTTTTCGATCGGTTTATTTCCAAATTTGTGTTCTTTTCCAACGTCAATACCGTGCTCCCATTGGTGACGAGCATCATTCTAAAAATAGGTATTAGCTACTACTATAATAATAACATAAACATATGGCTTACTTCGAGTATTAACAATGATTTGGGTTGTAATAAAACTTTGACGACCTCCGTGTTTACGCCGTCATCAGCTTTTTTTGTGAGTGTCATCACTGCTGTCGATGAAAAGCTGTACATTGATATGACGTCACCCACTGAATTAGCGTCTATAATAATAAGAAAGGCCGTATTAGCAAGTCATGCTAGACTATCGGAAAGAAAGCTGAGATCGAGATTGCGTTCTTTACCTTTGTGCATTGGAGTTCCACCTTCTGCAGTGTATTGATTGACCTATAATATTATTTAATATAATAGGGTATTTTAGAGCAATATTTATGCTTGCTTGAAGTAACGTACTTGAAGGGTATCGGGCTCGTCTGAAATTAATTTATCTTGAATTGGTTTCTTAACAGCTTGAGCAACATTTCCGTATTGAGTAATAGCATGCTTATATAAATTAACGATTTTTCTATGAAAAGGAGGAGTTAGAAGATGTCACGTAATCTCTCGATACAGTATGAACTCACCTGTTGTAGGTTGGATTGCTTTTGATTTTAGAAGAATTTAACACATGGCGTAGTTCATTAAGTATAGCATCGTGTTCTATTAACTGAATTAGTATTGAGCTCATATCAAAAAAAACACCAAATTTCCTTTACACGAGCAAAAAATAGCGAAATATTACTATAAAATATTACTCGAAATTATTTGTTTTTACGTTACGGACTTGCTTGTCTGTGTTACCATATAATTTTTTAAAAAATTAAAAATTACCTTGATCTGTCAAATAATTAGGAATTAAGCGAAGACCGGACACAGAAGCACCCTCTACGTGTGATGGACTATGCTCTTTAGATTTTTTAACTGAGAAAATTGTTCTCCGTGCAGGGGCATTACATCCAAGAGCAGATCCTCTCGATACGGCTAACAGGCTCGTCTGTGACCGAATACCTCTAATAAATACTGATATGCCGTTCATTATAAAATATTACTAGTTGTACTGCATATATTGGATCTGAGCAAAAAACAAAAAGTTTTGTTGATCTCGTTCAAAGGTCCCAAAGTTATTTATTTTACATGATAACGACTTTTTACTTGAGACTACAAGTATTATAATAAGATCCAATATTAAATTTCAAACCAGATTTCACTGACGCTGCATCCGCTGTCGGGCTAACCCACATCGATTTCGGAATTACTCTGAAATCGAACGAAATGCGTGTCTTGCCAGTGTCGTTTGGAGCATTATAATGAAAGCATTTAGAGCCGTAAAATCTGTAATATTGGCCCACTTCTAAATTACCAATAGGGTGGTAATCGCCTTTGTTTGGTTCAGATTCGGTAAAAAAGCCGCTGGTACCCGAAACTACGCATGTAAAATCGTTAGAGTTATGTATTATAGTATATAAAACGAAAATACAAGAAGCAATCTGCAGAAAGTCTGTTTTAAAGAGATCCGATTTGGCGATCGGCTTCGGAAGTCAATTTGCGAGGTTTATTCGATGTAATTACCTGTAGTAACTGGTAGCCAAAAGTTAATCTCGCCTTCAGGGTGGTTATAGTCGAAATCTCGATGCTTAGCACCAACTGCAACGTTGTTTGGCAGATGAACTCTACACGAAGCAAATATGCGTTAAAAATGAAAGCTAACTATGAATCAATACTTTTACCTGAATGTAGGCTTGTTTTGGAACACAACTTCATCTTCTAAATTGAACATTGGTGCGATAACTTCCTGATATAAATTTTCATGAATTAATATTCGAGAATAATTGAAGAATAAAATATTAAAATTAATTTATTAATTTATTTTTGATGCATATTAATGCTTACCTTAATGAAACTGTGGTAAACCTTCATAAACTCTTCGAGATGCGGTGAGTTGTAAAATGCAGCGTGGATGGGCGTCTTCTGATCGTTCTCAAAAGTGATAGTACCAGCCTTGGTATATTCAGGGTATTTTTCGTGAATATTTTCGAGGTCTTCATGACCCACCATCTTTTGGATCAGCCCTCGAAAGTCAAACTTGCTTTTGTCGTACGATAATAATTCTTCTTTGTGCATCGACTGCCATTGCTGAGTCTGCTTCTCTTTGAGTCCCTCCATATTAATTGCACCGATATTGTTTGGTGTTGTTGACTTGCTCGTGTCGTTTAAAATACAAATAATCGTT
>NZ_JABXYX010000078.1 GCF_017982655.1 Brasilonema sp. CT11 | reverse complement strand
CGCTTGAGCAAGGACTACGAGATTTTACCGCAGACCCATGAAACATTTGTCCAGGTTGCAATGATTCGGTTAATGCTTAGAAGGCTCGCTTAATTCATTCCTTTAATACTTTCCAAACATCCTCTAAGGAGTGTTGCGAAAGTTTCAGCAATTATCGGCTTTTTACTGACCAAAATTTCTTTAACTAATACTATCGCCGAATTAAGTGTTAGGCACGGTGAATTAAGTGCAATGAACAAATCCTCGTTTGTCTGATCCAACTCTTGCTGTATCTCTTGCTGTTCTAAGTGTTTGTGGTACAGCAGTTGCTTGAAAGTTTCTACTTGCTCGCACAAAAGCTCTACTGTCTCTTCCATTCCTGGTCTTTCACTATAGTTAAGCTCAAGGGATCTTATTGTCAGACTATCTTTGTGTTTAGTATTTTCGCTTTGCTCACCTATCTGAGCAGATTGACTGATTCGGGTGACAATTTTTTCTATAAGTTCTATAGTATCGGATAATACGCTCAAATCCAGAATGTTGTCATCTTCGCGATTATTTACCGCTGACTGTAAATCTTCTAGGAATCTTGACTTGGAGTCGCCGTTTAAAGAGTCCATACACTGTGGTAGCAAGCTTCTTAAGTTATTTTAGCTAAAGACATAAGCTTTGGATCGCGCTTCTAACTTGCATAAAATACACACCTGCGGTAGGGGCAAAGGCTAGCCCTAACGTGTCAACACGTTCAAGCCTTGATTCGGTGTTAATTTAACCCGTGCACTTGTATGGGTATTCTAATTCTGGATTGATAGTAAATCGTGTAAGTCGTCCTTGAGCACTGGGGTTTATCCGTACCCGGTGCTTTTTTTTCTCCAATTCTAATTATATTTTCCTGGGTATTCTAATTTTGAGTAAGAGTTGTTGCCTTTAAGCACTGGAGAACAGGGATACTCCAGTGTTTTTCTAATTTTTGTTATCTTACGTATACTTCTGCAGAAAGGGGTGTAGGGGTGTAGGGGTGTAAGGGTGTAAGGGTGTAGGGTTCAAGGGAGAGGAAGAAGGGGTGTAAGGGTGTGAGGGTGTAAGGGGTAAGAGTGTTTTACTTTTTTCCCCTAAATTTCGCTCGTTGTCGAAACTAACGAATAAATCATTTCCCCCACCAATTACTCCCCCTACACCCCTGCACCCTTACACCCCGATATAGTGCAAGCTTCCTGAGAAATCGTATAGCGCAGATCTTGCGCCGGGCGATTAGAAATCGCGGCTACACAGGCAAAACCCGCCTGCGCGGGTTCTAAACCCTTGATTTTCCGTCAGTCCGCGCAGGCGGACTTCGTTTGTATAGCCGCGATTTCTAATCGCTAGGGCTAGGTGCAAGATGTGAGATAAGTAATCATTTTTGCGAGATTGGTATGTTTTCTCTAAAAGTGGGTAATATAAGCTTGCTTTCATAGTATTTTTACAAAGTTAGCTGAAGTTGAAATACTGGTTTAGAGGAATTTAGAACCGCAGATGTAGACGCCCTCTGGGCGACTTCCCGCAGGGTACGCAGATAAACTATCTGTGTGCAAAGTTCGTGCATCTGCGGTTTTTTTATGAGAAATTTTAGCAGTCAACTACTTATGTTTCACTATCGTTGGAGATTAAAGAAAATCAAGAGATTTTATAGACAAATTAGTAAAATATTTGTATCTACAATTAAAAAACAAATTCTTCAGCTATTACGGGCAATACTAGTCAATAAGAAAAAACAACAGTCAAGTGTAAATGCTGGTTTTGTGTTACCAACTGTCGCAATGGTAGCATTGGTAGTTGTGTTAATAACAACTGCTATTTTATTTCGGTCTTTTGAAAGGGCAAAAAATGCTAGTAATGTCCGAGTGAATGAGGCTGTCCTGAATGCAGCTAACCCTGCTATTGAAAGAGCAAAAGCAAAAATAGAACAGTTATTTGGAGATTCTAGGTTAGAGTCCTCAATTCCTTCAGATTTTTCACTGGAACAAGTTATCAATAATAACCTTAACGAATTTACTTTTGGTGATGAGACACAGTTAAAACTTGTTCAAGGCGACGAGACTCTACAAACTGTTTGGAAATATCCTGTAGATACGGACAATAACGGTAAGTTTGATAGTTACACTCTCTATGGTCTTTACTTTCGGACTCCAACTAGTAATCAACCCGGAAATTTCTTAAAAGCAAGAACGCAACCGATGGACACAGATACTGTTGGTAACGAATGTCAAAATTTAGCTACCACTAGCGCGAACTTAGTAAGTACTAATGGTTGGTATAAAGTCGGTGAAAAGCTAAAAAAAAGTATTTTTGTTTATAGTACGACTGTGCCAATTACAGACTTAACAATATTAAATACTAATAAATATGAAATTTTTAGAGGTAATAAAGGCTTTGTCGCTCTAGAATATCAGCAAGATCGAGAGCAAGAAAGAATACCCCTCACTAACAATGGGGTTGTCTATGAAGATGATTTAGAAATTGCTTCTGAAGAAGGTATCAGTCTAAATGGACGTGTCTTCACAAATGGTAATTTGCTAACAACAAGACTGGCTCAGCCTATCAAGTTCTATCTAGTTAGTAGTCCAAATTCATGCTATTTCAAAGAGGTAAATAGCAAAATTATTGTCGCTGGAAATGTAATAGATAGTAGAGTAACAGACAATTCCAGTCATGGTGATGTGCAAGTAGATTTGTTTGATCAATCTTATGTACCTAACAGCACAATTGAAAGTCAGGTTATAAACAACACAAATAAAACTGTACCTACATCTGTTTACGGAAACACGGCAGCTTATAATGATGAGGCGTATACAAAACGAATTGGCAGGTTAGTGCAAGCAACAAATACTGCATATCCAAATAACGCAGACCTTCCTGATGAAGTCCAACAGGAAATAAAACGAGATTTAGCAGAGGACTACACTTTAAATCCTGCTAAAGTTCGTGATAAAAAGCTAAAAGCTTACTTTAAAAAAAGAACACGTCGTGTTCCATACGCCGAAATACCACAAGGTAGTAATCCACTAAAATATCGAAGTTCCGACTATGAAACAAATAGTCCTCTTCAAGGAAATGGAAACTCTTTAAGACCAGTGGATGAATGGGTGTTTCCCTTCAATCCTGCTGATGGTAAAACTGCTACTAATTATGCCGAAATAGGAATTAAAGATAACGGTAGTAAACTTTATCTACCTGCAACAGAACCAGTAGAACAAGCAAAAGCAGATAAAGAGCAAAAAATAGGCGATCGCATTTTAGTTGGCAATAATTTACCTCAATTATGGTATGACACAACCAAAGGCAAATTTCTCAGTTCACCAGACGAAGGACAGACTATTACTGGTAAGGAATGGGATGTTGATAGCAAGGGAAAGAATAGTACTGTAACTCGTAAGCGCTTCTCCCAAGCATACCAGTTAGAGGATTTGGAAGCCACAGGTCGAGACGAGTTTTGGGAAAAGTCAGCAGCACAAAAACCACAAACTTCTTTGGATGTCGTCGGAGGTTTGCGAGTTGTCACAGGTGCAGGAATTTATTTATCTAGTCGTTACACTTCTGGTGGCGGTAGTGCTCAATTTGCTAGTGCGATCGCAGATCCAAAACTAGATACCATAGCAGATCCACCAGATACTATGCCCGATGAGAAGACACCTTATCTACGAATGCGGGCTACAGCAGTTTATCACTACCAAGATGACTCCTACAATCCAAAGATTCCAACTGACTATCAAAAACCAATTGCTTGTGTCAGCAGCTATTACAACCCTACAAATAGCACAACAGCCAGAAACCAGAAAGATTTACCAGACGTTAGCTTAAGAAATACAAACAGAGACTTAACTGGGCTACCTAAGATTAGTAATAATCCAGGTGACTCTAACAACGGTGTTGTCTACTCAGCTTCATCTCTCTCAACCACAGGTTACGAGAATGTGCTGAATTACCAAGCACAGCTGAAATACCCAAACGGACGCTTGGTGAATAAACCACTTCAAAATGCTTGGAAAAAAATCACAGCTAGTCAACCTCTTACCCTTGCAGAACAATCAGCAGTTGATTCTGCTATTTGCGCTTTGAAAATTTTAGACGGTACTATCGGTAATCCTACAGATACTGTTATTCCTCATGGCGCTATTATGGAAACTGCTTTTCTTGATGCAAGAGAGATTAAAGCAGTTGAATCGCGTGAACCGTTAGAAATTCGCGCCACTATCTTAGATTTGGATTTGTTACGCAGAAAATCAAAAAGTGGTGGTGAGTTTCTATTTCCAAATAGTGGAATTATTTACACCACTCGTGATGATGCACTCCCCGACGATAGTGAACCCAACAATTTAGATGTTAGTGCTACTGACTTCAAATTAGATTCAACTCGCCGACCAAATGCCATTATGCTGATTAATGGGAGTAACTTAAGCCGTAACGCTACCTATAACTCAGAAGAAAAAGGACTCATTTTAGTATCTAACGTGCCAGTTTACATCAAAGGAAATTTCAATGTTCACACCCAAGAAGAGTTCACAGACAACTCCTTAAAAGGGGAAAAGGACTGGAGTAATAAATTCTACGCACGTCAATCACTAAATTCTAACTTCGGCTGTCGCCCAGGTCAATTTCCTGGTTGCAACACTGGCGAAACTTGGCGTTCAGCAGTAGTTGTAGCTGATGCAATTACAGTTTTATCTGATAATTTTCGCTTTAGGTTTCGTGAAGATAGTGACTATAATTCGATGCAAACTGCCACAAACACACAAACAAATCTCATCTTCGCTCAAGGTAACACGCCGGGACGCCCAACAGAAAGCAATGGTGGTTTGGAAAACTTTGTACGTTACTTAGAACGCTGGGAAGGCGTAAGCCACATAGTAGCTGGTTCTTTTATCCAATTTAAACACAGTAATTATGCCACTGCTCCTTGGCAAACAGTTATTAATGGAAGCAATCCTTCCAATCCAAATCTAAATCGTACGTCTTTTTTTACTCCGCCCAATCGTTTCTGGAGTTATGATACAGCCTTGCTGAATCAGCCACCTGACTTATTCTCTCTACACTTTACAACACCCGCAACAAACAAGCCGAATGAGTTTTACAGAGAAGTCGGACGAGACGATGCTTGGATAAAAACTTTGTTGTGTGCTCAAGATCCTAATGGTAACTACACCATTAGCCAAGATCAACGCGGTACATGTTCTTAAATCAGTGAACAGTGAGTCCAGTGCTTGATGAGGGTTTCCCTCCGTAGCATCTGGCGGAGCGCGTTTGCGCAGCGCCCCCTTAGGGGCTAGCGGAACCGAAGGTTCTCCCCGATAGCCGTAAGGCGTGGCGTTAGCCATAGGGTGAACAGTGAACAGTGAACAGTAAACAGTGAACAGTGAACAGTAAGCTATGAACAGTTTGGTATATGAGAAGGCGTATAAGTTTGCTATCAGGATTGTAAATGCTTATAAATATTTGACTCAAGAGAAAAAAGAATTTATTTTATCAAAACAATTAATTATAAGTGGAACATCAATTGGAGCCAATATTGCGGAAGCAAATGGAGCTATATCACCAGCAGAATTTTCTGCAAAAATTTCTATTGCTTACAAAGAATGTCTTGAAAGTAAGTATTGGTTGTCCCTTTTAAAAGACACAGGGTATATTGATGCTCAAGCATTTAGCAGTATCCATGAAGATGCTGAAGAGATAGCAAAAATCCTTTTCTCAATCCTCAAGTAAACTATAATCTCTGATAACTGATAACTGATAACTGATAACTGATAATGTTATGATTCACCACAAACAGCAACAAACATCTTTATCTAGTCAGTCAGGTTTTACCATCATTGAATCATTAATAGCAGTCGTTGTTGTTGGCATTTTACTAGTGGCGATCGCACCTCTTATTATCTTCTCTGTCGCAACACGCTTACAAGCAAGGCGTATTGAGTTAGCAACTAACGCTGCTCAAACTTATATTGATGGCATTAAATCAAGCACAATTCCACCACCACCCATCATAACGAACAGCGCGGCAACAACGACCGATTCACCTTCGCCAGATGCACCCTCAGGAACCCTGACTTGTCCTACAACTGGAACTGGCTTATGTGAAATCTCTCCTGCAACTCCATCATCTCAGTTATATTGCGTCGATGGAGAAACGGGAGGTTGTACAAGTGATAACTTCAAAGACATGATTGTTCAGGGATTTGGGTATAACCCTACTTCCAACAATCCCGAGGATGGCTATAGATTGGGGTTGCGAGTCTACAGAGCAGACGCTTTCAATAAGCCTAGCATCACATTAAAGGCATCGAAAGACCCAGACATTAAACAAGCAGAAACTTTCACTAAAGGGACAGGTTTAACAGCAAAACAAGCACCTTTAGTAGAAATGACAACAGAAATATCAAGTAAAGTAACAACATTTAGTGATTTCTGTCAGCGCCTGAAACCTCCTGCTACTAATCCTAATCCTAAGTCTCATTGCTAAATCTCGGTAACTATTCCGAGCAAATCAATATTATGAATTTATTATGGCTTTTCATTAAGCAGTTAAAGCTTTTTCGCCAGAAAAATAAATGTGATGGCTTTACCTTGATTGAGTTACTGGTAGGCATCATCATAGCTACTCTTGTTATCACACCTTTGCTAGGATTCATGATTAATATTATGACAACTGAACGACAAGAGCAAGCAAAGGCAGATACCGAGCAAGAAATCAAAGCAGCACTTGACTATATCGCGCGAGACTTGCAACAGTCAGTCTATATATATGATGCTGATGGCATTAATGCAATCAGGCAACAACTACCAAGGTATGGTGATAAAAATACATTTTTTCCTGTTCTTGTCTTTTGGAAGCGAACATTTGTTTCAAAAGAAAATTCTACTATCTTGAAAGATAATACCTTTTTCTACTCTTTAGTTGCCTATTATTTGATTAAAGATAATGACTCTACATGGTCTAAAGCTGCTCGAATCGGTAGATTTCAAATAAGCGATGGCTATGAGCCTCCTAAGACTGATAAGAAAGACAATGAGCGAGACAAAGGTTTTCAGATATTTAATCTGCAAGGCTTAGGCAATCTTAAGAGTAAGATGAATCAATGGACAAAAAAGAGTGGTGAGAAGTACACACAAAAGATTGAGCCTTTAGTTGATTACATTGATCAAACTACAATAAATGATAATACCAATCCAGCACCTTCTAATTGCACAATAGGTCAACAGTTGCCACAATTTTATGGCAGTGGAGATGCTGTTGCAACTAAAAATGTTAGAACACGAGGCTTTTACGTTTGTGTCAATTCAGAAAATACCGTAGCAGAAATTTATTTACGTGGTAATTCCCTCGCTCGTCTTCAAAACAATAATATAGATTTAAATGAGAATAATAAAACATATTTTCCTCAGGCAAGTATACGAGTCCAAGAAAATGGGTTCTTATCTGCTAAATAAGTTCAAGGATAAGCAGAATTGTTCTAGCAATGGCTTCACGCTACTAGAACTTTTAGTAAGTGTTGTCATAATTAGTATCTTAGCTGCCATATCAATTCCAAGTTGGCTAGCTTTTGTCGATACTCAGCGCCTCAACACTGCTCAAAACGAAGTTTATCTTGCTATACGCCAAGCTCAAAGCCAAGCTACCAAAAATAAATTAACCTGGCAAGTTAGTTTTCGCGAACAAAACGATATTGTGCAATGGGCAGTTCATCAAGCTACAGTTAACCCAGTTAACGCTATTTGGAATAATTTAGATCCAAATGTGCGCTTGGATGCGGAAACAAGCTTACAACAATCAAATGATGTTAGGCACATCGAATTTGATGACAAAGGTAATATTAGGAAACCCCCGTTAGGACGAATAACTTTATCTAGTAAGTCTGGTGGTAAAGCTAAGCGTTGCGTCTATATTTCTACAATCTTAGGTGCAATGAGAACGGCAAAAGAAAACGATAAACCCGACAACGGTGGTAAGTATTGCTATTAATATACAGCCTTCCTAAATAGGATGTACACACCTTCTCCCTCTTCTCTTTCTTTTCTTCGTGCTCTTTGCGTCTTGGCGGTTCGTTTTTTTGTTCACTACCTATCTAGGATTGCTATATTTTTAATTGATTCAAGAAGGTATCTCGTGCTAAATCTACCAGAAACAGCAAAACAGCATCTGATCATTTTCACGCGCTATCCAGAACCAGGCAAGACAAAAACTCGACTGATACCTGCTTTGGGAACTGAAGGTGCGGCAAATCTTCAGCGTCAAATGACAGAGCACACACTATCTCAAGTCAAACAGTTGCAAAAGACTTCCGCCATATCTTTTGAAGTACGCTTTGCAGGTGGGAATTTGCAACTTATGCAAGAGTGGCTAGGATATGACTTAATTTACCAACCTCAAGGGCAAGGAGATTTGGGTTTGCGGATGGCACAATCTTTCTTGAATGCCTTTCAATCAGGTGCAGAAAAAGTCGTGACTATCGGTACCGACTGCCCTGGTGTCAATAACCAGATTTTAGCAGAAGCTTTTGCACGACTGGTGCAATGCGAGCTTGTCCTTGGTCCTGCGGTAGATGGTGGCTATTACTTAATTGGTTTGCAACGTCTTGTGCCAGAATTATTTATCAATATAGACTGGGGAACCTCTCAAGTGTTCCATCAGACTATAAGTATTGCTCAGACGTTAAATTTATCAGTCGCTGACTTACCTCACTTGGCTGATATTGATCGTCCAGAGGATTTGCCAATTTGGGAAGAGATTCTCAAACTTAAGCACTAAACTGATTTGTTGTGACGAGAGTCTGTAGTGATTTTTTGCCCTACACCCCACCCATCACACCATAAAAATGTATCTCAAACCCCTCTAATGGAATACTTACTACAGCTATCAACGTTGTCAGTGTTAATTTTGTTTTTTTTTACACAAGGGTTTTTCTGAAGACAACCTAGAATCGAGATGCTACCGTGGTGTGGCTTACATTAAAGGGTAGAAAATATATCACCCAAAAAAGAATCTCTCAAACAGAAATAATAGGTAGCCGAATAGGAACAATATTCCAGTACCTTTATATAAAATATTGACTTCAGTCAACTACAAAACGAAAAACTATGAATAACCGTTTAGGTGCTGCGATCGCAGCCCGCACACTCAAAGTGATTGGGATAATTTTAATATTGTCCTTTTTGATTGATTTTTTGATTATAAGCCTTGACTTCAGCCCAACCGATAGGCTGTTGCAACTCAGATGGGCAGCAAGTTTGGTTGATCGAGGAGTCGTGCCATTAGTCGCATTGGGTATGCTATTTACTGGCTATTGGATTGACAGTTTTGATGATGGTACTCAACGCCAGTCTATAGACTTGAGAATGCCAGCTCTTGTGATATCAAGTATCTTGGGATTACTCTTTTTGATTATTGCTCCTGTCCATGCTGGGAATATCATTAATCAAAGAACTCAAACAGTTGATCAAATCACCAGAGATGCACAACTAGCAGAAAACCAATTGAAAGGTCAGCTTAACCAAGTGCAAGCTCAACTTGGTAACGATCAAGTCAAAGCATCTGTAGAGAAGCAGAAAGCCCAAGTCAAAGCACAATATACTGAACTTCTTCAAGATGATCAGCGTTATCAGCAAGCACTGAATAACCCCAATATTCCCCAAGCGACAAAAGATTTGCTCAAGAAATTCAAAGCCAATCCTCAAGAACTTGACAAATTCATAGCCCAACAAAGTGATCCACAGCAACTGGCAAATCAAAGATTAGGGCAAATTCGCGCTCGCCGCGATGAACTGATAAAACAAGCTGAAGACAATTGGAAGCCCGGTTTGAGAATTGTTATAGGCAGTTTGCTGTTGTCTATTGCTTACATTATTATCGGCTGGTCAGGATTAAAAGGTCTGAATGCTCTAGGTGGTAAACGCAAAATGCCTGCACGCTAGTCCATTATTTTGAAGGCAGTACGATGCATCATACATTCTCATAAGCTCATACTGCCACTTTTATTAATTCCTGATGAAGATGATCTTAGTTGACTTGCATATATTTACCAGAACAAAGTAAAATTCCGCACAAGACAAGTCATATCAATTTAAGATTGCGAATGTTTTCAATTTACATATTGACTTATAACGAAGAAATAGACATCGCCGCTTGTATTGAATCGGCGATGCTATCAGATGACATTATTGTTGTAGACTCATGCAGTAGCGATCGCACCGTCGAAATAGCCAACCGCTATCCAGTTCGTGTGGTTCAGCACGCTTTTGAAAGCCACGGTCGTCAACGTACTTGGATGCTAGAAAATATATCTCCCAAGTATGAATGGGTTTATATTCTAGAAGCTGACGAACGCATGACGCCAGAACTGTTCGCGGAATGCCAAAAAGTGAGTCGTAATCCAGATTACATCGGTTACTACGCCGCTGAACGCGTCATGTTCATGAATTCTTGGATTCGCCGCAGTACCCAATATCCTCGTTACCAACTGCGCCTTTTCCGCCACGGTAAAGTCTGGTTTACAGACTACGGTCATACAGAACGAGAAGTTTGTGACGGTTCAACAAGCTTTTTGAAAGAAACATACCCTCATTATACTTCTGGCAAGGGGTTCAGCCGCTGGATTGATAAACACAACCGTTACTCCACAGATGAAGCCAGAGAAACCCTTCATCAGTTACAAAACGGAACAGTTAGCTGGAAAGATTTATTTTTTGGGAAGTCAGAAGTCGAACGACGCCGCGCCTTAAAAAATTTGTCCTTGCGCTTACCAGCCAGACCACTTATACGTTTTTTGTATATGTATTTTATCTTAGGTGGCTGCTTAGACGGACGCGCTGGGTTTACTTGGTGTACGTTGCAAGCTTTCTACGAATACCTAATTCTGCTAAAAGTTTGGGAAATGAAGCATATGCCAACACCCAAGTTGGATGCAGAAGTGTCTGGGAATCAAGCTACGCAGTTAGTATCAACTTCCGTTGATTAGGCATTTTTGAAAAGTGAAAAACTGGGTAAAACTCAGTACTAAGAACTCTAAGGCGGAATTGTCCAGTGCTTCATTCTGCCTTAAAGTTCTGTGTTGTGTGTCTTTCTCAAGTATTGCCAAATCATAACTTTTTATTGTTTTTTTCCCTTAAAGAAACACTGCCAATTCCTTGAAGAATACCACGACCAATCAAACCGATACCACGACCAATAACTTGCGTGAGAACAAAGACAACACCAGTGCCAAACAAGGATAAGAGCGATTGTATACGAGGAGCGATCGCATCACGAAATTCTATTGCTAGCGTGACCACTAGCGGAATACCAGAAAGTTGCGTTAACTCTTGTCCACGCGGCGCATAAATGGAAGTTGTGGCAATACCGCGAGGTGCAAAGACAAATAGCTCATAGCGGCTTTCAAAAATTGCTTTTGGCTCATTCACATAATTCCTAATGCGATATCTCCACGACAAATTATTTCTAAATCGTTCAATTTGTCGTATGGAAATCAATTGACGATCATAAAAATTTTGCTTCACTTCTTCTACATCTGCTAAAGAGTTGAGCAACGGTTGCATAACACCATTGCCTACCTGAATCAAGAGATTCTCCAGAATCATTTCTGCATACTCCTTTGCTTCAAAGCTAGCTGCTGGATAGGAAGTATTATCAATTTGCAAATTTCTTTGAAATAGGAGATAAGAAAATAACTCCTCAATCAGAGGAATTTTATTGAGGATTTCGGCTCGCACCACAGCAGCATCTTGCAGAAGAAAAGTAACTATTTCTAAATTATTATTGTCTACTCGCACCCGATAAAATTTGCCAAAAAAGCTCGTAGTTGCTGATTGCCATACATCCAGCAACACAGTACTTTTTAATTCATATAATTGGCTTATCTCTACCACAGAAGCACGCATTTCATCTAGTGCGTCTGCAATTTTTTGTAAAATAAGATAAAGTAAATCACGTTTTTTGTCTTCACGTAAAATATCAATTTCTAAAGGGGTAGCTGTCACATTTTGTAAAGGAAGCTGAAGTTTGGTAAGACAGGATGCAAATAATGCCGCTTGTAATGATCTAGGACTCAGCACAGAAGCTGGTGAGTCAAATTTGGAAACAGAAGTACTTGGCAGAGAATTTATCGGAGACTGCAACTGTGCAGATGCGAAATTATTGCTTGCAGAAACATTACGTGAATGCGACTGTACCTCCTGTCGCCTTTCCAGTGATGAAGCTAATAATCGATTCAGCAGCCAACGCGCTGCTAGCAATTCTCGTCTTTGCCCAGCTAACACTGCCCGATCTAATAATGCTAATCCGGGAACTTGTAATTGTGCTGTCACTTGTGTCAAAGTGACGTTGATGTACCCAATCCCTGATAACCGTAGACGCTTGCGTAACTGAGCAAAAGGAAGTTCAGAAGACGTGAGGTTTTCAAGAGCATATCCTGCATCCTCGTTTGTGTAAATCCTCATGTTCTGTTTTCCCATCTCCCAATCCCAGGATGAACCACCTGCCACCACATCGTGCATAATGGTCACTAATTCAGAAATAGGAGTTCCTTTAGGACAGTAAGCATCGACCCCAGCAGCTTTTGCTGCTAGAAGTAGTCCTTGTTCTTGAACAGAACTTAAAAGTAATAATGGCAGATTGGGGTACTGGGTTTTCAAATGGCGACAGAGTTGTAAACCCAGTTGCTGGCTAGAAACAAAGCGACTATTCCCCAATTCCAAAACGACTAAATTGACTTGGTTTGGATTTTCTTGTGCAAGTTTGGCTAAAATCTGCAATGCAGCAGTGTCTGTTTCTGCCTCCGATACCACCTGTAAATTGGGGAATTCTTCCAAAGCTACTCTTAGCCCTAATCGGAAGATGGGGTCCTGATCTATTAACAATAATCTTAAAGGGCGATCGCTCATAATCTGCTTAAAAAACGCAAGCTTTTTTACTTTAGTCGTAAATAAGCTTGACAAATGAGCGTAGTTTCTTTGCTTGGAACTATTTCACAATCCACTCCCTTCTGGAGTCATTGAAAATGCAGATGGTAAAACGGTTGTAGGCGATGACGATAACTAAAGTGAATCTGGTAATCGGTAACAGATAGTGGTTGCACTTGGGCGCAACTCACTATCAACCTTCATGTGCTTTCTTGCGAATTACGGTAACCATAAAAGTTAATACTATACTCAGTAATCCGTACTCCTGTTTTTTCTTCAATTTGACGGATAAATTCTTCTGGTAGTTCTACATGAACATCCAATATTTGATTGGTATCCAAGCAGTTAACATGACTGTGGGAATCACTAATATTGCCGTATAAACGTCCATCACAGCGTTCAATACATTCAATGATGCCTTGGCTGGATAACGCTTCTAAATTTTGATAAACAGAGGTATGCCCAATCTCTTTACCTTCGTGATTCAGGCGATCATAAATTTCTCTGGCAGAAAGATGCTCTCTTGCTTCCCAAAGTAGTTCTAGGATAAAGCGACGCTGACGGCTAACGCGCATACCCAGTACCTGACACTGCTCAAGAGCATCTTCCAGTGAACGAATAGGTTTTGTTGATATCGTTTGCTTTTGCATATTTTAAAGTTTATTAACTGATGGGTTAATTTTCCCTGGGAAGTGTTTATTTGTTATTTTATATATCCAACATTTTGCACCCTGTTAGCTCCGCTTTAGCAGTGTTTTTGCTGTTGATGAGTGCGGACATCACAGGTGAGGGTGAAGAGTTTTTGTGCTGGTTGAGTAATGGTTTTTCACCCTCTCAATATAAAATGAACTCATTACAACTTTAGCTTAAAATGGCTGCAAACGTCTACTTTACTGCTAGTACGTCGGGCGTAGCAAATAAAGCTACCATCACCAAATAAGTAAAATCACATCTTTTTATTTTTGTCTTGTTGTAATAGTGTTTTGTCTTCAGTCAATTGTCTTCTGTTGTGTCCTTTACCAAGTGGAGGGTTAGCGAGGGCTGTATTTTATGCAGATGCAATTCGCTATAGATTCCGATAACAGTCATTATCCCTAAGCATGAATCCAGAGTTTTTGGCAATAATCCAGAAGGCAAGGCAAGAGTTTAACTTCTTCGTCTTATATCCCGACGCTAAACGGAATACCGTTATAGCGTCGGGATATAAGACGGGAGGCGACGAATCACCCCTAAATGTCAACGGTTAGGCTTCGCTCACCGTTGATCCTGAGCGCAGTCGAAGGGTCAACAACCTACGGTTGTTCAGTGCCAGGAGTGATAGAGGAGTCTCCATTTTCTAAGCTTGGTAACCTATCAACCCAGTCCTCTATTAGTTGCGTCATTGTCTTTTCTTTTTTGGCTGCATATAGCTTCAGCTTATTGTATCGACGTTCAGACATCCTAAATCGTAACGATTTTTCTTTCATTTTGTGTACACAAAGCGCCACTTAAATGCTATCATGTTTCTATCAGCTAACCTATGAAGCGAGAATTTTTGCAGTGATTGGCGTTTTAGTTGACAATCTGACAGTATATGTAGCGTGAATAGTCGAAAGCTGCTACTGTGGATTCTCGATCATACTCTTGAGCACCACTGCTGCTCTTTCAATGACAATCACTATCCCACTCAACACCGACTGCATTAACTCCTTGGATCTGTCCCCCGTAGTCACAGAGATTGAAAAATTGCTGCAAGAGGGGGCGATCGCATCCTACGAGCAGCAACTGCATTTTGATATCGACTATACTCTGGAACCAGGCGATCCACGGGAACTTTCAGAAATTCCAGAAGTACGCCTCTGGTTTATCCGTCTAGATACTCGCTATCCCTGGTTAGTATTTTTACTTGATTGGAAAACTGGCGAATTTGCCCGTTATGCAGCAATGCTTGTCCCGCACCAGTTCAGTACCAAAGAAGGAATTCAGTATAATCCTGAAGCTTTAGAAATCTTTTTAATGCACAAGCTGTTTGCTTTAAACGACTGGTTACAACAGCAGGGTATTCATAGTAAATCTCGCCTCCAGTCGATGGCACAACTCCTAGGTTATGAGTTAGATGATGCCTTCTTTGAAATGTTTTAATCATTAAATCATAAGCCCTACGGGCATCCTACCCATGAACGTGAATAACAAGATTCCCGACAACTTTGGCGAAGTCGGGAATCTTAAAATCACTAGTAACTATGACTAATTTTTTCTCATCTTTAGAGAGATGCAAAAAATCAAATGCCCAGCCGTTTCATATATATCTAGGTAAAACCGATGATTTTTGAGCAGTTCTTTGAGGATTGCTGAACCACGACGGCTGGGTATTCTATTACTTGTAAGTGCTTTAGATCAAGACTAAGTCAGTGGACATAAATAATCGTAATCAAGGCAATTGCGTTTGCGTAGCGTGCCCTGTGAACATACGGAACGCACTCAGCCAGTGCTGCACCGACATCTCCATCCTTATGCCACTGGCAAACTCTTATCTCCTGCACGCCTACGCTCTTGCAACGCCCTCTGGGCGCGCGCAAAGCGCATACAGCACGAGCCTTTGCTGCTGGCACACAGATCTGCCGTTGGGCAGACTGAAGCAATCGCAAACTGCTGCGCTCGCTTCCTTTCGCTTACAACGCACATGAAACACTTTTGTCCACTAACTTACTTAATACGGCATATCAGTCTTAATGCTGTACTAAAAGCATATTCAACTGCTTTTGATTTACTCGGTAATGCCGCTTGCCAGATGCGATAATCGTTATACTCAAGAATTAAATTTGCCATGTCATCAATTCTAATTTTCTTTAGCACATCGTATTGAGCAGATTCAAAGTCTCTAAGAGTTCCACCGTTTTCCAAAACTTCTTGTGCAGCTTTGATAAAACCGTCTAAAACGGTTTTTCCGTATTCTTGACCAGCACGTTCTGTAAAAATAGTAGATGATTTAAAGGCCTTAAATTCTTCTAAAAGAAGGTTGGCAATTTTTCTACCTTCTGATGTATTCCAATCACAGGGTAGTTGAACATCTAGATATTCATCTTGAATATATTGATACTTGAGATAATCCTTTATGTCTACAGTTACTTGAACAATTTTGTAACCAGCAAACAATTGCTTCAAAGATTTTGCACTTGTATCAATAGATAAGTCAGGGAAAACTTTTTCTTCATCCTCTGGACATTCATAGACAAGATATGTCCAAATTCCTACTGAATCACAAACTTCAGAGTTTTCACGTTGATAGAAAGTAATTGTTCCATCTTCCTCATGTTTAAAATAGGCATTTTCCGCATCTTTTAGCGTACAGTGATGCATATTTTTTGAAAAGTGCATGAGCGTTTTGAAAATCCCAGTGATGTGGTGAGGTTGGTTTTCTACTTGGATGTAACGTTTTCCGCTGCTCATGAAGCCATGTACTCGAATCGCCATCTGTTTTTCCTTGTATTTTTCGTCACATTCTTGTTAGATGCACCAGCCTGACAGCAAGAGGGAAGTTAAGGAACACATAACATGGCGCGTTAGATCTATCGGTAAGCTATCCACACCTGATAAGAATGGCAAGTATTTGTTGCCATGCAGCCGAGAATCCTGAGCTTGCTGCACTAAGGTTACTATTCTTTGTTCTAGCGTAAATTTTTGGTTCCCGTGAATTAGTTTCGTAACAAGATAAAAAACTCGTTACTTTTTTAATTTTCTTTGTCATTTCAAGGTTTTTAATAAGATAACTCAGTGTTATCTTATTAAATTAGGCTAGAAGCTATACCCAAGCTAAACTTCCAACTTATGCCCAAGAATGACAAAACACGATAAATGTGTAGTAGATTACCTAAAAAATTTGCTCTATCAAAAATCTACCGAAAATATCTTATTTCTACTAGCCTTTTGCAAAAAAATTTTGCAAAAGAATAAAAGGTCAAGCTATTATGCGTCTAATAATGGTATTGACTCGTTAGTAAAGTTAATAAGCTAAAATCCGCCTTTAAAAAGCGGATTTTAGATAGTAACAAAAGTTTTTGAGACAAGCTGTGCCGAAGTGAAGCTCGGTAGCACTTGTATTTTTGTATTTTTTTTAATCTATAACTGCTGTAAAATCCATTCAACAGCTACAGCTAAATCTTTGGCGATGTAATCCGGTTTTGTGTGGTGCTGGTAATCACCCACCAAAACGCGATCGCCAAAACCTGTTTGCACCAAAATACCCACACAGCCAGCATTGTGTGCCATATCCACATCAGTTGCTTTGTCCCCCACCATAAAACTGTGGTTGAGGTCTAAATCGTGTTCCCAAGCTGCTGCGACCAACATGCCTGTATTGGGTTTGCGCCAGGTAGACCAGCGCGTGTACGCGGGGTCTAGTCCTCCTTCTGGTGGGCTGAGGTAGGGACAATAATACAAAGCGTCTAATTTTGCTCCAGCCTCCTGTGCCAAGAGTCGGCAAAGCCGCTGATGTAACGCTTGTACGTGACTATCTGGATAATAACCTCTGGCAGGTCCCGATTGATTTGAAACTAGACAGCAAAAAATACCTCGGTCATTGAGCTGGCGCAGGGACTTGGCAACCCCAGGAATTAAATGTAAATCTTCTTGTTGGTCAATGTAGCCAGCCTCAACATTTAATACTCCATCGCGATCTAGGAATACAGCTGGTTTACCCACCCCAAATTTTCTCCAACACGAGTTGAGGCGAGATATCTGCCATTTTACCTGTAGAAGATTTAATGGCGAGGAATTTATCACTCGTGGGTAACAACTTTGCTGGGTTTGTCGGACCAAACAAGGCAATGGTATAAGTCTGTACCGCCACACTCAAGTGCATGGGGGCGCTGTCGGTACACAGCATTAAATTTGCTCCAGCAATCATCGCTGTCAATTTGCCAATATCATCCGGACTACTGATTTTGATATTGGGTACGGATTGTTTGAGACTGCGGACAAATTCTCCATCCTCTGGTCCTTCGATGACTACTACGGGCATTTCTGGCTGCTTTTGTTGGAAGTCTTGAATAATCTGCCGCCAATTTGCCACAGGGTAAACTTTATCCAGACCTTTGGTTTTGGCAAGTGCGCTAGAACCACCGTGAATTAAAACGTAGCCAGTTTCCTTGATCCCCAGGCGCTGTTGCTCCTTAGTTGCCCAGTCAATATCTGGTAGTGGTACATTTACTGCTAACTCGGGAGTTGGGGAGTTAATACTTAACCCTTGCAGCAAGTCATGATACATGCAAGCAGCATACTGTTCTGTTTTCAAAGGAACTGAATTGGTGAGAAAAATAGATCCTTTGCTCTTGTAGCCAATTCGCGTGGGGATTCCAGTCAGCCACAGCAAAACGCCCACTAAAGCGCTTTGCCCTAAAGCAATGGCAACATCGTACTCGCGATCGCGAATCGTGCCTATCAAGTTGCCCCAATCTGCCATACTGTTACGGTCTTTGTAGTCAAACGCCAGTACATCATGGACTGACTTACTCACCCGGTAAGCAGTCTTTGAGCGGGGTTCCACAACAACATCTACCTGAGCATTGGGGTAATAGTGCTTCAGGTCATCTAAGGTCGGGAAAAACAGAATTTGGTCGCCAATTCCGCCAGGGACAAGGGCTACTATTCGCATAATATATATTGACGCTTACTCGCTAATTATTTTAGGGGAGATTTGGCTTAGTAATTAGGAATTAGAAATTAAGGATTAGAACTGGTCAGTTGTGAGCACCCCCACAGGCGGCGCACCACCCCCTACGAATGAAACAAACACCTTTTTCCCTTACACACGCTCTTATCCTCTGTCGGGAAACTCTCCTATGCCCTACGGGCAGGCTGAGTCCCAAGGGGACACACTTCGACAAAGCTCAGTGACCACGCTACGCGAACGCCAACAGTACTGGCTCCCCTACACCCCTACACCCGTGTGTTTCTTGAAGTTAGTTGTCAAATCATACTACTAACCACTAACCTATCCCCTATAGTGAAATTGAGGGATTCTGTGCATTTATTAATTCCAGCCGCTGGAACCGGAAGAAGAATGGGGAGTGACCGCAATAAACTCCTACTTGTGGTGCGCTCTAAGCCTATTATCGCGTGGACTCTTCTCGCCGCCCAAGCGGCAAGTCAAATCAGTTGGATAGGTATTATCTCTCAACCTTCTGACTGGCAAGATTTCCAGACGATTCTTACTCAATTAAAGCTCTCTAAGCCTGTGGAACTGATTCAAGGGGGTTCTACGCGTCAAGAATCGGTTTACAATGGATTACAGGCGTTATCGCACTCCGCTAGGGAAGTCTTGATTCATGATGGAGCTAGATGCCTCGCCACACCAGATTTGTTCAACTCTTGTGCTCAAGCAATTCGAGACTGTCCTGGTTTGATTGCTGCCGTCCCGGTTAAAGACACGATTAAAGTCGTAGATGAAAATGGCATTATTCAAAGCACGCCTGACCGACGACAGTTATGGGCAGCCCAAACTCCTCAAGGATTTGATGTTAAGTTGCTCAAGCAGTGTCACGCCGAAGGTGTCCGTCAAGGGTGGGAAGTGACAGATGATGCTGCTTTGTTTGAAAAGTGCGGCTTTCCTGTGCGAGTTATCGAAGGAGAGGAGACGAATTTGAAGCTAACAACTCCACAAGATTTGGCGATCGCTGAATTTATTCTAAAAACCAGGCTGGGTGAGCAGTAAGTCATAACAATTTTTGGGTATTGCCGAAGGTTCACCTTTGGTGATATCAATGATTACCTTGACTTATGTCATTAAACATGATACCTTTCCAAACACCTGTGATTCTCTTTTGTGATTTGTCATTTTTTCTTTGTATAGCAGTTACCAGTTACCAGTTACCAGTTACCAGTTTTCACTGTTCACCCTTCGGGGAGAACCTTCGGTTCCGCTAGCCCCTAAGGGGGCGCTGCGCAAACGCTAACGCCAGATGCCTAGGTCGGGAAAACGCCACATGCTTCAAGCCGGGAAACCCGTCCAACGCAGTGGCTCCCCTCCTGCAGCACTGGACTCACTGTTTACTGTTCCCTGTTCCCTATTCCCTGTTCCCTGTTCCCTGCTATACCAGCAACTAATGACTAATGCCTAATATTTAAGGCCTAATGACCAATGACTAATGCCGTGATAAATGCAGCGACCAAGATAGAAGCAATTCTCTATTTGAAGGGTAAGCCCCTGTCTATCAGTGAAATTACTGAGTATGCCGCTTGCGATCGCGCGACAGCTGAGGAAGGCATCATAGAACTCATTGATGAGTATGCCCGCCGAGATAGCGCCCTAGAAGTTGTTGAAACTCCAAATGGTTATAGTTTGCAACTGCGCTCAGATTTTCATGACTTAGTGCAAACTCTGATTCCAGTAGAATTGGGCGTGGGAGCATTGCGGACTTTGGCAGGTATTGCCCTAAATAGTCCAATACTCCAAAGCGACTTGATTAACCTGCGCGGTTCTGGAGCATATCAACACGTTCAAGAACTTGTCGAACTTGGTTTTGTCAGAAAACGCCGAGACAGTGAATCTCGCTCGTATTCATTACAAATCACCTCAAAATTTCACCAGTATTTCCAAATCGAGCAACTTCCGCCATTATTGTCCAACGGACAGGAGCAAAAACAACTAGAGCTAGAACTCATAGCAGCAGAATCCAACAGCAGTTCTGCTACTGTGAAACAATCCTAGTACCTCAGAAAGAGGTGCCCAGATGCATGACCCTTCTAGTATGGTTTAAAGTAGAATAAGAAACTCAGCTACAAAAACAGCCAATGGTGTTTGATCCTAACTTTTTGAATGATTACCCTGAGGAACATCCCAATCAGCTTATCTCTGATAGCTTTGAGGAACACCCCAACCACTTACTCAAGTATCTACAGCACCAGTCTCCTGAGGTTCTAGCCCGCGTCGCTCAGTCCGTCAGCCCCGAAATTAAACAAATCATTTCCCAAAATGTCCAAGGGCTAGTCGGTATGTTACCCGCTGAAAATTTTAACGTGCAAATTACAACAGATCGAGACAATCTGGCGGGTCTTTTAGCCTCGGCTATGATGACGGGTTATTTTCTTCGCCAAATGGAACAACGGATGCAGTTAGATCATTTGAATAACAATCCGTAAGTCAACACTCAACGCTTAAGTGTCAAGTGTCAAAAATTATTAGACTCCTAGACTATGGACTACTTCTGGGGATAGGTTCCTAACTGTACTTGAAATGTTTTAAATTCCCCGTTGCGGTTGACCTCAATTTCCAGAATCTTGCCTACACTACTAGACTCTACTAGTTTCTGTACTTGAGCAGACGTTTTCACCGGCTTAGCGTTAACTTTTTGAATCATGTCCTCAGGAAGGAGTCCGGCTCGTTGTGCTGGAGACTTTTCTAAAACTCCTGTAATTGCGACACCAACATTCTCCTTAATATTGAGATTTTTGTCTTGATTAATCTGCTGTTTTTTGGCAGGAGAAAGATCTGACATTTCAATCCCTAAGAAAGGATGTTGTACACGCCCTTTAGTGAAAAGCTCGTTAGCAATACGGGCTGCTGTTTCAATTGGGATGGCAAAACCAAGCCCTTGAGCATCGGCGCGGATAGCAGTGTTTACGCCAATAACATCGCCTTGAGCGTTTAACAATGGTCCGCCAGAGTTCCCAGGGTTAATAGCTGCATCTGTCTGAATAAAACTGACTCGCTTGTCTGGAACACCAACTTGAGCGCTAGTACGATCTGTAGCGCTGATAATACCGATTGTCACAGTATTGTCCAAGCCCAAAGGATTACCAATGGCGATCGCCCATTGACCGGGTATTAAGTTTTGTGAATTACCTATTCTTACAGTTGGCAGATCAGAAGCCGAAATTTTGACAACAGCAACATCTGTTATAGAATCAACTCCCACTACCGTACCGTCAAAAGTCCGACCATCTTTGAGGGTTACTAATACTGTGTCAGTATCTGCAACCACATGAGCGTTAGTTAGTATTTGTCCATTTTCACTCAAAATAAACCCAGAACCGGTACCACGCTCTATTCGTTCTCGGGGGAATGGTTGCTCTTCTTCTCCAAAAAACCGCCGCAACAGAGGATTCTTTAAAGCATCAGAAATAGGATTCGCCACTTTGCGGGTTGCATTAATTCGGACGACTGCTGGTCCAGTTTTTTGAACAGCACTAGCAATAAAATTCATGTTATCGCCAATAGTAGCCCCAACTTGACTTTGAACAGGATTTGAAACTGGGGTTTCCGAGGATGAAGATGCTGTTACATTTCTTAACTCTTTAAACCAAGTGTTTTGTGGTATAAAATAGCGACTACCAAACAAGCCTGCACCGCCGCCGATAGTCAATAAAGATAAATAAATAACCAGTTGCTTTAAAGATAAAGATAATTTCATAATCATTATATTTAAGGACAGCAATGCAGATGCTAACTTCTAAGTGTAGTCAAGTTAGGGGATAGTTGACTAAGCAAGAACCCGGAACTGGTAGAGTCAGAACTCACGGACAGTGAACAGTGACTAGTAAACAGTGAACAAGAAAATTGCTAACTGAATCACTGGTAACTGATAAGTGGTAGCTGATTCATCCTTTAGAGTTCCAACTGGGTTTTGTGTTCTGCATTCTGAATTCTTCTCAAAGATTCATTGCTGATCAGTAAGTTTTCGTTACAAATAAGCACTGCTTAAGGACTCACGACCTCTGATCGCCTGCTGTTGCGATTTAAAATCTAGAGTAATTGAGTGCCTCCTTTGTATACATGACTGTTTGCTATCGTTTACTCTTTTTCTGTATTAGCATAGTCACCAGCACCCTTGGGCTTATACACACTAGCCCATACTCTGCACTAGCACAACAGACTATCACTGGTTGTCAGAGTTCAGCCCTTGAACGCTTCGGGCGACACAAAATTGCACCAGGAGAAACTGTGGAGAGTATAGCCCAGCGTTATAATCTCACACCAGCTACTATTATCGCCATGAATCCGACCTTAAGAAACAATAAAATTGCTATTGGTCGCGAAATTCAAATACCTCCCTACAATGGGATTGTTGTTGAAGTACCTCCTGGTCAAAACTGGCGACAAATAGCGGCAAAATATAAAATCCGTCCTGATGTCTTATTTGAGGTGAATGGCTGTCAGAAAAATTCCAGATTTGTGTTTGTTCCAGAGGTAAAACGCTCACCCAATCGTCCCATAACAGAATCTGTCACACCAACTTCTACTCCAAGTAAATTAGCTGGGTATCCATTAGCGGAAGCCACAACTGTGGCTTTACCTTATGGCTGGCAGACTAATCCTACCAACGGTAAAGTTTTTTTTCATAGTGGTGTGGATTTGTTAGCAGCAAAAGGAACGCCTGTGCAAGCGATCGCTGATGGGACAGTCGCTTTTGCCAGTGAGCAAGGGACTTATGGTAATTTAGTCATTATCAATCACACTGGGGGATTGCAAAGCCGCTACGCCCATCTTGAAAATATCAAAGTCGACCTTGGTCAACAAGTGAAGAAAGGAGACATCGTCGGAACTGTGGGTACAACTGGAACACCTACCACAAACCAACCCCATCTCCATTTTGAAGTGCGTTCTAGCTCATCCCTAGGTTGGGCGGCTCAAGATCCTAGAGGATATTTACAGCAGTGAGAGTATTATTCTTTCATTTCTAGGCACAGAGAGTCTGGGAATGCCGACCTTCAGGCTTCGTTTCACATTCTCCCCTAAGATGTAGATAAAGTACTCAATAATTATTCTTCAAACCAATTCAAAATAGATTGAGTCGATTGAACCAGATGCATCCCAGAAGCTGCAAATCTCTCAAATGCAGCATCTGCGGCTTCTGAATAATCCACAACACCAGGAACAACAACTGGAGAAGTACAATTTTCTAGCAAATAAACTTTTTTCGCTAAATTAGAATCTATCTGTTGAATTTCTGTTAGTAAATCATCCACTGTCCAAGCAACACAGTGACTTTTTGCTTGTCCTGCGATTATCACACAATCAAAATCTAATAATTGTTGAATTAAGGGCGTATTCTTTTGTCCAATCTGACGTTGATCAAAACTTTGCAAAACTTCTGGACGTAAGACTGAATAATTTTCTGTTAAAGGGTGATTACCTTTGATTTCAAATTGTGTCTGAGTCTGACGAGCAATGCTGTGGAAAAATACTGCTTCTTCTACAGCAGAAACTAATGCATGACCTATACCACCCAAGATAGAATGATAAGGCCACACAGTCAAAGGATATTTGCCATCTTGACTCAGCTGCTTAACGTAGTGATAAGCGTGTTTTTCTAAAAAATCATAGTTATATCCAAGACTCGCGGCTACTCCCGGGTTAACTTTCCAAACCCCTTTTTCAATATCTGCTGGTGTAATATTGGTAGCAGAAGGAGTTGGGTGTTCACCTGCAGTATTTACCCAAAAAATGGGATGAAAAATTTGCATTGCTGTATGAGTATCCATAGTCGGGATAATTTTAGTAATAACTCCCAAATTGTTATAGATAAACTCACACAAGCGGACGTTATCATCTACCGCACCTGTTCCAGATTTACCACCTACAAATAATTCAAACTCCGGAATGCAAAATGTGTTTTGTACATCAATCAGAAGTAAACAAATGCGTGTTTTATCTTCTGAAGATGGTTTCATATTATATTTGTTTGCCCATTCTCTCGCTTCTTTTGCACGTTGTTGGTAAGGTACGCGCCAGACATAGCCGACTTCTTCAGGGTTGAAATGCGGGGGAATAGGTAGTTGGGTTTTTGTTGGGGTGTTCATAAGTTAAATTGCAACCTCTATCTAAACCGCAATCCAAAGCTTGCAATGTCTGGGCGACTTGAATAGGTTTGTGGTGGGTGGATAACTCTATTTTAGTAACAGATTTTGTCGTTATTAAAGTCGATTGCCATTTCTAGACTTTAACTTTTTATTCCTGACTCTGGTTTGCGGTAAATCTTTCTTATCCTTCTGAAAGTAGCAGATTTCGACGAGAGTGGGCCATATCTCTAAAGATGCCTGAAATTGACTGATAACGTCATCAACAATCCGAGAGACATTTTGCTGAAAGAAATCGGGTTCAAACCCATAAAAGACGCGCGATAGGTTGTCAGCAAAGAACTGGAGAGATTGTCTACGTTCTTCATTCTGAGTGGATATTGAAGCTTTGACCACTTGATTATAGATGTCGCCGACTCTTTCCAAGATTTCTTCAGAGTCTTGTGAAGTTACTTCGCCGGAATAGTCAAACTTGATCGTAAGATCTTCAAGTTCAGAAATACCGTTCTTGATCTTCTTTTTGAGTAAATTACATATCTCCTCATTGAAAATTTCACTTGCAATCGGATTACGCATATAGTTATTCCGAATATGGTTCTGTGCAGCATCTACGTGTGCAGCTACTATCCCTTCTTGCTGTATCCAAAGCCGATAGATGTAATCCTCGAACCTCAGTCGAGTCGGGAAAAAGGGTGGCAAACCAAACTGATTATCATACCCCGCGACCCCACAATCCATCCTCCAATTTTTGTTGGTAACGACTGGTCTGAAATTTACGAGAACATAAATATCATTGAGTTCGTCTAGACTAATTTGGTTTTCATCATTCAGATACATGTGAATAAAATCGAGCGTATCAATATCGTGAGTTCCTGTCCGAAAAGTCTGGGCAATTTTGACAACAGCACTATTAGAGACTTTGCTTCGTTGCAGTAAGAGAGAGTTTTCTTTGAAAAAACCTTTTGTTGTGTTGGTTTCTAATTCCATAGCTGTATCTACAACTAGTTCTCCTTTCTCGAAATTCTCCGGTATCATATTGACTTTCTGACCGAGAACATCCTCAAAACAGGTGAGCAAATCATAGGAACGATGGACGAAACCATCCTGCTTGGACTTGAATAGTTTGCCTCGACAGATTTCATCTGCTAATAAAGATTCTGGGCTATTTTCGATTAATGCATCCGGTCTCATGTCATCATCTGAACTCACCATTAAATGTCCAAGTGTGTACATTAGGGTAAAATTCCGATTTCCGCCATAACTGGGTCGAAACAGGTTTCTGACGAGTGACTCAAGCTTCTTATCGCGAAGTCTCTGGTTTAAGAAATTGATAAACTGTTCTTTCTCACGAGGACCGACATAAAATACGTCGTTGACGGTTTTAGTTTGCTCTAGGAGTTGATAGTATTTTTCGTAGTTAGCAACACTTGAATCATCAAAAATAATGATTTTTGGAGCATGTCCGTTCACCCAGAAATTATCATCGTACTTTTCAATCGTTTCTGCTACATCTCTTAGTCGATAAGTCGGGATAACAAAGATTGTCTCTTTCGGTTTCATAATGGGTTTAATTGTCTCAAAAGGATCAAAACTAGAAAGCAAAAATAGGGTTTTTTTTTGATGTTCAAATCCCCTTTGATTAGGCAATACGGTTCAGTTAAGGATTTTTTGTGAGATTTGTTGATGTGTAGTGAGAGTGGATGCTACATCTCTACATTGTCTTTGTGGTAACGGTTTTGGTCTTCTCTGAACTGTATTGCTTTATTCGGTTGTCTAACCAGAGAACCTAAAAGCTTCTTCAGACATATCAATGAGTCATGAAATGTCTGAATCTCAATTTTTGGAAATCGTAATAATTACAAAATTGGGAAAACGATGGTTGTCTCGCTAGTTTTCTGATTGATTTGCAACTTTGAGCAGTTTACTTAGCATGGAAATTAGGGCGATAGCTAGCCCCTAAAGGGCAAAGCAGCCAAGGCTCGCTTCGCTAACGCCGGGGGGAGTATCCCCCCGGCAGACTTTGGCGCTGCGCAAACGCTGCTGCGCTCCCTTGCGATCGCTATCACATAAGCCACGCAATCAATTCTCGTTTCAGGATTAACTATAATTACCTCTGTTTTTCTCAATCATGCCAGTTCTACACAGAATTAAGGCAGTTGATTATTGGTCAAAGCAAAGCTGCATAAACGCTATCCACGCAATTTTTCATTTCGACTAATTTTGGCTTTTTCAAAGCCTGCTTCTTAGACACAACAGAATTGTTTAATCTTTTTCTAATTCATACTAAGAATTATAGGATTCTTTATAAGAGCTACAATATATCGAAAGTATAAAATGAGATATAAACGAAAAGAATAGGGTGTTTATAAACTTTTTAAAAATACTAAATGAAAGCACAAATTCAGCTAATAGCAAACATCTGTTTGCCTAACTCAGTCGTAAAGTCAGGAGCCATTCCTGTGGCTAAAGTCACCACAGAAGTGGTAACTCCATTTGCAGCCTCGATCTCTCGGAAGGCTGCCTCTTCGGTTCGATCCGACATCCCGCCACATGCGTCTACGGGAACATACACCTGATAGCCAGCAGCGATCGCCCCTTGGGCGGCTCCCTGCTGGAGCATCGCTTCCCGTACCGCATGGAGTACCACCACTTCTGTCGCAAAACCGGCGCTGAGTAAAAACTGGAAAAGTATAGCCACGTTGACAAGGCTAGAGTTAAGAGTTACCCGTTCCCTTTATTCACTGCATAAGCTGGTTTCACTGCCAACTATTAAAATTAACTTAAAAGGAAAAGCACAATGCAACTTACGACACAGGAGACGGACATCGCTCTTTTGCTTCAAGACTTTGACATTGATATGGAGAAGCTCCTGAAAGACTGGAACGCACCAGGATTTTGTGTAGGAATTGTAGAAAAGGATAAACTCATCTTTGCCCAAGGTTATGGCTACCGGGACTATGAGGAGAAGCTGCCTTTCACTTCTAAAACGCTCTTCCCAATAGCCTCTAATACTAAGCTCTTTACCGCTATAGCTGCGGGAATGCTGGTAGAAGAAGGTAAACTAACGTGGGATAAACCGATCCGTGATGCTGTTCCGACAATCCGCTTCTACAACAATGAGTTAAATAACACCGTTACCTTGCGGGATATGCTGGCTCACCGCACGGGCATAACTCGTCACGACAGTATGTGGTATAAACAGGACTCTCTGACTCGCAAAGATGTCTTTGATCGGATTCAGTACATGAAACCAGAGGTATCACTGCGAGAAGCTTATATCTATAACAACAATATGTATACTGCTGTTGGGTACATTATTGAGTTGCTGTCGGGAAAAACCTGGGAAGAGTTTGTCTGCAAGAGAATTTTCCAACCCCTGTCCATGCACAGCACTATTTATAGCATTGCCGAGATGTTGAAGCAGTCTGACTACGGCGTACCATTTACCGAAAAACGAGAAAGCAATGAGATTTACAAGATTCCATACAATGAGGAAACAGGTGCCATAGCTCCCTGTGGGGCGATCATCTCCAACATCGAAGAAATGTCCCACTGGCTCGCGGCATTGATGAACGATGGCACTTATATCGGTAAGCAGGTGATTCCTGAGAACATACTTAAGGCAACCATAGAACCGGGAATGGCACTGCCAAACGTGTTAGGCGAAACAAGGGGCTGGTGGGAATTGCTTAACCCTGTTTATGGAATGGGTCGCGAGACTGCATCTTATCGAGGACATCTGTTAACCTATCACGGGGGAGATATTCAAGGATTTCATTCCCAGATGTCTTTTCTTCCTCAAAATAAACTCGGTGTGATTGTCTTCACAATTGGCGATCATTGTGCTGTCTTACGAGATATAATTACTTACAACGTTTACGAACGTCTTTTGGGTCTGACTCAAACACCTTGGAGCGATCGCTGGCTGAATGTCAGACTTAAGGCTAAACAAGCAGACAAGCAGGCGCGGTCAAAAGCAGGCACAGATCGGGTTTCTAATACCACCCCCTCTCATTCCCTAGCTGACTACGTGGGCGAATACGCGCACCCAGTCTACGGCATTCTTAAGATCGAAATGAAGAATAGCGAACTTCAATTCAACTTGGGAAGGATTCAGCTGCCTCTGACTCATTTTCACTATAACCGTTTTGATACACCCGATGACGAGCTTGATGGCAAGGGATCGGTAAACTTCCTTACCAATCCCCAAGGCGACGTGAACAAAGTAGTAATGTCGATCGACGAAGCAGAAGCAACGTTTACCCGTCAGGCAGAAATTCTAGACTCGCAAGTTTTAACACAGCTTGCAGGAACATACAAAACACCAACAGAAGGGAAGTTACAGGTCGTTCTCAAAGATGATAATTTTCTCTATCTAGTATTCCCAGGAGAGACGGAATCAAAGCTGATTCCCTACAAAAACCTTACGTTCCAAAACGAAAAGTTCTCTGACAATATGTTTGAGTTTGTCATGGAGAACGGTCAGGTGAAGGCTCTAAAGTTGAGAGAACCATCAGGTGAATACGTATATTTACGTATATTATATTAGTATCCTGACCTAAATATCGTCAAATTAAATATTTGTTTAAAAGCACGTGTGTGGGCGGGTGCGGGGCGCTAAGCTGTGGCGATGCCCGCGCCTGTCCACTCGCGTGTGTATATCTTTATCTTGATAAGTAGGTCGGTACAAATAAAGTTAACGAGTTTTGGCAGTCATTAGTCATTGGTAAGGGTTTGAGAGGGGTTTACCTTTCTTATAGTTCAATAGTAATTTTAGGCACAATACCGCCTTTTTTAAAATTTTTTCCATCATTGTATCTAGCTTTTACTCGTTTCCATACTAAGCAGGAAAACAAATATAACCTGCTAATCTTACGTTTTGAAGTTCTTGAAAACGAAATTTTACTATTAACATTTTTTTCAATATACAAAAAAAGTATTTTTTTCAATTCATTCTCTGACAAAGTTTTTAACATTACTAAACGCTCATCAATCCACTCCTCAGTGAACCAGCAATACGGCAAAACATCGCCATAGGAAAACACAGCCACGTAACGCGTTCCTTCTGGTGCGGCAATTTCTGTTGTCAAAACGCCATTTTTTCTTACAATGGGGTATGCAACCGACTGTTTCTGCTCGTGTAGAAACGCTAACAGTTCCAGTTCAAAATCAATTTCTTGCTTATTTCTCCACCCACGTCGATAAACTCGTAGAATATATCTTTGTTGCTCAGTTTCCACCAAATACGTATCGTTTAATCCTCGTTTGTATAGTTTGCAGTTACGGATATCGCTGATGGGGTAATGGCGCAGTACAGTGTCAATTAAAGCCTCACTGTCAGGAATAGAATGAATGACAGAAATTAATAATTGGTTCATATAATCATAGCTGCTACTGATAACATCTATCGTTGAGAGGAATTTGAGATTTTGAATTTTGGTTTTTAGATGATTCAATAGTCATTTTTACCTGTTTCTCCACTCCCTCTCCTCCCCCACTCATTTTTTCACTTTTTTCCTGCTTTTTTTTCAACTTCATTACTCAAACTACCCCTTCATGTGGCAATCTGGGAAACAGAATGTTTTCCAACTGGATATCTTTGCTACCAAAATTTTACTTAACAGGATATGCAAACCCTGCCTACGCTAACAACAACAACTTCCAACACTGCAAATCTTCAACCCACCTTTGACACCACGATCAAACGGCGCAAAACCCGTCCAGTCAAAGTAGGCGATGTCATCATTGGGGGTGGCTACCCTGTGGTAGTGCAGTCAATGATTAACGAAGATACCCTAGACATAAATGGTTCAGTCGCGGCAATTCGCCGTCTTCATGAAATTGGCTGCGAAATTGTTCGCGTTACTGTACCCAGTATGGCTCATGCCAAAGCGCTGGCAGAGATTAAACAAAAATTAATCAAAACCTACCAGGATGTGCCAATTGTGGCGGATGTACATCACAATGGTATGAAAATCGCTTTGGAAGTCGCCAAACACATAGAAAAAGTGCGGATTAATCCAGGGTTGTATGTATTTGAAAAGCCAAACCCCAACAGAACCGAATACACTAAAACTGAGTTTAACGAAATTGGCGAAAAAATTCGTGAAACTTTGGCTCCATTGGTGATTTCCTTACGTGATCAAGGAAAAGCTATGCGAATTGGGGTAAATCACGGTTCTCTTGGTGAAAGAATGCTGTTCACCTACGGCGATACCCCAGAAGGTATGGTGGAATCAGCAATAGAATTTATTCGCATTTGTGAATCTTTAGATTTCCACAATTTGGTGATTTCTATGAAAGCTTCACGAGTGCCAGTGATGTTAGCCGCCTACCGTCTCATGGCACAGCGGATGGATGAACTGGGTATGGATTATCCTCTGCACTTGGGTGTCACCGAAGCAGGTGATGGCGAGTATGGACGGATTAAATCTACCGCTGGTATTGCCACTCTCTTAGCTGATGGTATTGGCGATACAATTCGCGTGTCACTAACGGAATCACCAGAGAAAGAAATCCCTGTCTGCTACAGTATTTTGCAAGCTTTGGGATTGCGCAAAACAATGGTGGAGTACGTTGCTTGTCCTTCTTGTGGACGGACATTGTTTAACCTAGAAGAAGTTCTGCACAAAGTCCGCGAAGCGACTAAACATCTCACTGGACTCGATGTGGCAGTCATGGGGTGTATTGTCAATGGACCTGGGGAAATGGCTGATGCTGATTACGGTTATGTTGGCAAAACGCCTGGATACATTTCTCTTTACCGTGGAAGAGAAGAAATTAAAAAAGTTCCAGAAGATAAAGGAGTGGAAGAATTGATCAACTTAATTAAGATAGATGGACGTTGGATAGATCCATAAAATTTTCAAAATTTCGACAAATTTTGTACCGCCGACATCGGTAGTCGCCGGATGACAAAGCATTTTTATGAAATAAAAAAATATGCTCAGTCTTTAGTGCAAAACCCTGTGTTAGATTGAGCATACTGATTAGAAAATTTTGCGTCTTGCACAGCTGTCATTATGGTGATTACAAGAAGTGGACTTGTTTTGGGTGCTACAGCGGTGACACTGACAACAATAGCAGTCACTGGCCTGGGTATTCACTCACAAGGACAAGCTTTATTTAAAGAAAGTCCTAAGGAATTAATAGATGAAGTTTGGCAAGTTATTAATCGCCAATATGTAGATGGTACTTTTAATAAATTAGATTGGGCGGCTGTTCGTCGTGAGTACCTGAATAAGTCCTACAGCGACAAGCAGCAGGCTTACAAGTCGATCCGCGAAATGCTCAAAAAGCTGGGTGATCCTTACACTCGGTTTATGGATCCAGAGGAGTTTAAAAGTCTGCAAGTGGATACCTCTGGAGAACTGACAGGTATTGGTATCCAAATTGGTTTAGATGAGAAAACGAAGAAGCTGACTGTAATTGCGCCGATTGAGGATACACCTGCTGCAAAAGCTGGTCTTTTGGCAAAAGATATCATCACCAAAATCAACGGAAAAAGTACCGAGGGTATGGATACCAATCAGGCAGTATCCTTAATCCGAGGTACAGCAGGAACAACGGTCAACTTGACAGTTCTGCGCAATAGTCAGGAAAAACAATTTAACATTACAAGAGCTAAGATTGAAATTCATCCAGTCGAGTACTCTCAAAAACAAACTCCAGCAGGCAATCTTGGTTATATTCGCTTGAAGCAGTTTAGCGCCAACGCTGGTAAAGAAATGCAACAAGCAATCACAAATTTAGAGAATAAGCAAGTCGCTGGTTATGTCCTGGATTTACGTAATAATCCTGGTGGCTTACTTTTCTCTAGCGTCGAAATTGCCCGAATGTGGATGGATAAGGGCACGATAGTCTCCACCAAAGACCGCTTCGCAGAAGTAGAGCGAGAAGTGGCAAATGGACGTGCTTTGACAAACAAACCGCTGGTGGTATTAGTGGATAAAGGTTCAGCAAGTGCTAGTGAAATCCTCTCCGGAGCTTTGCAGGATAACAAGCGTGCTGTTATAGTCGGTAGTCAGACCTTTGGCAAAGGCTTAGTGCAATCAGTGCGTCCTCTCGACGATGGTTCCGGAATGGCGGTGACAATTGCGAAATACTATACTCCTAATAATCGTGATATCAATCATCATGGAATTGACCCAGATGTCAAAGTGGAGTTGACGACTCCTCAGCGAGAGGAGCTATGGCTCAAACAGCGCGACAAAATTGCCACCTTACAAGATCCCCAATTTGCCAAAGCTGTTGAAGTGATCGGCAAAGAAATTGCACAGAAAGGAAACAGCAGGGCAGAAAAAAATTAAAAAGTCAAAAGTGAGCCAGCGCGGGGGTGAAGCAGCACTGCAGGAGGGTTTCCCTCCGTAGGTGACTGCTGAAAGGGTTCCCCGGCATAAAGCGACTGGTGAGACAGCGCTGCAGGAGGGTCTCCCTCCGTAGGCGACTGCGAACCCGAAGGGCGAACCCCGTTCGCGTAGCGTGCCCTCTGGGCATAGGGGTCAAGGGTCAAAAAAGTTTTTTCGACCTTTAACTTTTGACTTCAGACAGGTTGGCACTTATTAGATCTAATCAGTCCTACGCGGCGGGCAATGGCTTCTCCTTGGGAACTAAACGGCCCCCATTGCTCAATAATTTCTGGATTATTTTCCTCGATCGCTTCATCACTGGGGATAATTTCGCAATGACCAGCCGAATGCTTGACAATATACCAAGTTTGTGTATCAGTCATGGTTGATGTGAAGATAGCCAGTGTAGTCTATATATGCCTAATGATACAAGCTTTTTGCCAGTAGGTCGTGTAAATCTCAATGAGGCGAAGTCATTGTCTTTGAATCAGGATTATGCCGCAATACTTTGGACAACTGCACACAACCGAACCGGCTTGGTCAATTCTTGAGGGAGTGCAAACAATACAACAGAGCGATCGCCATATTCTCTTCAAGTGTGGCGATCCCTGTTTAAGGGTTAGCGTGTTAGCCCCGAACTTAATTCGGGTACGAATGACGCCAACGAGTGAATTCCTACCCCGGCGATCGTGGGCAGTCGCACAGGCGGATGAAGAATGGCCGACTGTGGCGTTTGAGGTGCGAGAAAAAGCAGAGGCTATAGAAATTGAAACTGAGCAGCTGCGCCTCGTTGTGTCCCGCAATCCTTGTCGTATCCAGTGCTTTGACAAATCCGGACAGCCCTTTGCTCAAGATGCCGACTCAGGGATGGGGTGGCGGACTGGTGCTATTGCTGGCTGGAAACGGATTGAAGCTGATGAACATTTTTATGGTTTCGGTGAACCCACTGGCTTGCTCGATCAGCGTTCAAAAGTCAAAACCAACTGGACATCTGATGCGATTGATTATGGTATCCTGACAGACAGTATGTACCAGGCGATTCCTTTTTTCATCGCGTTGCGTCCTGGATTGGGGTACGGGCTTTTCTTCAATACGACTTTTTGGAGTCGCTTTGATTTGGGTGCAGAACAACCTGGAGTCTGGCGGATGGAAACTCAGGGGAGTGAACTGGATTACTACATTATTTATGGACCAGAACCTGCAAAAATTCTTGAGACTTACACCCAGCTAACCGGACGGATGCCGTTACCGCCCAAATGGTCACTCGGTTACCACCAGTGTCGCTGGAGTTATGAGTCACAAGATATAGTAAGCAAACTGGCGAATGAATTTCGTCAGCGCCGCATTCCCTGTGATGTTATCCATCTCGATATTGACTATATGAACGGCTACCGGGTTTTTACCTGGAGTCAGAAGCGATTTGGTAACCCCAAAGAATTAATAGACAATCTCAAGCAAGATGGTTTCAAGGTAACGACAATTGTTGACCCAGGTGTCAAGTACGAGCCAGAAGCAGATTACAAAGTCTTTGATGAGGGATTAGAAAACGACTATTTTATTCGGAAAACGAATGGTCAGCTATTTCACGGCTATGTCTGGCCCGATAAAGCCGTCTTTGCTGATTTCCTGCGCCCTGAAGTTAGAGATTGGTGGGGAAATTTGCTAAACAGTCTCACCGACGTGGGTGTTGCTGGAATCTGGAATGACATGAATGAACCGACACTTGATGACCGTCCATTCGGTGATCCTGGTGAGAAGATTGCGTTTCCCCTTGATGCTGCCGAGGGACCAACTGACGAGAGAACTACCCACACCGAAACCCATAACCTGTATGGACAAATGATGGCACAGGCATCTTATCAGGGACTTGAAAAATCTCGTCCGACAGAACGCTCGTTTTTTCTGACACGATCTGGATACGCTGGGATTCAGCGCTGGTCTGCAGTATGGACGGGAGATAATCAATCGTTGTGGGAACACCTGGAAATGTCCTTACCGATGATGTGTAACCTGGGTCTATCGGGCGTCGCATTTGTGGGTAGTGATATTGGAGGGTTTGCGGGTAACGCGACGGCTGAACTATTTGCTCGTTGGATGCAGGTAGGAATGCTTTACCCCTTGATGCGGGGACACTCAGCATTAACGACAGCACAGCATGAACCTTGGGTGTTTGGCGATCGCGTTGAAAAAATTTGCCGCGAGTACATCGAACTGCGTTACCAACTGCTGCCCTACCTTTACACTCTCTTCTGGAAAGCTGCAACCACTGGCTCACCAATTCTGCGCCCCCTGCTGTATGATTTTCCCAATGACCCGAAAACATTCACTCTGTGTGACCAAGTTATGCTTGGTCCGTCATTATTAGCAGCACCAATTTATCGTCCAGGTGTTGAACACCGTGCCGTGTACTTACCTGAAGGTTGCTGGTACGATTGGTGGAGTGGCGAGACTTTTCAAGGACCAATTCACATTCTGGCACACGCACCACTTGAGCGAATGCCATTATATGTTCGTGCTGGCTCGATTATTCCGATGGCACCAGTCATGCAATACGTAGATGAACGTCCCTTAGACCAGATCAGGCTTCGGATCTGGATGGGGACAGGTGAGTTTACACTTTATGAAGATGACGGTCATACCTTTGAGCACAAAACAGGAGCCTTTTGCACAACAACTTACCAGGTTTGTTCAGAAGGGCAACGAACGATTGTTGAGATTGGAGGACGAGAAGGTAACTTTTCACCCGCAACGCGTGAAGTCATTGTGGAACTAGTTGGTGTTGGCGAACAGAGTTTTGTCGATGATGGGGCTGCACGTCAGTTGACGTTTGAAATTTAATAAAAGAACTCAGGAGTCAGAAATGCATAAATCACTTCACTCATCCCTAACTAAATAATGATGACACGCACCCCGCTGTCCTTGGGCGGGGTACCCTGGTACATCTTGTTCATAGTAGTTGTAAGTCCCCATAATCCGACGTGGTTGTGGGGTCTTTTGTTGCCGCTGCGAAACATTTGCACAACAACTTATATCAAGTTGCAATCAAACGTAGCCAGGACTTACGCAACTGTCACAAGCAATGGCGCAGCGTAGCTGCGCCGCACGCCAAACAACTAGGTGATAAACATGGGAACATCAGGACGTTTTAGTTGCTGAACTAAATAATTTGATAACAATCC
>NZ_JABXYX010000077.1 GCF_017982655.1 Brasilonema sp. CT11 | reverse complement strand
CTATGTTCTATGAATAACTAGGGTGTTCCGGACAAAAACTGCTAAATCTCGCCACTTTTGTATCAAAAAAATAAATCCCCAGCAGCGAGTAGCCAACTAGGGAAGTGAGTTATCAGGGTGCATCTACAGATTTTATGTTTTCTAAAAAACTAAATAAATAAAATGTATTTTGTGTTAAAAATAAATATAATCTCAGTTTCTGGCAGCCGACTAAAGAAGTGAGTTATCACGATGCATTCCTGATTTGTATGTTTGAAAAATAACTAAGTATTTGAAACAAAAAGCGCGAAAATTAAAGCTATAGCTGTGTCAGCCAGAAAAATCCCCTAGCAGCCGAAAGTCTACTAGGGGTCAGTTATCAGGGTGCATCTACCAATCTTATGTTCTAGAGATAACGACTTTCTCCGGAGAAATTCTGCAAAATAGAGGAAAAAATTTTGCCTTTATCTACTATGAAAGAAAAGCAGAAGACAAAAAATAAAGATTTTTATCAGTAGTTCTGTAGTGAAAGTTCAACATCCACTAAAAATAAAAAAAACCCCAAGTAGCCGAAAGTCCACTAGGGGTGTCAGTTATCAGGGTGCATCTACCAATACTATGTTCTAGAGATAATGACTTTCTCCGGATGATTTTGTATAGAAAAATAATTGGGATTTTTTGTGAGTGATCAACAAAACTCACAGGGTGTGAACAAATGAGTTAATGATCACCAGAAAATTAATTTTGATGTAGAGATGTAGGTAAATGATTTTCCCAAAAGACCCCAAACCCTCCTATTCCTAGCTTGAGAATAAAATCAGTAAAGACAGAAAAACTCCCAAAAGGTGTTAGCCTACATGGGAGTAAAGATCAAGGTGCATCTACCAGTAAGAAAGTTCTGGGCTAAATTGACAAGATCCGGATAAAGTTATGAAAGAAGATTAGTTCAGAATTTAAAATTGTAGTATAAGAACTCAATCTATGGGATGTAGTTTTATGAACCAAGAATTTTTTATGTTGCGATACTCCAAAGGTTGAAGCAATCAAAGCGAGACTTTTAAACTAGTCGTAAGAGAAGACAGCATGAATTATGACTCGTGGATCTGTGAATCCTTACAGCTTAAAGCTGATGAGCAAAACGACACGAACCAGAAACAATCAGTGCCAGGATGCATCTAAGGTATAAGAAAAAGCAAAACATCGACTTGAAACTTTCGGGTTTCAAACCAGATTTAGGAGGCAAACAGGAGCAGTTGTGACCCAGGAATTTCACATTTCCGTAACCCCAGTAGGGCAAAATGACTACTTGGTGCGCACGGAACAAGTCGCGCCTGGGGTGCCATTAGCAGAAGAACTGGTGACTTGGCCTGTGGGTGATTGGTTGACGGCTGCGGGACATTTGATGAATGACCCGTTGAAGTCGGTGCTACAGGGAGATGCTCTAGCACGAAACTCCGTCAACTTGGTAGCGTTGGGTCAGCAACTTTATAATGCACTGTTTCAAGGCACTCTCAGAGATAGTTGGATTACGGCACAAGGAATAGCCCAAAACCACCAACAGGTGTTGCGTTTGCGATTAGGGCTCAAAGATACTAAATTAGCACGTCTACCTTGGGAAGTCATGCATGCAGGCGATCGCCCAATTGCGACTGGACCTTATATCGCTTTTTCTCGCTACCAAAATGGCATTGGTAGAACGTCTCGTTTGCCGTCAACAGGTATGCCAGCACCAGCAGAGGAAGGCGGGCTAAAGGTATTGATGGCAATTGCTTCTCCCACAGATCTCGTGCGTCTAGATTTGCTCAAACAAGAAGCCATCAAACTCCAAGCGGAACTTCAGCCTGGCGAAAGCGGCAATTATCTGCCGCACATAGAACTGACCCTGTTAGAACAACCAGGGCGAGAAGAATTGACACAAGCCCTAGAACAAGGACGATACCACGTTCTGCACTACTCTGGTCACAGTAACATCAGTCCTAACGGCGGAGAAATTTATCTTGTCAGTAGCAGAACTGGTTTAAGGGAAACCCTCAGTGGTGACGACTTAGCTGGCTTGTTGGTCAACAATAATATCCAAATGGCAGTGTTTAACTCCTGCCTGGGAACATATGCAGCGACCTCCTCTGGTGGAGTAACAGACACAGGGGAACGTAATTTGACAGAAAGCTTGGTCAGGCGGGGCATCAGGAGTGTTTTGGCAATGTCAGAACGCATTCCGGATGAAGTAGCACTACTGCTAACACAATTGTTTTACCGCAACCTTTCTCACGGGTATCCTGTGGATTTGTGCGTGAGTCGGATGCGCCAAGGATTAATTGCTGCTTATGGTTCCCACCAACTGTACTGGGCACTACCAATTCTTTATCTCCAGCCAGGATTTGACGGCTATCTTAGCCCAGAAATATCGTTACCTCAAGATGAGGAGTTATTTAACGAGTACAATCCATCTTTAAAGACATCAGCAATAATTTACTCAGAGCAGGCAAACGACGCCAGTATGCCTTTACCTCTTGAGGATATGTTACCCTCATCTTTGGCAAGAGACTCATTCGATGATCTAGACTTGCTAGGCGAAGAAACCTGGGGCGACCTGATTGATGAAATTGAGTACGATGACCCAACTTATGAAGAAGATTCAGCGATTGTTTCAGATTTGTTCCGCCAGCTAGATAAACAAAACACATCTGAGCAATCTTCCATGAAAGCGGAACTTGTGCAATTTGGGGAAGATAGTCTTGATGATAAAGAAGTTTCAGGTGAAATAGCTTCGCTGGAAAATGATACTGGGATGTGGGAAGAAGTTCGTGAAGCCGCATCCTATGGTAGACAGCAGGGCGCAGATCCTCGCGAACTTCCCTCCAATAGTGAACTGAGTCGCCAACAAGAGCTGGACTTGCCAGAAGATTGGGAAAACTCAAATGTCCAGCCATTAGCTCAGACAACCACTATTCGGCGGACACAAACAGCAAAACCGAAACAAGGCAAAAGACGTAGAGTCTCGCGGGATAGTATAGGAGTGAGTGCGATCGCCCTTGCAGGAACAGCACTTTGCGCCATAGCAGCCGTTGTCAGTTTAAATTGGTGGTCACATAATCAACAAATACCGGTTTTTTCTTCTACGTCTCAACAACAAACCGGCAGTACCCCACAAGCCAATTTTAAAACAACTGAAACTAAAGCTGTCAGTGCGATCGCCACCGACAAATTGAGTCAAGGCGACTTGCAAACAGGACTACAGGCTGTCGAAGAACTGCTTAATCGTAATGTACTTCCTAACGCTCAAGCCGCCCTTAACGCGATTCCCGAAAAGTTTGCAGACAATGCATTAGTCTATTTCCTTAAAGGGCGATTAGCATGGCAATTTATCCAGACAGGAGACAATAGATACAGCGTCGATGATGCACGTCGTTATTGGGAAAGTGCGCTCAAGGCTCAACCAGACTCAATTTTGTATAATAATGCTTTAGGCTTTGCCTACTACGCACAAGGTAACCTTAACCGAGCAAATGACTCTTGGTTTAAGGCATTGAGTTTCGCAGTCAGAGAGCAGCAGAGCAAATCTGCCGCTTCTGCGACAACATTTTTATCTTCAAAGCCAGTGCCTCGGGATGCTTTAACAGCTTATGCTGGGTTAGCTATTGGTTTGTATAAAACTGCAAACAACCAACCAGATGGAAAACGCCAGCAATATCTCAATGAAGCCATCAAGCTACGTCAAATGATCGTTAAAGATGACCCAGTCAATTTTGGGGTCGAAGAATTGGGGAAAAATTGGCTTTGGACCCAGAATGCTTTACAAGATTGGAAAACACTCCTCCAACTAAAAAGTCAGCGTTCCATACTTCAAAATTGACCCACAAAGAATTCAGAATTTAGAAGTCAGAATGGGTTGCGCCCCACTACACGCTCCAGAAGTATCAGTAACAAAATTATACAAAATGTATTTATTTTATGAGAAAATAAAAAATGAATTTCATTAAGTAGACCTGTAGAAATACGGCTTAAGAAGAACTCAGTAGTCAGAACTCATACTAAATCCGGATATAATACCCCCTTTATTATTTAGTCCGCGTAGGCGGACTTCGTTTGTGTAGCCGCGATTTCTAATCGCCTGGGTTAAAAGGGGGTTCTAAAAGCGGATTTAGTATCAGAACTCAGAATACATCCGTTTCACCAAACCCGGAAAAACTGCGGTGCCTCATTACAACTAACGGGTTCTAAGCCTCGGTTGATGCGGAAAAATCGCCCCAATTGTCAACTGGTATACAAAAATCACGACTTTTCATGGGGCGATTTTTCCGGAGGCTGGCAGATTTTTCGTTGGTATTAGCCCAACCCCATAAATAAATTTAGGGGATTTGAACAAGGACGGCTCAACTTCAGTATTACGTATATACAAGTACATTTAACACGTACTTTCATGTTTAAAAAACAGGGGCTTGTACCCTTTTTCCCGTTTCTGATTCTGACTACTAAGTTCTGTGTTCTGAGTTCTTTCTTCGGTCATTATTGAAATCCCCGTGCATTTATTTAGTGGGGATGTATTCTGGAGGGCGTAGCGAGACGTCCTTTGAGTGCACCCCCTTAGGGGCTAGCCTGTTCTGGGTTCTAACAACTGAGTTCTTCTTAAAATATTTTTGACCAATATTCTCCATCATCTTTGAACGTGGCAAAATAAAAACATATGAAAGCGTAGACCAACGTATCAAGGCTACGTGAAAGCCATATTTGTCACATGAGCTATTGCTTAAATCCCAATTGCCCCAACCCTGTTAACATCAATCACGAAAAATTTTGCCACACGTGTGGTTCCAAGTTACTGCTTAAAGAGCGCTACGGTGCCATCAAACCAATAGGACAGGGTGGTTTTGGCAGAACCTTCTTAGCTGTAGATCAGGATAAGCCATCCAAACCACGCTGCGTCATTAAGCAATTCTACCCCCAAGCTCAAGGTACTAGTACAGTTCAGAAAGCAGTAGAGTTGTTTACCCAAGAGGCAATGCGCTTGGATGAATTGGGCAAGCATCCTCAAATTCCAGAACTATTAGCTTATTTCACTCAAGATGATCGGCAGTATCTTGTACAAGAATTTATTGACGGACTAAACTTAGCCCAGGAATTGCAACAAAAAGGTGCATTTAATGAAACTCAAATTCGGCAACTGCTGAATGATTTATTACCAGTGCTGCAATTTTGCCATGCTAGACAAGTCATTCACCGAGATATTAAGCCAGAAAATATTATTCGTCGTACAAACATAAAATCAAGCAACGGGAATCTGGTTATAGTAGATTTTGGTGCTGCTAAAGAAGCGACTTACACAGCTTTAAACCGAACAGGAACCAGTATTGGGAGTCCAGAATATGTTGCTCCTGAACAAATCAGAGGAAAGGCCATTTTTGCCAGTGATATATACAGCTTAGGTGTCACCTGTGTTCATCTGTTAACTCAACGCTCTCCTTTTGACTTGTACGATATCAACAACGATGCTTGGATTTGGCGACAATATATCACAAGCCCAGTTAGTAATGAGTTGAGCCGTATCCTAGACAAAATGCTACAAAGCATTCCCGTTCGGCGTTACCAAACTGTAGATCAAGTCCTCAAAGACTTAGACCAAAAGCCACAATTACCTCCAACACCCGTCGTTTCAGTACAACCTGTTACTGCATCAACACCTATTTCCACACCTGTTTCTACCAATCAAGCGAGGAGTCAAATAGACACAGAATTAGACGAAATGAAAACTCTCTTTCTTCAAGGTGGAAAATCCAAAAGCAATAAAAGTCCTAATGTTCAGCCTCAGCCACAAACACCCCAAGCGAATGTTAGTAAAAGCAAAATAGATGAAGAATTGGAAGAATTAAAGGCTAAGTATAAAAAAGGTGAATGATTGATATATTGTCAATTATGGAATGTTATATAGTATTTAGGACTTACGTATTAATAAAGTGGTAATATAGGACTCCTATTTAATTTTTGAAAAAAACTCCGTACACCTTTATTGCTTCTTCCCTGTTGCCTATTGCCTGTTGCCTGTTGCCTACCTCTACGAGTCAATTCAAAAATCAAACCGGATTCCTATACAATGATTATTTGAGATTGGTGTCGTCCACTCCAGGGATCGGGCAATAAATTGTGCTGATTTTTCCATTAACGGATTATAAGCACTATTGTAGATATCAGCAAAAAAACCACCCTCGGATATGACACCTGCTACAAATTCTTCAAACCAACCCCCAAACCTGCAACGCAACACGCTGCAATTGCGCCATGCGATCGTCATGGCTATCGCTGCAATGTCTCCAGTGGGTGCCATCTTTTTTAATTCCATTCCCCAAGCGGGACTCGTCGGCGCAGCAATGCCATTATGCTACATTATTGGTTTTGGGGTGGCTTTGCTAGTTGCTGATCAAATCAGCATGATGGCAGCCGAGTTTCCCACGAGCGGCTCGTTGTATACCTTTGTGACTCAGGGATTAGGAGTAAGCTGGGGCTTTCTCGCTGGCTGGTTGAGTTTAATTTCCTTTGGCGTAACTATTGCCTTTGTCTTTCTAGTAATGAGTGCGAATTTTCAAGAACTCTTGCTGCACTGGTTTGACGTACACCTAAACTGGACATTATGGTATTGCTTGTTCGCTTTGATCGTGGGGGCAGTGTGTTATCGCGGCATTCGCTTCTCGCTGCAATTGGATCTGACGCTATTGATGTTTGAACTCGGCGTTTGTCTGTTGCTCGCGCTCATCGTACTCATGCAAGCTGGCAAAACCGGACAACTGACACTCGTACCCTTCACGCTGACGGGACTACCACAGCATAGTAACCTGGTTGCTGGTGTCATTTTGTCCATCCTCAGTTTCGTCGGGTTTGAATCGGCAACTACGTTGGGTGAAGAAGTTCAAAATCCCCGACAGTCAATTCCAAAAGCGACGGTGATCACCCTAGTGTTAGTGGGCATGTTCTATGTACTGATGTCATATGTGGCAACGCTGGGATATGGGATTCATAACATGGCAGCCTTTACCCAAGATGCTGCCCCCTTCGATACGATCGCACGTCACGCTTGGGGCAATGGGTTCGCCTTATTGATTGATTTTGCTGGAATTATGGCAGGATATGCCAGTGCCGTTGCTTTTCTCAACGCTGCTGCTCGAATTGTCTATGCCATCAGTCGAGAAGAACTATTTCCCCGTTGGTTAGCGCACATTCATCCTACCTATCGTACACCGACAAATGCCATTTTCCTGTTGAGTGGCAGTTCTGCGTTTGTGGGGCTGGGGTTGGGAATGCTGTGGACACCGATTCAGGCGTTTGGTTTTCTGGGAACAGTCTTAACACTGGCGGCTCTAGCGATCTATGGATTGACTAGTTTGGCGTGTTTTCGATATTTATCGACAACACGCCGCACTCAGTTAAAGCAAAACTCTACACGCTTTGGTTGGTTGCGTCATACTCTGCTACCTTGGCTTTCGATGATCACGATTACTGGTGTTCTAGTTGGCACGCTTTATCCCCCTCCACCAGCACCACTTCACTTCGCACCAGTTATCGTCTTAATTTGGCTATTGCTGGGCATCGGAGTGTTAAGGTTCCTGCAAATTCACAAACCTGAAGCTATTCGTCGGGCAGGTAGACTATTTGTCGTTGATGAAGCTCAAACCCTCAGTTAGAACAATCTAGGTAGTACAGATTTTTAATCCTCCTTTGTCACTTTCAGCATAATTCAATAAGAATTATGGAAGAAAAGCTCTCTAAGCTAAATTTCTGTATTACAAATCAAGTAAACAGGATTGACGAGTTTTACTGAAGGTAAAAAAATGCAAGTTCAGTTGATGACAACTTGATAAAAAGGAGATTAATATGTCAACTTTAGTTCAAGAAGCAGTTGGAATTCCTCTGCGCGACCAAGTGACGAAGTTTTTAACCCAGCCATTGAAACTACTGATTGGGGGAAAATGGGTTGAGTCTGCGAGTGGTCAAACCTTTCCCGTATATAATCCGGCAACAGGTCAAGTTATTACTCATGCGGCTTCTGGTGAGAGCGAAGATATAAATCGAGCCGTACAAGCTGCACGTCAAGCGTTTGAAAGTGGTTCTTGGTCAAAACTCACTGTTTCAAAACGCGGACGACTAATTTGGAAACTAGCAGACTTAATAGAAGCAAACCTGGAAGAGTTTGCCGAATTAGAATCCCTGGATAATGGTAAACCAATCAGTGTTGCTCGTGTTGCCGATGTGCCAGGTGCGGTTGACTTGTTTCGCTACATGGCAGGATGGGCGACAAAAATTGAAGGAAATACGATTCCCATCTCTGCTGGCACTCAATATTTTGCCTACACAGTGCGCGAACCTGTTGGAGTTGTCGGGCAAATTATTCCTTGGAATTTCCCTTTGTTAATGGCTGCATGGAAATTAGGTCCGGCTTTAGCTACTGGCTGCACAATCGTTTTGAAACCAGCCGAACAAACCCCCATCTCAGCTATTCGCTTAGGCGAATTAATCTGTGAAGCTGGATTTCCTGATGGTGTCGTCAATATTGTGACTGGTTATGGTGAAACTGCAGGTGCTCCCCTAGTTGCACATCCCGATGTTGATAAAGTTGCTTTTACTGGCTCAACTGAAGTGGGTAGATTGATTGTTCAAGCTGCTGCTGGTAACCTCAAAAAGGTTTCTCTGGAACTAGGCGGTAAATCACCCAACGTCGTGTTCAAAGATGCTGATCTAGAGATGGCGATTAAGGGCGCAGCCAATTCCATCTTCTTCAATCATGGTCAATGTTGTAATGCGGGTTCAAGACTTTACATTCAACAAGATATTTTTGACCAAGTGGTGGAAGGTGTTGCTACCGAAGCGAAGAAAATTAAAATTGGACCAGGACTTGATCCCAGCACAGAAATGGGACCACTGATCTCTGATGAGCAACTTGACCGAGTTTATGGCTATATGCAGTCAGGTTTTGCTGAAGGTGCAAAAGCAGTAACTGGTGGACAGCTCATTGGCAACCAGGGCTATTTTGTGGAGCCAACAGTGCTAGTTGATACTAAGCAGACAATGAAGGTGGTACAGGAGGAGATATTTGGTCCAGTCGTAACGGCGATGCCTTTTAAAGACGTGGATGAACTTGTCCCGGTAGCCAATGATAGCACTTATGGCTTGGCAGCAGGAATCTGGACTAACGATATATCAAAAGCTCATCGTTTAGCGTCTAAACTGCGTGCTGGTACGGTTTGGATTAACTGCTATCACATCTTTGACGCTGCCCTGCCCTTTGGCGGCTACAAGCAGTCAGGATGGGGTCGAGATATGGGACATAATGCCCTAGAGCTTTACACAGAGGTCAAATCTGTCTGCGTGAAGCTTTAACAACAAAGAACTCACCAACTCAGTTGTCAGAACTGGTGAAGTTAAACAGATTATAGCTTTGTTAGACGCCATTTGCGACAACAGGGGCTTTGGGATTCTAAAGGGCAGGAAAACGCCGCCCCTACAAAAATTATCTGCGCCTTATGCAATTGAAAAAAGTGACTCTGAGTTTTTCAGAGTCACCCGCAAAATTTTCAACTAAAAATCTCTAGCCTTTTGAAGACGCTGGAGGTGTAGTTGGTAGGTCAGCTTCCAATTGTCTTGGTGTTGAAGTTGACACGGACTGCTCAGAAATTGGCGTCCATTCAGTGTGGAAGGCACCAGGCTTATCCAGACGCAGGTAGGTATGCGCCCCGAAGTAGTCGCGTTGAGCTTGTGTGAGGTTTTGAGGCAACCGATCGCGACGATAGCTATCGAAGTAATCCAAAGATGCACTAAATGCTGGCACTGGAATTCCCAGTTTTGCTGCTGTTACCAACACGTCACGCCAAGCATCTTGTCTATCGAGAATCGTCTGCTTGAATTCAGGAGCTAATAGGAGGTTAGGCAGCGCTGGATTTTCACTAAAGGCCTTCTTAATCTTGTTCAAAAATCCAGCACGAATAATACAGCCACCCTTCCAAATCCGCGCCATTTCACCCAGATCCAATCCAAAAACATACGTATGCGACGCGGTAGCTAACAAAGCCATTCCTTGAGCGTAAGAACAGATTTTCGAGCAATAGAGGGCATCCCGCACTTTGTTGATAAACTCTTGGGTATTTCCCTCATACTTGCCAGTTGGACCTGTCAGGATCTTGGATGCTGCTACGCGCTCTTCTTTAAAAGAAGAGATAATGCGGGCATTCACCGCTGCTATGATTGTCGGAATAGAAACTCCTAATTCCAACGCAGTCTGTACCGTCCAACGTCCAGTCCCTTTTTGACCTGCGGCGTCAACAATCAAATCTACCAGAGGTAAATTTGTTTCTGGGTCAATGTAGGGGAAAATATTTGCCGTAATTTCAATCAAAAACGAATTGAGTTCGTCCGTGGTGTTCCATTCGGCAAAAACTTCATGGAGTTGATTATGGTCAAGTCCAGCAGCATTTTTCAGTAAATCGTAGGCTTCTGCAATCAGCTGCATATCGCCGTACTCAATGCCGTTGTGTACCATTTTGACGTAGTGACCTGCACCACCAGGACCAATATACGTCACGCAAGGACCATCATCGACTTGAGCGGCAATTTTGTTAAAAATTGGCTCCAGATACTGGTAAGAGCTTTGCGTACCTCCTGGCATCAATGAAGGACCATTGAGTGCTCCTTCTTCACCACCGCTGACGCCCATACCAATGAACCGAAACCCAGCGGGTTCTAGTTCTTGGGTGCGGCGAACCGTATCTTCAAACCAAGAGTTGCCACCATCGATAATAATGTCGCCTTCGTCCAGCAAGGGTTTGAGCTGAGCAATCACTGCATCTACAGGTTTACCTGCTTGCACCATGATTAAAATTTTTCTGGGACGTTCCAAAGAAGCCACAAACTCTTCTAAAGTAAAAGCAGCTTTAACGTTTCTTCCTTGGGCACGCTCAGCCATGAATTTATCAGTTTTGTCTCGCGAGCGGTTGTAAACTGCGATTGGAAAGCCGTTACGCTCAACGTTTAGAGCGATGTTTTCACCCATAACAGCTAAACCAATCACACCAAAGCTTTGCTGTGTCATAAAATTCTGGCTAACTCTTGCAGATTCTCTTTATCTTCAAGGGTAATCCGAGATTTCTGCTTATCTCCTAAAGAAGACATTAAGACTTCTTAAACATACCCGAAATATTGAACCTACACAGATAAAAAATTTTAATTTGTATCTGATTCAACAACTTTCTGGCAAAATTTGCAAAATTGAGATATTTAGTTATTTAGTTATAACGATGGGGGGACTAGATACTTTTGAGTGAGTACTTCTACTCCCAATTTCTCATCTTCAATCCCAAATCCCTAGTGAAATGACACAGTAAGGAGTAACCACAAAATGCTGGCATATATCCTAGCGTTGACTGTCGGTCTTGGAAGTGTAGCACTTTACATAGCAGCTTTCTTTTTTCCTGAAATCCACCGTAAGAATGATTTTATTTTGAGTGGTGTAGGACTGTTCTACGCCTTAGTCTTATGGATATTTGCCCAACGCATTACTGGGGGTCTTTTGCTGGGTCATGTGGCTAGTGTGGCTCTTTTGGGTTGGTTTGGCTGGCAAACGCTGTCGTTACGTCGTCAACTCACACCAAAGATACAACAAACTCAGATACCCAGCACTGAAACAGTAAAAACAAACATTCAACAGCAAGTCTCTGGGTTGTCGCTTCCACAAAAACTTGTTCAATTGCCAAAAAGTATTGTTGGTAGTTTTTCCGGGCTGAAAAACCGAGTTCAAACTGTGGATAAAAAGACACCTGAAAAGTCTAAAACGGCACAAACTCCTGCACCCACAGCCAAACCAAAGGTTGAAGTTGTCGATGGACGCACTCCAGTCACAAAGCAACCACCAGTTACCCCACCTGCTACCACTGATACCAAAGCAAAAACTCCAACAGCAGAAGCACCAGCACCTCCAGTTGTAGAGGTGATCCCGCAAGCAGTCCCACCAAATCCCCCATCGCCGGAATTAGTGGAAGCGGCTCAAGCACAGACCAAAATTGAGGAAAAAACACCCTCTGTTGAGGAAGTAGCACCCGACGCTGAACTTGCTCCTCCAGCACAAACACCTCCTGAGCAAGTACCACCAAATCCTCCAAGTCAAAACTCTTAATTAGCAAATGTAACCAAAAAACTACCGTCACTCACGCCTTGCAAAAGTGTCGGTAGTTCAGTTCTCAAACATGATAAACAGAGGGCTAGTCCAAACTTTGGAATCATCAACCTGACGACCTGAAATATAGATTGGCACAAAACCGTGAGGACTCGACTGAGGTTCTACAGTAAAACTGCCACTAACATCTGTTGGCATAGGAGTTGCACTCAAGCGTTCTACTGCAATGAAAAGTTCTGCTCCTCCCAATTCTTGCCGCAGAATTCCTTGGTTAAAAAGGTCTTTGCCAGAGAATTCCCACCTGAATTCTGGGCAATGGATATAAGGATTGCGCTGTAGTGGACTTCCCACCTTAATGTAACTATCGATTTCAACATACAGTTGGAAGTGAGCGTGGAGTAAATCAGATAGTTCCATTTCAATAGAGTCAGAATCTCCGTAGGTATCAGAGCAAAACTCTAGTTTGAGTTCACCATCTCGTCTAACATATTCCTCTGGATGTTCTAGACCATAAGGTTGATAGTTGTGAACTAATGTATGAGAAAATTTTAAGGTTCCATGCCATGCAGCCCAACGATAGCGGTCTTTAATCCGTGAACCACCCCAGCGCAGGCGAATTTTATTTGCAGCGTAACCTGCTTCAAGTTGGAGGTTGCGATGCCACAGTAAACCATTATGGGTATGTGCTGCAATTTCGTCCCAGCCGGTTGTACCTAGCAATCGATAGTGAATGGTAACTGAATCGGATGCAGTAAATTCATCTCCTTGAATGTGTGATCCCGACCAAAGCAAAGCAACTAAGCGATCGCCTGTTGTCGCCCAGGTATGACGAGAACGCAGCGCCTGACTTATATCCAACTTTGTCAGCGAAGGAGAAATCACCCCAGTTAGTCCACCATTGACTCCAAAAACCGCTGTCCCAGGAACACCACCGCCACAACGCCCTCGATGTTCATCGCCATTCGCTGACACCCCAACCTTATATCCTCGACTGATGGCGTCTTGGTAAAACCAAGGGAAGTGTCCCCAAGACGAACCAATTTCTATCAAACGTTCCAGTTTGGGGTGATGCCAGTCTAAAATGGCACGTCGTCCGCCTATGTGGGGGATAAGCAGGTGCTGTTCTGGATTATGAATGTATCCAGCGTAAAGCTTATCTACAGGCCAAGCGCCAGGAAGCAGTTGCTTTGCTTTCATATCTTCATTCCACTCAAAAGAGCGAAGCAGCTTTCCTTGGCGATCATAGGGAAATAGCACTTCGTCGCCTAAGAAAACAATATTGCGATCGCCCCCCGCCGCTGAATTCCCACACCATTCTGTACCGGGATAACAAAGAAACTCGTCTTCTTGGGTAACTTCCCGGCATAGCTTTACATCTTCCTTCCAGCGCTCCTCAGTAATATTAAAATCATTCGCCGTATAACCCAAAACATCCAACCCCGCCACATCTCTACCGTAGGCGAAATTATACTCTGTACTATTCGTTCCTATTGTGTTGTTGGAGTGGACATGAAGGTCGGCAAAAAATGCACGAGGATAAGCCAAGTTACTATCTGCTGTGATTCGAGTGGGAGCGCTTTGTAACTCAGTTCCTACTAAAGTAGCTTGTAGTATTGTTTCTTCATCAGCATCCAGAGTCAAGTTAGTTTTTACCACCGCCCAACCTTGCTCTGGTATGTTAAATATTTGCTCGTGTTGTGTTCTACAATCTGTTAACCGCAGTTGTCCTCCCAATCCCCAACAAGTATTGCCCCAAACATCTTCTGTGCGTATTCGTACTGGGAAATAAACACCTGTTTTCACAAGTCGCCCAGTCACAATTGCCAGTTTAGCTGGAGATCCTGGCACAATATCAATCACAATATCACCAGGAATTTCGGCAAAGCGAGAGGTGCCAACCGGGTCAATGTAAGCACGGAAGCGAAAACCTTGCTCAACAAAAGTTTGTACTCTTGTTCCTGGTCCACCAGCGCGGCGATCGCCCAACCGAATCAAAATATGGTCACCTGGTTTGATGTAACCATCGACAATATCTACAATAATCGCCTTTTGATAAGGACGTTCATGTCCCTTCTGGTCAAACCGAACTTTAAGTGACTGCACCGTTGCGGGACTTTCACCAGGAAGACAAGGGCGGGCTTGATATTCTGCTGAAAGATAGTTAGCCCCCTTGGGATCTTCCGTCTGAAACAGTCCCCAATCTGAGTAAAATTTGAACGTTACTTTTATCCAAGCACCGTCTGCAATACCAGAAGCACCGACTTCGTAATCAAGTAGAATTTCCTGCCAACTTCCAGCCTCAATTTGTCGAGTTGAACAGTGCAAACGACCTAGAAACGGTAAGCTGCTGACATACTCTAGATATCCCTGGGGATGAGTATACTCTCCGAGCAATGAATCAAGGTTGTCGTTTGATATGTAGTTTTCCTGAGTCATCGTATTGGTACTAAGCCTGCTTTTTCAACAAATTGTTGACCTTCTTTAGACAGCAACAGATTAGCATAGCCAACTCCAGCTTGTTCATCTGCTCTACCGTCCCGGCGAATGATGATATACAAGTACCTGGTTATAGGGTACGAGCCATCCCGGAACGCTGCCATATTGAGTTTATGACGATCAGTCGTGACTGATACATACTTGTTCGTGTTACCAGCAGCCAAGGCTACAGGGCGAACCGTCTGCTGAGTGGCAACTAGCATTGCTGCGCCGATACCAATTGCTCCTGGAGTAGAGGCAACATCACGAACAAGTACAGTGTAGTCCCGGCTGGAGCGTACTTTAGGGCTAAGATTGCCAACATTTGAACCAAGAAGTGTTTTGAGTAAAGCGGTGGTTTTAACGTTGATACTAAAAGGGACAATCGGCAAGTCTGGTCCCCCCACTTCTTTCCAGTTAGTGATTTTGCCCGTGTAAATTGCTTGGAGTTGAGTCACCGACAGTCCAGGAATGGAAATATTTGGATGGGTATAACAGCCAAGCCCATCAATGGCAACTGCTACCTGATCCAATTTAAAACTCTGCTCAATTGCTTGTTTGTACTCAGCATTCTCAAGGGGACGACCGGACAGAGCAAAGCTCAGTTGACCTTTGAGCAGCATCTCAATTCCTTTACCAGTACCAGGTTGGTTGTCAATTGGGTCAGTGTAGCGTAGGACAAAATTCGGGTAAGCCTGGTTAATAGCCTTGTGTGTACCTTGAGCAACTAATGATGCAAAAATCAGGGAACCACCAAAGTTGAATGTACCGTTTGGCACCTTCGGAACTTCCTTCATGGAAGTGTAATATTGGATGTCAGAAGAGGTGTTGGCAGAAACTTTCTCATTGCTGAGAGTTGCTGACGATTGAACTTGCTGCCAAAGAAAGTAGCCTCCTAGACTAAAAAGCAGCAACACTATGACTGATAAAGTAATCTCACTCTTGAACAGTGTAGAGCTAGTCATTCTCTGTGTGCTAGGTACAGAAGCAATAATAAGGGGCTTACCACACCTTTGACAGTGTTTAGCTGTTTTAGGATTTTCATCATAGGTACACGAGCCACAGATAATGTTTCCCTTGGCATTTGATTCGTTCGTATTCATCTAATTCCTTAAAGATGTATTTTGTGAATTACGGAATAGCAAAAACAAATTCTTTGTTTGCCAGTGATTGGCAATGGGCTTTTGTGGTAGACGCCCCAAGATTCGTCAGACTGAGGCCGTAAGCACAACATTCACCAAATTATGGGAATCAGCTTGGGCAACGAGGAAATATATTGCTCCCCTACTTTCTTCTACTAGGGCAATTTTATCTGCGAAAGTTATCTTTTGTACATTCTTCCATAATTATTTGTCCATTCATTAGGTTATAGAATAATCGCAATATTTGATATCCGTTGGTGAAGAAATTCAAGGAATATTAATACAATCTTAAATTTTCTATGCATAGGGCACGGCTGATATTCTGTTAAAATGAACACTTAGAAAAAACGAAGAACCTCATCCTAACCAATTTTTCACAAATGAGTTTTTGACTTCACTAATTTACTCCTGTGTCTGTGTTCTCTGTCTTGGAAAGTTCTGAGCCTCGCGGAGCGAGGCTCAGAACTTTCCGCTGCACCTGGTACGGTTCAAAAATAAGTATTCTTCTGGCGCGAAGGGAGTAAGATTCGTTATCGGATAAAATCTCTTGGTTTTTCTACTGTTCGCAGCAACTCTTGTCCAATTAGGGTCAATAATGCTAAGAAAGCTAGAAGCGACGCACAAGCGAAGGCGGTAATTGTATCGTATTCGCTATAAACTCGTTCTATATGTAATGTTAGGGTGTTCGTTTCTCCAATCAATTTACCTGAGACAACCGAGACGGCTCCAAATTCTCCAATTGCCCTAGAAGTACAAAGTATCACCCCGTAAAGTAAAGCCCAGCGAATAGAAGGAAAAATCACGCGCCAGAAAGTCTGCCAGGAATTTGCTCCTAGTGTTTGCGCTGCTTCTTCCTGTGCAAGTTCCATACTTTGCAGCGTTGGTAGTACTTCTCGTATCACAAATGGAAAGGTGACAAACATGGTTGTCAAAATCATCCCAGGTAGAGCAAAGATAACTTTTATATTTGCAGCTTCTAACCAAGAACCAAAGATACCTACAGTTTGGCTGTAAAGAAGGATGAACATTAAACCGACAACAGTAGGTGAAATGGCTAATGGCAAATCGATAATTAAGAGTAACAAAAGTTTACCGGGAAAGGAGTATCGCGCTAAAATCCAGGCAATTAAAATCCCAAAACCAGTATTCATGGGAACCGCAATTAAGGCGATCGCCATAGTTAAAAAGATAGCATGACGAGCTTCTGGTGTTCTAATTCCTGTCAAATAAGCTGAAATACCTTGAGCAAACGCTTGATAAAAGATATTCAATAAAGGAAAAACAACGGCGATCGCTAAGAAAGACAAACCAATAGCAATTAACAAATAGCGTCCCCAAGGAAATGATTGTTGCTTTGCTTGTAAGCTACCTCTCATACCGCCGACTCCACCATTGCAAGAGATTGGTACAAATCAAAATGACTAGAGAAAACAGCAAAAGCACGATCGCCACCGCCGTTGCACCGCTATAGTCATATTCCTCCAATCGACGGTAGATGTAGACAGAACTAATCATCGTTTCATAAGGAATATTACCGGAAATTATCAAAACGACACCGTACTCCCCAACAGCACGCGCAAAAGCCAGCGTAAACCCTGTCAAAATTGCAGGTAATAATTGCGGAAAAATAATTCGCCAAAACGTTTGCCAAGCATTTGCTCCCAAGGTATGTGCTGCTTCCTCAACTTCTGGTTCAATCTCCATGAGAACGGGTTGCACGGTTCTGACGACAAAAGGAAGCGTTACGAAAACTTTAGCAAAAACAACTCCCAACACAGATGAGGTCAAGTTCACCTGCTTGATACCAAGCTGTTGTAAACTGTTTCCTAAGAATGTTCCAGGATCAAGGTAATGTCCGAGAACACCACCAGATCCGTAGAGAGAGACTAAAGCAATTCCAGCAACCACAGAAGGCATGGCAAAAGGTAGATCCACCAAACCGTCTGCTAAGCGTCTGCCAGGAAATTCATAGCGTACGAGTATCCAGGCAAGAATAACCCCGAAGACGCTATTAATTAAGGCAGCCAGTATAGCAGCACCAAAGGAAAGTTTATACGCTTCCACAGCAACAGGAGCTGTGATCACCTGCCACAATTCTTGCCAAGAGCGTTTGGAAGCTTCTAGGAAGATGACGCTCAAGGGCAGAAGAATAATAAAGCTAATGTACGTCAGGGCTAAACCCTGCAAAAGTGATCGATTAAAGCGCTGAGTCGATAGAGTCGAAGAGATAGCTGACATTAAAATTACCGCGTTCGAGCCTCTGCTTGGGCAGAGTCAAACAACGCGCCATCTGCAAAAAGTTTCTGATTCACAAGCTTCCAACCGCCAAAATCAGCAATTTTATAGAGGGTTTTCACAGACTTGTACTGTCTGGCATTTTGTTGATATGCTTGTTGCTCATTCGGACGATAGCCTGCTTGAGCATAGATTTGTTGACCTTTGGGTGAAAACAAAAACTTTGTAAATGCTTCTGCAACTTCGCGAGTACCTCGTTGATCCACAACCTTGTCAACAACAGTAACGGGAAAATCGACTTGGATATTACTCGCTGGCACAATGTAAGGATAATCTTCAGGAATCACCTTGTTGGCAAAGATAATCTCGTTCTCAAACGTGACGAGTGCATCACCAATTTTGTTTTTCACAAACGTATCTGTCGCCTCTCGCCCACTACTCACCATCGTCTTAATGTTTTTGACGAAACCTTTGAGATAATTTTGTGCCGCTTGTTCTCCTTGAGACTTGAGAATTGAGCCGTAGCCTGCTACGACACCCCATCGAGCATTGCCACCAGTTTGAGGGTTAATTGCTACTATAGATATACCATCACGAGCAAGGTCTTTCCAGTCCTGAATTTTTTTGGGGTTTCCAGGTCTTGTGACTATAACCATAACTGTGCTTGCGGGGGAAGCTTGATTGGGTAATCTTTGACTCCAATCTTTGCTGACAAAGCCTTTTTCGACCAAAGGATCTAAATTGCTTTGGAGATTTTGAGCCAATATGTCAGCTTGCAAACCACTCAAAATAGCTCTGGTTTGCGCTCCAGAGGGACCATAGGATTCTTTGAACTTGACATCTTGACCGGTTTTTGCTTTCCACTCCTGCTGAAATGCTGGAATGGCTTTTGCGTAAAGCGCTTTAGCCACTCCATAACCAACCAAAGTTAGCTCAACTGTTCCCGTTTTGGTAGCAATTTTTTGGATTTGATTGGTTGTTAATGCCTGGTTTTGATTGATATTGCGCGTTTGAGTGCAAGCAGGAATTAGAAACCCAGCAGAAAACAGCAAGGCGCGTAATGCAGAACGCCTTCTCATAAATACAGCTCCAGATAACTCGTAAATTAAGATGCTATGACTTTACAACAGATCTAAGTAAAAATTTTCTTAAAATCTTACAAAAATCTTAGTTGAGAAATCATACGAATTTTCTTTGTGTTTGGCAAAATAATTTGGGGTGTAGGGAACCCCTCTATTTATAGAGGGCAAGTATAAGGATTTCAGCAGGCAGATAAGCTGACTTTTTAAATGACACGTTAAAGTCTTTCTCATGGATAATAATGAGAAGACATTACTATTCCTTGGCATGAAATCGTGACAGAAACTGGAAAATACAAAGATACAGTAAATTTACCCAAAACTAAATTTGATATGCGCGCAAACGCTGTCAAGCGGGAGCCAGAAATCCAGAAGTTTTGGGAAGAAAATAAAATTTATGAACGCCTGTCTCAAAATAATCCAGGCGATTTATTTATATTGCACGATGGACCACCCTACGCAAATGGTTCTCTGCATCTTGGTCATGCTTTAAATAAAATTCTTAAAGACATTATTAACCGCTATCAACTGCTGCGCGGGCGTAAAGTTCGTTATGTACCTGGTTGGGACTGTCACGGTTTGCCGATTGAACTAAAAGTGTTGCAGAATATGAAGTCGGCAGAACGGCAAAACTTGACGCCTTTGCAACTGCGTCACAAAGCAAAAGATTTTGCCCTATCTACAGTCAATGAACAGCGTGAAAGTTTCAAACGCTATGGTATTTGGGGTGATTGGGAACATCCGTATCTAACTCTCAAGCCGAAATATGAAGCGGCTCAAGTTGGTGTTTTTGGACAGATGGTGTTAAAAGGCTACATCTATCGTGGTCTGAAACCAGTACACTGGAGTCCCAGTTCTAAAACAGCACTAGCAGAAGCTGAATTGGAGTATCCGGAAGGTCACACTTCGCGTAGTATCTACGTGGCTTTCCCAATGACGAGTTTAGCGGAGGCGGTAAAACCTGCACTTGGAGAATTTTTGCCAGAGTTGGGTGTGGCTATTTGGACAACAACGCCTTGGACAATTCCCGCTAACTTGGGTGTTGCTCTTAATCCATCTCTAAATTACGCAGTTGTAGAGGTGAGTTCTCCAGTTGAGGAAGTGAGATTTAAATATCTTATCGTTGCTGCTGATTTGGTGGAACGTCTGTCTGAAGTTCTGGGAACTCAGCTAACAGTAAAAACCACAGTCAAAGGTAAAGATTTAGAACATTCAACTTACCGTCATCCTTTGTTTGACCGCGAAAGTCCGATTGTCATCGGCGGTGATTATGTTACCACTGAGTCGGGTACTGGTTTGGTACACACTGCTCCTGGACATGGTCAAGAAGACTACATAGTAGGTCAGCGGTACGGTTTGCCCATCCTTGCGCCAGTGGATGACAATGGCAATTTTACCGAAGAGGCGGGACCGTTTGCTGGGTTGAATGTTCTGGGTGATGGAAACCAGGCGGTGATTGATGCACTAACGGCGGCAGGTTCTCTGTTGAAAGAGGAAGCTTACGTTCACAAGTATCCTTATGACTGGCGGACGAAGAAACCGACGATTTTCCGGGCTACGGAACAGTGGTTTGCTTCAGTCGAAGGATTTCGGGATGAGGCACTCAAGGCGATCGCCACTGTGAAATGGATTCCCGCCCAAGGTGAAAACCGCATCACGCCAATGGTTGCAGAACGTTCTGACTGGTGTATCTCCCGTCAGCGCAGTTGGGGTGTCCCAATTCCTGTTTTCTATGATCAAGAAAACGGCGAACCGCTGCTGAATGAGGAAACAATCTCCCATGTTCAAGGAATATTTGCCGAAAAGGGTTCTGATACTTGGTGGGAACTTTCAGTTGAGGAGTTATTACCAGAAAAATACCGCAACAACGGTCGGTCTTACCGTAAGGGGACTGATACGATGGATGTGTGGTTTGATTCTGGTTCATCTTGGGCAGCTGTGGCAGAACAGCGACCAGAGTTGCGGTATCCTGTTGATCTGTATCTGGAAGGTTCAGACCAGCATCGCGGTTGGTTCCAGTCGAGTTTGCTCACCAGTGTAGCGGTTAACGATTGTGCGCCGTATAAGACGGTGTTGACTCACGGCTTTATTTTAGATGAGCAAGGGCGCAAGCAAAGTAAGTCGCTGGGAAATGTGATTGATCCCAGAGTCGTTATTGAGGGTGGAAAAAATCAAAAAGAAGAACCGGGCTATGGTGTAGACGTGTTGCGTTTATGGGTGTCATCGGTAGATTACACCTCAGATGTTCCTCTGGGTAAAAATATCCTCAAGCAACAGACGGATATCAGAAACAAGATTCGCAATACAGCGCGGTTCTTGTTGGGTAACTTGCACGATTTTGATCCAGAAAAAGACGCAGTACCCTTCGAGGAATTACCGCAGCTTGATCGCTATATGCTGCACCGCATGACGGAAGTCTTTCAGGAAGTGACAGAAGCGTTTGAAAGTTTCCAATTCTTCCGCTTTTTCCAAACAATTCAGAATTTCTGCGTGGTGGATTTATCCAACTTCTATCTGGATGCTGCTAAGGATCGGCTGTACATCAGTGCGCCAAATGGTTTCCGGCGTCGCAGTTGTCAAACGGTGCTGAAGATTGCTTTGGAAAATTTAGCACGGGCGATCGCCCCTGTGTTATGCCATATGGCAGAAGACATCTGGCAATTTATCCCGTATAAAACACCTTACAAGTCAGTGTTTGAAGCTGGTTGGGTGCAGTTGGACCAGAAGTGGCGAAATCCAGAATTAGCAGTAGTGTGGCAGCAATTGCGACAACTCCGCACTGAGGTGAATAAAGTGCTGGAAGAAGCCAGAGTCAAGAAAATGATTGGTTCATCTCTGGAAGCTAAGGTGCTACTGTCTGTAGTAGATGAGCAGTTAGGCTCCACAGTAAAATCACTGAATACAACTCAGAATGGAATAGACGAACTGCGTTACCTGTTCATTACCTCACAGGTAGAGTTATTGGATTCTCCGGAAGCGGTGCAAGGATTGGAGTACAAATTGCAGTCCGATGCATGGGAAATTGGAATTGTGAACGCAGAGGGGCAGAAGTGCGATCGCTGCTGGAACTACTCAACTCATGTCGGAGAGTCAGCCGAACATCCCCTGATTTGTGAACGTTGTGTTGCTGCTTTAGCAGGGGAGTTTTAAAACAGGAAAGAGGGAAGGAGGGAAGGAGGGAAAAATTAATGCTCAATAACTCTTTTCTCTTACTCCCTCACTCCTCACTCCCTCCCTCACTCTTTCACTCCTCTGTTCTACGGTGTAGCGACTTCTAAATTTGTTTTTTGCTGCTTTTCACGCTCGGCATACTCTAGCTTTTGCAATAACTCTTGAGTTAATTGATAGAATGCTTTTGACCCTGCTGTGCTGGAATTGTTTAAAACAACCGGCATATAACTGTCAACTGCCTTAGCAACATTCACATCAACTGGTATTTGTGTCTGACAAATTTTTGCATCACCAAAATCTTGATGAACGCGCTGCATGACTTGTTTGTAATATCTGCCGCTGAGAAAGTTAGCGTTAGACATTGTGAAGATGATTCCCAGCATTTGTATATCTATATGTGCTTCATGTTCGTGACTTTCTTTTAACTGGGCGATGCGTCTTTCCAGCAATTGAATACCCACCACAGATAGTGGTTCTGGTTTAGCAGGAAGTATATAGTAATTACTAGTTGCTAAAGCACTACGAGTCAAAAGATTATATCCAGGAGCGCAGTCTAAGACGATAAAATCGTATTCTTGCAGAATGGGTTCTAAGATTTTTGCGAGCAAAACTCTTTCAAAACGATTCCAAATCGTTTCAAATTCATTTTCACCCAAACTGACTGCTTGTTGATGCAGCATTTCTGAGACGACAAATTCGTCGTACAAGTCGATATCTCCTGGTAATAAATCTAGTCCAGGGAGATTGCAAACTTGAGGCTGAATAATATCTCGAACTGTCAATTTTGCCCTTGACGAGGGGTTGATAATGTCATCTATCAGATATCTCAATGTCCGTCTGTTTTTGCGAAGTTTAGCAAAGTCTACGGGAGACATAAGACTGAGTGTGGCACTAATTTGGCTATCTAAGTCAAGGACAAGCACCCGCTTGTTATGATTTTTGACTAAACAAGTAGCCATATTGACAGTGAGGGTGGTTTTACCAACTCCGCCCTTCATATTTGCAGTCGCAATGACATATCCCATCGGTTAATTCCTCTACTAGAGCTTTCTCATCTACTTAACGCAAATCTTTCGTTATAGAGAGAAAATTTTTGCGAAGTTTAATATTTTTAAATAATCAAGAGTATTACCTCAGTGACGCTTATTTAATTGAAGCAGTCAAGATTATAGCAGTGAGCGGTACTTTGGTGGGGGATATAGACAGGTCTTTTCCATAATTGTGATAGTCCGCCTCTGATATCACACTTGTCAATATCCCCAAACCTGAATTTTTACGGTCGAGCATCTCATCATCTAAGAAAGGAATTCCAGATCCCAAAAAACTACCCGCTTTAGCGTTAAGCGTTCCCGTTCGGACGTTCGGCGAAGCTTCGACGCCGCTCAGCTTCCGTTCAGTCGAGCCGCTGACGCTCTAGGCGTTGCCTGCTCCCTCCTATATTTGGAAGTTCCTTGCAGAATTCTCACCATCTTCTCAGGCAACTTCTTATGTGTTTTTAATGTTGGCTTCAGAAATAACTCTTATAGTAATCGATACAACACAAGCAAACAATTTCTGAAAGTTACCAAAATCGTGCTGAATCAAGTATTGGTTAGCCTTTCAGTTTTAGGAGTTGGAATTCTTGCTGCACCAGTGGCATTAAAGGCAGAATCAAATGAATAAGAATTTGTTACGGCGACGCCAGTTGCTATCTTATTTTGGGATTGGAACTATGCTAGCAAGTGCACAACCAATCCTTGACATAGTTTTGAGAAGAACTCATGGCTCTACTTCCTCAAGTATTAACTCAACTGCTGTTGCTGCTGGTGAGCCTGAAACTAAAGCTTTACCTGAGTTTCAGGGCATAAATCAGTGGCTAAATTCTGCACCCCTAACAACTCAAAATCTCAAGGATCACGTTGTATTGGTTCATTTCTGGACTTTTGGGTGCATCAATTGTCAGCGGACTCTCCCCTATGTTGTTCGTTGGCATCGACAATTTGTAGCGCAAGGACTTAAGGTGATTGGGGTTCACACTCCTGAGTTTGCATTCGAGCGGAATGTAAACAATGTTAAAAGAGCGTTGAGCCAACACCAAATTACCTATCCGGTTCCTTTAGATAACGACTATAAAACCTGGAACGCTTTTAACAACGAGTATTGGCCTCATTTATTTTTAGCAGACCGTCAGGGGTTGGTGCGCTATGACCATATCGGGGAAGGAGCGTATGAGAAAACTGAGCAAACAATCCGTCAGTTACTAGGGTAAGCCAATGGCTGTTTCTATTCTATCGGCTGGTCTTGCACTGCTGGGAGGATTTTTAACTGTGCTGTCGCCCTGTGTTTTGCCTATACTCCCAGTGCTTGTCGGTCGCTCGCTTCAGTCTCATGATTATGGTCCTGTTGCTTTAGTAGCAGGGTTGGTTGGAGGCTTTGCTGTCGCAGGTAGTCTTTTGGGAGTGACGGCGAGCTGGTTTACAGGACTAGCTAGTGGGCTACGAACTGTAGCGATTTTCTTGCTTTTAGTTATGGGGATTCTGGCAGTTTTTCCTAAGTGGAGTTACCGTTTATTCAGTTACTTCAGAGTAGGCAAAGGAACCAGAAAGCCTGTGAGTATGGGATTAAGGGGAGAGTTTTGGCTAGGAACTCAGCTTGGCTTGCTCTGGACACCTTGCGCAGGACCAGTTTTAGGTAGCATTTTAGTTTTGGCAGCAGTTAAACATCAGATTGCAGATGCCTTTGTTTTGCTTGTTGTCTATGGTTTTGGGGCAGCATTACCTTTGATAGCACTTGCGTACGGGGGTCGGCGCTTGGGTCAACAGCTACTGAGATTGCGGTCTCATAGCATGGTTTTGCAAAGAGTGGGGGGTGTGATGGTAGCGGTTGGTGCAATCGCAATTCTCTTTGGTTGGGATGTCCAGCTGCAACTTTGGCTAGCTCCATTTTTTCCCAGTTTGCCATTATGAACTCACAATACATTTTTAGTCACCAACCTCAAATTGTAGAGATGGAATTATTATGAAGGCGTCTACTCCTGCTAAAAAGTCGCGAAGTCGAGGGCAACCAAATCAAGCTCTGTTAGCCAAGATATTTCACTGGCTCAACATCATTAGCTTACTGTTAATGATTACCAGTGGGCTACAAATATACAATGCTAATCCAGTTTTTGGTGGGCGTGACGGTTGGCACTTTCCGTCGCTGTTTTTGCTGGGAGGGTGGCTAGGAGGCGGTAGACACTGGCATTTTGCTGCTATGTGGCTGTTTGCACTGAATTTACTTTGGTACGGGCTATATATTTTTCTCACTCAACGTTGGAAGCGTCGCTTTTTTGGTGCTAATGAGCTCAAAGCACTGCAAGTCAGTCAAAATCCAAAACGCAAAATTTATGTCTGGCATCGATTAATCTACACTGTGATCATTCCGATTCTTTTGTTTGCGATATTCAGCGGGATCGGCATGTATAAACCTGCTCAGTTCCACTGGATAGTTGACCTATTTGGTAGCTGGCAAGTTTTGCGAGTCGTTCATTTTGCCACCATTCCGCTGGTAGCTATATTTTTGATTTTACACTCCTTCTTAGGACTAAAAGTAGGAGGTTTTCGCTTAATTAACTCCATATTTTGGTAGAGGTACTTTATGAGTCCAATTCAACGTCCAAATAGACTTTTAAACCGCCGTCAACTACTTCAATTATCTGGATTTTCTGGAGCTGGTTTACTTCTGTCCGGTTGTGCATCCAGTTTGTTTGACAACATTGTGGATAAAACCTTTGAGCCTCTCAACCAGAGTCTAGAAACCTTAATACTGAATCCGCAAAAACCTGTTCCTGAATTTCCTGCCAGTGCAATTGAGCCTAATGCCCTGCTAGTCAATACGTTTGATTTTACTCCCGAGATTGACCCAGAAAAATTTCGCCTAACCATTAATGGTGAGGTTAATCATCCGATGCAGTTAAGCATGAAGGATATTCAAAAACTGCCGCTAACTTCAATGACAATTCGCCACATTTGTGTTGAGGGCTGGTCAGCGATAGTGCAATGGGGAGGCTTGCGACTACGAGACTTATTATTTTTGGTTCAACCGAAAGCAAATGTTCGATTTGTTTACTTTAAATCTGCTGATGGGTACTACGAAAGCTGGGACATTGCTTCTGCTATGCATCCCCAAACTCTTATGGCTTATCAAAAGAATGGACAACCATTGTTACCTGAGAATGGTGCGCCCATACGCTTAGCATCTCCAATCAAACTGGGCTATAAACAAAGCAAGTGGGTGACCCAAATTATGCTAGTCAGCAATTTGTTGCCGGCTATTGGCTACTGGGAGGATCAGGGTTATGAGTGGTTTGCAGGGTTGTAGTTTATTTTTGCGGATCTAAACTTCGATAATATTGGAATCACTTATGAAATCGTAACCGGTAAACTGATTGTAAACGTACTCCCTTCCCCTAACTTCGATTGCACATTTACACTACCACCCATACTTTCTATAAGTGTCTTAACAATCGATAAACCTAAACCACAACCCCCAGTCACATGACTGCGGGATTCGTCTACGCGGTAAAATCGCTCAAAAATACGCGCTTGGTGTTGCAAAGGAATACCATAACCCTGATCACACACTTGAATAATTGCCTTGTCCTGAAGTTGATTTAACTTGAAAATTATCGGTGTACCAACTTCAGAATACTTAACAGCATTATCAATCAAATTCAGTAATACTTGTTTGAGGCGACTGTAGTCTGCTTTCACCTCTATTGGGTAAATTGTTGACTCGATTGTAATTACGCGATCGCTGTATTTCTTTGCCATGACCACAACTTCTTCAACTAAATCATTCAGCACGTAAGGTTGGATTTTCAAGTATAAATGACCGCTATCTGCCCGTGCTAAATCAAGTAAATCTTGTAGCAGATGGATAGTGCGTTCAGCTTCCGAGGCTGCGGTTTCTAAAGCTTCCTGTTGGGTTGGGGTTAAGTTATTTTGCCGTCGCAAAACGCTTTGCAAGTAACCATGTACAATCGTCAAAGGTGTACGTAGCTCGTGAGAAACATTACTCACAAATTCTCGTTCTTGCTGCCAAGATTGAGAGAGACGTGATAACAACATGGCTAAGGTTTGAGCTAATTCTTTGACTTCGTTAGGTGCATTATCCAGATACAGTTGTGCTTGTCCTAAATCTTCAGTGGAAATGACAGAAGTCATGTGACTTAGCTGGCGTAGAGGTTGCAAAGAACGCTTGATATAAAATGCGATCGCAACTGTTAAAACAATAATTGCCAAAATACTAGTAATCGCTAAACTCTGCACCATTACCACAAACATTGTTTGTTCGCGGGTAATATCCTGCACTACAAATAGTTCACCCAGCAACTTACCCTGCACTTGTACAGAACTACCACTCAAAACAAAGTAGCTTTGGTTAACTTTGTAAACTTGTGGTTTAATCTGCATTTTCGTCAGAGACATTAACTCACCTACTGTAGAGTTAGATAACAAATCCAAAGTAGCTGATTTGACTAATATTTGATCATTCGGATTTTTTAGCCATAATAATGTGTTGGTATTCGCCAAGTTATTAATAGCCTTTTCCAACCCTGTTTCCGGTTGCATCATTTGACTATAAAGTTGCACATCTCGCGGTAAGCGCTCGGCGATTTGTTGTATGTTATGCTTATGACTATCAATTAAAATTTGCTGCATTTTCCAACTAGTCCATGTAGCGAGGCTACCTAATACTAAAGCTGAAAATGCAGCAATACCAATTGTTAGGCGTAACTGTAACGAATATGGATCTATATTTCTCCACAAATTTCTGATTTTGTTCACTGTTATGATTACGTTTTAGATGCTGGAGAAGACTTTTTTAATCAAGCCACATTGTAAAATGCAATATTAAATTACTATCAGCTACTACATCTTTAATTATAGTTAATTTTTATTGGTCTCTGTTCATAACTTACAGTGAAAAGGGCAACCATTCCAAAAAGATTGCTAAATATTTTATTTTATCGCCATTTTAAATCGGCAAAGTTCTGTGTGTTAACAGCGTAAACTTGGGCTATATTAACGGTAGCCGAATATCACTCGCGAATAAACTTTGTAAGCGGTACAATTGAGCGCCCATTTGATAAAGCAAATCGCCTTTTCCTAATAACCGAGCAGCGGTTGTTTGTTTACCTCCCAAGATAATAGCTGAGTCTGCTTCACTAGCAGTTCTCAGTGCAACCCTTCCTGGTAAATTTGAGCGGATAATTGGGGTGACAATACCAGCTTCTGGGCGTTGAGTGGCGATAATCAAATGAATTCCGGCTGCTCTTGCCATTGCACCAAGTCGTTTTATACTTTGTTCTAGTGCTGTGCGGGATTCTTTCTCCGCCATGAAGTCAGCGTATTCATCAAAGATACAGACAATTCTAGGCAAAGGCTGAGGAGAACGTTGATTATAAGTACTTAAATCAGCGCATTTCGCTTTTTCAAACCGTTGATAGCGCGATTCCATTTCTGTGACGAGTTCTTGCATCAGTTCAATAGCGCGATCGCTCTCCTTCACAACGGGTGAATACAACCACTGCATCCGCTCAAACTCAGGAAATGTCACTCGTTTAGGATCAACCAGAGCGATTTGTAAATGTGCAGGGGAATGACGCAAGATAAGACTGAGGAGGAGCGATGGCGCAGAGCGCCCGCTTCGCGAACGCAAATACTCACTCTTCCCACTCCCAGTTGTCCCCCCTACCAAAAAGTGACATGTTTTTGGATCAGATAAATCAGCTTCTATCAGCTGTCCCTCCAATAAAAAATCTACATCACTCTCTGGTTTTGCTTCTCCCCTGGCGACGGAACCAAAAACTCGGACATTATAAGCTCCGTATTTGGCACTAATTTCTAAGATTTCCTTTCGATAAGGTAGTAGTACTTGATCAATTCCCACAACTCAATCCACACAAATTTTTTCAATCCTGAATTCAAGTATATTTTGCCTAATATAATTTTACCGTTGAGAAAAGTTAATAACAGATATGTAACTGAGCATTGATATTGTATAGTTTATACAAAAAAAGTGTATTTGATTAGACAAAATAAAGATAACCATGCCATAATCGAACAAGTAAAAAGTTATTGGTAAGAACTATTTTTCAGAGGAAAAAATAAATTGACTTTTAATCCTGAGCTTTGCCGCAATGAGAGCGAAGTTGAAAGCAAACTAATCGTTCAATATTTGCTACCGCAGTTAGGGTATACTCCCGATACCTGGCATCAAGAAGTTGCAGTTGGTAGCATCCGTTTGGATTTTTTAGCATTTGATGCACAAGTTATCCCCTTTGTGTTAGACACTCACTCACCAGTGAGTGTAGTAATGGAGGCAAAGCACCCTAACCAAAATTTAAATAATCATATTTACCGACTCAAACATTATTTAACAAACTTGAATGTGCCTTATGGACTTCTCACTAATGGTAAAGAAATCAGAATATATCAAAAATTACAACACGATATTCAGCTAGTATTTCATTGCTCTGGTAAGGAAGTTAATACAAGGTTCAATGAAATCAAAGCTTTAATTGGTAGAGATAATATTACAAAAATACAGACGAAAGATTTTTTAGAAGCGCAAAATATTTTTATTAACGGTTTTGAAAATAAGAGGCAACATTCAATGAAAACTATTGCTATTTACCATCACAAAGGTGGAGTAGGTAAAACCACCGTTGCTATTAACTTAGCAGCAGCACTTAGGAAGAAAGGCAAAAGAGTCCTATTGATTGATATAGATGCACAAGCAAATACAACCTTTGCTACAGGTTTAGTTAAATTTCAATTTGAAGAAGATGATGATTTAAAAGACCGTAATGTCTATCACTTATTAGAAAAGAGCGATTTTAATTTTATTCCAGATATTGTACGGCAATCTAAGTTGTTTAATAAACCAGAAATTGATGTTATTCCTTCACATATTACCTTAATTGCAAATCAGTCTAAACTTGTTGGATTTGGAGCTAGTCGAATTAGGCTAGCAAAAAAATTAGAAAAAGTAAAAAATGACTATGATGTTGTAATTATCGACACTCCTCCATCATTAGATGTGTATGCAGAAGCTGCACTAACAGCTGCTGATTACCTAATAATCCCTTCAGATTTAAAACCATTTTCAAATCAAGGATTGTCGAGTGTGAAAACCTTTATTCAACAACAAATTAATGAAAATAAAGAAGGTTTAGGAAAATCACCTATTACTATTTTGGGTGTTCTTCCATCTAAAATTTCTACTAATCCTCAGTATCTTAAACATACATTTTCCAAACATAAAAGTGCGATTCCGGGGCGTTACGCTCTACCACTTCTGGATAGTGTTATTTCTGAACGAACAGCTTTATCAGCCTGCATTAACAAAACTATACCAATGGGAAACATGGAAATACCTAACCCAAAATCAATCCTTGATTATGCTGAAAATGAACCTTCAGCAAATCAGGCTGCTGGTGAGTTTGAATTTTTAGCAGTGGAAGTTTTAAGCAAAATGGAGATGAAATAATGACTACATTTTTAATGGTAGATGTTGCAAGCGTTACTTCAAGTGTTCCTCGTTCAAATTTTATAGAGTCTGACTTAGACATTCTTGCCAATACGATATTAGAGTCTGGAGGAATTCTTAAACCATTAGTTTTAAAAAAGATTGGATTTGAAAAATATGAGGTAATTGATGGACATTTTGAATACTATGCAGCTGTAAGAGCTAGAGAAAAAAATCCTAGCGAAGGTGAAACAGTCAATGCCTTAATTATCTCACCTGATAAAGAAGAAGCAGTATTAAAGCAAGCCGTAATCCTCAAAAGGTCAGACTCTGGCGATAAATCATCAGTAGAAACCACACCGGCAATAAAGAATTCTGAATTATCACGTATAGCAAATATTGAATTGCGTCTTGAAAAGCAAATAAATGAGTTAAGGTCTGAACTGGCACAAGAAAGACATAAACTAGATGATAAACTAAAGCATCTTGAGGGTCAGATACCTAAACAGATTCAACCATTAGAGGCATTTAATACTCTCATTTTATCTGAACTAACTCCAAGATTAATAAGTGCCGGTTTTACGACTCAAGCAGCTGCTAAAGTTGCTGAAAGTGTAGATAAAGAACGCAAAAAGAAAAAGTTTGCCTCTTTGAGTGATGTAGTTGCACGAGTAAAAGTCACTAATGGGAACAGACAGGTTAAAGGTATAACTAGCGAGAAAATGGTTGAGATTATTGACAGTTGGTCACGACTTTTATTTCTTTAGTAATAGACTGTCTGCGGTAGCGCATAGTAACGCACCTCATCAACTTATTCGCGCCTTTGCATCTACTTATGAAAAGCTGCACTCCTAGCACTTAATGCGTAGTGTATTACCCTATTCTTTATCAAAATATCCGGAAAACAAGTCTTATGAATGGAATAGCGATCTCAGCATCATTATAAAATATGCATATCGGGGGCTAATATGGATAATTTAGAATCAAAAATTATTGAAATTTTAAAGCGTGGTACTCCTCTAAGAGCAATACAAATTGCTAATAAGCTTGGAGTTGAAAGAAGAGAGATAAACCACTACCTATACTCTTCATTAAAGCACTTGGTGGATCAAGACAGTGACTATAGATGGTTATTGAAGACAAATCAAGTAAGCAATATTCAACGTCCTTCAACTCAATCGCCAACTTCTGATACTAAGTCATCACAACCTGCAAGACAAAATAACCTATATAGCTTTACGAAACAAGAGATTAAACAAGATAGTCCAATTCAATCACCAACTTCTCAAACTCCATCATCACAACCTGTCAAGCACGAGAACTTACAGAGATTTCATGAAAAATATTTTAAACAAAATAGTCAACGGCAACAATCTTCAATGCCTCAAACCGCATCATCACAACCTGTAAGGAAAACTAATCCTTATGATATTCTCAAGAGAGAACTTGCTCAAGCATCTCCAGAGGAGAAAGTGAAAATTTTAGAGAATGTTTTTAGGCAAGAGCAATTCAGAGAACTAGAAGATGAGGATATTAATGCTCTCCAATCAATTTTAGAACAATCTAGGCGTGAAATAGATATAGCCAAAACAGCATATACACAAGGTAAACTAAGCACGCGAAGAAATAATCCTATTGTGATTGCAGCTTTGTCAATTGCATTAACTCTAGCTACACTTTTCCTTATCAGTCAATTTATGCCAAAATTAACTAACCAACCTGCTCCAACATTTCCACAAAGTCAGTAAATGTAATAATTGCATCTCCCCTACCCTTTCATCCTTCTCACCAAATCAAACACCAAAGAACGCAACCCCACAGGTAACAGCGACAATCCCAACCCAATCCACGCCTTAGCAGGAGAAAAAGACTTCCCTGCTAAAACTAACTCTCTTCCTTTTTGCGTTTCACCTTTTGAAATCAACCGTAAACCTAACAATAATTGTGTCTCTGCAAGACGCTGTAGCCTAATTTTCTCTAGCTTTTCCGATTCAAATTGATAACTTTCCAAATACCGTAACTTATCTGTCAAATAAGGAATTGCCCTGTCAATACCTTGTTGTTGTGCGTGGAAGCGATATTCCATCAACAATTCTGGGAGATAATAACCTTTCTTTCCTGCCAAAGCCAGCCGTACAAATAAATCATTATCCTCACAATTTTGCCAATTAGGCTGCATAAATCCTAATTCTTGCAAGGCTGAACGACGAAATAAGGTTGCGCCAATTTGAAAGCTTTGATTAACAAAGACAACTTCCTGTAAATTATCAACAACACCTTTTGATAAATTCGCTCTACCCCAACGCCGAGAATTTTCTTGTGTTTTTGCTTCATCTCGGATATTGTTAATATCAATCACCCAGTGGTCAGTTCCAACAAAATCAATATTGGGGTTTTTATCTAGAATTGCTGTGGTACGTGATAGGAAATCTGAAGTTAACCTGTCATCATCATCAAACTTGATAAAATATTCACCCGTTGCAGCATCAAAGCCAGAGCGCATATTATTGCTTTTGCCAATATTTTGCTGATGACGGATGTATTTGATGCGGCTATCTGTGTACTCCGACATGAGTTTAGGGGTACTATCCTGAGAACCGTCATCGCAAACAATTAATTCAAAGTCTTGATAAGTCTGCTGGAGTACACTTTCAATTGCGAAAGGCAGCAGATTAACACGATTAAAAGTCGGAATACAAACACTGACTTTAGGCATTTTTGTAATAGTAAGGTTGACAAAAGCTAAACTTCAGAAATAGTTCTTTGAATTCTACTCTTAACCTTTTGTACGAATCGATTGGTTTTCACTGCTATATTAGGTGGTTTAAGTTGCTTAGGTCTTTTTTCTGCTTCCTTCAGAAATCGATAGTATAAAAATTCATTTTTGTAACGAATTTCAACGTCTTCGCCTTGACACAACCGAGTAAAATCAATTGCAGGGTAATTCATGTAATGCAGGCGATGAATCGGTTTTAATCCATCTTGATTGTAGAGAACATTATTAATATTGATAAAAGGGTCGGCGTCGGCACAATTGCCAGTTATGTCTAGCCCATTGGGGCTGAGGGTAAAGTTAAAGAGTGGGCGCTTGCATCGCAATGTCATGTAACTAAATAAGTCTGCATCACACCACCAAGACTGTTCATTTATCCAGCTAAACTCCTGGTTTTCCACCAAACACTCTCTTAGCATCTCTAGCTCATCCTTGCCAAAAATTCCCTGTTTTGAACCGAAGAAACTAGAGCAATGTAATAGTGGTCTAACCTGAGATTCTGGCAAGCAGATTGCCTTTTCAATTCGAGCAAATTTGAGTGCTGCAACAGGAGTTGACTTGCCATGTTCCCAATCATCAAACACAAAGTCGTAGTGGTCTAACTTTTGTAAAACCCTATCCAGTGAACTCATTGCCAAACTATCGGCATCATAAAACACAAATCGTTGAAAGTTGCCATCAAACGCACACATTTTCCTGAATAAATTACTTTGTTTGTACCATTTTCTAGAATGACCTTGCTTTAGCTGGCTAGCTTGGGCATGGGCATTCCAAGCTTGATTATAAAAATCTTCCCAGCGTTGCATTGAGCTTTTGTTCTCAAACAAGGTGACATTAGGTCGAGAACTTACCTCTAGCTTCACTCGGTCTAGTCTGTGATCATAGGGAATAATACAAATCGGAATCTTTGGGCTAACATTCACTTCAATACTGTTTAGTAATGCCACTAATTGATTATAAACAATATCATTAGCTAGTGTGTAAATCCCAAAATCTTCCATCCTAAAATATCCTTTTTTTATTTACGTATTTTATAAAAAAATCTATTTATAATTCTGAAAATGATAATTAAACATATGTAATGGTAAGTCATATCATATGTATAATCATCCTAAATAAATTATGAAAAAAAAGTAAGTAGGTCAACCTTGAAAAATATAAGATAGAGTTTTTGCGATTACTTCGCTTCACTACGTTACGTATGCCCTCCGGGCACGCTGCGCTAACGTAATGACATTTTACGTTTAATTAGGTTGAGCTACTTACATTTGTAGATTCTTGTTCCCTGTTCCCTGTTCCCTGTTCCCTGTTTCCTATAATTAGGTTTATGAACATCTTAATGCTATCTTCCACCTTCCCCTATCCTCCTACACGAGGCGGAACCCAGGTAAGGACATTTCATTTACTCAAGTATCTCAGTCAACATCATGCTATTACCCTAGTGACTCAACGAGAGCCTGATGTGACAGATACAGAAGTACTAGAATTACGGAATTGTGTTGATAACTTAATTGTTTTTAATCGCCCTCAAGACACGAGTGAATCTGGAAGAATATTAAAAAAAATCCAGCGCTTTTATTCTTTTATACAACAAGGAACACCGCCAAGTGTGTTAAACCGTTACTCAAGCGAGATGCAGACTTGGGTTGATAACTTCGTGGAGGCGGGGAAATGTGATGTTATTACCTGTGAACACAGCGTTAATGAAATTTATGTGCAACCTCACTTTCAAAAACATCTTAGAACTATAGTTAATGTTCATAGTTCAGTCTACGGTACTTGTTGCAACCAGCTAAAAACGGGTATTTCGGAAAATAGATTTCGAGACAAACTCTATCTACCACTTTTGCGTCGTTATGAACAACGCTACTGCTCTAAATTCTCAGCAATTGTGGTGACAACAGAAGAAGATAGAATTCAGATGCAAGAATTTAACCCGAACAGCGAAATTCAAGTTATTCCCAATGGCGTAGATTTAGTTTCTTTTCCCTACCGCACTCATGATCCAAACGGACATCGCATCATTTTCATTGGTGCAATGGATAATTTAGCAAACATTGATGCTGTTTGCTTTTTTAGCAACGAAGTCTTAAGCGAAATTCAAAAGCTTTACCCAGATACCACTTTTGATATTGTTGGTTCTCGTCCTGCACCAGAAGTTTTAGCACTCAAAGAAAAACCCGGAATTACTGTAACCGGGCGTGTTCCTTCAATGGTAGAATATTTGCACAAAGCAACAGTCTGTGTTGTGCCAATGCGAACGGGATTTGGTATTAAAAATAAAACTTTAGAAGCGATGGCTGCAGGTGTGCCAGTCGTAGCAAGTGAGCGTGGTTTAGAAGGACTAAGTGTAGATGGTTCAAATATACCACCCAGAGCATTACGAGCAAATCAGCCTACAGAATACGTTACTGTTATCAGTCAATTATTTGAAAATTCGCAATTGCGAACAGAATTATCTCGTAACGCCAGACAATTAGTAGAAACGGAATTTACTTGGGAAAGCGCAGGTAAACGCTATGAACAAGTCCTGACAAGTACTGGGTGTTGATATCACAGGGTTTCTTACGAGTCGTTATTAGTCGTCACGGTGTTAGGCGAATTACCCTCGATAACGTTATTATTTTGAGTGCTGTGTGTGTACATTGGCATAGGAACATTATCGATTTTGTTTCTTATGACTGTAATTCCTCCACTTGCCTGATCCAGATAAACACCGGTGATCGGATAGCCTGCAGCCCAGGGAGAACGAACAAGATCGTGAATATTATTATCTGAAATCGAGGTATTATCTTGATTAGACAAAG
>NZ_JABXYX010000294.1 GCF_017982655.1 Brasilonema sp. CT11 | reverse complement strand
CTCGAAGCTGCAAATAAGAACAAGACCGCACTAGCCGCAAATATTGATCAGACCAAGAACGCTTTGAATCAACAAAAGTACGTGCCAGTCATCGTTTATGACACTTTGACACGTCTCAAATTATTTTTCACGGATAATTCTCACGCCTAAATTTTTAGGGCTATTCTTGATACTAAGCAAAAAGAGCACGTGGGTCTTAAACAGCAACACGAAGCTAAGACGCAGGAGATTGGCAAGACTAACGAAGTCATCAAAAAGTTGACTGCCGATATTGCCGCCAAAGACGTTGAGATTAAAAACTTCCACGAAAAGATTAGAGTCACTCAAGAGTACGTACTCGACAGTCTTAGGTTGGTCCGACTAATTTTCCTAATTAGGCAAATCATGATTGGTGAGAAGAATGTCAACACTTTGAACACTCAGATAGAAAGTTTCAACGCGCAGCTTGTAGAGTTAAATCAAAAACGAACTGCGTTAGTGACCAACATCGATCAGACTAAGAATAATATCAAAGAATTGAACGGTGCTTTAAAAGGCGCGCAAGACAAGCAAAAGAACCTCGAAGGTATGCCTTTCATGAACCGTATTCACCGAACGATACTAATCAAATCTCATAGCTCAACGAGTCGAAGCTGAAAAGAACAAAGAAGCCACGATAGCTAAGGTCCAATCGTTGAAAAATCAACGACAACAGCTCGTCGAACAAACCAAGCAGTTGAAAAAGAAGTGGAAAGACGTAGTGAAACAAACCGAAGGCATTAAACATCGACTTTCTATTGCTAATCAATCCGTCGCTGAGCTTCAAGGTACGAAATCTCACTCTGATCCGATCAACAAATAAGTGACGCGTGCCAATTATTCGATTGAACATCGTTACTCACCTGATGTTATTTTTAGGGCAACAAAAGCAGGTGCAGACTCAATTGAACGACGCCAAGGGTCGTTTGGACAAAGTTAACAAAGAGCTCGAGACGACTGTTAACAAGCAGAAAGAAGTCGAGTCTCAAATCGCGTCCAAGAACAAGTTGATCCAAGATAAACAGGTGCAGCACAAGGAGAAGTTGACGCAGAGAAACACCAAGGCCGCAGTGCTCGTCAATCTCGATGGTCAAATGCAACAAAAGAACGTCTTGATCCAACAGCTTCAAGAACAACAAAAGCGAATTGAACAAGGTACCCAGTTTGACACATGCCAAATATGGGTTATTACGATTTTAAGCCCATTACGGCGAAAATGAAAATTGAGCCGAGTGTCAAAATGTCAACAATCCATTAACGTTAATCTTTGCAGAAATTCGCTCTTCGAAGCGTGAAATGAAGCGCCTCGATGACGAGAATAAGAGACAAGCGGAAAAACGAGCAGATCTGAAGAGCGACCTCGAGAAGCACAAGAACCGCGCATACACCCTCGAAAGCGAAGTTAAATCGCATAACCAAAACATTGCCGGATTAGGAAAGCAAAAGGAAGCTGTTAAAAAGCGCGTTAATGAAAACGCATCGAAATTGCGAAATCTCGTTGGCGAGGTAAGCGGCAACCATAATACTTGTTTAAAAAAAGGAAATTTTAGTTATTTCACACGTAAACGATTATTATTGCAATATATCATTCTTATAATAATGTTCTATTGTTTTAGATGAGAAATTTATCGTCTATCGTGCGAGATCTCGAATCGAAAAAGAAAAATTGTGCGGATTCGGCTCTCGACACCGAAGTCAACTTGAAATTATTCCAAGAACAATCGATGCACAATTCAAAGTTTATCAGCTCTGGGTGGAAGTTACTGAAGCAATTGAAGACTGCTAAAGTTGGGCAAACGAAACAAGTCGAAAAGAGAAACGAAAAGAAACTCGAACAAGAGGAGGAGATTGAAGAGGATATTCAAGTGCAAAGACATAATTATAATTATTAAGATTTAAAAATAAATTGGATCCATATTTTAACGGGTTATTTACTAACTGTTTGGGGGCAAACCTGATAGGAAAAGTTTCAGACTATTTTCAAGAGAGCACAGTGAATTTTAAACTCATTCATATGAGTATGAAAATTAGACCAAAATTCTGCTTGCCCTCTTAGCACTAAGAAATTTGAAAACATTTTGTGCGAATAGAGTTGTGTCACATTTATTTCCTCGTCAAAAAAACGGATCGTCGTTCTTATTACTGCTAATTACAGGTTTTTTGATCTGTTGTGCATTAACGCCACCAGACTTTACACCTGATCCCATCACTAACTGACCGGGAACGGCTCTCGCTAACTGATTTTGAGCGTAATCGTTGTTGGTCTTTGGTTTCTTAGGCGGTGGTCCTTGATTTTTGTGGCCTCCGTCGACTTGTTTTCGTTTTTCGCCGGATTTCTGAGGCGGTAGTTTGCCTTGCTTACGTATCATTCTCTCGCGTTCTTTTCGCTCCTCTTCCGCGTCTTCTTTTCGGCCTAGCCAAGTACTATAATCGATATAAATATGAGTATATAAAGTCATTTAGTAACAGTACAAAAAGTGGTTCGAGATCCGGATCTTCCACGTACCTCCTCCTTTCTTCGTGCTCGATTTCGTCGAATCCTGCTTCCATATCTCTATCGTCACCATCATCATAGTACTTCGAGGGGTTATATCCCGTCACACTCCTATTAATACATAACAAAATTAGGCAAGATACTACAGAAAATCTACCAGCGACAAAATAACGATCATATTGTTTAAAATAAATAAAAAAATATAATATTATTATTATTTAATAATATTTACCTCAGAGCGCGTTTCCAGTCCTCTTCAAAATTTTCTTCCACATCACTCGCCTCCTCGGATGCGACAAACGAATCTTCTTCGTAGGACTCTGCGTAGCCGTGCGATGCGGGAGCTCGTCTACCAGGAGGCTCACCAGAACGATCGTTATAAGGCGATCTAAATATAGACTTGTTCTATTGGATTGGTACCAAAAATGGAAAAGATTAGTTACGCTTGATCAGTTTTGAAATTTTCAGTGAAAAATAATTACTTACGTTTGCAGGTGCGTTCGCTTGCACGGCAGCACGTTGCGAAGCGGACATTAAATGAGGAGGTAATGGTCTTCTCTGACCAGAAGTGCTCGTCATAGGTGCATTCGCTCGTTGTTGTTGCGTATTGGATCCGGATCCAGCGAGCGATTGTTTTGTTCGCCGAATTTCCGCTAATCTTCGTTGCAATTCTTTTTCTTCCTGCTCGACTTGCTTTAATTTCTCCTTACTCGGCAAGCTTAATCCTAATTTAATGCCATTGATACTGCCTTGTGCAGCGGGTGGTTTATTTGGGATTGTATATTTCGGCGTATTATTTTTGCTCGAATAGTTTGAGGTTGACGTCGGTTTGGCGGATGTGGCTTGAGAAGCCGTTGAAGTGTTCTTTAACGGGTCTCCAATGACTAATTTTCCATTACT
>NZ_JABXYX010000076.1 GCF_017982655.1 Brasilonema sp. CT11 | reverse complement strand
AGTGCTCGAGCATCGCGTGAGGTGTTTAGCCAAGATGGTAAAGCTATTGCTTCATCAATAGTGGACAAAACAGTGAAACTGTGGAATCTAGACGGGCAGTTACGTAATACCTTGACTGGGCATAGCGATAAAGTCATAAGTGTGGTGTTCAGCCCGGATGGTAAAACCATTGCTACAGCTAGTGATGACAAAACAGTGAAACTGTGGAATCTAGACGGGCAGTTACGTAATACCCTGACTGGGCATAGCGATGTAGTCATAAGTGTGGTGTTCAGCCCGGATGGTAAAACCATTGCTACAGCTAGTGATGACAAAACAGTGAAACTGTGGAATCTAGACGGGCAGTTACTTCATACCCTGACTGGGCATAGCGATGCAGTCATAAGTGTGGTGTTCAGCCCGGATAGTAAAACCATTGCTTCTGCAAGTGATGACAAAACAGTGAAACTATGGGATATGGATTTGGATGATTTACTCAGACGTGGTTGTGCTTGGGCTTCTGATTACCTGAACAACAACCCCAATGTTAAAGAAGATCGTCACCTTTGTGATGATGTTCTTAATAGAAAGTAATGCCAGATTCAAATCTCCAGCAATTTGATGGAATAAAAGAATATAATTTTACACACTACTTTTGATTTTGCCACTCTTGGGATGTACGGAGCTTGTTCAAAACTCAAATAGGATTCCTATATATAAGTAGGTCGGCGTAAATAATTCTTCTTGCAATAAAGCAGGGAGCAGGGAGTAGGGATCAGGGAGAGAAAGAGTTTGAGCCTTCTTTACTTTTCTTCACACAGTTTGGTTTTATTGCACTGACTTACTTAGGTTTTTACTAATTGTTTTCTCTTCCAACGTTTAAAGTTATACAAAAAATCAAACAAAATAGATAAAATGTGTTTTCAAACTTTTTCCGGAAAGAGCATTAGGGAATTGAATTAAAGTATTAAGAACTAAAAGACGCCTGACCACTACGATTCATGTGTCCTAATAATTACTTATAAATAAGAAAGATGAATATAATTATTCGTTTGCTTAGCGCATTCGCTGTCTCTGCGTCTGCGTTTACTACTGTTTCTTTTATGGCACTAGCAGAAGGAGTTCCCACTACTGCTCAACAGAGAACACAGCAAAGAATTTGCTCTTTCGATCCAGTAGCGGATTTATTGCCAACTCCACCAAATCAACCACCAAATCAACCAACCAATTCCCCGCTTTCCTACCTTACACAACAAGGTTTTATACAAAACTCAGACGGTGATTGGGTCTGTTATGTGAACGATCCCAAGAAAGAATCGCGCTCTTATACTCTGTTCAAAGTGCAACAAATTGATGGAAAAGTCGTAGCAAGTTCATTCCTAGAAAACGGTAGTTTAATTGACGGACAAGATAACCGCAGCTTGGACTTGTTCATGATGCTGATTAAGAACCATACAAACGCAACCCTAGGTAATCGTCAAAGTATACGCAGATATCTTTCAGCCTTCATGTCTTTAGTCAAGCAGGGCAAAATTTCAGCCTCACCTCGTGGGTATCTCTTCGACAGTCCAAGCCGTGGATTTGTCTCATACTATCCCCTTAGAGGTGGACAAATCCAGGGTACGGCAATCACCATCGACATCAACATGTTACGAAAAATTACCTTCAAGTGAACATCTATCAGGCTGCCAGTGGGAGGATGAGAACTCCTACCTTTTAGTTATACTTTCACAAATTTGGCAGATCATTTAGAGCAGATTAGCAATTGATTTAATCAACCCCTATCTCAAAAATGAAAAACTAACACCACGTTTACTTTGGGATAATGTCAAAGATGTCATCTAAATAAATGATAACTCGTATATTGTGTTTGATGACGACGCATTGTCCCCTAAAAATTTGGGCAGGCTTTTGTTTGTTGATCTGTCAGCGGAGTCGGGTATTCGTAGTTATAAGCCTGCCCAAATTTTTTACGTGTAAGACCCCGTTCACAGTACTTGATAAACGACACGCCACAGATTAAACATAGGTTATTATCAAATCCTCCACGTTCAGCAACTAAAATGTCCCGACGTTCCCATGTTTGTCTTCTAGTTGTTTGACGCGGGCGCAAGAGTGCAAGCGCCATTGTTTGTGAGAGTTGCGTAAGTCCTGAATACTATATAATTGGCAGTATGCTTATATCCTACCTCAGGAGAGAGTTGGATGATTACCCTGCCTGGAGTTGCCATTCAATGCAAAATCTATGAGAGTTCAGCTTCTTTAGTGTATCGAGGCATTCGAGTGCAAGATGGTCAGGCGATCGTCATCAAACTGCTCAAGCAAGACTACCCCTCTGTTCAAGAAATAACTCGCTACAAACAGGAATATCAAATTACATGCTCCCTCAATCTGGAAGGAGTGATTAAAGCTTACAATCAACAAAAGTATCAACGTACACTCGTTATTTTTTTGGAGGACTTTGGCGGGGAGTCCTTGGAGTACTGGATGCGGCAGCGCCCAGAGACTTTCTGCCCCATGCCCATATCTACTTTTCTCCCGCTTGCGATCGACGTTACCAAAATTTTAGGCAGAATCCATACGGCTAACGTCATTCACAAGGATATCAACCCTGGCAACATCGTTCTCAATCCAAGTACTGGCGTTATCAAAATAATTGACTTTGGGATTGCGACTCAATTCAACCGCACCAATCCCACGTTCAAAAGCCCGCACGTCTTAGAAGGAACCCTCGCTTATCTTTCTCCAGAGCAAACTGGGCGGATGAACCGTTTGATCGATTATCGCACCGATTTTTACTCGCTCGGTGTGACGTTTTACGAACTGCTCACTGGACAGTTGCCGTTTCCCACAACAGATATCCTTGAACTCGTCCACTGTCATATTGCTAAACCACCGATACCGCCACACGGATTGAAGAACACGATTCCCCAGTCGGTTTCAGATATTATTTTAAAACTGATGGCGAAGAATGCAGAAGACCGCTATCAAAGTGCTTGGGGCATCAAAGCGGATTTAGAGAACTGTGCTCGTCAGTTAGAAACAAAGGGTCAAATTAATTTCATTCAATTGGGTCTGCAAGACGTTTCGGATCAATTTCAGATTCCACAAGAACTATATGGACGAGAGGCAGAGGTTGCAGCATTATTAGCGGCGTTTGAAAGAGTGGCACGAAGAGATGACGCGGAGAGGGAAAATATCCCCGCGTCCTCTGAGATGCTGCTCGTCTGTGGCTATTCTGGCATTGGCAAATCAGCGTTAGTACAGGAACTCTACAAACCGATTACAGCAAAGCGCGGTTACTTTGTCTCTGGTAAATGTGACCAATTTCAGCGCAATATTCCTTACAGTGCGATCGCGGATGCTCTACGAAAACTGGTTCAACAATTGCTAAGTGAACCTGACGAACAACTGCAAAAATGGCGATCGCAACTTCTAAATGCCTTAGGAAGCAACGGGCAACTAATCATTGATGTAATTCCGGAAGTTGAATTGATAGTCGGCAAGCAACCACCCGTGCCAGAGGTTGGATCGACTGAGGCACAAAATCGGTTTAACCTTGTCTTTCAAAAGTTCATTCGAGCTTGCTGTTCCTATGAGCATCCCTTGGTTATTTTTCTAGATGATTTGCAATGGGTAGACTTCGCCACGCTTAGGCTGATTGAGTTAATCAGTCGCGATCGTGCGATGCAGTTTTTGCTGTTAATTGGAGCCTACCGGGATAACGAAGTAACCCAGATACATCCGCTCTTAGCAGTGATAGAAAAACTCAAGCAGGAAAACGTCGCGATTGACCAGATTACATTAGCTCCGCTAGAACAGGGAGCAGTAGCTCAATTGATTGCTGAAACCTTGCACACCTCTACTGAGTTGATCGCACCTTTAGCAGAATTAATATGGCGTAAAACGAACGGCAACCCCTATTTTACAAATGAGTTTCTCAAAACGTTGTACACCGAAGATCTCATCGTCTTCAACAATCAACAACACTGGGAATGGGATGTTGCTCAGATCAAAGCCCAAAATATTACTGATAATGTAGTAGAGTTAATGATTGGAAAGTTGAAGCAACTTCCAGAGGAAACTCAACGAATCTTACGTTTAGCGGCTTGTGTCGGTGCTGAGTTTGATTTAGCGACACTCTCAGTTATCTGTGAACGACCAGCAGTTGAAATTTTTGCAGAACTCACAACCGTAATTCAGTCAGAGTTGCTTCTTGCAACCTCAGAGTTAGATGAGAATCTGCTGATTCAGAATTACAAGTTTTCGCATGATCGCGTGCAGCAAGCCGCCTATGCTTTGATTGACGAGGAACAACTACAACATCTTCACTTGCAAATTGGTTACCGTTTGCTGAAAAGTAATGAGCTTGAAGCTAGATCAACCAATTTGTTTGAGGTAGTTGATCACCTTAATCTCGGTCGTGATTTAGTCACGAATCAACAGGAGCGCGACAAAATAGCCAGGTTGAATCTGATTGCAGGACAGAAAGCTAAAAAAGCATTAGCTCATAGTGCAGCACTACAGTATTTAACGACAGGAATAGAATTGCTAGCCACTGATAGCTGGCAGTTTCAATACACTCTGACCCTAACACTGCACGAGGAGGCAACAGAAGCAGCATACCTATGTGGCAACGTTCAACAAATGGAGCAATGGGCGATTGTGGTTCTAGAACATGCAGATACTGTTCTGGATAAAACAAAAGTCTATGAAACTAAAATGCAAACTTGCATGGTGCAAGGTAGGCAAATAGAAACCGTTCAGATTGGTTTAGAAGTTTTAGAGTTACTGGGTATAGCCTTGCCAGAGACACCGATAGAAGTTGATGTGCAAAGGCAGTTAAAAGAAGCAGCAGATTACTTTAATGCCATAAACGTAGAGGATTTACTGGAGCTACCCTTAATGAGAGAGCCAGATAAACTGGCTGCTATGCAAATCTTGTCAAGTTTAGTTTCAGCTTGCTTTCAAGCTGCTCCTTCACTACTACCGCTGATTGTGCTAGAACAAGCAAATTTATCTGTTCGCTATGGAAATACTTCTTTCTCAACTTTTGCCTATGCTACTTATGGTGCAATCATTCTTAATGGAATAATGGGAGACTTTGAAGCAGCTTATCAGTTTGGCAAACTGGCATTAAGTTTAACTGAACGATTAGATAGTAAAAAACTTAAGCCTAAGGTCATAGAGATGGTTGCAGCGCATCTCATGCATTGTAAAGCTCACATTAGACAGACCTTACTCTTACTACAGGAGGGATACGAGATCGGGTTAGAAAACGGAGATTTAGAATTTAGTACATACTCCGCAGTGTTTAAGTGTGCGTACATGTACTTTGCTGGCTTAGAATTAATCAAGATAGAATCAGAAATAAAAAAATATAGCGATATTCTGGGTCAACTTAAACAGCAAAATATGCTAGCTCATATTTGTAGATTGCAGCAATTTATTTGCAATTTAACAAAGCAGCTTGACAATCCAGCTTGTTTAGTTGGCAGTTATTATAATGAAGAGCAACTTCTACCAATTCACATTGAAGCAAATGATAGAACTAATCTTTACAATTTATACCTGTTTAAGCTTATCCTAAACTACTTGTTTGAAAATGCCTTACAAGCCGCAGAGTGTGTTTCTCACGCTGCACTCTATTTGGATGGAGTAACAGGAACTTTTTCAGTCCCCCTATTCTATTTTTACGACTCTTTAGTTCAAGTGCAACTATACCAATCTGTTTCTTCCTCAGAGCGAGAGCATCTACTGCTCAAAATAATAAGCAATCAGGAAAAGATTCAGAAATGGACACATTCCGCCCCAGTAAATTTTCAACATAAATACAAATTAGTTGAAGCAGAAAAAGCGCGGATATTAGGTCAATTTCTTGAGGCAGAAGACCTATATGAGCAAGCGATTCAAGGTGCTAGGGATAACGAGTATCTGCAAGAAGAAGCCTTAGCCTATGAATTAGCTGCCAAACATTATCTGGCACGAGGTAGGGCAAAAATTGCCCAAACCTATATGAATGAGGCTCACTACTGCTATGAACGATGGGGAGCAACGGCAAAAGTCAAAGATTTAGAAACTCGCTACCCGCAGCTATTTCCTCAGTCATCGACTGTAGCTGATACGCCCATCCATACGATTTCTAGAACCACCTCTAATACCTCACACATCGCTTTTGACTTGGCGGCAGTGATGAAAGCAGCTCAAGCGATTTCGAGCGAAATTGAACTGGAGCAGTTACTCACTTCCTTGATGCAGATCTTAATTGAGAATGCTGGGGCACAAACTGGATGCTTGCTTTTAGAAAACTCAGGAGAATGGATGATTGAGGCTGCTTGTGAACTCAACGATGGTGCAGCTACCTGTACTACACGAGTGCTACAGTCGATTCGATTGACAAATCAACTGCCCAAATCAATCATTCAGTATGTGATTCGCACTCATGAATCTCTTATCCTCAATAATGCGGCTCGTGAAGGTGATTTCATCAATGAGCCATACATTCAGCACAATCAAACTCAGTCATTGCTTTGTTTGCCGCTGTTGAAACAAAGTAAGCTCGTCGGCGTGCTGTATCTGGAAAATCGATTAGTAACTGGGGCATTTACACCCGCACGATCCCAAGTTCTGAATCTACTATCAACCCAGGCAGCAATTGCGATCGAAAATGCCAAACTCTACTCAAAGCTCCGCGTCAGCGAAAGTCAGATGACTCAATTTTTAGAAGCGATTCCAGTGGGAATTGGCATTATTGACGCGACGGGTCGTCCTTACTATGTCAATCAGCGGGGAATTGAGCTTATGGGTAAAGGCGTTGATCCTGCCGCAACCGCGGAGCAACTTTCAGAGATTTATCAATTTTATGTAACGGGAACCGATCAGATCTATCCGTCAGAGAGACTGCCAATCATCCGGGCGTTGAGTGGCGAATGCATCAGGACTGATGATATAGATATTCGCCAAAATAACGTAACTATTCCATCTGAGGCATGGGGAACTCCAGTCTTTGACGAACAGGGCAATGTGGTTTATGCGATCGCAGCCTTTCAAGATATCACCGAACGTAAACAAGCACAGAAGCTTTTAGCAGAATACAATCAAACGTTAGAACAGCAAGTCACCGAACGAACTTTGCTGCTTTCTGAGGAGATTCAAGAGCGACAACGAGTTGAAAACGCTCTGCGGCAGAGTGAAGAGCAACGCAGACTGGCTATGAACGTTGGTTGTATTGGCAGTTGGGACTGGAACATGGTAGAGAATACACTAGATTGGGACGATAACCATATCCGACTGCTGGGGTTAGTCCCAGGTGAAGTTGAGAGCAGCTATCAAGCATGGCGTGATCGCGTTCATCCAGAAGAAATTGATCGGATTGAGCAAGCTATTACAGTATCTCTAGAAACTCATACTGATTTTGAAGCTGAATATCGAGTGATTCACCCAGATGGTAGTGTTCACTGGTTAGTTGGTAAGGGTCGAGGCTTTTATAACGAAGCTGGGCAGCATGTACGAATGTTGGGTGTGCTTATCGATATCAGTGATCGCAAAAGCGCTGAGCAAGCCTCCATTTTGGAAGAACGCAACCGGATGGCGCGAGAAATTCATGATACGCTCGCTCAATCTTTCACAGGTATTCTGCTTCAGGTTGGAGCAGCAACACAAGTAGTGGCGGACGAGCCGGAAGCAACCCAGGCACATCTGGAAATGATTGATGAACTAGCACGAACAGGGCTGGCAGAGGCACGGCGATCCGTAGCAGCACTCCGTCCGCAGCTATTAGAAGAGGGCAATTTAGAGAACGCCCTGCACAGCCTCGTGACTCAAATGAGATCTACAATCGATACTGTTCTGATTTACCAGACTCAGGGTACAGCCTATGCCTTACCAGCCGATGTGGAGAATAACTTATTCCGAATTGGGCAGGAAGCATTAACTAATGCGATCAAATACGCTTGTGCCAGCGAAATTCGGGTTGAGTTAGTGTACAATGAGACACAGTGTATCTTACGCGTTAAAGACGATGGCAGGGGCTTTGGAGTTGGTAGCACTCAATTGAGTAGTGGTTTTGGCTTATTAGGAATGAGCGAACGGGCAGAGCGCATTGGCGCACAACTAATGATTCAAAGCCAACCAGGTCAAGGAACAGAAATTATTGTCACTATCAACCCTTGAGTGAGAGTTACGATGAGCCAATCCACTACAATTCGGGTGTTGATTGTTGACGACCATGCTATAGTCAGAAATGGTCTGGCAACCATCATTAACCGTGATCCAGAAATGACAGTGATCGCTCAAGCTGAAGATGGGCAGCAGGCGATCGACGCGTTTCGAGAATACCAACCCGACGTCACACTAATGGATTTACGAATGCCCAAAATGGCAGGTGTTGAAGCCATTATGGCGATTTGTGCTGAATTTAAGCAGGCTCGGATTGCGGTACTCACAACCTACGATGGTGATGAAGATATCTATCGCGGTTTACACGCAGGTGCTCAAGGCTATCTGCTTAAGGATGCTAAACCAGGCAAGCTTTTAAATGCGATTCGCGCCATTCATAATGGTCAGAAATATATTCCGCCAGAAGTGGGCGCAAAATTATTGCAGCGAATGAGCAATCCAGAACTGAGTGAACGAGAGTTAGAAGTGCTGCGTTTGATGGCACAAGGAATGGGTAATCAAGAAATTGGGACTGCTTTGAGTATTGGTGAAAGCACTGTCAAATCGCATGTGAATCGAATTTTGAGCAAACTAGGAGTGAGCGATCGCACGCAAGCCGTGATTACTGCTGTTAAGCGTGGGATTGTCAGTTTGTAAATGGGGCAAAAGGGGAAAGGGAGTGAACCTTTACCTTTTCCCCTTTAGATTTGCTTTAGACTCCAACTAAAGTTGGAGACAACCTTCCACTGCGAGATGGACAGGTTCATCCATCACTCGATTGTACAAAAATGTCAACTTAGAGTGGACGACAACAGAGGGTCAATTGTCTATATTGAATTCATAGTGATGTTAATGCAGTTGGTTTGTGAGGCTTAAGTTTGCTCAATACAAACCGAAAGATGACTTACGACCGTAATAATTGTTCTTTATTCGTTCCACCTTCAACCCAGGATCATATCCAAGGTGTACTGAATCCTGCTGTAGTATTCGTCATGTATGGAGATTATGAATGTTTTCAAAGTGCCTACGTCTATCGATTGATTAAAGTTGCTCAACAGCAATTGAAGGTTTCGTTTGGAGAAAACAATTTAGGTTTTATCTTCCGTCATTTTCCTCAGGTACAGATTCATCCACATGCTCAACGGGCGGCGGAAGCAGCGGAAGCAGCAGCAGCTCAAAGACAGTTTTGGCAAATGCATGAGATGCTGTTTATCCATCAACAGGAGTTGGGAAATGGCTATCTGGTGGAGTATGCCAATCGTTCAGGACTTGATATTTCTCAATTTTTGCAGGATTTCTCCAAGGGAGCGTATGTCAATCGTATCAATGCGGACATCGAAGGTGGACTGCGAAGTGGAGTGGAGGCTGCACCCGCTTTGTTTATTAATGGAATTCGCTATCTTGGTCGCTGGACTGTTGAGCAGATAATGGCAGCCATTGTTGTTGCAAATGATTAAGTGCTGTTTATTCTAAGAAGTAATGCATTCATTAGAAGGATTTATTGCATGACAAAATCGTTCTGGCTTTTTGGTTCTCGCCTCACCATCCTCGCCGATCGCACCACGACTGACGGTAAATACGACCTGATTGAGGGCTATTTCCCTCCTGGTACGCAAACTCCACCCCATCGCCATACACGCTATTCCGAACAACTTTATGTGCTCGAAGGAGAGTTTACTGTCTGGATTGGTGAGAACAAGGTTGTGCTAGGTACAGCTGAAAGTGTCCTGATTCCTATCGGCACAACGCATGTTGTTGCTGCACTCAGCGATCGACCAGCTCGTGGGTTAGTCGTTTCTGCACCCAGTGCCTTTGCTCAACTAATTGAAGCAACAGGGACGCTAAACGAAAATGAGGCACCTGACATAGCATTGTTCAATCGCATCTCTACCGAAATTGGCGACGAAATTCTAGGTGTACCTGGAGATCTCCCTGAGTAAACCTTGCAAGGATTTACGCTTAACAAGCGTGTCATTCCGCTTTAAACCTAACAATCAGAGGATTAGCATAATGAAAAAACTGGAAGGAAAAATCGCCCTAGTCACGGGTGGCAACAGCGGTATCGGTCTTGCCACAGCCAAACAGTTTGTTGCTGAAGGTGCCTATGTCTTCATCACGGGGCGTCGTCAAACCGAACTGGATGCTGCTGTAGAAGCCATTGGTAAAAATGTTATGGCTGTGCAGAGCGATGTTTCTAATCTGGCAGACCTTGATCGCCTGTTTGCCACCATTAAGCAAGAGCAAGGACACCTCGATATCATCTTCGCTAATGCTGGCGGTGGACAAATTGCCCCACTTGGAGCAATCACTGAGGAACACTTTGACAAAACATTCAACACAAACGTCAAAGGTCTGCTGTTCACTGTACAAAAGGCATTGCCACTGTTGCCAGAGGGCGCTTCTATTATCCTGAATGCTTCGATTACTTCTATAAAAGGTACGCCAGCTTTCAGTGTTTACAGCGCTACCAAAGCCGCCGTGAGATCATTTGCTCGGAATTGGATACTCGACCTCAGAGAACGCAAGATCCGAGTGAATGCCATTAGCCCTGGTGTGGTTCCGACTCCTGGTTACGATCATTTGGGACTGAATGACCAGCAGTTGCAAGAATTCGTGGACAGCCAAGCCAGCGCCATCCCACTGGGACGAGTCGGCAAACCCGATGAGATTGCCAAAGCCGTTGTCTTTCTCGCTTCAGCCGACAGCAGCTTTGTGAACGGCATTGAGTTGTTTGTCGATGGCGGTATGGCACAGATTTGAAGTGCCCTAAAAATATCCATCACCAAAACCGTTGAGGAGTTCGGTGCTATGAATGCAAAGTGCAGCTCAACTCGAAGCGTTACCCGAAAGCTGGCGGGACTACTTTCACAGAGCAAATCCGTCGTCAGGATGTGAGATAGATCAACCTGTCGTCAAACGCCATCATGTCACTTTTATCACTTACAAGAAGTAATCCCATGACTACATATCGCACAGTTTTGATCGATGGTTTAAACATCTTCTACCGTGAAGCTGGTTCTCCTGATAATCCGACGATTCTGCTATTGCACGGCTTCCGAACTTCCTCTCATATGTTCCGCAATCTCATACCTGCCCTTGCTGATAAATTCCATCTCGTTGCTCCTGACTACCCTGGCTACGGCAACAGTTCGATGCCTACAGTAAATGAGTTTGATTACACGTTTGATCGCTTGGCTGAGATTGTAGAGAAATTCATTACTGCGATCAATCTCAAAAAATACAGCCTTTATCTGACGGATTATGGTGCACCCATTGGCTATCGGATTGCCGCTAAATATCCAGAGCGCGTGCAATCTCTGATTGTTCAAAATGGCAATGCTTACGAAGAAGGTCTGCGCGAATTCAGGGAACCAATTAAGGCATACTGGCAAGAGCGATCGCCTGAGAATGCTGAAAAGCTCAAATATCTTGTCACCCTGGAAGCAACAAAGTGGCAATATACCAACGGTGTTCGCAATCTAGAAGCGATCAGCCCCGATACCTGGACTATTGATCAACATTTCCTTGATCGCCCCGGCAACGGTGAGATTCAACTGGCACTGCTGTATAGCTATGGTACGAATCCACCGCTCTATCCCCAATGGCAGCAGTATTTTCGCCAGTATCAACCCCCTACCCTGATTGTTTGGGGCAAGAACGACCACATCTTTCCTGCTGACGGTGCTTATCCTTACCAGCGTGACTTGAAAGACGTTGAATTCCATCTACTCGATACCGGACATTTTGCCCTGGAAGAGTATGGGGATGCGATCGCAAACTATATCGATCAATTTCTCACATCACGACTGCAATCCGTTTTTGGCAGAATAAAACACCCGAAAATATTGCTCGCGTACGACAGGCTTTGGCAAGCAAGGGCACGAAATGGCATTACATCACTGGAACCAGGAATCTAAAAAACCTTAGTCCCGATACCTGGACTCTGGACCAGGCACATCTTGAAAGCTCGCGACTTTGTCTTTACACGTTACGCGCCTTGAATGCCGAAGGTGCGTTAGCCAACATCGTGAGTTTCAGCAAGTTTTGTGACACCAAAATGTCAGGCAGCACTTCCGTTACTAACCTCCCGCCAGTCCCGCTACGCACGAATGCGCGGTATATGAATAACCCTGAAAATCCTCGACTACCCCTGCCACCTTTCGATAATGAATCCGCTATCCAAAAAGTCCGAATCGCAGAGGATGCTTGGAACACACGTAACCCTGAACTAGTATCACTCGCTTACACCTCGGATAGCAATTGGCGCAACCGCTCAGAATTTCTATCTGGTCGTGAGGCTATCGTCCAGTTCTTAACACGTAAGTGGCTTAAAGAATTGGACTACCGTCTGATCAAAGAGCTTTGGGCTTTTCAAGACAACCGCATTGCTGTCCGGTTTGCTTACGAATGGCATGATCATGCTGGCAATTGGTTCCGTTCCTACGGCAATGAAAATTGGGAGTTTGACGAACACGGATTCATGCGATGGCGTATTGCCAGCATCAACGACCTACCAATTCACCAGAGCGAACGCAAATACCACTGGATACTAGGTCGTCGTCCTGACGATCATCCCGGATTGTCAGACCTCAATCTTTGAAAAGCATCCTTTCTACAGATGAAGTTGTAGCAGCAATGGAGTAATGTCAAACTCATTAATTTTACAACATTCATGAAAACATCTGCGTTAAGCAGGTGAAGTGATTTCAACGGTGCAGATGGTGATGCAAGCTCAGATGCCCTACACGGTTCTGCGCGATGGTATTTTGACTCATCCCACAATGACTGAAGGGTTAAATATATTGTTTTCCAAGTTGTAATACTCCTAAAAAACACATTCTGAAACCCATATATAGCAAAGCTTTTAGAGATTTCAGAAAAATGTGTTTCTTTCATATTTCACTTGCGGTACGCCGCAAGTTGGAGGCTCAGATCTTGCACCAAGAAAAATTGATGGCAATTTATCACTCAGGTTGCAGGGGTTCCCAAGGCGCGAAGCTCGCCAGGTGGAATCTTCCATCCGGCAGCGCCAGACGCCTCAACGGTCAAAGCTCGTCGGGGGAAGCTTCCCCCGACAGACTTTGGGGGAACCCCCGCACGGCGCTGGCTCGACTTCGCAGCTTTTGGGAGGAAGCGGAGGAACATAACGTGCCGCCCCGTTGTAGCACAAGCGCGTTTTCAAGGGCAGCCAGGCGACTGGTGAACCCGGAGAATCTAACGGGGAGTAAGTTATTGATATGAACTGCTCTAGTCAAGAGTCTAAGAAACAGGAACAAAGGTGTAACAGCACAACTTTTAGTCTGCTGTGGAACAACTTTTAAGAATCCCTGTTGTATTTATGCCAGGGAGTCCGTCAAGTCGGTTGGTTTGCTGTTACAGAGGTGATTCATCCCCGCCCTAGTACTCGTCAACCAATTGAAATCAACCTCAGGGCTGGTTTTCTCAGCCAGGAAAGTACGTATAGTAAATCAGGTGATGTGCTTGTTCTTTTTCCGTAAAAGCACGGCATTGCCGTGCTTTTCTTGCTGCGCCATAAATTAATTTTCTGATGTCGCGACTTATTCAAACCAAATTTGACACTCCCCTTGCCTAAAGTACGAAATTCGCAACAGCGTTGCTGTTTATCAAGGGTTTTCAGCCAGCCGTCCTTATAACGCTTAATCTCTCTTTCAACGGATACCATCCGCAGATAGAGGTATTCACCGACTGAATTTTATTATCTTCAGCAATATATCAATAAATATTATGTAAAGGAGGCGACTATTACTGCTCAACTATCCAAGGATGTTGTCATCCAGGAATGCCACAGCTCAAGTATTGCTGAAGCCTTGACACATGCTGTAGAAATTGCTGATTATTGTGCGGCTAACGCCGCTGCGATTGATAACAATGGCGCTTTTCCTGAGAGCGAGTTTAAGCGAATTGCAAAAGCAGGCTTGTTGGCTGCACCTTTGCAGCCAGAGTTAGGCGGGTGGGGTGCAGGAATTGATGCCAATGTGACCTACGAATCACTAATGCTATTAAAGCAGATGGGGCGTGGAAATTTGGCGGTGGGTCGAGTTTATGAGGGGCATGTCAATGCACTGCAACTGATTCAGACTTTTGGAACTAGAGAACAAATTGCAAGTTATGCTTGTGATGCCCGCGATCGCCACAAAATCTTTGGCGTTTGGAATGCCGAAGCCTCTGATGGTGTCAAGATTATCCCTCTTGACTATGGTAAGTATCGTCTGGAAGGTTCTAAAACCTTTTGTTCGGGATCTGGCTATGTTGAGCGTCCTTTTGTGAATGGAGCGTTACCCGATGGCAGTTGGCAAATGTTCATTGTGCCAATGGATCAAGTTACCACACTCAGTGATCCTAATTGGTGGCAACCTTCTGGAATGCGAGCAACTGCTAGCTACAAAGTAAATTTTAGCGGCGTGGAGTTGGAAGAAAGTTCATTAATTGCTAAGCCAGGAGACTACTTTCGCCAGCCTTGGTTATCTGCGGGAGTCGTTCGCTTTGCTGCGGTGCAATTGGGTGGAGCGCAAGCACTGTTTGACTTAACTCGCCAGTATCTCCAGAAAATGGAATATACAAACGATCCATACCAAAAAGAACGCTTGGGCAGGATGGCGATCGCCATTGAAAGTGGTCATCTGTGGCTACGGGGTGCTGCGGATATGGTAGCAGCTTATGCACCTATATTTGGAGGTCATCCCAGTGTTAACAATCCGCAAGCAGACCAACTTGTTGCCTACGCAAATATGGTGCGGACGACAATTGAACAAATTTGCATTGACACGATGCAAATTTGTGAGCGCTGTATTGGCACTCGCGGTTTACTACCACCACATCCGATGGAACGCATCATCCGGGATTTAACTTTGTACCTACGTCAACCTGCTTTTGATGCAGCCCTTGCCAATGTTGGACAGTATGTCCTAGCTGAAACTCTTCCTGCTCACTTGCTTTGGAATAATGAATAACCAGGTTACTGTTGCATCACTACTGACTCATTCTAATAGTTTGCCTTGGCGTTCACTCAAGGAGATTGCTTGTGGTTCGGCGTTAGTCGTTGCCCCTCATCCTGATGATGAGACACTAGGTTGTGGTGGTGCGATCGCCTTACTACGTTCTCTCAATTTGATGGTACGTGTTTTGGTTATCAGTAACGGTACTCTTTCACACCCGAATTCGCAGAAATATCCCGCAGCTGCGCTGCAGGCATTGCGGGAAAGTGAAACACTCTCGGCGCTTTCTGTATTAGGAGTGGAAGCGAATGCTGTCACTTTTTTACGTCTGCAAGATGGCTCAATTCCAGCACAGTATAAAGGTGCAGTGACGACTTGCGTTGCTTATCTAACAGAAATTGCGCCGCGAATGATCTTTTTACCGTGGCGTTACGATCCTCACCCAGATCATCGAGCCACTTGGAAGTTGATTCACACCGCGCTGTCTGACTCACGCCTATCTCCCCAATTGATCGAGTATCCCATTTGGGACTGGGACCGAGATCAACGCGGAAGCCTACCAGAATCTCTTGAAGTCGCAACTTGGCGGTTGGATATTAGCGCGGTAGTGGAATTGAAACAGCAAGCGATCGCCGCCTATCGCTCCCAAACCACAGATTTAATTGATGATGATCCAGAAGGCTTTCGCTTGACTCCGGAAATGCTTTTGAACTTTACCCGTTCTTGGGAAGTTTATTTAGAAGCCAAAATTTAAAAACTATAGGATTCCCCCGCAGATTTTTGAACAAAACTGCGTACAGTTTCTGTTAAGCATTCGGGTGTTCAGCGTTCTCTGTTCCCTGTTCCCTGTTCCCTCTTGTAACTTCATAAACCAAACCCGATTCCTATATGAAACTGGCAATTTTTGATATTGATGGGACGCTAACTCAAACAAATGATGTAGATAGCCAATGCTTTGTGCAAGCATTTGCCAACGAATTTCAAATCAAAGAAATTAACACGAATTGGGCTACCTATGGACATACCACTGACTCTGGGATAGCTTTGCAAATTTTTCAGCACAACTGGGGACGTGTTCCCCAAACCACTGAGTTATGCCAATTGCAGCAATGCTTTGTAGAGTTATTGCATAGTCATTATATACAAACTCCTGCATCATTTGTCGAAATACCCGGAGCTTGTGTGATGTTACAGCACCTAGCCCAAACAAAAGATTGGGCCATCGCAATTGCTACAGGCGGATGGCGTGCTTCAGCCGAGATGAAGCTGCAAGCGGCGGGGTTAGATATAACGCAACTACCAGCAGCGTTTGCTGACGATAGCATTTCCCGAGAAGATATTGTGAAAACGGCTGTGTCGAGAGCTAAGGCGTTCTACGATCAGCCTGATTTTGAAAGAATTGTTTACATCGGCGATGGCATTTGGGATGTTTTGACTGCTATCCAACTGCAACTACCTTTTGTTGGTGTTGCCAGCGATACACAAAAGCCGCTGTTAGAAAATGCTGCCGTAGAGTGTATTCTACCAGACTTTATAGACTTTGAATCTTTTTTAAAAGCCCTGGATACTGCCAGCATCCCCAACCAGCACAAACCGTTGCAGGTACAAAACAATTCCCTGCCAGCGAGTTATTTTGAAACGCTCTATGGAACTAACCCCGATCCGTGGAAGTTTGAAACGAGCGAATACGAAAAGAAAAAATATACTGCCACCATCGCAGCTTTACCCAAACAGCGCTATCATTCTGCTTTTGAAATTGGTGGATCTATTGGTGTTTTGACAGAAAAGTTAGCCCAACGTTGCGACTCGCTACTTTCTGTTGATGTATCAAAAATAGCTCAGAAGAGAGCAATTCAACGCTGTCAACATTTACCACAGGTGCACTTTGAAATTATGTGTTTGCCACAGGAGTATCCTGACGAAATGTTTGATTTGACTGTGGTTTCTGAAGTTGGTTACTACTGGTGCTGGGAAGATCTCAAAAAAGTCCAACAGTGTATTCTCAAACACCTTGAACCAGGAGGACATCTGCTTTTAGTTCACTGGACACAATATGCTCGTGATTATCCCCTCAATGGCGATCAGGTTCACGACTCCTTTTTTGATTTAACGCCTACTCACCTGCGACATTTAAAAGGTAAACGGGAAGAAGAGTATCGGCTTGACGTATTTGAACGGGTGTTTTGAGCCAAAATTTCGCTATCATGTAAGTACATCAAGTACATACACAATGAGCGACTCCTACAAAATTCGTAGCAGCAAAATTGGTAACAGCGCCGGATTTCGCCTACCTGCGGAGTTTTACCGCGAACATCCCCAGTTTGCTAATGCTTCAGGTTGGATAGAAGTATTGTCCCCCGATACTGCGATCGTCAAAATTATTCCCGAATCGGTTGATGACGAGGATGAGCAAGATTCCCTGGTGATGCGCCTGTTTCTCGATTTTGCGATCGCAGAAGCATTGAAAAATAATACCCTGCAATCTTACACAACTGAGATGTCCAAGGCTGCACATAAATTGATTGAGGGTGTGGAATTAGAGGACGAATCGTTGGAAGATGGCTAAGCTTGTCAGTAATGGCTGGGAGATTTATTTTCACCCACAACTCTTTGGAACTCAGTATCAAGAATTATTTGACCGTGTTTGTAATTTACAGCAAAAGTTACCAGAAAGTGAGTTTAAAACCCATGCAACAGTGAAGTTATTTGCAGCGATTACTGTTGCCATTGAAACTAACATTCCTTGCGATCCCAATGCCCGTCATTTTGCTTTGACGGGAGCATTAAAGCGCTACGGACGGGTAAAGAAGATGGGTTTACCGCAAAGATATCGCCTGTTTTTTCGAGCATTTGATACCCCAGAATTAAAGGCAATTGTGATTGTGTGGCTAGGATTTCCCCCCAAAGAGGGAGCAAAGGATGATTGTTATCAAGTTTTTACCAAGATGGTGGCACGGGGAATATTTCCAGATAGTTTGGATGAATTAATTGCAGAACCAGAAACAAACCAGAACAAATCCAAGTAAAACATACAGCATAATAAAGGCGTCCCTCAAAAATAAACGAACGCACAAGCTAAAGCAAGGGTTTGGAACATCAAAATTGAAAGCGCATTATCGACGGTGATCTCGACGCCAACTCTCAACACGCAAACGTAAATCCTGAATAGCCTGTTCAATTTTCACATTTTCCCAGCGAGAAAGCCAAATACCTTCGAGTAAAGAGCGTTGTTCAACTTGTTCAAACAACTGACCAAAGGTATATGGTTGTGCAAATTCTTCGACAAGCCATAGCGTCGGAACTCCCAGCGTGTTTGCCAAAAGTGCTACGTGCATATAACTTGGCTTCAAGCCGTTGAGAACGCACGACCAAATTTTTCGTAATTGGTGACGCGCTTGGAAACGAGTTTCAATTGCAGCTGCCGACTCTACCAAAAATGATTGCTGTTGCCGTCCCATTTGTGACCACTTACTTAACTGGTTTGCCAAACCAGCGTCTGTGCGTCCAGTTTGTCTGGCTGAAGTCACAACGCGTACTAGCGGACTGTGACGAAAACGGGCATTCACCCTGACTAAAGCGTTATAGAATGCAACATCTTCGGGAGTACGGACGGGGGGTAAACCTCCTGCAAGTGCATACATTTGTGCCGTCACCGCAAAACTTGCCCCGTAGTGTTGGTAGTGTCGAGGAAAACTGTCATAAGGGTCGGGATCGATGTAAGATTCTAATTCTGCAATCAAGTAGCGATAGCCTACCTCACGTAGATGACAAGCTCTAGCGTAAGGATCTAAGGCAGCACGATCAACTTGGTTTGTGATTATCCGTCCTCCTACCGCATCAGCACCGCAAGCAATTTCATGTAGGTTGGCTGCAATCCAAGTGGGGCTGACTTGCGAGTCCCCATCGGTTGAGGCAATGATCCCACGTGTGCGTCCTAAACAACTCAAGCGGTGATATGCCTCATCCATCAAAATCTGACGCACTCGACCAATGTAAGCTTCTGTCGGGGGTAGTGTTTTTTCAATTACGTGGAGTGCAAAAGATGGATGTTGTTGAGCGAAATTCTGGGCGATCGCCACCGAATCATCGCTACAATTATTTGCCAGTAAGATAACTTCGTAGCGTCTAGAGTCTAAAAGCTGCCCTTCTAAGTCAACCTGGTATGCCAAAGCAGCAAGAGTTTGTGTTAACGTCTCAGCTTCGTTGCGAACTGGAACAATCACGCAAACTTCACAATATGGTGAAGGCGGCGTTTGGACTAGAGTTTGGGAAAAGCCCCCGTAAAGTTGTGCAACTGGAAAGTCAGCAACTTGTTGGAAGCGCTTACTTTCCATAGAAACCATTTTTCCGTCTCCAGGAAAACATACAGATTGTGTTCATTAAAACTGGGATTTTTTTTCATCTTTGTATTATTTTTTTAAATTTTAATCATTGGGTTTTCATCCGTCTTTAGCATGATTCGTGTTAATTTTCACTCTGCCAACAGATGTAGTTAAAAACTCTCGTTAACTTTCAACTCTCTCATTATCAAACTATTAGCCTTAGAGAATGTTTTCTTGTCCTTAAAAATTTACATATAAATTATACATAAATTAATCTTTTCTTCAATAATTTCGCCAAGAATAACCCTGATCAAAGATATTTTTTTATTATTTAAAATAAAAAAATAAGATATGTTAAGCAAGCCAGCTAGCGCGATATCGAAACCGCAGTAGTTTTACAACTCATGCGGTTGAACCAGATGCCAAATCCAGAAAGTTTGAGTCAGGGCATCAACTTTTACGTCATTCAAGCGGAAGTATGAAAGCTGCGAAGTATGTCTGTCAATAAAGAAAATGAATTGACGGATAGCAATCCTATTTGATTTGTGTGAAAGTGCCTGCGCTTTGCGCATAAATCGGGCCTGCTCAGATTCCCGACAACTTTTGCGAAGTCGGGAATCTTGTTGTTCACGAATTATTTAGGATTGTTATAGTCTCCCACAATAATGGTCGGTTTATTTGGAAAAGAGTTGTACTAGTGTTTGTTTAGCCCCAAACTGATACAACTTGTGTAAATGGTTGCTAACTGACTCAACGAAACGCGACGACTGCGATAAATCGCCAAAAATCTGAGATAGACTAAGCAATGGTTTGGGATCAAAGCCACTGGAACGAGCTAGTTGAGTCAGGATGTCTGCGATTGGATCGTCAATCGCAATGGGGTTGCCTTGGTCATCCTGTCCGTTGAGGTAACGAAACCAAGCAGCAATTGTAAGGCTGATGTAGTCAATCGCCCCTTCCTGTTGCAGTGCGTCACGCAGCGACCCCAGTACAAATTTTGGCATTTTAGCGGAACTATTAAGGCAAAGACGCGGCAGTTGATCCCGAATTTTGGGATTAGCAAAGCGTTCAATTAAGGTATTTTTGTAATTATCTAAATCAATTCCTGGTACAGGTTGGAGTGTCGGCGTCACTTCTGCCATCAAATGATCAACGGCTTGCCGGATCAATTGATCTGCCATGACCTCATGAACGTAGGTGTAGCCTGCCAAAGAACCAAGATAGCCAATCAATAAGTGACTGGCGTTGAGTAACCGAATCTTCATCATCTCGTAGGGATGAACATCGCTGGTCATCTGGACACCAACGGACTCCCAATCGGGTCTACCTGCACAGAAATTGTCTTCAACCACCCATTGAAGGAATGGTTCGGCAACCACTGGAAAGGCATCATCGATATTAAACTGTTCCGCCACCATTTTGATATCGGGTGCAGTTGTGGCGGGAGTAATGCGATCAACCATGCAGTTGGGAAACGCAACCTGTTCGCCAACCCAACGTCCCAACTCTGGGTTCTGCATTTGGGCAAATGCGCTTAACATTTTTCGGGCAATGTTGCCGTTACCTTGGAGATTGTCGCAGGACAACACAGTAAACGGTGCTAGTCCTTGTTGACGGCGGCGATCAAGTGCTGCCGTCAAAAAGCCATATACTCCAATTGGTTCATCAGGATGCTGTAAATCGTACTGGATCGTTGGGTGATTGGCATCAAATTCACCGCTACCTTCAATATAGTAGTAGCCCCCTTCTGTAATGGTGAGCGTGACAATGCGGCATTTGGGATCTGCTAAGGTGTCAATCACTGCTTGACGGTTATCTGGGGCAAACAGATATTGGGTGATAGCACCAATAACACGAGCGCGATCGCCTTCTGGTGACCTTTCAACTAACGTATACAAACAATCTTGAGAATTCAGTGCATCCCGCATACGTTTGTCGAATTCCAGTAGTCCAACCCCGCAGAGTCCCCATTCACTACCGGAATTTTGATGAAAGTAATTATCAAGATATAACGCTTGATGTGCTCGATGGAACCCACCCACACCGATATGGACAATGCCGTTAGTAATTTGGTGGCGATCATAATTCGGTACGCGGACGTTATTTCCTAAACGAGATAAGGATGTTTCATTCAGCTTAATAGCTGAGCTTGTGTTCATGTTGTTCATACGGAGTCAGGTGATGACGACGAGTTTTGTGAATAGCTGCACCTTGTTGATCGAACAAATGGCAAAAATTACCATTGATCGAAATGGGAACGCGATCGCCAGTGTAATTGGAATTGTCTCCATCTGTTTGCACTACCAGGGTGTCGCCCCCGGCAATCTTGACGTAAAGGTAAGTTTCTGGGCCCAAGCGTTCCACTACTAGCACTTCGCCATTAACTGTGGCGTAATTCTCAGTGAATCGCAGATGTTCAGGGCGAATTCCCACGGTGGCGCGATCGCCAACTGAAAGACGTTCCGGTTTGACAGGAATCGTTACAGTTGCCTCACCTGGAAGTTTTACAGTTGCCCCAGAGTCATTAACGGCTGTTACCGTGACTGAGAGAAAGTTCATTTTTGGGGAACCAATAAATCCGGCGACAAATAGATTGTTGGGATGGTGGTATAATTCCAGAGGTGAACCCACTTGCTCGACCACGCCACCTTGCAATACCACAATCTTGTCGGCAAGGGTCATCGCCTCCACTTGGTCGTGCGTTACATAAATCATCGTGGCTTGCAGGCTGTTGTGCAGGCTGGCAAGTTCCAGCCGCATCTGGACGCGCAAGGCTGCATCCAAATTTGACAAGGGTTCGTCAAATAAAAACACTTTGGGATTGCGGACTAAGGCACGACCGATCGCCACCCGCTGGCGTTGTCCTCCCGATAGTTCTTTGGGCTTACGCTGCAAAAGTGGCTCCAGTTGCAGGATACGAGCAACTTCCCGCGCCCGCTCATTGCGTTGAGCTTTCGGCATCCCAGCCAGACGCAGACTAAATGACATATTCTCTGCCACCGTCATGTGCGGATACAGGGCGTAGGTTTGAAACACCATTGCCAAGCCACGTTTATCTGGAGGTACATCATTAACTTTCTCTCCATCAATCAGCAGATCGCCAGAGGTGATTTCCTCCAGTCCGGCAATCATCCGCAGCAAAGTCGATTTCCCACAACCGGATGGACCGACGAAAACAACAAACTCGCGATCGCCAATATCAAGATCAATACCTTTAATCACCTCAGTATCAGCATACCGTTTACGAACATCTCTTAAAGTGACTGTTGACATAAAATACTCCTATCAATGCATTTGACCTCTTGCAAAAGTGAGATTTTACGAGGTTCTGTTAAGCGTTCGCTGTTACCTGTTCCCGACTTATACAACAAGTCTATTGAAAACAAGCAAATTATTTCACCGCACCAAACGTCAGACCACGAACCAATTGCCGTTGACTCAACCAACCAAAGATCAGGATGGGCGCGATCGCCATTGTGGATGCTGCGGAAAGTTTTGCCCAAAACAATCCTTGGGGGCTGGAAAATGAGGCAATAAATGCTGTCAGGGGAGCCGCATCCGCTGTTGTCAAGTTTAAGCTCCAAAAAGCTTCATTCCACGACAAAATGATCGACAGCAAGGCGGTGGAAGCAATTCCCGGTAAAGCCAATGGCAGCAACACATGTATCAGTTCTTGCTGAGTCGTTGCCCCATCCATGCGATCGGCTTCCAGAATTTCCTTGGGAACTTCTTTAAAGAAGCTGTAGATCATCCAAACGACGATGGGCAAATTAATCAAGGTATAAATTATGATTAAACCAATCCGCGTATCTAGCAACCTAAAGTTGCGACACAAAATATAGATGGGAACCAGTACGCCCACAGGCGGCAGCATTTTAGTAGACAGCATCCACAACAAGGTTGCTTTGGTACGCTTGGTTGGGAAGAATGCCATTGCATAAGCGGCAGGGATAGCAAGCAGCAGCGCCAGGATAGTTGCTCCCAGTGAAATTGCTACGCTGTTAAACGCATAATTAAAATAATCTGCCCGGTCTTGGACGGCAACATAATTTTCTAATGTTGGCACAAAAAATAACTGAGGCGGAGTAGCAACCGCAGCGACTTCCGTTTTAAAACTGGTGATAAACATCCAGAAAATCGGGAAAAACAAGATGCCAGCCGCAAGCCAGCCAAGCAAGGTTAGTAGCCAGTGATTCGAGGTTTTACGTGCCATCTTTAAGTATCCAAATTACGAGCAACACTACGCATTAGAAAGATTGCCACGATGTTGGCAAGAATTACAGCAATTAATCCACCCGCTGAAGCACCGCCGACATCGAATTCCAACAAAGCTTTCAAAAAAATGTAATAGGCAAGGTTGGTAGTTGCTAGTCCCGGACCACCGCCTGTGGTGACAAAGATTTCAGCAAAGATGGTGAGGAAGAAAATCGTCTCGATCATGGCAACCACAGCAATGGCGCGGCTCAGATGCGGTAACATGACAAAACGGAATAAAGCGATCGCATTCGCTCCATCCATCCGCGCTGCCTCTAGCTGTTCGTGGTCGAGGGACTGAATTGCAGTCAACAAAATTAGCAGCGCAAAGGGTAGCCATTCCCAGGAAACGATAATAATGATGGCAAGCAGGGGAAAATCTGCAAACCAATCGATCGCTCCTAAACCCAATCCTCTGGTAATTTGAGCAAACAGTCCATTGACTGGATGCATCAGCATATTTTTCCAGATCAAGGCACTAACTGTGGGCATAACGAAGAAAGGAGAAATCGCCAATACCCGCGCAATTCCCCGACCGAAAAATTCCTGGTCAAATAGCACCGCTAATAACGTGCCTAGACCGATAGTGATCGCCAAAACGGAAACAACTAAAATTACGGTGATGGCGATCGAAGTCCACAACCCTGGATCGCTGAGGATGAATGTAAAATTTTCAAAGCCAACAGGTTCTTGTGCGCCTGGATTCAGTAAGTTATACCGCTGAAAGGAAAACCAGATGGTCATCACCAGAGGTACAATCATCCAGAGCAGTAGGGCAATCACCGAAGGCGCAACTAAGGGTAAGGTGGAAATCTTTCGCTTGCGTTGTTGCCGTATGGGTGGCTTTTCGGGACGAGACTCGACAACTAATGAAGAAGACATAGCCTAAATACAAGTTTGAGTTGTGAATTTCAGATGCAAAAGTGATATATAGGATTCATATTTGATTTTTGTGAAACTAGGTACATTTGATGTTACGCGTTCCCTGTTCCCTGTTCCCTGTTCCCTGTTCCCTGTTCCCTGTTCCCTGTCTCCACGAGTAAGTTGATAAATTAAACCGGATTCCCATATGTGCATTTACTTGATATAGCCAGTGTGTTTCATAAAGCGTTCAGTGGCGTTTTGCGATCGCTGCAATGCCTGATCCACTGAAGTGCTATTAGTCAACGCGGCTGCAATGGTTTGCCCAACTTGAGAACCTATTGCTTGAAATTCTGGGATATCCACATATTGAACGCCCTTGTAAGGCGTTGGTTGTGCTGATGGATGGGTGATATCAGCAGATTGGATTGAACTGAGCACAATCTCAGCAAATGGTGCTGCTTTTCGATAGTTTGGATTTTCATAGGTAGATTTCCGTGTACCTGGTGGTACAGCCACCCAGCCATTTTGGTTAGCTACTAATTGCACGTATTCCTTGGATGTTGCCCAGGCAATAAACCTTTGCGCGGCTTCAGGTGATTTTGAGGTTTTAGGAACCGCGAGTGCCCAAGCCCAGAACCAATTTGAGCCATTAGGATATTTTTCAATTGGTGCGCGGGCAAAGCCAACTTTGTCAGAAACTTGGGATTCTTTGGGATTGGATAACAGCCCCGCTGCAACGGTTGCATCTACCCACATGCCACATTTACCCGTCGAGAATAACGCCAGATTCTCATTAAATCCGTTGGAACTCGCTCCCGGCGGGCCATACTTTTGCAGCAAATCAACATAAAAGCCGATCGCATCTTTCCAAGCTGGAGTATTGATCGTCGGTTGCCACTTCATGTCGAACCACTGTCCACCATATGTATTCACCAACGTGGAAAGAAATGCCATGTTTTCACCCCAACCCGGTTTTCCACGTAGACAAACCCCATACATTCCCTTGCCTGGATTATGGATTTTGCTCGCCCACTCTTTGATTTGAGGATAGGTTGGCTGCTGGGGAACTGTAATTCCTGCTTTCTCAAACAAATCTTTTCGGTAGTACAGCATGGAACTTTCCCCATAGAACGGCAACGCATAAAGTGTGCCATTGTTGGAAAGTCCTTCTCGTATAGGTTTTAGCAAGTCATTCACGTCGTAGCTTGCGCTAAGTTGATTCAAAGGTTTCAACCAATCGCGTTTCGCCCAGATTGATGTTTCATAAGAACCGATTGTCAAGACATCGAATTGCCCGCCTTGGCTAGCAATATCTGTAGTTGTGCGTTGGCGCAATACATTTTCTTCCAGCACAACCCACCGGAGTTGAATATCGGGATTAGCTTCCTCGAACTTGCGCGAAAGCCCCTGCATGACAACCATGTCGCCGTTGTTAACAGTGGCGATCGCGATTCTAGTTTTCTGTGCGGCTTGCGAGCGCGGTGAACAAGCATGTAATAGTTGCACCAGCATCACTCCAGCCAGGAATACTGCCAGCACTTTAGCGAAGCGGGGGATACGCATCGCATGACTCCTTTAAAGTAAAAAATCGAACGAATTAAATTTTTTATTTTATGCTCTTTTTTTGGGCAAAAGCTCAATAATAGAATCATACCAATCCCACTTCAATCAAGGGCATTTGCAACAATTCTTCAACTTTGGAGGTTAAACTATGACAGCGAAAGCAAGTTATCAATTTGCAGGTAAGACCATCCTGATTACGGGCGGCGCGGGAGATATTGGCAAGGCAACTGCACACCGTTTTGCCGCTGATGGGGCAGGTGTAGTCCTGCTAGATTTGAATGAAGCGAAGATGGCAGATGTGGCTCTTGAACTAAAAAGTTACAATGTTCCAGTCGTTACGTTTCCCTGTGATGTTACGGCTGCTGATAATGTTGCCAAAGCTTTTACTGGTGCTGTAGAGCAAATTGGACGTATCGATTATGTCTTTAACAACGCGGGTTATCAAGGAGCATTTGCCAAGAGCGACGAATATCCTGAAGACGACTTTCAAAAGGTCATTAACATTAACGTTGTCGGCGTTTTTCACGTTCTCAAGGCGGCTGCCCAGCACTTACGTGATGCAGGTGGAGGTGCGATCGTCAACACCGCAAGTTATGCAGGGGTAGTTAGTCCGCCAAATATGCTGGCATATGGCGCTTCAAAATTCGCGGTGATTGGAATGACTCAGACAGCAGCGAAAGATTTGGCTCCCTACGGCATCCGAGTGAATTCACTCTCTCCTGCGCTCATCGGTCCCGGTTTTATGTGGACGCGGCAAACAGAATTACAGGCAGCAGTCGGATCTCAATACTTTGATGCCAATCCCAAGGTGGTTGAGCAACAGATGATCAATTCAGTGCCAATGCGGCGTTTGGGAAGTCTTGAGGAGGTGGCGAATGGGGTAGCATTTCTGATGAGCGACGAAGCAAGCTATATTACCGGGTTTAACTTGGAGGTTACTGGTGGTATTTAACAATTCAAAATTCAAAGGAGGGCTACGCCCCGCTGCGCTAACAAAATTAAAGACAGTTTGAGTTGGGGATTTATACCAAGTTGCACTCAAAGAGCGAATCTGTCATTGCGAGCGTAACGGAGTGAAGCGAAGCAATCTCAGCCACAGTAAATTCTCCATTAGAACGCAACTTAGTATTAAACCCCAACTCAAACTGATACTACGTGTAAACCTAGGGGTCTTAAACCCTTTAATGTACGATAAAAATTTCCAGACGTTTGAGCAAAAATTCTTTCTATAGGCAGAAGCTCAAAACAATGCCATCATTCTTTTGCTAGGTATAGCAGTTGCCAGGTAGATTAGGACATGAACTAATGAGAAAATACCGACACCACCAGACTTTCACACGCCTGTTAAGCGTTCCCTGTTCCCTGCTATACATAGTTTTTGAAGGTGGAATATGGGAGAACCTTTATTAGAGCGGCGCGATGCCAGCAAAGCTGGCTTGCCCCTTAGAGATCGCAAATTAGATCTAGCTGCTCACGCTGCCTGGCTCTATTACATCGCCGGAAATACACAGGAAGAGATTGCAACAAAGCTCAATGTGTCCCGGCAGGCTGCACAACGCCTGGTTGCACTCGCGGTTAGTGAAAAATTGATCAAATTTCGGCTCGATCATCCCCTGAGTGAATGCATTGCTTTGGCTGAGTCGTTACGCGATAAGTTTGGTCTGTCGCTTTGTGAAGTTGTACCAACTGACGCAGGCAGCGGTGATACCTTCAATGGAATTGGCGTTTGTGCTGCCACCCACCTAGAAGCTTACCTGATCGCAAGAACCCCGACCATACTGGCGTTCTCCTCAGGACGCACATTGCGAGGAATGGTGGAGCAAATCCCCTCAATGAACCAACCCCAGCATAAGATTGTTTCAATTATTGGGAATATGTCCCACTGTGGGCGTGCAGATCGCCACGAAGTGGTTATGCATTTGTCCGATCGCGTAGGTTCCCAAGCTTACCCAGTGCCGACTCCGGTTGTAGCGACTAGCATTGAAGAACGAGAACTCTTGCAGACTCAGCGATCGTTTATCACCGTCAAAACTCTTGCAGAGCAAGCCAAAGCAACGTTTGTCGGAATTAGCCACATTGCTTGGAATGCCCCCTTACATCAAGACAGCTTTATCAATGACGATGAAGTGGCTGAATTAATTGAACATAGAGCAGTAGGAGAAATTGCGGGTTGGGCTTACGACCATTACGGAGTGTTGCTTCAACAGGGAACGAACAGCCGGGTTGCCAGTGTACCTCTCGAACAACCGACTCGTCGGCTGATCATTGGTGTGGCAGGTGGTGTGAAAAAGGCGGAGGCGATTCTGGCTGCTTTGCGTGGCAAGTTAATTACGGGGCTGATTACCGATGAAGCTGCTGCCCAAGCGATTCTTGCTCAAATTTAATACTAGTTTGCCTTAAAAGTTGATGAAGAATCTAGTACACTAAAGCGTAAATAAACCACCCATTCAAAATCTATCAAACGCTTACGCTGTCTTTATTTTGACTTTTGACTTTTGACTTTTGACTTCCGCGCAGCGGTACTAGGGCGTGTCATCAGTTAATGGTAGAGTCGATGGAGCAAAACTGGGGTGTGGCAACGGGTATTTAAGGCGTTAGCCGAAGAGGGGTGCTTTCCCTTTTGTCTCACCTAGCTATCAAAAACCTGCCTAAATTGATAATATTATCTGGAATCGTATTTTCTAGATTTGTAGATTTGTTATGGATACTGTTTTAAAGCCAATACCCGTGAATGAAATCAATCGGAGCTAGAAACCTTGGTTATACAAGGGATACAAGTTTTAGGTTGCAACGGCAATTATTAACCCACACAACTGGCAACCGGGAATACCATCCTATTGCACAGAACCAGCCACAACAATTTCCAATATGTAGTAAAAATATAAGGGATTGATAAATATGAGTTTATCCGGTAAACAGCGCCAACAATTACAATTAGCTTTAATTGACGCTTTTCCTACTACAACATCCTTAGAGCAGATGTTGGCATTTGGATTAGATAAAAATTTAAGAGCAATTGCAGGCGAAGGGAGTTTACAAGATATTGTCTTTAAATTAATACAAGCAGCCAACTCAGAGGGATGGGCTGAAGATTTAGTTAGTGCTGCGTGTGATTCAAACCCTGGAAACCAACAATTGAGGATTATTGCTCAAGGACTGCCAAATTCTGCTCCCGAAACACCACCCAACATTCCTCCAAAACGAAGTCATCACCCGCAAAAAATCTTAATTTTGGCAGCTATTCCCCGCGGCTTGCGTTTAGATCAAGAGATTAGAGAAATAGAAGAAGCTATACGACGAGCCGACAAGCGAGATTTATTTGAAATTAAGGTGAGAACAGCTGTACGTCCAGCCGATATTCGCAGAGCAATTGCAGAAGAACGACCATCTATTGTTCATTTTTGCGGACATGGTGAAGAAGATGGAAGTTTGCTTTTAGAAGATGATGGGGGAAACAATAAGCCAGTTGCACCATCTAGTTTAGCGTCTCTGTTTAAGTTGCACGCTGATTATGTTAAATGCGTACTGCTTAACGCTTGTCATTCAGAAAAACCTGCTGTGGCTATTAGCCAATACATTAATTATGTGATCGGGATGAATAACCCAATTCAAGATAGTGCAGCCATTGAGTTTGCTAAAGGATTTTATGACGGATTGGGTTATGAAACTTATAATAATCAAGATGCGTTTCAACGAGGCTTTGATGAAGGTATGGTTGCCATTGAAATGGAAAATATTTCACAAGGAGCGATACCAGTTATGAAAAAAAGATGAGACAGGTAGAATCCAGGCCTTCAAGAAATTAATTTGAAAATACCATCAGAAACTAACAATTATTAAAAAGCTTCAGCTTATATGAGCAGTTTCTATGAACGATATGAAATTATCTGGTGAAACATTTAAACAACTATATTTGGCTTTGATTGACGCTTTTCCTACTACAGCATCCCTAGAGCGGATGTTGACATTTGGATTCGACGATAAAAATTTAAGAGCAATTGCAGGCGAAGGGATTTTACAAGATATTGTCTTTAAATTAATACAAGCAGCCAAGTCAGAGGGATGGGTTGAAGATTTAGTTCGTGCTGCACAGAAGACAAATCCTGGAAACCAAAAATTATTCGTATTTCACAATGAGATAGAAGTTGCTAATAGCCCAATTACAAAATATTTTGATAATGAATTAGTACCAATTCTTACAAACATTGATTTTGATATATGTGAAGAAATTGCCACAAAAATTTTACATGGTTTAGATCAAAGTTTAGATAGGTTTAGAATTAAAAATATAAACAATATAAGAAATTTTTTTCTTAAAGAGTTTTCAACTAAACTAACAGATGGTAGTCTGCCAATTGTAAATTTTGCTGATTCTTTAGCTAATGATAATAGATTAGAAAAGCTAGATCGTGAGGATTTGAAGGCTTGGGCTGACAAGGTTAGCCAATATTTGGACAAGGTTATGCAACCTTTGAATTTATGTTTATTCCGTCCCTATAATTATAAGATAGAATCACATAATTATAAGATAGAACTCAATAAAAATTCTAATTCATATTTACTCATTTTTCTTAACCATAAAAATAATCAATTCTCTATTAATGCATTCCTGATTCCTAATGATGAAGATAAAGAAGGAATTGAACCACTAGACTTAGATGAGGAACAGAAGGGTATCTTCTGTTCCGAAAATGAAATAAAAATTAAAATAGATCTTTTGATTAAAAAAGCTGAAAAAATACTAAGACTTCTAACAATAAAAAAATCTGAACCAATAATTGAGTTTTTTCTGACTATTGACTATATTCATAGACAAGTAGAACATTGGAAGCTAGGAGAAGATGATTTTTTGGATAATTATTTTATTGGGCAAGATTACAAAGTTGTTGTGCGTTCCTATGACCGCGTCAAATATGATAAGTTTCTTCGAGAATTAGATAAGGGTAGGAGCAGGTTGGAAAAATTCCGTGCAGAATTAAATGAGCCGCTTATTCACAACAGAATTGAATATCTTAAAGAACTAGATAATAGTGATTGGGAGGGGCTAAGATACCGATTAGAGAAGAATATAGGGCTGCTCTGCTCATTGCCACTAACTGACGAAGAATGTAAAAAATTATTCAGCGCTATTATCCAATCAGGAATTCCTATTGCTATGTGGACAAGGACTAATAATATTACAAATATATGTGTAGAAGATGAAATTAAAAAAAAATACAGTGTATCCTCTCTTAAGGACTTTAGAATTTTATTTGAACTTTTAAGAGACGAGAGAAAAAAGGCTTATGCTAAGAATAACGAATGTAAAAATTATTTAGGTTATCATTTAGGGGTATTATGTGAAGATCCAAAGTTAGAAGATTTCCCCAATTTTATTGACGCGATTAGAGCAATATTATAGCAATATTGGAGGACTAAAAAATGGATGAATTAACCGACTGGAAAATTTTTCAAGGTAATAGTGAGCCGCACGATGCAATTCAGCATCTCCCCGATCCACCTAAATGGCGCAGTTTTAATAATCCAGATAAATATATTGAAGATAAAACTGAAATTGAAAAAGAGAAAAATAAAGATGAATCTACTGTAGATAAACCTAAAAGAAAAGAAAAGAAAACTGAAATTAAAGACCGTTGGAATAAACTCCAAGATCTAGCTGACAAAAATACAAGAGACCAGGAACGAGGTAAAACTTTTCGTATCCAAACTGACAAAAATAATACTGATAAAGATGTCGTTGACGCGGTTAATGCTGCTCTTTACCTACGCCGTCCCTTGCTCGTAACAGGTAAACCAGGTAATGGCAAAACTTCTCTAGCCTATGCTGTTGCTCATGAACTTAAGCTAGGATCAGTGCTACTTTGGCCAATTACTACACGCTCAACTTTACAAGAGGGGCTTTATCGTTATGATGCGATCGCTCGACTGCAAGATGTACAATTGCCACAGAAAAATCAAAGTGCACAGTCAGATGATAATCAGCATAACATAGGTGAATATATTCAGCTTGGAGCTGTTGGTACAGCATTTCTACCCTCTCTCTATCCACGAGTTTTGCTGATTGATGAGATAGATAAAAGTGATATTAATCTACCAAATGATTTGCTGAATCTATTTGAAGAGGGAGAATTTGAAATTCCAGAACTAGCTCGCTTATCTAAGCAGCTTGGAGAAGAGGAAGTTATGGTTCGCACTAAAGACGGCAACATTGATGCACCGATTAAAGGTGGACATGTACGTTGTTCCACTTTTCCGTTTATTATTATGACAAGCAATGGCGAGCGAGACTTTCCTCCCGCTTTTCTGCGGCGATGTCTCCGGGTAAATATGCCAGAACCTGGAGAAGAAGCCCTCAAAGATATTGTTAAGGCACAGTTGGATATAAGAGAAATTTCAGAATCAAGCCAAGAATTAGAATTAATCAGGTCTTTTCTGACACTGTTAAACAAGGAAGATAATCTGGCAATTGATCAACTTCTAAACATCGTCTACTTGGTAACTAATGAAAAGGTTAGCAAGAGCCAGATTAATCTGGAAAAAATGAAAAAGCTGTTATTGAAAAGCCTAAGTAGCACAGAAGTATAGATGATAGAGGAACTGATTGGGGTTTTGCGGGAACATGAGAAGTTAAGTGAACTGACAGCAGAACAGTTCACAGATATATTCTGGCTGGCATTACAGCAGTCTCGGTTCTCTGGGCGAAATAACCAAGAACTTCCTATAAGTTCTCAAAGTAAGGTGACAACCACTGTTGTAAAGGAAAAACTTCAGGCAGCAGATACTCAGCCATCAACACTACTATCTGAGGAAAAACTTCAGTCAAAAGATACTCAGCCATCAACACCGCTATCTTCTAAATCTCAAGAAACACCAGAACCTCGAACAGTTTCACAACCAAAAGCAAACATTTACGCCAAGACAGTATCGAGGGATAGTCAAGAATCAGAAGGAGCAGGTACACTTCCAATTAGACTGCCAGATGCAGCTTCATTGCCAAACAAACTGGATCTGGCGCGATCCCTAAAATCGTTGATACGCCGCGTACCCTCCATTTATGACACTGTATTAGATGAGGTTGCAACTACAGAGCAAATTGCCAATCTGCAACTTTGGATACCAGTACTCAAGCCGGCTTCTGAACTCTGGTTAGAACTAGATTTAGTAATTGATGAGGGGGCATCGATGCTGATCTGGAGAGATACTGTCTTAGAACTGCGACAACTCTTAGAAAGCGTTGGTGCTTTTCGCAATATCCGCACGTGGGGCTTGTTTACTAATCAAGAAAAACAAGTGCAAATTCGTCCAGGGATCGGTTCAGCAGTAAGTAAGCAATCTGATCGTAGTCCCAAAGAATTAGTAAATCCCAATGGACGACGACTAATTTTAATATTGAGCGATTGTGTATCACCTATGTGGCGAGATGGTGTGCAAAAGGGAGCGCAAAACCAGAGTATTATCTCCGCACTCAGTACTTGGGCAAACACTGGCCCCGTAGCAATTGTGCAGATGTTACCAAAATGGGTTTGGGGTAGAACTGCGCTTGGTTTAGCTTCCACAGTACAGTTATCTGGACTAGCTCCAGGAGTTGCCAATCAAAAATTGCAAGTTAGGCAACTTTCTCTTTGGGATGAAATTGACAAAGATCAGGATATAAAAATACCTGTTTTCACATTAGAGCCAGAAATGGTTGCAACCTGGAGCCAAATGATTGCAAGTGCAGGTGCAGTTTGGACCTCTGGGGTTGTGTTTCCGTCGAATAGGCAAAATTCAAATAACGAGGACGAACCAAATGACAGTTCTACTGAGTTAACAGCAAAACAGCGTTTCCAGCGTTTTCGGTTGACGGCTTCACCAATGGCGCGGAAATTAGCAGGCTTAATAGCAGCAGCCCCAGTTGTCACCTTACCAGTCATCCGTGTAATTCAACAGACGATGCTTGCCCAGTCCAGTCAAGTTCATGTTGCTGAGGTATTATTGGGTGGATTGGTGGAGCAAAAACCAGAGACAAAAATTGCTCCTGATACCAATCCCAATGAAGTTGAGTATAAATTCATAGATAAGGTAGATGAGATACTTCTTGACTCACTTCCTGCCACTGATAAAACTATTGTAAAATTCAACTTACTAGAACAACTCACAGAGCATATAGCAGATAAAATTGGGCTATCAACCAGTTCTTTTGACGGATTCTTGAGAGATCCCAGACAGATTGGTTCTATTCCTGGGCAAGCTAACCCCATTGGTATGTTAGCAGTTCAAAAACTGAAAACGCTTGGAGGAAAATATGCCGATTTTGCTGAACAATTAGAATTAGAAGATTATTTAAACCGTCTTAATGAAGAAAATCGCGCCACGCCACAGGACAGGGTACAGAACGTAATTTTGTTTTTGGCTGCCAATCCGGCAGGAACTTCCAGGTTGCAATTGGACAAAGAAATACGGGAAATTGATGAAGGGTTGAAACGAGGGAATAAGCGTGAACAGTTCAAGTTAGAGCAAAAGTGGGCAGTACGTCAGCGTGATTTTTACCGAGCAATCTTAGATTACCAACCCCAGATTGTTCACTTTAGTGGGCATGGTGCTTCCGTTGATGGCATCGTTTTAGAAAATGAAGCAGATGAGCCAGCGTTTCTCAACGCAGATGCGCTCTCCAGTATGTTTGAGTTATTTGCTACCAAGGGAGTTGAGTGCGTACTTCTCAATGCTTGTTATAGTGAAGTGCAAGCAAAAGCCATCAGCCAACACGTCAACTATGTGATTGGCATGAACCGAACGATTGGGGATAAAGCGGCGATAGCATTTTCTGTGGCATTTTACGATGCAATAGCTGCTGGGCGAGAGATCGAGTCTGCTTATAAATTAGGTTGCTCGGTTTTAATGAATTATTTAGAGCAGCAAACTCCGGTTCTGTTGAAAAAAGAGCAAATTAGTGTTGTTCAGCCATTATTTGACGTTATTCCTCCCAATCCATATGTTGGATTAGCTAGATTTACGGAAAATGATGCAGCATTCTTTTTTGGACGCGAGACGTTTGTCAATGGTTTGGTTGAAGCTGTTAATCAACAGCCCTTGGTAGGAGTCATTGGTGCGAGTGGTAGTGGCAAATCTTCTGTGGTGTATGCGGGGTTGTTTCCTCAACTGCGGACTTATGGCAACTGGTTGATTGAATCATTTCGTCCTGGGGATAAACCATTTTATCAGTTAGCTTCTGTCTTAGTGCGTTTATTGGAACCAGAAACTGAAGAAACTGCACAACTGCGGGAAGCTGTGGGATTAGCAGCAGATATGGAAGTTGGCAGAATTACTTTATCTACGGTGATATCTCGGCTTAATGAACGTGATAGTAGTAAACGCTTGTTGCTGTTTGCAGATCAGTTTGAGGAACTTTACACCCTCTGCCAGAATAAGGAGGTAATTGAACGTTTTGTTGATGCACTGTTGGCAGCGATTCATCTGGACAACTTTACACTCATCTTCAGTTTAAGGGCTGATTTTTCCGGCTTTATGCTTGGGTATCGTCCATTTAGTGATGCATTGGAACAGTTTACACCGAAATTTTTAAGTTCAATGAATCGTGAGGAACTGCAAAGAGCAATTGAGCAGCCAGCCCAGAAAATGGTAGTTCAATTAGAAGCGCAATTAACACAACGAATTTTAGATGATGTCGGAAATGAGCCTGGGAATCTGCCATTGCTGGAATTTGCTCTCACCCGACTTTGGTCATTGCAGCAAAAGCGCAAGTTAACTCATCAAGCTTATGATTCGATTGGGGGTGTGAAAAAAGCTTTGGCTAATCACGCCGAGGAAGTTTATAAACGACTCGACGAAACACAGCAAAGAATTGTACCACGGATTTTTGTGCAATTAGTCCGCCCAGGAGAAGTAACAGAAGATACTCGTCGCATCGCTACCCGTGCAGAAGTTGGAGATGAAAACTGGGGATTAGTCAGTTATTTAGCAGGATACCCAGCCCGTTTGGTTGTCACTGGGCGTGATGAAAAATCCAGGGAAGATACAGTGGAAGTTGTTCATGAAGCGCTGATTCAGGAATGGCTGACTTTGCGAGAGTGGATGAACGCTAACCGTCAGTTTCGCCTTTGGCAGGAACGGTTAAAAGTAGCAGTGCTGGAGTGGAAGAGTAGTAATCATGACACTGGGGCATTGTTGCGGGGTGTGCCATTGGCTGTCGCTCAAGATTGGCTGCACAAGCGAGCTAAGGAAATGACACCCCAAGAGCTAGATTTTATTAGTGCTAGTCTACAGCAACGTTCTAAAGAGCAGGAGAAACTGGCTAAAGAGCAAGAGGAACGAAATCGTCCTTGGTGGAGAAAAATCTTCCGCTAAATTCACAAAACTGCTCAGCACTAATAGACATCTCCGAATTGATAGAGTATATTTTTTCTTATAAACATGGGTATAAATGTGACAGATATCTATTTGCAATCACAACCTTCCAGGACTTACGCAACTGTCACAAGTAATGGCACGGCTACGCCGCGCCGAGCGCCCAACAACTAGCTGATTGTAACGCATTTGCTTTTCTCCTCTTTGTGAGCCGTGGCGGGCAAGATCAGGCAGTGTCCCCGGCTGGCGCTTCGAGCGTCGCCATGTCGATCACCAGACGATAGCGCACCTCTCCCCGCTCAAGCCGTTCAAAACCGTCGTCGATATCCGCAGCCGAGATAATTTCGACATCGGCTGAGATGTTGTGCTTGCTACAGAAATCTAGCATCTCCTGCGTTTCACGCGTACCCCCCACCCCTGAACTCGCCAGCCGCCGCCGTCCCATCGTCAGGAAGACGGGGCTGATATCATGTCCGCCTAATCGCTTATGATAAAAGCAGGCAGTGCAAATATGACCTATGCCAAAACGAATCAGTATAGCTCCGCATTCAAAGATTTCTGAATTAGAACAGCTTTACCGCCAAGCTAAAG
>NZ_JABXYX010000075.1 GCF_017982655.1 Brasilonema sp. CT11 | reverse complement strand
TTTGGATTTGGTCATTTTTTGACGATTTCAGCCGACCCTTAAATCCTGAAACGACCAAACTACGTTAAATACCTGAGAATTTTCTCAACTATTTTCGAGATTCCAAAAAACCTACCCTTGAAAGGGATTGAGGGGTGGGGTTCAGACCAGAGCGAAACTCATAACTAATTAACCGAACCTGATATAAATATCCCCCCAACCCAGCAAAACCTCACCCTGCCCTATCGGGCATCCCTCTCCGCGATTTCGGAGAGGGAAAGATTTTAGCGCCGATTCAAGCGAGGGTGAGGTTTTGAACAATGTGTATATAAAAAAGCAAATGATTTAAATAAAATTATGCAATTGTTAACGCCACGCTCCGCTATCACATCCCCTCTCCTTACTAAGGAGAGGGGCGGTTTTGGCGTAAGCCAAAGCCGGGGGGAGGTTGGGGCGGGGTTTATAAGCAAACAGGCAAACTTGATATAATGCCGCCAACCCCCTTTTTAACCCTTCGGCTACGCTCAGGGTTAAAGCTGAGCGAAGTCGTTCGCGCAGCGTGTCCGAAGGACTCAGCTTTAACTCTGTCGCCGCAGGCGTTCTGATCTTAACCGAACTGTATTACTTCATCCCCTCTTTTTGCAACACCAGAAAAAGATTGTATAATTTTTTCAACAACCCGGAAAATAAAGTGCGAAATTTGTATGACATTCTAACAGCACTTTATCAATGCGTGATTTATGCCACCACAAGATTACTCAGGGCAAAATCTTATCGGGCGATCATTTAAAAATCAAAACCTTGAAGGGGCGAACTTTAGCGGTGCAGATATCCGAAGCGCTGATTTTAGCGGTGCCAACCTCACAGGTGCTAACTTCAGTCATGCCAAAGCGGGACTGCAAAAGCGTTGGGCTACTCTGCTTGTAGTTGTTTCTTGGGTGATGGCCGGAGTATCAGGATTTTTATCAACTTATGTTGGATATTTGACATCTCTGACATTCGGGAGAGTTAACTTAGACAATCAGATGACGGGTTTTTATACTATGATTGTAATTATTATTTTATTTCTTGTTACAATTCGTCAAGGAATACAGGTAGCTTTAGGAGTCGTAGCCGCAGCCTTCGTCGTCGGCGGAGCCGAAGCCTTATCCGGAGCCGGAGCCGGACTGGGAGTCGGAGTAATCGCTTTATCCGGAGCCGGAGTCTTCGCCTTCGCCTTAGCCTTAGCCGGAGCCTTAGCCTTAGCCTTAGCCTTAGCCTTCGCCTTCGCCTTAACCTTAGCCTTCGCCTTCGCCTTAGCCTTCGCCTTCGCCTTAGCCTTAGCCGGAGCCTTATCCAGAGCCTTAGCCTTAGCTGGAACCGGAACCTTGGACGAACCCGTCGCCTTCGCCTTCGCCGTCGCCGTCGCCGTCGCCGGATTACTAGTAATATTTAGCACATATATTAGTTGTTGTGCATTGAAGGGAGATCTAAAGTATGTATTGATTCGCAACATCGCTGTTGCTTTTGCCGCTTTTGGCGGTACAAGTTTTTGCAAAGCTGACTTAACTGATGCTAATTTTACAGGAGCTACGCTCAAAAATACAGATTTTAGAGAAGCTAATTTGACTCGTACGTGTTTCCGCAGAACTAAAAAGCTTGAGTTTGCTCGTCCTGGGAGAACTTACCTTCAGAAAGTACACGTGCTGATGGTACTTGTTACTGGATTTGGAATAGATTTGATTTTTGATCGTGAAGATCTGCGAGGGGTCAACTTTACAGGAGTAAACTTAGTAGATGCCAGCTTTATTGGCACAGACTTGAGCAAAGCTAATTTACAAGATGCGGATTTATCCAGAGCAAAGTTAATACAAGCACAGTTAGACGGAACTGATTTTACAGGCGCGACTCTTACTGGTGCATACATCAAAGATTGGGGCATTACCAGCGACACCAAATTTGATGGAGTGCGGTGCGAATACGTTTATATGCGGCAACCCACAAAAGAAGATCCTGATCCTCTGCGTAAACCGGATAACAGAGAAGAGGTTTTTGGAGATGGGGAATTTGGTGATTTCATCAAGCCTATTGTTGACACCCTCGACCTTTATCATAACCAAGGTGTTGACCCGCGAGCCATCGCGATTTCATTCAAAGAGTTAGCAGAGAAACATCCTGATGCTGAATTAGAAATTGTGGCAATGGAGAAGCGGGGTGAAAATAAATTTTTACTTCGTGCTAAAACTGCAGAGAATGTTGATAAGTCTCAACTCAGTGCTGAATATTTTGAAATTTACAATCAATTAAAAGCATTAGCAGAGCAAGAAATACAAAAATTGATAGCAGAAAAAGATAGTAGAATTCGTAGTTTAGAAAATATGGTAGAAACGGCACTGCAACGCCCCAGTTTTTATGCTCAAACCTATCAGAACCAAGGAAACACTACGTTCAGTGACTACTCCTCAAGTGATTCTACCCCAAAAACTAACACCCCTGTCAAAACAATCCTGATTCTGGCATCTAACCCAAAAAACACATCGCCCTTACGGTTAGGCGAAGAGATTCGAGAAATTGACGCGGGATTACGACGAGCTAAAAAACGTGAGTCCTTTGATCTCAAACAAAGGTGGGCTGTACGTACTCAAGAAGTTTACCAAGCGCTACTTGATTTTAAACCGCAATTTGTTCACTTTAGCGGTCACGGTTCAGGAGATGATGGTTTAGTACTAGAAGATGAAGCCGGGAACGTGCGGTTAGTAGATACCGTTGCACTGGCTGAACTGTTCAAGTTGTTTGCCAGTGACATTGAGTGTGTTGTCCTCAACGCTTGTTATTCAGAAGTCCAAGCGAGTGCGATCGCCACTCACATCCCCTATGTGATTGGTATGAACAAAGCGATCGGCGATAAAGCCGCCATTAAATTTGCTACAGGTTTTTACAATGCGCTATGTGCAGGGGAATCTGTTGAGTTTGCTTATAAGTTGGGATGTAATGTTATTCAATTAGATGGGATTCCAGAACATTTAACTCCTGTTTTGAAAAAGCGTGCAAGAGTGTAATGTCATTCGGACTTACGCGCAAGAGATCCCCCAACCCTCTTAAAAAGGGGGCTTAGTACAACATTGCACAAGTTCGTAGCGTTATGTGTGTCATTCTGAGTAGAGCGAAGCGGAACGAAGAATCCCAGATGCTTCGCTTCACTGCGTTACGCACCCTGCGGGAAGCCGCAAAGCGTCTACAGCATGACACTTTTCGATACGGATTTATGAAATGCAGTACTTAGTTCCCTCCTTTTTAAGAGCAGTTCAACTGCCAGCATACAGCACGCTGCGCGAATGGAAAAAACACCCTTTTCACGCCAGATACCTACGGAGGGAGACCCTCCTGCAGTACTGGCTCCCCTACACCCTTACACCCCTACACCCTTACACCCCTGTGTTTCTTCAGAGTCCTAATTGAGTTTGGTGGCTGGCTTTAATTGTGTGGGTTGGCTAAGACTGCGGAAATAGAGGCTACCCACAACCACCCAAAACAGAAGATATCCTACAGCCTGAACGAAATAGAGTTTTTGCGTATAGCCAAATAAAGTTTTCAGCAAAATTCCAGGAAACTGTCGATCGGGTAAAATACCTGAGAGATCCCAAATTTGTGGGCCTAAAATACAAGAAGTATTTCCTTGTCCGCAAGCATCAGCAACTGAGGAATTGATTTGACTGAAGGCGATCGCCGCCGCATCAAGATGGCGGAGTGCAGAAATCACTAATCCAGAGACAATCAGCAGCAGGAACACGCCCATCACCTGGAAAAATTTGCTCAAGTTGATGCGGATACTCCATTTAAACAGTAGCATCCCGATGAGAACTGCCATACTTAGTCCTCCTATTGCCCCAAGTACGGGTGTCCAACCTTCTTGAAACTTAGCGACGATAAACAAAGCCGTTTCTAAACCTTCCCGAAATACGGCAATAAAAATTAAGCTGAAAATCGCCCAAGCTGCGCGATTGTCTTCACCTAAAGCAGTTTTAACAGAGCCTTCGATTTCTGCTTTAAGAAATCGTGCTTGTCGTGTCATCCAGATTAGCATCCAACTGAGCATGGCGATCGCAATTACGCCCAGTCCCACCTCGAAAAGTTGCTTGAAGACAGGTGCATACAGCAAATCAGATGTCTGCAATCCTTGGATTCCCAGATTTAGTAGTAAACCGACAACAAAACTAGCTAAAGTGCCGCTGATAACACCTAAGTATACCCAACGATGCAACCTTTGTTGTTCAGCTTGCTGTAAACAGGCAAAGACGATTCCGACAACTAAAGCAGCTTCGACACCTTCTCTTAAGGTAATGAAAAATGTTGGTAATGCAGCACTCCAATTCATAGTAATTCGTAATTAGTAATTCGTAATTAGCCAACCCAGATGAAATCTGACTTTCTAAATTTACATCTGTAGTCTCATATCTTGCACCAGCTTTTGGGTCTGCCAAGAAATAAATTTCTTGGCTTAAAATTCAAGTAAGCTAAAGCTTACTGAATATACATTCCAGTCCGTTTTAACGGACTTTGACTATGAGCCTTGAACTTTAGTTCAAGGCGTACTCAGGGGAAGGTGCAAGATCTGAGTAGTATGATTTTAGTTTTACATGATTTCTGTGGCAGATGCTTCTACCATTTGTTGTAGACTTTTTACCTTTGCTTTTAGCACAGTGATGCTTTAATTTCTTGGACTTATGCCTGTGTCTTTTTTTAGTGTTAGTAGCAATTTGGCTTTTTTTGCTTTCAGTGCTTACAGCCTCAGTTGGCGTTGATTCTTCTTTGCTAACGTGATCCTTGGACTCAACAGACTTATGTTTGTGATCTTTTTCCTTTTTCGCTTCAGTCTTTGTTCGATAATAGAATTAACCTCTTGTGTCAAAAACCATGATGGAAACCCTCACTTTAAAAGTACCTCCAGCTGTAGGTTTAACCGATGAGCAATTTTATCAACTTTGCATTGCTAACGAACCTTGGCAATTAGAACTTACCCAGACTGGAGAATTAATTATTATGCCCCCAACAGGTGGAGAAAGTGGAATTAGAAATTCTGATTTAACAACAGATTTAAACTTATGGAACCGTCAAACCAAGTTAGGGAAAGTCTTTGACTCTTCCACTGAGTTTAAGTTACCCAGTGGTGCTTATCGCTGTCCTGATGCTTCTTGGGTGAAGTTAGAACGTTGGGAAGCTTTAACAAAAGATGAAAAACGACGTTTTCCACCTATTTGTCCTGATTTTGTAATTGAACTGCGTTCAGAAAGTGATGCTTTAGATAAATTACGCACCAAAATGCGGGAATATCAAGAGAATGGTGCGAGTTTAGGTTGGTTAATTGATCCGCAAACGCCTTTAGTAGAAATTTATCGACCAGAACAAGATGTAGAAGTTTTAAATTTCTCTTTTGATAACCCTCCTCAACTTTCCGGTGAAGAAGTTTTACCTGGTTTTGTTTTAAATTTGACTATTATTTTAAATCCATAACGAATAGACTATAGATAATTTTTCCTATCACCAATCCCTTCTTTTCAAAATGAGCCATCAGGAGGTTTGCATGCAAGAAGATAAACTAAATAATCCAGAAACCAAAATTAACAACAGCGCTGGCGATGAAAAATCGTACATAGAGGCTGCATCAAAGTTTATTCAAGAGACTTCTATAGAAAAAATACATGAAATAGCTGAAGCAGCGCGACTAAAAAAACTTATGGAACCTCCAAAATGGGTATATCCCAGTGACGATTAATCAAAGATCCTTTTGTTTACACTCCTACACTCACCCTCCGATACAGTGTAGGAGTGTAACTTACACAATTTCTAGGAGAAAGTGTTTTGTCCTTGTGCAATTAAAGTGTTCATATTCCTATCCCCAGTTGGAATATTGTTATCTATTTGAGAGCCTGGTAATATCTCAAAGATTCTGCTATTTTCCATTGTAGGTATTCCTTGACTAAATTGAAGATTGCCAATCCAATCAAAGTTTTCAACCTGACCAAGCTTAAAAGTATCATGTCCAGGAGCGTCTGAGGGCGTATTGTTGCTGAAACCACCCAAGAGTAGCGAGTCATTCACTTGGTTGTTTATGAGTTTGCCGCTACTAGATCCTGTATCAGTGTTAGAAGCAGCTTCAACTATAGGTTCAGCAACAGGGGTGGATGCTGGAACAGAAGCTAGAACAGAGTTTGAAGGAAAAACACTGTCCAATGTAGCTGTAGGCATGGAGGCAGATTGCGGGGTAGGGGTTGAGGTAGATGCGATCGCTGAGTTAGATGTAGAGCCTGGTATGTAGCTCATGGGATTTGTATCACCACTACCAAAGTCCTGAACCCAATAGTTGTTATAAAAACCAGTGCCAATCTCAGTATATTCGGGCTTGAGGATATTAGCTCGGTGTCCAGGACTGTTCATCCAATCTTGAACAACCTGTTGAGGTGTTGTTTGCCCTGCTGCGATGTTCTCTGCCATTATTTGAGCTGAATACCCAACAACCTTCGCTCGATCCCACGGTTGAGAGCCATCTGGTGCTGTATGACTCAAAACACCACGTTGTGACATCTGTTGAGCATATTTGTCAGCAGTATAGTTGAGTTCAGCATTCGCTTTTAGAGGTGGAAGATTATTTTTAGCTCGTTCTTGGTTAGTTAGTTCAAAAACTTGCTGCTCGAATGTCGCGTTGTTTGATTCCATCAATACTGTCCTCGCAAAGATTTGTTCACATGCTCAGCAGATGAGAATTCTGCTGTCAGTTTTGGTAGAAGCAAACCTGAAGAGGGCTAATTAAAAAATATAGCAGCTGAAACGATTTTTGTGTATAAAAAAAATATAAAGGCGAAGAGGTATCTCCACAAAAGCACAGCAAGTGCTCAAACTAAAGTTTGAAAATTTCAAATAATAAAGAAAGGAAACGTTTATTGCGGTGAGGAAAGAAGAAAATGAAGAAAAACGAGTACTCGCGCGTCAAAAAGCCAAGCAAAGGCATCGTGGAAAAGCGTAGACGCTACTTAACTGTCTGTTGCAAAGTTTTGATCGCTCCATACATTTGCACTGGATCAAGGACTCGCAGTAAGCTACTTTGAGTTACAATCCCTAATTTTGTTCCGCGATCCCAAGACACCACCAATCTTCGCGTTTGTTGCCGTTGCATTTCCACAAAAGCAGTCCATAAAGAATCCTCAGGATTGAGGACAAATAGTTGTGTACTCATCACAGTTTGCGCTAGAACTTCAGATAGATTCACTTCCATTGCCTGAAATTGTAGAATATCCTCCTCAGTGACAATTCCGATGGGAATGTGAACAAATTGTCCCAAATCTAACGGTGGTTGATCCTCGGTTATGACGACGCAGCTAATCCAAAACTCTGCCATCACCTGAGCTAAAGTCAATACCGAAGCACTTCTAGAAGCACAAATGACTTGGGTTGTCATCACATCTGCCACACGCATGAACTTTAGGAGATGAACAGGGCGTAAAATCCTACGAATACTCTCGTGGGAAATAACACCAATAAGTTCGCCCTTTTGTCCTACTATAGGCAGATGGCGAATACGATACCGCCGAAATAAAAATAAAGCCGCAAAAACATCCGCAAAAGTCGCTTGCTCCAGTGTAATCACTGGTTGCGTCATCACTTGTGCTATTGTCACGTTTCTAAAGTCAACTTCATCTGCGGTTAGCCGTACAATATCCCGTTCTGTAAAAATACCCAATATTTTTGTTTGTTGTATAATAAGTACACAGCTAGAGTTTGTCGGATGTACGGTTAATCCATTTAACGGTGAATTAAGACCAGATAACGAGCAACTGTGAATTCGCTTTTGGTTCATTAAAGCAATGACATCTATCAGCAATGTTTCTGGTGTGACAGTCAGTGGTTTATAGTCTATCGCTGCCTCTATTACTGGTTCACTTAGCCGTAGATCATCAAGTAGCATGGCTCATTTGTCTGGAGAACACTCTTTCATAATGTACCCAGAAGACTGCACAGAGTTCCTAACCTGTTTCGTCTGTTGTAAGTTTTGTCACTATTCGTTACATTAGCTTATGACTGAAAATCTAGGAGTTATTTAAGCAAACAGGTATCTATTTTAATAAATGTCAGGTGGTATCATTCCTGGTCCATACGTCAATTCAAAAACTATAAAAATGCGATATAATAAGCGCCACTGAAACAATATGAGTATAAACTAAACTCGCAAGTAGCCTCCAAAGGCCCTATCAGTGTGCATCGAAACTTACCCTGGAGTGCGCTGTAGACGTGTCTTTAAGCCAAATATCCTCGCTATTTATGTCTAATAACACCTGGAGTCGTCACCATATTCTTTCCCTTGCTGACTTCACCACTGATGAGTATGATACCGTTTTGCAAACGGCTGCTAGTTTTCAAGAGGTTCTATCTCGGCGGACGAAGAAAGTCCCAACTTTGCAGGGACAAGTTGTGGCAAATTTATTTTTTGAAGCATCCACTCGCACTCGCAGCAGTTTTGAACTCGCTGCTAAGCGCCTATCGGCAGATACACTGAATTTTGCCTCAGGAAGTTCTTCAATGACAAAAGGAGAAACTATTCTTGACACGGCAAAAACTTATTTGGCAATGGGAACTGATATAATGGTGATTCGCCATCGAGAGGCGGGAGTTCCTCATGCGATCGCCCAGGAAATGGATCGACTCGGTGTAAAAGTCAGCGTCCTCAATGCTGGTGATGGTCAACACGAACATCCTTCCCAAGGTCTGTTAGATTTATTTACTATTTGTAGTCTCCTTGATCCCGACCTTCCCCGAGTCGAGCTTTTGAAAGAAAAAAAGATTGCAATTATTGGGGATATTCTCCATTCGCGCGTAGCACGCTCAAATATTTGGAGTCTGACAGCAAGTGGTGCTGACGTGCATTTAGCAGCACCACCCACCCTCTTACCAAAATTATTTGCAGATTATTGTGAAAATACACCAGGTAAAGTGTTTCTCCACTGGGAGTTAGAACCAGCTTTGCAAGATGCAGATTTTGTGATGACTTTGCGCTTGCAAAAAGAACGAATGACTGCTCATTTACTGCCTTCCTTGCGAGAATATCACCAGATGTTTGGTATAACACACTCAAGGCTACAACTGTGCCAGCCTAATGTAAAAGTTTTGCACCCTGGTCCAGTGAACCGTGGTGTCGAAATTAGCTCAGAGTTAATGGATGATCCAGAATTTAGCCTCATTCAAGCTCAAGTCAGTAGTGGTGTTGCGGTTCGTATGGCACTGCTATATTTGATCGGGAGTGGTAGGGTATAAAAGTAACAGAATAAGAAGGCAATTGCTAACTCATGACTCTCGGGTCATGACTAAATATTAATATTGGCATCTTATTTGTTTCGATTATTCTAGATCACATTAGGCTTGCTCTAGTTTTTCTACCCCCATCAGGCAAGCCAAAAGGGGGCTATTTAATCGTAGTTGGCGATATACCTCACCCTCTAAGCTGAGGCGTAGGGTGGGTAAGTTTACTTTCCAAGGCAATCACTCTCACAGTGCTAGCAAGCATAGTGACTCTAGTTAGAATCGCTCTTGAACAAAACTAGCACTGTACGAATTCATGAAGCGTTCTATCTTACACGCAGGTTTAGCAGCTCTTCAGGAGATGCCAACATAGTCCTCTTGTTTGTCCCTTGATTTTTCTACTCCCTAATTCCCACCCATGACTGACGACGGAGTGAGAGTTAGTAAAGAAACTGAAGGTATGAACGCAACTACACAAACAGATGAAGAAAAATAATCTTAAAGAACTTCTTCGTGTCATTCTTGCTGTATCTATAATTATAGTTGGGGTAACGCACTTTACCTCTGGGGATCAATATGTCAGAATTGTGCCGCCGCAACTACCCTATCCTCTGGGACTTGTTTATCTGAGTGGCTTTTATGAAATATTGGGTGGTATCGGGTTATTAGTTCCGCCTGTCAGTCAAGCGACTGCTTGGGGGCTAATTGCTCTTTTTATTGCTGTTTATCCGGCAAATATCAACATGGCGGTTAATCACATTCCGATTGACAATGTACCGAATTCACCTTGGTTGCAAGCGATAAGACTTCCTTTCCAGGCTGTTTTCATTGCATGGGCTTGGTGGTACACACAACCTTCAGATTTTGACAAACAAGCTTCTATCATTCCTAAGTCACTCATTCCTGAGAAACTGCTGAGATTGGAATAAGCTTGTTTTGCATAGCCCTCTGTTAAGCCCAGAGGGAACAGAGTTAAAATAATCAGGGTGCAAGCGGATTGGATATGACGACATCAAAGACGGTGCAACAACTGCGGGCTGAATGGATAACGCCGGAAAATTTTCGTCGATACGGGCAAGCGATTTTTCCGGGTGTTGATGGCAAATTATTGGATGCAGAAGATGCTCAATTAGTACTTGATAGAGGTACTCCCCACTTTTATATTATGAGGCTGCATCGCAGAGGGCGCAGATTTCACACTATCACTCGCCATGCGCAATGTACGCAGTGTTTGGGTTCATTGGAAGGAAAAGATTGGTTCATTGCGGTTTGTCCTCCAAACAATAATATTGATCAACCATCTCTAGAACAGATCGCAGCTTTCCGGATTCCAGGAAATTGCTTCATCAAGTTAGAGGTAGGAACTTGGCATGCTGGACCTTATTTTGAGCATGAGGTTGTGGATTTTTACAATTTGGAATTGAGTGATACGAATGTGGTAGACCATTTCACTCACAATTTTCTTAACAGTCACAATTTAGAGTTTGAGTTTGATATTTTGTGAGTGATAAGAATCCAGAGGACATTTGTATTCACAACCCCCGACTTCTCACCAGAAGTCGGGGTTCTTGTTTCTTTAGAAATCGTTGAAGCTCGGTGGCAAAATTGCTTTTGTGATATCTGGAGTTTAGACCAAAAGTCGGGAAGCGCCAGTGTTTTAGTTCAAATGTATTAAAAAGGTGGCAACTAAATACAGGTATAAAAAATGAAGCTGGTCGCCTGCTCTAAACTCCAGTGATATTCCAGCCGAGTCCTGGGCGATAAGCCGGAGGCTTGACGCTGCGCGTATCGCGCATTCCGCAACTCATTACACACAGCAATACTGCAAACAAATAACGACTTTTGCGCTGGTTGCGAAACAATAGAAAGATTTTCCTAAAGATTTTCTATTGTGAGTAATTCTGTTTACTGTCAACTTATATAAATAGTAATCATTAATCTCCGTAAACTCCTCAAAAAATATTCAAATATTGGGAACATAATAAGCGTAAATGATGAAAATCCATAAAAGTATTAAAGCAGTCATTATTAGTTGTATTGTTGCTGTATTGGTCGTTTTCGGAACTCCAGCATTCTCTTATAATATTGAGCATCGTGACCAGAAGCAAGTATTAAATCAGGTACAGGGCGATAGTTCCGATACCAAAGTGAATGTAGCTTATCACAATAGTGCTATTGATGAAATCAACAGTGCTCATTCTGATCTTGCTCCTCCAAACGGAAAACTTCTTATTAGCAGAAACAAAGCTTATGGAATAAGAAAGAACGTTGTTGACCTTACCCAAGAAGAGAAACAAGCATTCGTTGATGCTGTGCGGACATTAAAAAATACAGTTCCAGAAGGTAGCAGTATCAGTCTCTACGACCAGTTTGTTGCAGTCCACGTGGAAGCAATGGGGCTAATGTCAAGCGAAGCAAAGGGTCCTGCTGCTGGCCATGATGGTGCCCATGAAAGTTCTCTATTACTACCGTGGCATCGTGAGTTCATACACCGATTTGAAAAAGCTTTGCAATCAGTTAACCCCAATGTCACGCTTCCTTATTGGGATTGGACAGACCCTAAAGCGTTGGAAGTTATCTTTCAAGATGAGTTTTTGGGAGCAAATGGTCAAGGAGTCAACTTCACCATTCCGGATTTAGGTGATGTCCAAGGCGGACCTGTTGCATCTGGTCCTTTTTCAGCAGCCAATGGATGGATTTTGAACCCAAACTTACATATCAAGCCATCTGGAGAAACATTAGGTGAGGTTCTGTTACGCTTTTTGCAAGCGCCGCCTGTAAATACTTACCCTATTCCCAAAGAAGACTTGGACCAAATTCTTGCTGTTGACGACTATGACAGACTCCGCCAAGGTCTAGAAGGATTTTACAAATTGGATAGCCAGGGACAACTCACAATTCGTGGAGTCTTTATGCATAACTATATGCATGGCTTAGTCGGTGGAGCTAGTTTTGACTTTACCACGGGTCAGCTTAATCCTTTAGGCACAATGGCTAGTATTATCAGTTCTCCCTACGATCCAGTATTTTGGCTAATTCATTCCAATCTGGATCGCCTTTGGGCCCAATGGCAGGCAAATGGACACGCAGGTCCCAATTATTATCCTGCCAGTGGTGGACATTATGGAGAAAATCTCAACGACAGATTGTGGCCTTGGGATGGAGGTGAGTCCACACCAGCAAATCTAGGTCCAGGGGATGTGCTATCCTTACTTCCTCATTTGTCCCCAGATGATATTGTCACGCCTGCAGACACTCTGAATTTTAGAAAGTATGGGTATACTTATGACACCCTTAAAAGGGGCAATCATATCAAGTCATAAAATCTTATCTTCATCGTAGCGACGAGGAGTATAAACCCAGACGCTACCATCGCGCTTCGCGATCAGCACTATTCTTCAACCAATGAAGATGATTGAGTCTTCAGTAAAAAGTTGGAGAATCTCGCAACAGTGCTAGTTTGTGGACAACCTACTCCTCATCTTGCATTGCTTCGATCCGCTCCCAATCAGTCTTAGAATATATATTTAACTCTCTCATAAAAGACACGAGCGTGGAAATTAAAGAATTAAAAGCATTGATTAAAGAAACCATGCGTGAAGTCTTACAAGAAGAAAGACTGCGCCTGTGCCAAATTCTTATTCCTTACGTAACTGATGATGAACAACGCGAACTTGAAACCGAGTTTGGTGTACCTTCAGAAGATACTGATGAGGAATTAGTTGATATGACCGATTGGGTGAAAAATGGCAATCAAATTTCGCAAAAAAGCGATTAAATTTTTAGAAACAGCAAATTCTGAAGATGTCGAAAATATCCGAGAACACATAAACCAAATTGCGATTGCTGTTGAAGAGCAAGGAATTATCCCGTTTACAGAACTAGATATCAAAAAGATGAAAGGAAACTGGGAGGGATTTTACAGACTACGTATAGGTAAAAACCGAATTATTTTTATAGTCGATATCGATTCAAGAGACATCGAAATTTACACAATTGGCGCAAGAGGAGATGTTTATAAAAAATAATTTATCTAACAGTCCTTATCTTCATCGTAGCGACGAGGAGTATAAACCCAGACGCTACCATCGCAGCGCGCGATCGTCTGGGTTTTGCTTGACCCCACAAGAATGACTGTGCGCATATCGGCGAGTTCTGGTACTAAGTTTTCCAAAGTGCAAACCTGAACAGATTCTCCATCCCTACCAAGGTTGCGGGCAAGCACGACTGGAGTATCAGGATGTCTGTAACGCAGGAGTATATTTTTTGCCTCTGCCAGTTGCCAAGTACGCTGTTTTGACACTGGATTGTAAAAGGCAATCACGAAATCTGCTTGTGCAGCGGCAGTGATTCGCTGTTCGATAATTGACCACGGCTTTAAGATATCAGACAACGAGATAGCGCAGAAGTCATGACCTAGGGGGGCACCAATCTTTGCTGCTGCTGCTTGCATCGCGGAAATACCTGGTGCTACCTGAATTTCGATACCTTGCCATTCCGGCTTTGCCTCTTTTTCAAGCACTTCAAACACTGCTGCAGCCATAGCATAAATACCTGGGTCACCAGAAGAGACTACCGCCACAAAACGTCCTTCTGCCGCTAAATCTAGCGCAACTCGTGCCCGTGCAATTTCTTCCCGGTTGTCAGACTCATGCCACCTTTTATCTTTGCCCAAAGAACCAACTAAATTAAGATAAGTAGAATAACCAACTAAATCAGTGGCATTACGTAAAATTTCCTGGACTTGTGGGGACATCCAATTGCTTCCTCCAGGACCGGTGCCAATGACTGCCAATCGACCGCGTGCTCTACCTGTGATGTTGATATTGATGGGTGAGGGTGAGAGGGCGATTGCACAACTAAAGTCAGATGTTTGGCGTTGGATCACCAACTGCCCAGAGGAAGCGACTAAAGCTAGAGCGATCGCCCTGAGTGAGTCTCCCTGCTGGAGCATCGCCACATCTACGGTATTATTTTGTGACATCACACCGGCAATTTCATCGGTCGTAAAGAAGCGAACAGGCACGTTGAGCGCATCAGCAATTTTTTGTAAAGCTGGATTGGCAGCATCAAGAGTGCTGGCGAAGACTCCTGCAACAGATGCCGAAGCTAACTCAGCATCAGCCAGCATTTGCTGCACAAGAGCGATTTCCTCAGAACTTCCTCTTTCTTTTTTTGGTAAGCAGCGATTAAGGAAGGTTATCCCAATTGTTACTGTTGCAGGATGATAGACTAGGCGAGTTGATGTATAAGCAACTTGCTTTTCAGTAATTTGTATAACTCTTGTTGCATCCTCAGCAATAGGTAACGCACTATTCTTCAACCAAGGTGCACTGCCCTCCAACCTCACCGAGTTTCCGGCTAGTAAGTCAGACATGAAGGATTTGGCGTCATCCGGGTTAGCCAAACGGTAGCCTACAGGGGGATCTTCTAGCGCGATGCCAAAACGAATATCACCCGTGGTTGTGATAGCGGGTTTGACATTCAGTACAACAGCAATTTGGCGTGCCAGCGAATTGACACCATTGAGTCCACCCAAAAGTGGCACCACTGCACTACCATCTTCAGCAACTGCAAGAACTGGAGGTTCCTGTCGCTTATTGGCAAGTAATGGCGCAAGGGTTCTGATCACAATACCTGTCGCACAAATGCCAATGATGGGTGTTCCATGAGCAAATAATTCTCGCAGTGTCGTTCCAAATTCAGTAAAACTGACATCCACATCATAAGTGCGACCAGCCAACCCGTACAACTGTGCTCCTGGCAAGACGCTGATAATTTTTTTTGCCACGGGGATACTGTTGTTACCCAGAATTATCACAGCAGGCGGAATTTTTGTCATGGAAATACAGGTTGAGAGGTCATTTATAAAGTAAATCTTAAATCCTCTACTTGAACAACAAGATTCCTGACTTCTAGGAGAAGTCGGGAATGTGAACACGCGCAATTTTCGCAGGATTACTATTTTAAAAAATTGGAGGGGATTTTAGACCCATATGTTTTACAATACTCATTCGTCAGTTGTATAGGAGCCACCGGTTGTCTCTTCCGATTCTTATTTCTTCTGACTCCTGGGAGATCCTCCTGCATGGCTAGCGCTCCTCCTGACTTGTGAGTTCTGTTTGATAACTTTAACCAAAAAAATCAAATCGTCCCCGCCATGTGGCGGGGACGACTTAACTATCTAACGCTGAAATCGCTGATATATTAGATGATTATTACAAAGCGTTACCGCGAGGAAGAACTTCCTCAGGGAAGACAAATTTTTCGTGAGGTTGATCGGCAGGAGCCATCCAAGCGCGGATACCCTCGTTGAGCAAAATGTTCTTGGTATAGAAAGTTTCAAACTCTGGATCTTCTGCCGCGCGCAATTCTTGTGATACGAAGTCGTAAGCCCGCAGGTTAAGTGCTAAACCTACAATTCCAACTGCGCTCATCCACAAGCCTGTGACGGGCACAAACAGCATGAAGAAGTGCAACCAACGCTTGTTGGAGAAAGCAATTCCAAATATCTGTGACCAGAATCTGTTTGCTGTCACCATCGAGTAAGTTTCTTCAGATTGCGTTGGGGTGAACGCGGGGAACGTGTTTGATCCTTCACCGTCTTCAAACAAGGTGTTTTCTACTGTTGCACCGTGGATTGCACACAGCAGCGCTCCACCGAGTACTCCAGCTACTCCCATCATGTGGAAGGGGTTAAGTGTCCAGTTATGGAATCCTTGCAAGAACAGCAGGAAGCGGAAGATTGCTGCCACACCGAAGCTGGGTGCGAAGAACCAACTTGATTGTCCCAAGGGGTACATCAAAAACACACTCACGAACACTGCGATTGGAGCAGAGAATGCGATCGCATTGTAAGGACGAATCCCCACCAAGCGAGCGATTTCAAATTGCCGCAGCATGAAACCAATCAGCGCAAATGCTCCGTGCAGTGCTACGAATGGCCACAGCCCTCCCAGTTGGAACCAACGGGTCAGGTCGCCTTGTGCTTCTGGTCCCCACAATAGCAATAACGAGTGTCCCATTGCGTCTGCTGGGGTCGATACTGCTACTGTCAGGAAGTTACATCCTTCTAAGTAGGATGATGCTATCCCGTGGGTGTACCAAGAGGTGACAAAAGTTGTACCGGTTAGCCAGCCGCCTAATGCTAGGAAGGCGCAGGGGAACAGTAGTATTCCTGACCAACCTACGAATACGAAACGGTCTCGCTTTAACCAGTCGTCGAGAACGTCAAAGAACCCCCGTTTTGACGGGGCGCGTCCTACTGCAATGGTCATTACAACAAATCTCCAAAATTTTATTATTGCGGGTTTCCTCTGCCGACTCTAGGATAGACATTTGACTGCCTGCCTAGGACAGAGAATTTATTGAGTTGTCAATTGCCGTTTACAATTATTTACCAACTCTAATCTAATTGTATATAAAGTTCTCAGATTTTTCTAGTGTGTTTTTCATTTCCTTAATCTAATTTTAATTTTTCCGGTTGGCGACCTCCTCAAACTCCCTCCACGCAAGCTAACGTTAAAATGAGTCCTGCACCTTAATTTCATTGAAGCGAAATGTTTAGTATCGACTTAACCGTAAAGAACACAGCTTTCCCGATATCCATAGAGCGTAAAACCTCTGAGGATGCTGAGGCAGTTTATCAGCAGATTGTGGGTGCTATGCAAACTGGCAGCCCTGATATTGTGGAACTCAAAAGCGAAGGAAAGACAGAAAAGAAAATAGCTGTCCGTGCTAGTGAGATTTCTGGAGTTCAGCTGACTCAGAGAGAAGGCGGGGCTGCTGCTGGTGGTAGACCACCTGGTTTCTTCGCTATAGCAGCTGAGTAATTAGCTCGTATACACACATGGTGGAACTGGGCATAGGAGTTAAGGATTTAAGTTTTAGCTGGTTATCCGGAGAGAATGTGATTAAGTCTTGCTCTCTGGAAGTACCCAAGGGTGAATTTTGGATGCTCTTGGGTACAAATGGGAGTGGCAAATCCACCTTACTCAGACTCATCGCAGGGCTATTAACCCCTGAGTCTGGGGAAATTCAACTTTCACATCCTGTGGGCTTTGTCTTCCAAAATCCGGATCATCAACTCGTCATGCCAACAGTTGGTGCTGATGTGGCTTTTGGGCTAGTGGAAGAAAAACTCCCACCTGCTGCTGTGAGAACTCGCGTTCAGGAAGCGCTGGAAGCAGTGAATTTGCTATCACTGCAAAAACGTCCTATTTATGCTTTGAGTGGTGGACAAAAACAACGAGTGGCGATTGCTGGCGCTTTAGCCCGTCGCTGTGAAGTCCTACTGTTAGATGAACCCACCGCTTTACTTGATCCAGATAGCCAATTGGAACTCGTAGCTAGTGTCCGCCGCCTAGTCAAAAATCGTGGTATCACAGCCCTCTGGGTTACTCATCGCTTAGACGAGTTAAATTACTGCGACGGCGCTTTGCTACTAGAAAGAGGTTCTTTATTGGATCGTGGAGAACCACAGCGCCTCAAACGACGGCTGATGGAATTGCACGACAAAACTCCTGAAACTTAAGGATACAAGGGTATAGGGGAAATTTCGTTTGCCTTGCAGGCCTCATGGGCATACTTTGCATCGATTTTTCTCTCTACCCCTATAGACATTTTTATTTTTGTAACATAGTGTTACAACACATGCTTCAATTACTATGAATCTTATGATGAATGAATTTTGTTAACTTTAGAAAATTGTGATCCAAAATCATGCTCTCTTCCTTACCCCGAGCCGTTTTGCTTGTGGACGGCTACAACATCATAGGCGCTTGGTCTTGCTTAAAAATAACCCGTGACACTGCTGGATTAGAGGCAGCCCGTTACGAATTAATCGAAGCTTTGATTGGCTACAGTGCGTTTCAAGGTTATGAGACTCAAGTTGTATTCGACGCTCAATATCAAAACAGCTGTAGCAGCAGACAAATTATCACAGAGCTTCTATCGGTTCATTATACAGAGTTTGCGCAGACAGCAGACACTTACATCGAAAAAGTTTGTGCATCTTTACGCTCCTCACTAGCCCAATCTCTTGTTTCTCGCATGATTGTTGCTACATCAGATCGAGCACAACAGTTGATGGTACAAGGGTACGGGGCTGAATGGATGTCAGCACAGCAACTGTGTTATCAGGTAGAAGCCACTGTTTGTCGGGTGCGGCAAAAATCTAAGGTACGAAAACATTCTAACACAAGGTTTTTAGCTAATTCTATCGACGCCAAGGCACGTCAACGTTTAGCTCAGATGCGTATGGGACTATAAAAAATTCACGCATCTCATTATTATATGCCCTTCCTTGCCCGCTGCGCGTTCGCTTTGCCTTTGCGCTTTGTCCTTATCTCCAGAGGACACGCACAAAGCGAACGGAACTTACAAAGATAGCTTCCTTGTGGAGGAGATACGGCACCTGTGAAATGTGAACGCACTTTATAATTAATGGTTTACTTTATAAATCATCTGTGAGTTTTGAGTTTTGAGAGCCAGCACCTGTGTTTTTAACTTTCTCCTGCTGGTTGAGAGGAATTGTGAACCGCTAAGGCTTGCAAATACTACTGTTTCGCGTCTACCAAAAAAATATCCAAAAATTTTTCCAAAAGTACTTGCCAAATCCTTCTCTAAGGACTACTATGATTATTCAGAGCGTTCCTCAGTAGCTCAGTGGTAGAGCGATCGACTGTTAATCGATTGGTCGCAGGTTCGAATCCCGCCTGGGGAGTTTAAAAAGATAAAGATAGATAAAAGCAGTTCTTGGATATTTGTTTCCTGATTGTGGTTTTTCAGGAACTATATCAGGAATTAGTCGGTCCAGTGCTTAGCGCGTTCGACTGCCTTTTGCCAAGTTGTAAAATTTTCCAAAGCGCGATTTCTTCCGACACCAGGTAAAAACACGCGCTCAATCTGTCGTTGCTGCACGAGTACCTGATTATCCCAAAATCCAGCAACAAGACCTGCCGCAAAGGCGATACCTTGGACTGTCATTTCGCGCATCTTAGGACGTTCAACTGGTATGCCTAACACATCTGCTTGGAACTGCATGAGAAAGTTGTTCTCACAAGCACCACCATCTACACTCAGGCGTTCAATGGGAATAGTGTTGGATGCTCGAATTGCCTCTACAACTTCTTGAACTTGGTAAGCCAATGCCTCAAGTACGGCACGTACCAAATGCTCGCGTTCTACCATTGCAGTAATTCCAAAAAAGGCTCCCCTAGCACTCATGTCCCAATGAGGCGCACCCAGTCCACTAAATGCAGGCACAAAGTAAACTCCGCCATTATCTGTGACTTGATTTGCCAGCACCTCAGTTTCAGCAGCAGTTGTGATTAGATCAACGCGATCGCGCAGCCATTTGATGCAAGCTCCACTTGTGAATATACTACCTTCTAATGCATAGCTCACGTCCAAAGTTCCGCTTGCGTTTGCTTGAGTCCATGCTAGAGTACTCAAAAGTTGCTCCTGGGAACGCACGATTTGAGAGCCAGTCTGAGCGACTAAAAAACTCCCAGTGCCGTAAGTACATTTCATCAATCCGGGAGAATAACAGCCATGTCCAAACAAAGCAGCTTGTTGATCTCCCAAAATGGCAGTGATGGGAATTTCAACGCCTAACAAGCTAGCATCAGTAACTCCAAAAGTTCCGAAGCTAGGCTGAATTTGGGGGAGGATATGACGAGGTATCTTAAGCAAAGTCAGCAGTGTCTCATCCCATTCACCGCTTGCTAAATTCATCAGCATGGTACGGCTGGCATTGCTGTGATCAGTGGCGTGAATTTTTCCACCCGTTAAGTTCCACAGCACCCAAGTATCAATCGTTCCAGCTAAGATATTTTTGAGATCAACGCCTGGAAAATGCTCTAACAGCCATGACAGCTTTGTGGCTGAAAAATAGGCATCAACAATGAGTCCTGTGCGATCAGAAATAACCTTCGCATATCCTTGCTCTTGTAACTGATGGCACAAAGGAGCAGTACGACGATCTTGCCAGACGATCGCCCTATGGAGAGGTTGAGCAGTTGTTTTATCCCAAATTAAGCAAGTTTCCCGCTGCACCGTCAGCCCAACAGCGATAATTTCATCAGCAGCAATCTGGGCATTTTGAATCGCAGTTTGCATCACCCAGCAAGTTGCCTGCCAAATTTCTAATGGGTCATGTTCCAACCATCCAGGCTGAGGATAATACTGTGTCAGTTCCTGATATGCCTGACCAACAATCTTGCCATCTGCGTTAAACAAAAAGGCACGGTTGCCTGTTGTACCCAAATCCAATGCTAGGATGTAGCCCGATTTTTGCATATTATACATATAATCTTGAGAGAATATTCTTGTGATAATAACTTTAACTCACAAGCAATAACAAAGCTCCAAGGCATGATGCACAAGGAGCTTTTGTGTCAGTATTGAAGGGCAATTTTGCCTATTTTACCTGAGTGTCCCTAAATGTACTTTGTTATTAAGGTGTTTTTGTAGGCGTAGGTGAACCTGTGGGTGTAGGCGCGCCTGTATAAGGTGTTGTTGAACCAGGTGTAGGCGAGCTTGTAGATGTTCCTGTGGCAGGTTTTTTCATTGTTCCTGTAGTGGCAGGTTTTTTAGTGGAAGGTTTTTTCATTGTTCCTGTAGCAGGTTTTTTCATTGTTCCTGTGCCAGGTTTTGCTGTACCAGTTGGTGTGGGGGTAGCTGTACCTGTTGGTGTAGGGGTGGTTGTAGTTGCGGGCACTTGTGCCTGGACTAATGATGGAAACGTAGCTACTGGTGCAGCAGCTGCCATACCGAAAACTAGGGAGGCTGCAATGGTTTTAAGAAGCTTACTCATCTTAACTAGTCACTCCTCTTAACATTAAAGTAAGTACTTCTCCCTGATTTTATATCTGATGTGGTCATAAGGAACTAGTGCTCTAATATCTTTTCAAGGTAATTTAATTAACTGATGGCTATTGGGATATTCACTCTTTTTTTTCTTTTTCACGCTCAGCCAGTTGAGAACTAAAACTACTTAAAACACTTGCATTAGGCTGTTTTTTAAAAATTAAAAAAACCTGAAATGTGTCAGTTAAAAAAGAGTTTATTTAACCTCAGTAAAAACTGAAAACCTTTTACGAACGCTTTGTCAGACGAAACTATGACTCCACATAAACCATTTTTGAGAAAAGACCATAGTGCTATCAAAAATATTTTACTTTGAACAAGTACTCAAAATTTTATCAAAATTATAGAGATTTTTGGAGTCAGAACAAAACCCTATCGAACAAACTTTTCACATACTTTTTGAGTTAAGTGACTTTCCATTCCTCGCGTAAAATGGCGAACCAAAGTTCATCTACCCAAGAGTCTTTGAACCACAAACTCTTAACAAAATGTCCTTCACACCGCATACCGATCCGCTGCATTAGCTTCACAGACGCGATGTTGGCAGAATCAGTGTACCTGCACGCGATGCAGGTTGCGCTCACCAAACAGATGGTTGAGTAAGCATTTTACAGCTTCGGTTCTCATCAATGATTTTTACCTTGGGAAATCTGCTCAATTATTTTACTTGTGGAACGATTTTCTAAAAAGGGCAAAAATTCTATGGCTCCACCGTATTCTTCTACCACGGGTGTTTCTGGCAGAGTTTCTTTCGTGTAGTCGCCGCCTTTGACGTAGATATTGGGGCGCAGCTTGCTAATAAGGTAACTGGGGCTATCTTCCTCAAAAGGAATGAGATAGTCAACACAACCTAGTGCAGCCAGAACCTGCATCCTATCTTCTAACGGGTTTATAGGACGAGTTGATCCTTTGAGACGGCGGATGCTGTCGTCGGAATTAACCCCAATAATCAGAATGTCGCCTAATGCCTTGGCGCGTTGGAGATAAGAGACATGTCCGGCGTGGAGTATATCAAAACAACCATTCGTGAAAATTATTTTACGTCCTGCAATGCGGTGGGAGGCGACAAGGGCGATGAGTTGGTCTAAATCGCGGATATGTTTGTAGGAGGTGGGGAGTGGAGAGGGAGAGAGGGAGTGTGTCATAATTTCTCTGGTCTAATGATTCGTTATTCTTAGACACTGTAGTGATATCTGGACTAATGTGGCAAGTCTGCGGTGACACTTGAAACGAAAAATCAAAAAAAATAGAGTGCGCACTTTGTAAACGCACTCTATTTGAGATCAAAAAAATGAACTACGTATGAAATATTACAGTAAGCAGAGGCACAAACGCCAGCAGGTAACTATTCCAAGATTGTAATTGAACTTCTGGAACTGGTTCTGGCTGTGCTAACAGGGCTTCTATCCTCTGTTCTAAACGATCTACGTGACTAGAACCTAATGCAGCACAGCAAATTTCTGAGGATATAGGCGGACTGCTAACCACCAACAAAAGTGATTCTGCAAGCACTAACGGATCTACCTGTGAAGCAGCGTGTGCATCGGCGCGTAGTTCGCGCAAGGCTAACAACTCTTGCCACAAAGCTTCTGTGTTTGGTAACCACGCGGTACAGGAACGTACCCAACCCAGCCAGAAAAACCAGAATGTATCCCGGTAATGGTAATGTCCTTGTTCGTGGGCTAAAACGGTTTCCAATTGTTCTGGCGAAAGAACGTGCAGCAGTCCTTCGCTGAGGACGAGTTCGGGTTGCCAAAATCCAATTTGACCGGCAAACGGTACCCCTGTATCTAGAACTCTTACTTGTCTACCTGCAAAATCAACTAGGGAACAGTTGCGAGCAGATTTCACAGACTGCCATCCTCCCCATGCTAGTTTTATGCATAAAATTGCACAAAAAGCAAGACTAATAAATGCTAGGACATAGCTAAACCAACCTGTCTGTAAGCCGCTCATTTTACCTTGGGGTCCCATGCAAATGACGGCGATCGCCGTCATGAAAATGAGCAACGGCGGAAAGAAAAATAAAAATAGGGCATATTGCCATCGTTGATTCCAAGTTCCTTGGGGCTGTGTCCATTGGCATCTTATCCAATAAACAACGATTATTGCAGCCACAATCATTATTAGATGCATTATTGTTCCTCCCTGGCTTGGCGTGCGGCTTGAATGCGTTTGGCGATCGCCTGTATTTGCTCAGAAGCAGTTTCATCCAAACTATCTGCAAAAGCAGCAATAACATCGGGGTTTCCCACCGCCAAAAATCGCTGTAACTGTTCGTGCGCTCTAATAACGTCTGCTTGCTGCTTTGTCACCAATGGCTGCCAATAGTATGCTCGTGCTTTTTTAATACAGGCTAGCCACCCTTTATCGGTGAGGCGACGCAGTACGGTAGTCACAGATGTATAAGCGAGTTCTCGGTTGGGGTCAGTTAGAATTCGGTCGTGCACATCTTTAACTGTAGCTGAACCGAGTTCCCAGATGATATTCAAAATCTCTGATTCTAACGGACCAACAGACAGTTGTTTCGGGCGATAATTGGGTAAAGGTGCCATATCGATTTGGGATTTGGGGTTTTGGATTGGAGTTTGTCAATAGTTAGTTGTTATTAAAAGCACCACTAACTACTACTAGTCACCATATCAGCAGGAATAGCCTCAGTTTGCTAATAGAGGGCAATTTGAACGCCAAACACAGTTTTTATAGATTTGTTCTTTATTTCAGATTACCGCTGATTTGCCAACAGATTAAGCTATTGTGGTGAGAATCAACTTCATTACTCTGATTCTTGCATAAACTATCACTACGGTGGTTGACGCTTGTTACGGAGAAATATTATTTTCGGCAGTAGTATTCAATCAGGTGTACTTAAGGCGTGAAGCTATTCGTTTACCACACTCCGGAATTAACTCCAACAGATCAAGTGCCAGAATGCGCGATCGCAGTCGATGTACTGCGAGCTACGACAACAATGGCGACTGTTTTGGCAGCTGGAGGTGAAGCTGTCCAAGTGTTCAGTGATTTGGATCAACTTTTAGCAGTTAGCGAAAAATGGTCCGGTGAAAAACGCCTACGAGCAGGAGAACGTGGCGGGTCAAAAGTTCCTGGCTTTGATTTGGGTAATTCTCCTCTCGATTGTACCCCAGAACTTGTACAAGGACGGCGCTTGTTCATCAGTACCACTAATGGCACCCGTGCTTTACAAAGAATACAGGATGCAAAAGCAGTACTTGCAGCTGCTTTTGTCAACCGTGCAGCAGTGGTGCAATATCTGTTGGAAAAGCAACCAGAAACAGTTTGGATAGTCGGTTCAGGTTGGGAAGGCAGTTTTTCTCTAGAAGATACCGCTTGTGCAGGTGCTATCGCTCACAGTGTTGTACAGCAGAGCAAATTGTCACAAGATGAACTGGCGGGTAACGATGAAGTGATTAGCGCGATCGCTCTTTACTCTCAATGGCAAGACAATTTGTTGGAACTTCTTCATCTTGCAAGTCACGGTAAACGTCTGTTGCGCCTGAACTGTGATGAAGACCTGAAATATTGTTCTCAAACTGATATTTTAGATGTCTTGCCTATACAACAGGAACAAGGAGTTTTAGTTAGTAAAAAGTAAAATCAATAACCAAGCAATTCTTTTTTTACTTCTATAATTTGTCCCCTTCTAGACAACAACCAGGGAAGGGGTTCAAAGCTTTTTTCATTCACATCAAACACATTTGTTCATGGAACTCCTGAGGCTGTTAAGGAACTCTTGCTTTGTCGCAAAATGCTGAGTTATTTCTGCAGGAGTCAGCGGTATTACTGTTGTTTGAGATCGTATTGGCTGTAAGAGAGTGTTCAGACTGCAATGTGAATCACTTGATTTTCTATACACAGATCCTGAACTGATACCAGGTATCCGAAAGTAGTCGCCTATTTGTAGTTGTTCAAAAGTCATCAAAGAATTTCCATTGACATCCTCCCACCGCGCTCACGGAGTACCGTTACACCGGGGGATTCCAAATATCACTGATTGGGCTTGCTCGACGTAATTAGAGTACAGATATAGCTAAAACCACCACTGTTCTACTCCCCCGCAATAATCGGTCGTAGAACGTGGTGGTTTTAACCCGCGATTCATGAGCCAGTGCTTGATGAGGGGAGCCACTCCGTTGGGGAGCCACTGCCGACTTGTTCGCGCAGCGTCTCCGCAGGAGTTAGGATGTGGCGTTTTCCCGACAGAGGCATCTGGCGTCCTCACCGCCAAATCAAGATTATGGCGGGAGCCTTCTCGCGGAAATAGGTGAACTTTTGCAAAGCGCTATAAGCGCTTTGCAGCTTGCACAGACTTTCTAAACCTTAGCGTTTATTTTTGTGAGGCCAATACCGTCGTAACCGCTGTATGATATACCATCTTTAGTTACACCCACCTTCGTACCTCCCGCGACTCCATCCGTCAAAGTGGACAAACCGTGTTTGTCTGCGTTAACAGTCGCAACACCTAATATACTCGAAGCGCTCAAATCAACACCACCAGAGATAGACGCTAATTCTTCGTCTGATAACTCTTCCCAACAATCAAACTTCTTTGTGCTTTCCATTGTTACTTTTCCTTTTGTTGTTTGAATTTTTGAACCCTCCCCTGCCGTCATGCTAGGGGATTCACGCCACATCACCACGCTTCGACACTTCGACTCCGCTCAGTGCTCAGCGCTAGTCTGACTTTTCGCCCCTTCGGGAACGCCAGAGCCGGCACGAGGCAAGACGCCAGGTGCTACAACGGGGGGAACCCCAACGCCAGATGCCTAGGTCGGGAAACCCTCCTGCAGCACTGGCTCAACGGACAGGTGCCTCAAGTCGGGAAACCCGCCCACGGCACTGTCCTCCGCAACGCACTGGCTCCCCTACCAAGAGCGGTGGACTCACCTTATTGGCTATCTGGTCAGTGGTTAGTAGCTTGTTGGAAACCCACTCTGAGGGATAATCAGACTGCCTGCTTTCAGACGTGCTTACTTGCTCGCGGGTTAATCCTTCGGCTAGCCCCGAAGGGGCTAGCCGAAGCTTTAAATAACGCTGGTATGCCTCCAACAGGATTGGTTCCAACCCCAGATACTTGTTTTGAGCATCTTGCAATACCAGCTTGTTCTGATTAACTGACCTACTCAAAAATGCACTGAACAAATCCCGATGATGATCAGCAATACCCGTTACATCCCGGTGAACTCGTTGAGACAAGGATTTTTTGATGCGCGTCCCGTCGAAATGAGTTTGGCTCAGTGCCGTTGTTTGAGTAGAAAACTTGATAACTGTACCGCCAGCGTTCTCAGCTTTACGGAGCAGTACGGATTGTACAAAACCTGGGGATTTAGCAGAAATAGCACTACCATAACGTTTCTGCCATCCTTTGACTAAGACGTTCTCAGTTTTGATATGTTTGCCATGCCTCAAAATCTTATTAACAACACGACGATTCTGAGTCTTGGCATAAGCAACTTTACGTCGTTCTATTTCACGTTTGTTATTTGCAGCTTTTTTGAATGCCGATCTAGGCTCTTTTTTCTTGGTTATAGGCAAGTGTCTACCCGTCTGGTATAGTTCGGAGTTACGGACTAAATCAAGTCGCTTCGTCGCTTCATTAAGGCACGCATTGTATAGTTGCCTTGCTACTTGGAAACGAGACAAAAACTCTGCTTCCTGCTTGCTGTCTACAGTTAACTGCACTTCTGTTATGAACGACAATGTTGTACTCCGAGCCAATTAAATCACCCCCTATCTTTTTTTTATTTCTATTAGTATCTTACTCTGATTTTACGTAACTTAATACATTTTAACAAAAACTTTACGTGACGATTATTTTATTTATCGTGTCGCATTTCCACCCCGATATAAATAACGTGAATCTATGCAATTAATTTAATTTCTTGATAAATTAACTTCGGGGCTATCATGCTACCGCGTGAATCAGCGTATACTTTTCACCTTGGTTATCACTAATATAATTTAGTGCTTAGTTATAGAACTTCTACCTACAGGAACAATTATCATGTGAACCTTCCATAAACTACAGCAATAATTATTGCGGACGAAAGAAAAAGATAGTTTCTTTGAACTACTTTAAGGAGTATTTTTTTATCTTCTCTTGTACAAATATTCAGGTCTATTAATGGCAATGTCAGCATACAGCAATTATCATCCTTGGTTGACTGGATTCTTGAAAAAGTTAGACTTTTTGAAGTCGATCAATAAAATTATTCTGGAGGTATTGCTGCGATTCCAAACTTCATGCTCAAACGTATCATCAAAAACTAAGCACTTGCCTTCTTCCCAGGTTTTCGTTTCATGCTCCACTCGTATCTCACAGTCATCAGGCACAATTAAACCCAAATAACAACGGAGTACAGTGTTTATATATCCCTTATGAGGAGCAATGTGAGTTCCAGGTGCAAGGCAAGAAAAGGTCGCCGTGGTCATTCTAGGAATAGATTCTATTAATTTTGTTGTTTCTGGACAAAAAAGGATTAAATTTTAGAGCTTTTGCAATCTCTGATTTTTGAGTCTTATTTGTATGAGCAATTGGCTCCATTTGACACATCTCCTGTCAATAATCAAATTTAACAGAAATTACTTAGCAAGTAAAACTTACAGGGAGAGCTTTCAAGCCACGTATGACTATACTCTTTTTCCACTCAAGCTTGTTTGAAGCTAACTTTATATCAGGGAATTGTTGAATTAGTGTATTAATAGCATTTTGCGCTTCCACGCGTGCTAATGCTGCTCCTAAACAATAATGAATACTATCAGAAAAAGCAATGTGTTGATTCTGTTCTCGATTAATATTTAACTCGTCGGGTTCTGGGAATTGCGCTGGATCTCGATTCGCAGCTCCTAAGCAAAGAACTATCTTTTCGCCTGCTTTTATTGTTCGGTTGCCTATTTCTAAATTATCGGTAGCAATACGGGTTAACATTTGAATTGCACTATCGTAGCGAATTATTTCTTCTACAGCACTTTGGATTTTTGTTGGTTCTGTTTTGAGTTGTTCTATTTGGTGAGGGTGTTGTAGCAATGCCAGCATTCCATTGCCGATTGTATTACCTGTAGTTTCTTCACCAGCCGCGAATAACAATGTGCAAACTGCTAATATTTCTTTTTGACTTAACCTATCATTTTGCTCTTTAGCTGCAATCAAATTACTAATCAAGTCTGCTTGTGGATTTTTTTCTCGTTCGGCAATTAGAGTACGTAAATATTCCTGAATGTCTTCTGTAGCTTTATTCATCGCTTCATATTCTTGTAGTGACACCAGTGGATCTAAAATACGAGACAAAACATTAATCCACTGATGAAGCTGCTGTTGAGCTTCTTTTGGTATTCCCAACAGCTTACTGATTACAGTAACAGAAAGTGGACTGGCAAGATCGGCAACAATGTCCATACTCCCCTTGTGCCGAACTTTGTCAAGCAATTCATCCACAATTTCCTGAATCTGAGGACGCATACGCTCAACAACTACAGGAGAAAAGGCTTTACCTACCAATGCACGTAATTTAGTATGATCTGGCGGGTTCATATAAAATAAAAATCGGCTGGTGGTATAAGCAAGAGTATTTAGATTCTTTTGCTTGTCTTTGAGATATTTGTTTCTTTCTTGTATTGATTTTGGTCTATCATCAGTCCGAACACGACCACTTTTTAAAACTGCTTTGACATCGGCATAGCGGGTAACGATCCAATCACCTCCAACAAAGTATCTATGTACCGGATCTGACTCTCGGAGGCGATGGTAAGTTGGATAAGGATTAGCGTTAAACTTAGGGTCAAAAAGATTGATATTGAATGCTTTTGCTGACTCTAATTTTTCGGTCTTTGTAGTACTAATTGCTTCTTGGTTCATATTTATCAAATTCTCACTTTTTAGATTTTTTCAAACACTAGCTGGAGATTTGCTTGATGACAATGAGTGATATTCCTCTGCTAAATACTGCGCTAGTATTTCGATGCTAGGGTATTCCCAGAAAAGAATAATTGCAAGTTCACAGCCAATCCATTCACCTAATTCACCTGTCATGCTAACTGCCACTGCTGAATCTAAACCATATGCAGTAAAAGGTTCTTGAATGTCTATTTCATCAGGAGGTATGTTCAGGTACAAGGCAAGATGAGAAACCAGCCAGGTTTGAATCGCTTCTTTTGTAAAAGTTGGCTTTAACGATTCCTGGTCAACCTCAGATTTATTAATATCTGAATTAACATCTGAATTTGGCACTTGTTCCCAAAGGTCTTCTACTTCTGCTTGAAGTTGTTGTAAGTCTGTTTCCGTAAGATTCGCAGTCCAATCTCCGACAACATCCAAACTTTTATCCAGAAATCCAACTCGACAAGCGTGACGCTGAACTTTACCACTAGAAGTTTTCGGGATGCTCGCCGTCTTCAGTAGCACGATCGCATAAACTTGTAATTGGTGCTGCTCTGACACTGCCTGACGAATAGACTTAACAACTTGATCTACATCCAACTGACGTAAGTAAGTACGCTCTATCTCTTGAGCAATAACTAGCTGCTCAACACCATCTATCTCTACAGAAAATGCTGCGCCACAATTAGTTCGTAGTGCGGGATGACTATTCTCAACTGTGAATTCAAGATCTTGGGGATAATGATTTTGCCCTCGAATAATCATCATATCTTTGAGGCGACCTGTGACAAATAGTTCGCCATTGAGTAAAAATCCTAAATCTCCAGTGCGTAGATATGGTCCTTCTTTTATGTTTTGCAGTTGGGCTTTAAATGTCTGTTGCGTCTCTTCGGGTTTGTTCCAGTAGCCACCAGCCACACTCGGTCCTGCAACCCAAATTTCTCCGATTTGTCCATCTGAACAATGAGTTAATGATTCTGGGTGAACAATGACAATTTTTTGGTCTAAGCTACTATGACCAACACCAACAATCGCTCTTGCATCTTCGTCCTCGCTCTTCGTAGTTACAATTAGATTCTGCTTAAAAGCTTTATCTTGCACAAAGCTAATCACTGGTGGCTCTTTTTTCAAACCTCCAGACACAATTAAGGTTGTTTCTGCCATTCCATAGCAGGGGTAAAAAGCACTTCTTTTAAAACCACAATCTGCAAATGTTGCTGAAAACTTCTCTATAGTTTCTGCCCGTACAGGTTCAGCACCATTGAAAGCAACTTCCCAACTGCTCAAATCAAGCTGTTGGCGTTGTTCGGGACTAATCTTGTCAACACACAAATCATAAGCAAAATTAGGCCCCCCACTGGTAGTTGCTTGATAGTCAGAAATAGCTTTTAGCCATCTAAAGGGTTTTTGTAGGAAAGACTCTGGCGACATCAGCGTAACTGAACAACTTCCATATACAGGCTGCAGGACTCCACCAATTAACCCCATATCGTGGTAAGGAGGCAGCCAAATCACACCTCGACTGTCAGGTGTATGCTCAAAAGCTTGATAAATTAAAGCAGAATTATAGAGTAGATTGTCATGATTCACCATCACTCCTTTCGGGTTTCCTGTCGTACCAGATGTGTACTGGAGAAGTGCCAGTGAATTGTTAGTAATCTCAGGAAAATACCAATTATCTGCTAAATTCTCGGCTATATTATCAGTCGTTATACATCGCAAAGCTGCTAATTCTGGTTCTTCTTTGAATCTTTCTCCCAATTTAGTCATGACAGATGAGGTGGTGAGTGCAAAAGTTGCTTGTGCGTCTTTTGCAATAGCTTGCAATCTTGTCATCCGCTGTTTACCTCGTGGTGGATACACAGGTACAACAGTTACACCTGCATACAACCCCCCAAAAAAAGCAGCAATAAATTCCAGTCCGGGCGGGTAGAGAAGCAGCACTCTTTCTCCAAAAGCTTTCATGCTTTGAAGCAATGCGGCAATGGCGCGTGCTTTTTGGTCTAATGTTTCATAGGTGAAACTATCTTTTTCTGTTTCTCCATCTACCAAAAAGGTATATGGTAGTTGGTTTGGTTGTTGTTGCGCTCTATAACGTAACAGGTTAACTAAAGTCGCTTCTTGGTGTGAATTTGGTGAAAATAAATCGTGATACATCGCTTTTTTGTACTTTAAATAATTACAAACAGGAAATTTGTTGAGTTTGTAATTGCCGAACCAAATCAATTAAACTAATATCTTTAAACATCATCTCTAATGGCAACTCTAAATCGAGGTCTTTTCTGACGCTGTTTACTATTTGAATTGACATCAAGGAATCCAAACCCAAAGTATTGATTGGTTGCTCAACATCTAGATCAGATGGAGGCAGTCCCGACACTTTGGCAATCTGTTTTGTTAAATATTCTTCCAACAGTTGCTGCTGTTTTTCTGGGTATGCTGCAAGTTGCTCTCGCGTTAGGGAAGTAGTCAATTCAGGGATGAGTACATCTAAACCTCTGGGTTGACTGCTCAAAGAAGATTTATGTTTAGAGGTTGAGAATGCAGTTTCCTGGTGATTGCTAACTAAATCGCTGTTTAGCCAATAGCTTTGTCGCTCAAAAGGATAAGTGGGTAGTTGTAAGCGCTCGCGAGAATAGTCACGATCAAACTCCAACCAATTCACAGGTACTCCTAAAACATAAAGTTCTGCCAAACTGGACAACAATTGCTGAACGTTGGATTGTCCCGGACGCAAGCTGGGAAGCCAAACCCCAGTTTCTTCAGGCAGACAAAGGATGCCCATTGACAATAGATCAGCCTTTGGTCCAATCTCAACAAATACCGTGACTCCTTGCTGATGCATAGTTTGCATCCCTGTTGAAAACCTCACAGGTTCCTGGATAATCGTCCTCCAATACTTCATGATGCTCATTGCATCATCAGATAGCTGCCCTGTGACGCCAGAAATTATAGGGATTTTGGGGGCAGAGAAAGTGTAATCTGACTCATACTGGGCAAAATTCTCCTCTGGCGATTCAATAAAAGGAAAGTGCAAAGCGTAGGATGTATTCCACCAAAGCGTTGTAACTCCTTCTGCTTCCACAACAGCCACAACTGCATCGACTGCGTGTTGCTCACCGGAAATTAAAACCATCGGTCCTGCCAAGAGACTGATAACAACTTTGTCAGCGTAGGGTTTAATTGCAGCTGCCACTCGCTGTTCATCTGCAAACACGATCACCATTGCTCCTTTTGGGATTCGAGATTGGAAATACTCCTGCCCAGAGATTAAGAGCTTAATTGCATCTTCTAGGCTTAAAATCCCGGCAATACAGGCAGCAGCATACTCTCCTAAGCTTATTCCCATCACAACCGACGGTTCAATCCCCCAAGATTTCCACAACTCGCAAAGTGCTATTTGCAGTGTAAATAATGCCGTGCAAAAGGCAGTGTTATCGGTAGGAGTTTCCCCAACAGTGGCGGGATAGAGAAAAAAGTCGAGAAGGGACTTTCCGAGTAACGGCTGGGCGATCGCATTACAGCGATCAACAACTCGGCGGAAAATAGGCGCTGTTTCGTAAAGTTGACGATCCAGTTTCAGTGTGTCGTTTCTCAAGCCAGTGAACAAAAATCCAATCTTTGGAACTTTCTTTGGCTTTACCAAACCACTCACCAGCCCAACGGACTCCTGACATAATGCAAACGCCTCCAAGCGTTCTGCAATTTGTGCTGTAGAGTCCCCAGTCACAGCCAGCCGATGGTTAAATGAGGTTCTGCCAGTATTGGCACTAAAACAAACATCGGCAATCGATACATCAGGATGATTAACTAGAAACTCGTGATAACTGTGGGCTAGCGATCGCAATGCTGTTTGTGTTTTGGCAGATAGCGTCAGCACATGTAGGGGACGCTCAACCAAAGAAGACTCCACAACCAAATCGGGGGAAGCTTCCATCACTATATGAGCGTTTGTGCCGCCAAAGCCGAACGTACTTACACCTGCAATGCAAGGGCGATTGCTCTTGTAAGGCTCCAAGTTTTGCTGCACTTGCAACAGCAATTTATCTAATGCCACATTCGGATTTGGCTGCTGAAAATGCAAGTTTGGCGGAATCTGTCCATACTTGAGAGACAACGCCACCTTTATCAATCCGGCAATTCCACTAGCTGCCTCTAAGTGTCCAATGTTGGTTTTGACGGAACCGATTCGACATTTATCTGCTGGAGGACGATTTTTTCCCAAAACAGTTGCCAAGGCTTTGAGTTCGATCGCATCCCCTAACAGAGTTCCAGCACCTTGTGCTTCAACATATTGTACTGAACTTGGGCTAATTCCAGCATTTTGATAAGCCTGCTGCAGTAATGCCTGTTGTGCTTGCAGATTAGGAGCACCCAGTCCATTACTGCGTCCATCTTGGTTGACTGCACTACCCCGGATGACTGCATAGATGGGATCAGAGTCTGCCAATGCTTGAGACAGCAATTTTAGCACCACAACACCAACTCCCTCACCACGAACAAAGCCATCGGCCTGAGCATCAAATGCTCTGCAACGTCCTGTAGGCGATATCAACCCTGCATTTGTTAGGCTTGCTGTCACTTCAGGGAATAGCGTGATGCTCACACCTGCAGCTATTGCTAAGCTAGATTCCTGACTACGCAGACTCTGACAAGCAAGATGAACTGCCATTAGAGAAGAGGAACAAGCTGTGTTAATTGACAAACTTGGCCCGCTCAAGTTTAGCACGTAGGAAATACGGTTAGCAACAACACTGCTGAGATTGGCAGTCACTGCATAGCCATTTGTCGTGCGCTCTGTTGCCATCATTTCGTAGTAATCGGAGCCGGCAATACCAACAAAAACTCCCGTTGCGCTTGCTGAAAGTTTTTGAGGAATTAACCCTGCATCTTCAAGCGCTTCCCAAGTGACTTCCAGTAACAGCCGTTGTTGAGGATCGATGCTGACAGCTTCTTGAGGGGCGATGCCAAAGAACTGCGGATCAAACTGATCGATCTGCTCTAAAAAACCACCTTGGATAAGTTGCGACTGCGATGAAGTGGGATCAGGCAGAAAGCAGGAATGTAGATGGTGGCGATTGGAGGGAATGGGGGCGATCGCATCAACCTTGTTGCAGAGCAGCTGCCAAAAAGCCTCTGGGTTGCTTGCACCTGGAAAACGGCATCCAATACCAATTATTGCAATAGGTTCAATATCCATTTTCAGTCAAGCTAAAAATCTCGGTATGTTCGTTATATGGACTGCGAAAGCTCATCGAATTTGATTCTTAAATCAATATATATAGGAATCCGGTTTGATTTGTGAACAACTCGTCAGGGCAGGGAACGCTTAACAGGGAACGCTTAACAGGGAACAAGCAATACAGGTGTACGGAGTTTTTTTCAAAAATCAAATAGGAGTTCTATATATAGGACAGTTTCTAACGGTTTTCAACTAGGTGCAAGACACTAAAGAGTAAAAACTGCGTATGTACGCAGAACAATTTGTACTTCTTCCGGATGACAACCAGTTTAAAAGCTGCATAATAGCTGGTTAATATACGTATTAAATCATGTATTATTTGATGTTTCGATTCTATCAGTCACATAACGAGGATACAAGGACAGATAAGACAGTTAAGCAGACAGTTAAGACAGTTAAGCAGACAGTTAAGAAAAATTAAGTAAAAAACCTAATTTAGACGTAATTTGTTATATCTCTTTTGAAGGATTTTTAGAAAAAATAAAATATTCAAAATAGTAGATGATTTTTGCGTTTGTTTTTGCAGCTCACTTAACTGCTGCCAACCCCGCTAAATATCCGGTTGTCCAAGCACTTTGAAAGTTAAAGCCACCAGTGACCTTTTTTGAATTCAAAGTTCAAAGGAGGGCTACGCCCCGCTGCGCTAACAAAGTTCAAAAATAATAACTCTTTTTTTGAATTGATTAATTCTGGGTACAAGCCCCCACCATAATCTTCGATTTGGTGAACCAGCGCTCTTTGGAGGGTCTCCCGACCTAGGCGACTGGTGAACCCGTAAGGGTGGTCTTGAATTAGTGGCGCTTCCTTGCTCCCACTAATTAATTTTGAATTTTGAATTTTGCGAAAAGTTTGCGCGTCCGGTGAGACAGCGCTGCAGGAGGGTCTCCCTCCGTAGGCGACTGCGTTAGCGCAGCGGAACCGAAGGTTCTCCCCGAAGGGGTTTCCCGGCGCAAAACTTTTCAAGACGAATTTTGAATTTGTTAGCGTTTGCGCAGCGCCCCCTCCGGGGCTAGCGTGCCGTAGGCAGCGTTTGCGCAGCGCCCCTCTTAGGGGCTAGCGAGTGACACCATCAATATCTAAAATTTCGCAAGCATTGTGAAGCCCTGGAACTAATCGACTTTCCATTGTTTTAAAGTTGACTTCTTTACAGCGATTTATAGTTGGGTAAACAACATTGTAGGGGCGCAAAGCATTGCGTCCCTACCGAAGGTTTATATAAGTGACAAATTTTTCCTTAAAAACCAATATGGTTCACTTAAGAAGAACTGTAGCGCAACCCTTAACCCAACGTTGCTCGGCATCGACTCTTTTAGGCTATAAACTAGTTCTTGGGCGTGGACAAGCATTGTCTTGCTAATTTACGAATACATTTCACGCCCTTTTTCTCATGTTTTGGGGTAGGTCTGCAAATCAAAACTCGAAGTTAAAAAACAGAAATTCCGCTAACAATAATGATTAAAGCTTGCTTGTTAATTGCAATTAACAAGCAAGCTTCTATGTACTATCACGGTTTTTAAAGTACTAAAAAATTTTATTTATCACTTAAAAGATTCCTTCTTTTAGTCTTAGATTTATGTGCTGTAAGTAAGCTTATTTGCGGTTTACTCGTACAGGTGCAAGATGTGAGATAAGGTGTTTGGTTGATTAGTCCAATCCCAGCGTCAGTATCTATTGGTGATTGCCCTTTTGGAAAATGTTTGTGATCTACGGCAAAACCAGTTGATTTTGGCTGTAGAGTAATTGGGTCAACTTATGTAAGTCCGAACCTTTCGTGAAGAATGCAAGCACTCAGCATTTTCATCAAAATTACATCAATGGAAATACGTTGGCTTTCACTCATTGTTGGTAATTGGTCAAGCAAATTAATTACTGCTGCATGGTTATAAAAAGGTACAGAAGACATTAAAGAACTCCGCAGAGTATCTTGGACAAGTTGTTGTAGAGCTTCATTTGGCTTGAAAGTTGAAGGTGGAGCTAGAAATGGATGCTTTTGGCGGTTATACATCGTATCCGTTATAAACGGCTTTGCTGCTTCTCTTAGTACATACTTTTCAGTCAATCCACGAATCTTGAGTGCAACGGGCATATTGCAAACTAATTCCACAACTTTGTGATCCAAAAAAGGAAGCCGCCCTTCAATGGAATGCGCCATTTCAACGCCATCGCCTAACATCCGTAAAAGGTAATTAGGTAAGATAGTTTTAGACAATAAATATAGAGATTGGTGTACAGGCTCTCTTCCTTTCAGTTGTTCTTGTACATCTATTTGATTAAAAAATACACGATAAACATCCCTGTGTGAAAATTGTGCAATAAAGTCCGGTGAATATAAAGGCACCGACTTGAGATATCCCTCAGCCAAAGCGCGTATCCAAGCAGGAGCAAAGCCTAACAAACGCTGAACACTATTTAAAGCTGGAATTGAGCTATTTTCAGCTAATGAAAGTCCCGCTGAAACTTTATTCTTTAACTTCAATTCTTCTAACAGAAGTTTTACTCTCTGCTCATCTTGTCCTTGTTGATTGTGGAGCAACATATCTTGGCGGAAATGAACATAGCCTCCAAATATTTCATCCGAACCTTCACCTGTAAGTACAACTTTATAACCTGCATCTCGTGCAGTTCGACTTAACAGATATTTGGCAGTTGTGTTGGCATTAATACATAGCATTTCACAATGCCAAATGGAATCGGCAAAATGTTCAGCTAAATCCGATTGGTTAATAGGAATAGTCTGTAAATTAGTACCAGTATGTGCTGCCATTTCACGAGCAAGTGGTTCTTCGTTATAAGCTTCATGGTCAAAAGCAAGAGTAAATGCCTGAATCGGAGAA
>NZ_JABXYX010000293.1 GCF_017982655.1 Brasilonema sp. CT11 | reverse complement strand
AAACAGAACACATTCGTTTGCATTACTTGTACATTGTAATGTATTTGAAGTACAGAATTACAAGCGGTGAGATTAACCAGTTGTCGCAACTCGAGCGCGAGATCTATAAGAAAGTAAGCGGCTATATTTAAGCATGTGATAGTAGGTCTCGGGTTAATGCTATTGTATACAGATGAAAAACCCTAACTCAGTTTTGACCGTATTCCCGCTGGGCAGAAGTCTAGAGCTCGAAAAAGACAAAGATAAAGAAGAGAACCAAGAAAATGCTATCAGTGAAGTCTTAAATCGCTTAGTTTTGCTCGAGAGACATAATCAACAGATACATCAACGATTAGATCAATTAACGAATTTGTTGATGGAAGACAACGAGCAACAGATCGAGAAGAAATTGAACGAAAGCACGCTTGATCCATTGTAATCATAACATTGTTGTAAATACTCAAAATGTAAATAATACGCGATGATCATTATCATAAAAGTACTATTATTGGCCTTGTAAGACCAAGTGGTTTCGATCCAATCCAAAATTTATTTCTACTTAAACAAACGACCACAATGGGATGAGGAAGGAAATCCCCACCACCGCCACCAGTCGATATGTGGCCTGTGGTGATCAAATACTCTGCGATCGCATTGGCTCTGGTCGTAGTTGTAGTTCTAATCGCAATCTGGAGTAAGAATCTGCTTTCAATCGCATTCCTTTTCGCTGATCTAATTTTAACATATCTGTAGTCGCTAGATATTGCGAGAGAAGAGATAGAATGAGAAAGAAAGAGAAAGGAGAGCAAGATGAGGAATCTGGTTCCGTTAGTGACGAGTCGGATTCAGCAGCGGAGGGTGACAAATTATTGTCTAAAAAAGTAGCACCTCTTCACGTTGGTGCGGAGTCAAAGCGCGATTAATGTAAGAATTAACAACCGAATATTGGAAAATTAGTTAAATAATATCGGATGCCACTGCTCTAGTAATTAAATCAATAAACAGAGCAAAATTATAATATTAGAATATATTAAAAATAATTAGTATTTATTCTGACTTTTTTTTATTTGCCAGATCTCCTCTGCACAGTTCTAGACATAAATACTATTGATATTCGAGTGCATGACCGTTTATTTCAAAATTCAAAAAAAAAATTGAACGAAATAAGCGCGAGTAATCAACTTGTTGGATTTTAAAGGGTAGTATTTATTACTATGAAGGATCTGACAATTCGAATATCAAATAGTATAATAACGAGTGCTATTGTATAATAATAATAAACTTAACTTTACCATGATTGGCGAAATTCAGCAGATTCGCTACGACGGGACTCAATTTCTACATCTTCATTAGGTAAGACAATATTATTGTATCGTCCTTGTTACACAATTCTAGCATTATAACTATACTTACTTCGGATCTTTTTAAGGAATATTTTGAATAGTAAGGGAAATTTTCTCCGTAGTGGATCAAATGCCCACGAGAGATCTGTTCATAGTGGTCGAAGTGAATCGTTAATATGATATTAATAATAATAATGGATCTATTGCTATCAAGGTGGTTTGACGCACCGTTGACTTTGCACTTTGACGTTGACATTACAAGCATTGATTCGATGTGCATGTGATTCAAACTGTTTTTTCAGTCGTGTGCGACCAGTTTGCTAAAGTAAGAATTGAACTCGATTATAGTAACAATTATTAGCCAATATTAGATTAGATCCACTACGAATGAATAGAAAGTCGCTCCAGATTTTGATTTGCCTCCATTTGATTTCTTTTTGCTTTTCGCTATCACGTAAGTACTAGTTTAGTATAATATACCTAGAAATATTAATAAATCTTATTTAATACTAAGCCATTACTCCTGTTCCCTTGTCCAGTGGTCTTATTGATGAAGTTTCATCTCCGCTCAAGCTGCGGATCGAATCATTTCCATCCTCGACTGGCATAGATATATGCGCTGTATGGTTGAATGCTACGAATAATATTAATTATGCAAGGTTGAGCTACGAACAACAAGGCATCCCTAAACAAAAAGCAATTTTAAATGGGATGTCAAAACTCTCTGCGTATCTAGATATAGATGTCGTTGATGGTACTAATGACTGCAACATTGTTGCATTAACGGTAAGAAAGATTTTTAAAAAATTAAGCGAGAAATTCTTTTCGAAAATCAGATTTGGTAAGATCTAACGTTTCGAAGCTAACCATATTCGCTAGGCCACAGAATACTTTATATCTGGTGAATCACCGATATCTAACTCTGTCGTTGACCCCATCGCAATCGGCGCATCAAACTTAACAACCGGATTCACATCCGTAATCAGAAAAGCAGACGGGCTAATGGCACCATTTGAAGGATCTTTCACAGGAAATGTTGAGACTAGGCGGCTGTCAGGTAATTATATAAATATTATTCGGCTATACAGAGTTTTAAAATAATACTGAGTGTATTTAAGAAACAACTCCGATTCTAATACATATTTTCGTAGATAATACGCTTATAGTAGTCGCTATTGACTCTGAGAGCAACAATCTATTCCTTGGCGGTCTCGCTGATAATGGAACGTACTGGCCGATCGGAAGTTTTCCAACGACTGCCACGCCTACCTCAATCTCTATCGCTACTTATTCGGAGAGTACGTGGGTCGTGTGCGCTATTACTACGGTAAGCTACGAGTCAAAACAACTCAAAAAGATTCTCAACGGATCCGCTTTAGGACTTTGTTTGTGTCTTCAGCGACGAAATTGCTACCCTTCGAACGATAGATACTCGCGCTGGATTTGCCACCACTATATTCGCGATATCGTATTTAGAGTGCGACCATTTGGCCTACGTCGTTACAGACCAATCGCAGTACTTTTTAAACTTGTTGGATGTGACAACGAAAACTGCGAACCAAGGAGGTTACTTTAGCGTTGGAGGTAGCACCATCAATGGCATGCATATAGCTACATCATGGCCCGTTTCTTCTATCTTGGTATCCAACTCCACAGGAGTGTATTTGGATCTGTTCGAGTGGTCACTTCCCAATAACGGCAAGTGTGTTCCTCCGCCTACAATACCGCAGCTTCCACCTCAAGATAGCACGCCTCAGGACTCTCCGAGTAACGGTATAGTGCCGAGCGATAACACTCAACAACCAAGCCATGTACCTTTTCTGGATCGGGAACTAGATCCAGTGTCACTCGGTGTCGGTCTGGCAGTCCCATTGCTCGTTATCATCGTGGGAGCGTCACTTCTCGCGTTCTTCTTGCGTAAAAGAAACAAGAGCAGACGGCAGAAGATACTGTCTCAGAGAAATCCTATGTCAGAAAACGACCCTTCGGGTACAATGGAGTTGCCAGAGATCGACAAGCGACTCCACATTCCGTACAAGAGTCTCGTGTTCATCAAAGAGATTGGTGCTGGAAGCTACGGCAAAGTGTTCTTGTGG
>NZ_JABXYX010000007.1 GCF_017982655.1 Brasilonema sp. CT11 | reverse complement strand
CGTAGCAAAGTAGGAAGTGCGAAGTTCTTGCCTGTCGATTTTGGTGCGTAATTCTTCGATAATTTTGATTGCGGCTTCTACGTTGGTGCGGGCTGCTTGCAAGTTACCGCGAGTGCGTTCTACATAAGCGATGCTACCAAGGGTTGCTGCTTCTCCTGCTTTGTTGCCCACTTGTTTACTCAAAGGCAGAGCAGAGTTGTAGAATTTGAGGGCATTTTGTTTATCTCCTAAATTGGAGTAGACTTTGCCAATATTGTTTCGGGTAGTAGCTTCCTGTGCTTTGTCACCCACTTGTTTTGTCAAAGGCAGAGAATCGTTGTAGTATTTGAGGGCATTCTGGTTATCTCCTAAATCGGAGTAGACAGCGCCAATATTGTTGAGAGTTATTGCTTCTTGTGCTTTGTCGCCGACTTGTTTACTCAAAGGCAGAGAATCGTTGTAGTATTTGAGGGCATTCTGGTTATCTCCTAAAGCTAAGTAGACAGCGCCAATATTGTTTCGGGTAGTAGCTTCTCCTGCTTTGTCGCCCACTTGTTTTCTCAAAGGCAGAGCTTCGTTGTAGTATTTGAGGGCATTTTGTTTATCTCCTAAATTGGAGTAGACAGCGCCAATACCAGTGAGGATTGTTGCTTCTGTTGCTTTGTCGCCCACTTGTTTACTCAAAGGCAGAGCTTCGTTGTAGTATTTGAGGGCAGTTTGTTTATCTCCTAAATCGGAGTAGACTTTGCCAATATTGTTGAGGGTTATTGCTTCCCCTCGTTTCTCCCCTGCCTTGCGGCACAATACCAGCGCTTGTTGCAATTTTTCTATTGCCTGTCGCAGAGATACTGCTGTTCGTTGTTTGTAAAGTGCCACCCCCTCGTCAAAAACTTTTTTTGCTGCGGCGCTGGTTGGATCTTGCTGTGTTGTGGCTGGTTGCTGTGCGATTTGCGACTGTTTTAATGTGCTTTTCGCCCCTACTGATTCGGATAAGAAAACGACACTCAGCAAGCAGATTAAACTGTAAAGCTTAATTTTTGGTCTTGAATATCTGAAAAAATCGTTTTTTGTGGTTTTAGGTTTCATATTCAAGTTGATATTAATAGTTATGCACAGGAAAGTTAGTCCCGTATCAATACGGAACCCAAATACAAATTATTAAATTGTTTTCAGAAAATACACGAAAATCGTCATGGAGTTTAGTTTAAAGCTAGCGTGAAAATTAAATCAACCTGGTTTCGTTTTCTGCAACAAAGTTTAGAGAAGTTGTCTTTTTGGAGTGGAAGATGATTTTAGAGTTGTTCATGGGTGTTTGTCGGAGCTTTTATACTTCTATTTCTGGGGTTTGAGGACTTATGCAGTTTTTGTGAGCAAAATTAAAAATGAGGATTAGTATAAGAAATGTAACTTCCTCACAATCCGCGCGACTTACTCATGAACTTATCGACTTATGTGATGCACTTAGTTGGTTCTGGTGCGATCGCTTATTATTATGCTTTGCAAATCCGTGATCTCAAAACCCGCCCTAATGTGCTTGCAGGCTTTCAGTTAGCAGAGTCTGGTTCAGTTCCATATCTGACAAAGCTGGGCGATCGCGCAGCAGCAGAAGGCGACACATGGCTTGCGGAAAAGCTAGCAAAACACGCATCCGATGAAAATAGGCACGGTCAAATTTTTGCTCATGCCTTAAAACAACTTAACAAAAAAGTTATAGATTTCAAAAGTTTGCCTCAGAATACAGAGGAAAAGAAAACTCAACAACGGCGCAGCCCCTTTTTTGCTGCATACTATGAAGGTTACTCTCAAGAGCAGCTCAAACCTGAGATCGTTGATTGGGATGTGTTCATGGCTAGCACCTACATCTTAGAATTGGATGCTAGCAAAGACTTTACCCGCATGGCGAACGTGTTACCTGAAGATGATCCAATTGCTCGTAACCTCAAACTAGGGATGTTGAGCATTGCTAAGGATGAAACAGGTCATGCGGCGTATCTTTATGAAGCCATAACACGGCGGATGTCTGCAATCCAAGTGCAGCAACTCGTGGATCAGTGGCGTACTCGTAAGGTCAACGCCTTGGTAGCATTTGCAGGTAATATGTTGCAAGGCAATGATAATAGATCTTCCTTGGTGCAAGATGGTGCGCCATCGGAGAGTGAATCGGAATTGATGGTTGCGTAAAGAAAAAGGGGTGTAAGGGGGTAAGGGGGTAAGGGGGTAGGGAGAAGAAAGTAAAACACTCTTACCTCAGATCTTGCACCTCGACCTGAATACGCCTTGAACTGAAGTTCAAGGCTTATAACCAAAGTCCGTTAAAACTGAGATCTTGTACCAGTATCAACAACGAGGCAGAGCCTCGATATCTCGTTCCCAGGCTGAGCCTAGGAACGAGGGTTGGGAGGCTCTGCCTCCCGATTATTGAGAATAATGCAAGATCTCAGTTAAAACGGACTCAAACGCATATCCAGTAAGCTTTAGCTTACTTGAGCTTTGAGCCAAGAAATTTATTTCTTGGCGGACAAGAATTATGGTGCAAGATCTGACTTACCCAATCTTATTCCAAAGTTACACCCCTTTCTTGGTCATCAAAACTCTGGTAGCGAACCACTATTAGACGAAGTGCTGGAAGTACAATTATTGTAACCAATTTCCTATCAATAAAAATGATACCTTAGCAAATGCTAAGGTAAAAAAATCAGTGGTCCAAAAGTCAGTTAATAGGTAGAGGTTGTGAAAATTCTGCTGGTAGAGGACGATCTCCCAACGGCAGCAGTACTGTGTGAGGTTCTCACGGCTCAGTACTATACGGTCGATCTGGCAAGGCATGGTCAAGATGGGTTGGTATTAGCAACATCATCGAACTTTGATTTGATCTTGTTGGATCTGCTGATTCCCAAACTCGATGGTATTAGTCTTTGCCGTCAACTTCGCGCTCAAGGAGTTCAAAAGCCGATTCTCTTACTCACCGCCAAAGATCACAGTGCTGATGTGGTCAAGGGATTGGATGCGGGCGCAGACGATTATCTCACTAAGCCCTATGAGTTGTCTGAATTGCTAGCACGGATGCGGGCGTTGCTGCGTAGAGGGCAGACCGAGCTAGCGCCAGCCGTACTGACGTGGGAGAATCTTTGCATCAATCCTGTGTCGGCAGAAGTGACTTACAAAGGGCAACTTATATCTCTAACCCCCAAAGAATATAGCCTGCTGGGGCTGTTCCTGCGTAATCCGCAGCGTATCTTTAGCCGCAGTGACATCATTGATCGCCTTTGGTCAATTGATGCCATACCTAGCGAAGGAACTGTCACTAATCTGATTAAAGACTTGCGGCACAAGCTAAAGGCTCAGGGAATGTCCGCCGAGGTACTAGAAACCGTCTATGGCTTGGGCTATCGACTTAAGACTCCACCCAAGATCGAGGAAACAAAGGGTGTGTTGTCTGGTGAACAGGGCGGACAGATACACAGACTTGCACAGACAGGGAAAGGAAAACGTCAAACAAATCTTGCTTCAGTCAACAAAGTCATAGAACGTTACAAAGATACGTTTGCCCAACGAGTGACTTTACTAGAGCAAGTTGAACAAGCTTTGCGCTTAGGGAAATTGCAGCTCGAACTCCGGTACCGTGCTAGCAACGAAGCACACAAGCTAGCAGGCACACTGGGATCGTTTGGCTACCAGACGGGATCAAAGTTAGCGCGGGCGATTGAACATTTCCTCATGGGCGACAAGCCTTTAGCGCCAACACAAGCCCCTCAACTCTCAAGACTCCTGAGCGAACTCAAAGGGACGCTCAGCAAACCTCCCACACCACTAACGGAAGAACAGCTTGAGCCAACTCAAATTTCTCTGGTACTGGTTATTGATGATGAATCTTTGAGCAATCAACTGAAAACCGAAGCTATCAGTTGGGGAGTGCGGATTGAAGTGGCTAGCAATTGGGCGATCGCTCTGGCAGTGATTTCTCAATCTCCCCAGGCTGTTTTGCTTAATCTCAATGGACAAGATCCGATAGAAAAGGGCTTAACCTTGCTGCAAAAACTCAAGGAACAGCTTCCCACGACACCAATTTTGGTAATGGCAGAGCAAGACAATCTGACACACAGAGTTGCTGTTTCTCGTTTGGGGATACAACGATTTTTACACAAGCCAGTCGCCACTGCCGAAGTATTTGAGGCGATCGCCCAAGTTCTGCCAAAATCTCAACCTTCCGAAGCCAAAGTGATGATTGTAGACGATGATCCAATAGCACTGGAGCTATTAAGCACTCTGCTGCAACCTTGGGGGCTGAGGGTGAAGACTTTGCAAGATCCCCAACAGTTTTGGGAGGTATTAACTACCACAACGCCTGACTTACTCGTGATCGATTTGGAAATGCCAACATACAGTGGTGTTGATTTGTGCCGCGTAGTGCGACAAGATCCTAAGTGGGGAAATTTGCCGATTTTGGTGGTTACTGCTCATACAGACTTAGAATCGATTCAGCAGGTATTTGCGGCGGGAGCCGATGATTTTATCGGCAAGCCCGTAGTGGGACCAGAATTAGTCACCCGTGTTATCAGTCGCATTGATCGCTCCCGCCTACAGCAAGAACTAAAAACCTTAAAGCACAGAATTGGAACTTAAACCAAACAATTCGTCATTCCTAATTGATTCAAATATTTAGAGCCACCTAACTTAAGTTGATGATTACCATCCGAGGCTACCAACTGCTTACCCAAATCTACGAAAGTGTTAATTCCTTGGTGTATCGAGGTATCCGAGAGTCAGATAATCAACCGGTTATTCTCAAAGTTCTCAAAGATGACTATCCTACACCATCTGAGTTAACTCGATATAAGCAGGAATATAAAATGACTCGGAATCTTAATTTAGATGGAGTGATTAAGGCTTATAGCTTAGAACCGATAGAAAGAACTCTAGTCATCATCTTTGAGGATTTTGGCGCAACATCCTTAAGTCTATTAAAGGAAGTAGGAGCGAGTTTTTGCCCTTGCCCAATTTTTTCCTTACCAGAATTTCTCAAGCTTGGCATCAAGATAGCTGAGATTTTGGGTACGATTCACACTGCCAATGTTATCCACAAAGACATTAACCCCTCCAATATCGTCCTCAATCCGGTAACGGGACAACTCAAAATCATTGACTTTGGCATTTCCACTCTCATTACCCGCTCTAATCCGACTCTTAAAAATCCCAATGTTTTAGAAGGCACTTTCGCATACATATCGCCCGAGCAGACGGGACGAATGAACCGAAGTCTTGATTATCGCACGGATTTTTACTCTCTCGGTGTTACCTTTTACGAACTGCTGACAGGAAAACTACCGTTTGAAACGAATGATGCTCTAGAGTTAGTACATTGTCATATCGCTCAACACCCCATTCCACCTCATCAGCTTGTAGAGGGCAAAGGCAGTATAGCCATTCCCAAGACAGTTTCAGATATTGTGATGAAATTGATGGGGAAAACAGCAGAAGAACGATACCAAAGTGCTTGGGGACTAAAAGCTGATTTAGAAAAATGCCTTCAGCAGTTACAGACAACTGGCAACATTGAACCGTTTTCCCTTGGTTCTACTGATATTTCCGACAACTTTCAAATACCCCAAAAACTCTATGGACGTGAAGCGGAAGTTGAAACTTTACTGGCAGCGTTTGAGCGAGTTGCCTTGAGTAGTGAAATGATGCTCGTTGTAGGGTATTCTGGTGTTGGGAAATCAGCTTTAGTACAAGAGATTTATAAACCCATTACTGAAAAACGCGGTTATTTTATCACTGGTAAATTTGACCAGTTTAAGCGAAATATCCCTTACTCAGCTATTGTAAGCGCGTTTGGTGGATTAATACAACAACTGTTAACTGAAACTGAAGGACAGCTTGAGCAATGGCGAGAAAAACTTCGACTTGCTTTGGGTTCTAATGCTCAAGTCATTATTGATGTCCTTCCGGAAGTGGAACTGGTTGTCGGTAAACAGCCATCTGTGCCTGAATTAGGCGCTGCTGAGTCGCAAAATCGCTTTAACCTTGTTTTCCAAAACTTCATCCGAACATTTTGTATAAAAGAGCATCCCTTAGTGATCTTTTTGGATGATTTGCAGTGGGCTGACTCCGCCAGCCTCAAGTTGATAGATCTGATGATGACAGATGCAGATATACAATATCTGTTTCTGATTGGAGCGTATCGAGATAATGAAGTCAACTGCACTCATCCATTGATGATGACTCTTGATAGGTTGCGTAATATTGGAGCGACTGTCAATTTTATTACCTTAGCTCCTTTACAAAGTGAGTCTATCAGTCAATTAATTGCTGATACATTACACGCAGACATGCCATCAGTCAGCCAGTTGGCATCCCTTATAGTGCGTAAAACTGACGGCAATCCTTTCTTTGTTAATCAATTTTTGAAAACACTGCACGCGGATAATCTCCTTACCTTTGATTTTGAACGCAATGCTTGGCAATGGAACTTAGCTCAAATTCAGGCAACAAATATCACTGACAATGTGGTGGAGTTGATGATTGCTCAGTTAAAGAAATTGCCGGAATCCACACAGCAGATTTTGCGTTTAGCAGCTTGTGTCGGTGCAGAATTTGACTTAAAAACCCTTTCTATTCTTTGCGACAAATCTCCTAGCGAAATTTTTTATGACTTAATGACGGCAGTTCAATCTGGGTTAATCCTATGTATATCTGAGTTAGATACAAACCTATTAATTCAAGATTATAAATTTCTACATGACCGAGTACAACAAGCAGCTTATGCCTTGATAGATGATGAGCAAAAAACAATTCTTCACCTAGAAATAGGTCGCCTACTGTTACAGAATACCTCAGGCGATGCTTTCTTAGATGGATTATTTGAAATTGTCGATCATCTCAATCTTGGACTTGAATTAGTAACTCATCAACAAGAGCGAAATGGAATTGCCAAACTTAATCTAATGGCGGGTCAAAAAGCTAAAGCAGCAACCGCTTATGGATCTGCACTCGAGTATTTGAATGTAGGGCTAAAACTCTTGAGTCCAGATACTTGGCAGGAGGAGTATAACCTTACCTTAGCTTTGTACGAAGAAGCTGCAGAGGCGGCTTACCTCAATGGCGATTTTTTCACGATGAACCAATTGGCTTTAGTTGTGATGAACAATGCCAAAACAGTGCTGGATAAAGTAAAAGTTTATGATCATAAAATCCAAGCATCTGTGTCACAGGGTAACCTCAAAGAAGCCGTTAAAATTGGGCTGCAAACGCTGAATCTTTTAGGGGTGATATTACCAGAAGAACCGAGCCAGTTAGATGTTCAAAGAGGACTGGAGGAAACAGCATCACTTTTGAAGGGGCTAGAAATTGAAGACTTAATTAGCTTGCCAGAGATGACTGAACCGGAAAAGCTAGCAGCGATGCTAGTCCTATCGAGTATTGCATCAGCTTCGTTTATCACGAGTCCTAATCTTTTTTTATTGATTGCATTATCAAAAATTAATCTATCTATTATATATGGCAATATAGAATTATCAGCATTTGCTTATGGTCAATACACAGTAGTTCTGTGTGGAATACTCCAAGACTATGAGTCAGCTTATAAATTTGGCAAACTCTCTTTAGTTTTGGGAGAACGGTTAAATGCTCAGAAAGAAAAAGCTAAAACCTGTCTGGGATTTGGTGCTCACTCAATGCACTGGAAGAAGCATATCAAGGAAACAATATCAGTTTTGATTGAGGGCTATCAAGGCGGCGTTGAAATTGGCGATTTTGAATATGCTGGCTATTGCGCCTGTTACGTGTGCGAACATTTATATTTTCTCGGTTCCGAACTTACGCAGTTAGAACAAGAGATAGCAATTTATAGTAAAGCGATCGCTCAAATCAAACAAGAAGCATCTTTTAATTGGACGGTAATTTTTCGACAAGCAGTTCTCAATTTGTTAGGTAAAACTCAAAATCCCATTCGCTTATTTGGTGATGCCTATAACGAGGAGCAAAGCCTACCACTTGCTATCAAAGCCAATAACAGAATAGAACTGTTATTTTTTTACTTAAATAAACTCATATTGTGTTATTTATTTGGTGACACTCAACAAGCCGTCCAAAATGCAGTACTCGCTATACAGTATCTAGAAGGATTCGCTACAATGCTAGTTACTGGTTTACTGCATTTCTATGATTCTTTGGCACATTTGAGCGCATTTGTCGAGGCTTCAAGCTCCGAAAAAGAAACTTGGCTGAATCGGGTTAATGCAAACCAAGAGAAAATGCAGAAATGGGCATATCATGCTCCGATGAATTATCTGCATAAATTTTCTTTAGTCGAGGCAGAGAAAGCACGAGTTTTAGGTCAATATTTTGAAGCCGAGGAATTTTACGAACAAGCGATTCAAGGAGCAAGGGAAAATGAATATATCCAAGAAGAAGCCTTAGCTTATGAATTAGCTGCCAAGTTTTATTTAGGGCGTGGTAGATTGAAGTTTGCCCAAACTTATATGCAAGAAGCTCATTACACCTACACACGCTGGGGAGCAACAGCAAAAGTCAAAGATTTAGAAAAACACTACCCCCAATTTTTTCCCAAAACAAGTTCCCACGGCATTAAGCCTTACACCTCTAATACAATTTTTAGCACTGACTCAAAAACATCCAGTGAACTCGATTTGAGCAGTGTTCTCAAAGCCTCACAAACTCTGTCAAGTGAAATTGTGCTATCCATCCTGTTAGAAAAGATGATGAAAATTGTCCTGGAAAATGCAGGCGCACAGAAAGGTTATCTGATTTTGCAATCGCAGATTGAGCCTGGGAATAAAAATGGGCAATGGGTAATTGAGGCATCAGGAACAGTTGATAATAATGAATTTAAAATTTTACCATCCATCCCTGTTGAAACAGTCGGTGGCAGCAGTTATACCCCAATGGTATGTGATGCGATCGTCAATTACGTTATCCGTACTAAAGAAAGTATTGTTTTGAATGATGCTTCTCGTGAAGGCAATTTCATTCGTACTTCTTACATTGTTAAACAGCAACCGAAATCAATTTTGTGTGCGCCTCTGCTCAATCAAGGTAAACTGGTAGGTATTTTGTATCTGGAAAATAATCTGACAACTGAGGCTTTTACGCCAGATAGATTGGAAGTTTTAAAACTGTTATCTTCGCAGGCAGCAATTTCGATTGAAAATGCCAAGCTTTATGCCGAAGTGCGTGAAAGTGAGAGGAGGCTGACTCAATTTTTAGAGGCAATACCTATAGGTATCGGAGTGCTAAATGCTCAAGGTAGACCATGCTATGCTAATCACATGGCTGTGGAATTACTGGGTAAAGGAGTTGTGCCGTCAGCTACAGCCGAACAATTGGGAGAAGTTTATCAACTTTATACTGCGCAGACATCTGAGCAATATCCAAGTGAACAATTACCAATTGTGCGAGCGTTGAGGGGTAATCAGGCGATCGCGGATGATATAGAAATTCACCAAAAAGATCGGATTATTCCCGTGGAAAGTCGAGGAACACCCATCTTTGATGAAAAGGGTAATATTGCGTATGCGATTACCACGTTTCAAGATATCACAGAACGCAAACAAGCTCAGCAGATTTTAACTGACTACAATCGTACTTTAGAAAAGCAAGTTGCTCAAAGGACAGCCGCTTTACAAGAGAGTGAAGAGCGGTTTCGCCATGCGTTTCATGATGCCCCCATTGGTATGGCGCTGCTGGGATTGAATCATCGCTGGCTGCAAATCAATCCGATGCTAGGTGAAATGCTTGGCTGCTCTGAATCAGAGTTAGTAAGTGTGAACGTATTTGAGCTAATTCACCCAGAAGATGTTAATCAACTTCAGGATTGCATCAAGCAAGTCCTGAGTAACGAAAATCGCAATGCTCAAGTAGAGTTGCGCTACTTGTGCAACGGAGGACGCGTCGCTTGGGGACTAACGAGCCTGTCGTTGGTACGAGATTCCCACAACGGATCTTTGTATTACGTCACACAGATCCAAGATATCAGCGAACAGCGGGCTATTGAGCAGATGAAAAATGAATTCATTTCCGTCGTTAGCCATGAACTTCGCACCCCACTCACCGCAATCCGAGGATTTTTAGGGCTGCTCAATACTGGTATGTACGACAACAAACCCGAAAAAGCCAAACGGATGCTCCATCAAGCTTTGACAAACAGCGATCGCCTTGTGCGTCTGGTTAATGACATCCTTGATTTGGAACGCTTATCTTCGGGGCGAGTACAGCTTACAAAGGAAGTAAGTCAAGCAGAAGATTTAATGCAACGAGCGGTTGAAGGGGTACAGTCAATCGCTCTTGGAGCTGCGATTACACTCTCGATTACTCCCACCAACGCTTGCGTATGGGCTTCCCCCGACTCTATTATTCAAACACTAACCAATCTGTTGAGCAACGCCATCAAGTTCTCTCCCCCTAACTCGGTTGTTACCTTGTCTGCCCAACCTCAGTTCGACTCAGTTCTGTTTGAAGTCAAAGACAAAGGCAGAGGCATTCCCGCCGACAAGCTAGAAACGATTTTTGAACGCTTCGAGCAAGTTGACGTTTCCGATTCTCGTGCCAAAGGAGGAACTGGCTTAGGCTTAGCGATTTGCCAAAGTATTGTTCAACAACATCAGGGGAGTATTTGGGCACAGAGCAAGCTGGGTGAAGGCAGCACTTTTTATTTTACATTGCCAATACCATCAAGAGAAAATCATGACTAAACGCATCCTTGTTATTGATGATGAAGAATCGCTGCAAGACCTTATCTGCACTTGCTTGGAGGATTTGGGAGAGTGGGAGACACAATCTGCTCAATCGGGTCATGAAGGACTTCTTAAAGTCCAAGAGTATGCTTTTGATGTTATTCTCCTTGATGTATCGATGCCCGAGATGGATGGCTTCCAAGTTTACGAGCAACTCAGAGCCAACCCAACAACTCAAACGATTCCGGTGATTTTGCTAACGGCTAAGGTATTACCGGACGAGCGTAGGCGCTTTGCTCAAATGGATATCGCTGGAATTATCACCAAGCCCTTCGATCCAACGCTGATTTGCGAACAAGTAGCCCAACTCATGGATTGGAGTGAGTAGATCTCGGCGTTAAATTTTATAGCAGGGAACAGGGAACAGGGAACAGGGAACAGGGAACTACTAAGACGAAGCTAATTCACAAGTTAATAAGCGCGATCGCTCGCGCTCTCGGATGGAATTTGTCGGCTGAGAATGAATCTACTATTTGAGCCAGACTGACATCTTGCACCCTTCGGGTTCGCCAGTCGCAGCCTACGGCTCGCTCCGCTAACATGGGGGAAACCCCCAAGACCGCGCTGGCTCACCATTCTCAACAAGACCTAAAAAACCGGGTTTCTGAACGGTAAATTAAGGTTTGCAAGTGTCATCATTCTCAAGAAACCCGGTTTTTGACCCTGGTGCAAGATCTGAGCAGAGTCGTTTGAGAAAAAATTTAGCATCCCTATAAGTTCCTTATTTTTTATTGATATGTTTAGCGCATAAGGTTGGGAAAAGGAAGTTTTAAAAAATCTCTAGCATTCTGACTGGAATAAAATGCAGCAACCTTGGTGTCCGCCCGGAGGGCGGACACCGCCTCAAAGAGCTGCTATTGGATATAACTGGTTGATAAAGGCTGAAATATCCACACAGCAGGGTTTATAAAAAACTTTTTGTTTACTAACCTTATGTATTCATTTCATAACACCCGATTCTCCATAAGTATTTGAAACAGAGGTTCGGGTGTCCTAGCTTGTTGTTACTACCTATTCAATCTCTTTATTTTCTAATCACAACTTAAAATGTTGTATCAAGTTGCTGGCAGCCTTCGTAATGACGATCTTTCATATGTTGTTCGTCAGGCAGACGATCAACTTTATGCTAGCTTGAAAGCTGGCGATTTCTGTTATGTCTTAAACTCTCGCCAGATGGGTAAGTCATCTTTACTACAGCGGACAATTTCTCGTCTAAGCGAAGAAGGCTATGAATGCCTTTATTTGGACATGAACAGGTTGGCTACCAATAATCTTACACCAGAACAATGGTATAAAAGCGTCATTTTTAGCTTGTTCCACAGCTTAAATCTAGCGCAACAAGTCAATTTCCAAAATTGGTGGGATATACAAGCAGGTACTTCCTCGCTGCAAAAATTACACCAGTTTGTAGAAGAAGTCTTGTTGATACATATTCAAAGCAAATCTCTGGGAGACGGCAAAGCCAAACGCATTTTTATCTTTATTGATGAGATTGATAGTCTGTTGAGTTTGAATTTTCCTGTCGATGACTTTTTTGCTTGGATTTCCCATTGCTACAATCAGCAGGCAGACAACCCGAATTTTCAACGCTTGGAATTTGCACTATTTGGGGTAGCCAGTCCATCTGATCTCATTTCTGACAAATACCCTACACTTTTTAATATTGGTACCCCAATAGAGTTACATGACTTTCAACTGCATGAAGTCACTCCTCTGGTTCAAAGGTTAGAGGAAGCGATTAGCCAAAGCAAAACTGTTATGCGAGAGATTATCTACTGGACAGGAGGACAGCCATTTCTTACCCAAAAACTTTGTCAGTTAATAGTTCAAACTGCCTTAAAAACATCTAAGAAAACAATTGATTTACCAAGAAACACAGAAGCGTTATGGGTAGAACAATTGGTGAAAACGCACATTATCCAACACTGGGAAGTAAAAGATGATCCAGAACACCTCCACACGATTCGCGATCGCCTACTTTTTAACAAACAGCGTGCAGTCCGATTGTTGAGTGTTATAAAGCAAGTGTTGCAAGCAGAGGAAAGTCAAACATCTGGTGTACCTACCGACGACAGTCGAGAACAGACAGAACTTTTACTATCCGGATTGGTTGAAAAGCGCGATGGCTATCTTAAAATGAAAAATCCCATCTACCGTAGTGTCTTCAATTCTGAATGGGTGAGTAGACAAATGAGTAGACAAATGAACTGCCCCGCCTACGCGGTGGGGTAGTTTACTAAACAACTATAAAACCATTAACGCCGCAGTAATTGAGATTTTCCCACGCGCCACAACATCAACGGCACAATGAAAACTAGGGCAAAGGGGATAGCGAAAAACCCCAAAAGAAAACATAAGCCCAACTGCAATTTACCACGTTGAGCAAATTTAGCAACAGATTTCGCCCACTTTGGTATAGCCCAAGCCTCAATAGGAAGTTCTAGTTCTTGTTGAATTTGAGCAGCTTGAATAACTGCTGCATAACCTTCCTTAATTCTGCCTGTTAAATTATAAAGCTGGGCAAGACTTTGAAGTGACTGGGCTTCACCTTTGCGATCGCCTATCTCTCGTTGGATCGTTAATAACTGCTGATAACAGTCAATTGCTTGTTGATATTCTCTCAAAGAAATGTAAGCATTGCCCAAATTAGTCAAAGAAGCAGCTTCACCTGTGCGATCGCCTATCTCTCGTTGGATCGTTAATAACTGCTGATAACAGTCAATTGCTTGTTGATATTGTTTCAAGGAACAGTAAGCACTGCCCAAATTACTTAGAGAAGCAGCTTCACCTTGGCGAGCGCCTATCTCACAAAAAATAGCAAGTGACTGCTGAAGGTAATCAATCGCTTGTTGGTATTGTCCCAAGTAACGGTAAGCATTGCCCAAATTACCTAGAGAATTAGCTTCACCTTTACGAGCGCCTATCTCAAGAGAAATAGCAAGTGACTGCTGAAGGTAATCAATCGCCTTTTGGTATTGTCCCAACCAATTGTAAGAATCGCCCAAATTAACTAGAGAAGCAGCTTCACCATTGCGATCACCTATCTCAAGAGAAATAGCAAGTGACTGCTGAAGGTAATCAATCGCCTTTTGGTATTGTCCCAACCAATTGTAAGAATCGCCCAAATTAACTAGAGAAGCAGCTTCACCATTGTGATCGCCTATCTCAAGAGAAATAGCCAGTGACTGCTGATAGTAATCAATCGCCATTTGGTATTGTCCCAAGTAACGGTAAGCATTGCCCAAATTACCTAGAGAAGCAGCTTCACCACTGCGAACGCCTATCTCAAGAGAAATAGCAAGTGACTGCTGATGGTAATCAATCGCCATTTGGTATTGTCCCAACCAATTGTAAGCATTGCCCAAATTACCTAGAGAAGCAGCTTCACCTTTACGATCGCCTATCTCAAGAGAAATAGCAAGTGACTGCTGATGGTAATCAATCGCCATTTGGTATTGTCCCAAGTAACGGTAAGCATTGCCCAAACCAACTAGAGAAGCAGCTTCACCATTGCGATCGCCTATCTCAAGAGAAATAGCAAGTGACTGTTGATAGTAATCAATCGCCTTTTGGTATTGTCCCAAGTAACGATAAGCATTGCCCAAATTACCTAGAGAATTAGCTTCACCTTTACGATCGCCTATCTCAAGAGAAATAGCCAGTGACTGCTGATGGTAATCAATCGCCTTTTGGTATTGTGCCAAAGATTCGTAAGCATTACCCAAACTGGTAAGAACATTTGCAAATTCACTATTTTCATCTTGATTACTGGGTTGCCATTCCTTTTCTAATCGGCTACATAGTTCAATAATGGTAGTGTAATATCCTTGCAAATCCAAATAATTGTAGCAGGAATTAAGGATGTTACAAGCTTGTCGATATTGCTTAAGTTCGCAGTGGTGATGAAAAATTTCTAGTATGTCTACGAGGTCTTGAGAGTAATAGTAGGCGATCGCTCTTTCATGTACTTCAGTTAAATCACCCGCTTGCTGTTTCAGATAAGCCAAAATTAACGGCTGAAACTCAAATACCCAACCGCTTTCTATTTTGTTTTCTTGCAAAAGCGATCTTTTAGCCAATCCCCGCAAATCCGCTTGTGTCACTTCTTGTTCTGGTAAAAGTGCGGCTGCGGCTGTGGCGTTAAAAGCGGGACGATATACGCTTAAATTAAATAATAGTTGTTGTAACTTTGGCGTTAACCGGGCAATACTCGCATCAATAATCTTACCAATACTCACTTCTGAGTCGTATCGATGTAACCCTAAAATCTCAAAGATATTTTGTCTCAAAGCGCTGATATCAACCACATCCCCTTCATCAGCGTGCAATACTCCAGCCACCAGCTTGATTAATAAAGGATGTCCATCCGCTTGCTTGACAAATTCTCGGATTTCTGCGTTAGCACCTTGAATATCTAAATCTTCTAACAGTGCTACCCCAGCATCGGTTGAAAGTCCTTTCAATGGCAACCAACGGCAGTAATTCAGGGTATTGGGTGGTAATTGAGGTTGTTCGCGGCTAGTGACTAAAATTACACTTTCACTCTCGCTACTCAACCACCGCAGCAAGAAGTCATAGTAAGTTTTATCATGCCATTCTCCGTTTGCTTCTAGCAAAGTTTCTAAGTTATCCAATACCAGCAAATAGCGCCCTGTTCGCAAATTATTACAAACCACAGTTAATAAATCTGCTTCTTTTTCAGGTGTTGCTTTGCCTAACTTTTCCAATAACCAGCGTCCCCAAACCGCAAAGGGGTAATTTTGGCTAAAAGTTGCCCAAAGTTTCGTTTCAAAGCTTTGTGCAGTTGCAAAGACTTTGGCAACCAGGGAAGATTTGCCATAACCACCAGCCCCCGTAATGCCAATTAAACGCACGTTATCCGCTTGCAACCATTCTTGCATTCGGACAAGTTCCTCTATCCGCCCGTGCCAATTCTGGGTTTCAGGAGGTAATTCGTTGATAATAGAACTAACGGGATTTCTCTTTGTCCGTTCCCCTCCGGACGACTCTAGTCAAGATTGTGGCGGAGTGCCATAGTAGTTATGGGTATCCCCAAACTGATTAGTATTGTTATCACCCATTTTAGTTTGATAACCCTTACCACCGTAAATATTCTGAGTTTGGCTGCTATTATCTTGAACCCGGTTAATATTGATTTCATGAGCCATTGCTCGAATTTCCCCAGCAAATTCGGTATCATCCTTCATTTCATCTTCTAAATAAAACGCCACTTTATTCAAATGGTCTTTTGAGCCTTTTTCTACTTCCTGCAATGCTTCTGCAGCTTTGGGGTTTCTGCGTAACTTATCCCAAATCTTCTGGTGCAGTTCGTCCATCTTGGTAAGCGCTGTTTGGGTGAACTTTTCCCCCAGCTTACCGACACTGGACTCGAAAAACTTTTTGAAGGCAAATTCAGCGATCGCAAAAGCTGTTAAGGTTGTTACGGGGTCAGTCATACCTGTAAATCCCTCAGACACGGGTTGATTTTCATATAGTTTACACATTTTTATACAGAGGTACGTTCTGACTTTCCGCATTTTTGCTAATAAATTTTTAGCCCAACGACTCAATACGGTTCGGTATAGTCCACAGTTTCCAATAAAAAGCCCCCAGTGACGGTCTGAGGGTTCGTTTTAACGCTGTTGTGTATAACTCATTTGTTCCAATACTAGCAACGTCGTATTTATAAAACCCTTGTCTATTGGAGGAGTTTAGATTACAAAAAGCAGTGTTGGTTAATACAGCACTATACAGTTTCCAATAAAAAGCCCCCAGCGACGATCTAGAGGCTTATATTAGCGCTATTCATAACTTATTTGTTCCAATACTAGCAACGTCGTATTTGTAAAACCCTGTCTAAAGCAGGAGTTTAGGTTTCAAAAAGCAGTGTTGGCTAATACAGCACTATATAGTTTCCAATTAAAAGCCCCCAGCGACGATCTAGAGGCTTATATTAGCGCTATTCATAACTCATTTGTTCCAATACTAGCAACGTCGTATTTGTAAAACCCTTTCTAAAGTTGGAATTCAAGTTACAAAAAGCTGTGCTGACTAATACAGCACTATACAATTTCCAATTAAAAGCCCCCAGACCTGCTACTGGGGGCTTATGCCAAATTGCATCTTAGTTAATACCATTAGTTCCAATACTATCGTCGTCGTATTTTGTAAAACCCTTTCTAAAGTAAGAATTCAAGTTACAAAAAGCTGTGCTGACTAATACAGCACTATACAATTTCCAATTAAAATCCCCCAGTGATGGTCTGAGGGCTTAAGCTAATGAAACATCTCTTCCAATATTAGCAATGTCGTATTTTGTGAGACTTGTTCTAAAGTAAGAATTCAAGTACAAAAAGCTGTGCTGGTCTATACAGTACTATACAGTTTCCAATTAAAAGCCCCCAGTAGCTGGTCTGGGAGCTTCTGCAGAAACCGTTTCAGTCTATCTATGCTAACGATGCAAGGATTTGTAAAACCCTTTCTAAAGTAAGAATTCAAGTTACAAAAAGCTGTGCTGGTCTATACAGTACTATACAGTTTCCAATTAAAATCCCCCAGTGATGGTCTGAGGGCTTAAGCTAATGAAACATCTTTTCCAATATTAGCAAAGTCGTATTTTCTGAGACTTGTTCTAAAGTAAGAATTCAAGTACAAAAAGCTGTGTTGATCAATACATTACTATACAGTTTCCAATAAAAAGCCCCCAGCGACGGTCTGAGGGCTTATGTCGAATTTTTAATACCCATTTGTTCCAACACTAACAATGAAAGAATTTGTAAAACCCTTTCTAAAGCAGGAATTCAAGTTACAAAAAGCTGTGTTGGTCAATACAGTACTATACAGTTTCCAATAAAAAACCCCCAGTGACGGTCTGAGGGCTTATGCCGAATTATTTAATACCCGTTTGTTCCAATACTAACGATGAAAGGATTTGTAAGACCCTTTCTAAAGCAGGAATTCAAGTTACAAAAAGCTGTGTTGGTCAATACAGTACTATACAGTTTCCAATAAAAAACCCCCAGTGACGGTCTGAGGGCTTATGCCGAATTAATCTTTCAATTAAACACCCCATTTGTTTCAATACTAACGATAAAAGGATTTGTAAAACCCTTTCTAAAGCAGGAATTCAAGTTACAAAAAGCTGTATTGACGAATACCCTCCCCCTGATCGCAGTGTGCAAAACAAGTAGAAATTTTTACGTATACAATAAATAAACCCCCCGCAATCACATTGGATTACAGGGGATAGGAGCTTGTATTCAGAAAGCTGTTAGAAGGTGCGAGGGGTATCCGAAACAAACCGGGCGATAAGTCGTTCGCGCAGCGTGCGCTTTGCGCTTACGCTTTAGCTTGTACGTATCGCGCCTCAACATAATCCACAGTTTCTAATTAAAAGCTTCCAGACCTGCCACTGAGAGCTTATGCTGAATGAGCAACATATCTGTTCCAATACTAAGGCTGTCGTATTTTATAAAACCCTTTCTAAAGTTGGAATTCAAGTTACAAAAAATTGTGCTGGTCAATACATCACTATACAGTTTCCAATAAAAAACCCCCAGACCTGTTACAAAAGGCTTACACCAGACTACTAGGGGCTTATGCCAAATTGAATTTCTTTATCAGTTAATTTCCAATAACCCATCTGGTGGCGTAATTTCAATGCGACCAGCTTCCAAATCTACAACTGGCACTATAGGTTTGACAAACGGAATTAAAACATTCTTTTGAGTTTTCTCCCCAAGTCTATCTTGATGCAACTGCACTTCTAATAAATCATGACCAGCAGGCAGAATATCCACCACTGCACCAAGAAGTTCACCAGATTCCTGAACAAAAACTGGTAAGCCAATCAAATCCATAACGTGATATTCACCTTCTTCTAATTGAGGGCGATCGCTCTGTTGAACCATCAACTTACACCCCCGCAACTCCTCTGCTTGGTCGCGATCTTCCACTCCCTCCAATTCAATGACGTACAAATTTTTACCTGATATATAACGTCCTGATAGTAATTCTACGGTTTTTGGTTCCGTCTGATCAGGACGTAACAACCAACGTATTCCAGGCACCTCAAAGCGTTCCGGGAAATCCGTATCAGGATAAACCCGCATCTGTCCATTCAACCCTTGAGGTGCCACAATTGTGCCAATTTCCAGCCAGCCTTCAGGAGTGGGGAATGGGGAAGACGAGGAAGATTTTGCTCTGGCATCTTCCTTATCTGCCTTCTTCCTTATCTTTTTCTCTACGTTCTTGCGGTTTGTCATTCAACACTCAACTAAGCACTCACAGCAGCACGTTGATAAACCTGTTGTACCACTTTTGCCAAACGCTGCATACCCGTGGCAATTTCCTCATCACTTCCGGTAAGGCTAATACGGACACACTGGTGCTTGTGTTCCCACTCTTCGTTCAGCCCAGGGAAGAAAGTACTACCAGGAACAACTATAACACCTACTTGCTTGAGTTCTTGGTAAAACTCCCAGTCTGTTACTGGCAAGTCTTGCAACCACAACCAAGCAAAAATTGCCCCCTCACCACGATGGAGGAACCAAGGTAAATCATTGGGCATCGCTTCGTTTAACGTGTTTTCCAAAACTGTAAACTTATTCTGATAAAACGGGCGAATAACCTGGACAGAAATTTCTGCCAGCGCACCAGAGTTAATAGCACGCGCTGCGATCGCTTGTCCGTAGCGTGAAGCGTGGATACAAGCATTTGTTTGGAAACCCTCTAGAACTTGAATCACCCGTTCATCCCCAATCGCAATTCCAATGCGTTCTCCTGGCAATCCAGCTTTTGATAAACTCATGCAGTGCAATATGTTATTGCCGAAGATTGGTGTCATTTCGGTAAAGTTCATCGCTGGGAATGGGGGGGCATATGCCGAGTCAATGAACACTGGTACATCGTAAGGCGCTGCAAGGGCGGCGATTTTTTTCACTTCATCATCGGTAAGAACATTACCAGTGGGGTTGCAGGGACGAGAGAAGATAACGCAACCAGTTTTCTCTGTAATCGATACTTTGCTAAAGTCGGGGCGATATTTAAACTTATGTGCGGCTGCGTCGATATCCAATGCAGGTTTGTAAGCAATTAAGGCTTCTGGCACTAGACATACACCACCGTATCCTGTGTAGTCTGGGCTGAGTGGCAGAACGATTTGCTTAAGTTCACCGCTGGTAGTGTACCCGCCAAAAGCATTCGCAGCGTAAAAGTAGAGAGTTTGACTTCCTGGGCTGATAAGGATGTTGCGTTCAGTCAAATTCAACTTATATCGCTGATTAAAATCCCTAACAATTGCTTCAATCAGTGGTAAATAGCCCTGACTTGGTCCATAGCGACAAACGACTTCACCATATTCTGGGCTAGCCAGCAATTGTGCCGTGCAATCCCGCCATAACTGTTCTACCTCAGGCAAAATCAAGGGATTACCAGCACTCAAATTTATCAACTGCTGCCCTGTATGAGCTCGTAAAGTTTCAACAATGTCCTTCATAATGGCTCTAACGCCAGTCAGGTTGGACATCTGGACGCCGAATTGAGTCAGGGCAGGGTTCATAGGCTATGAAAAAATAAACGTAATCTAATGGTGAGCAAAAAAGCTGCTAGCGCTTATATCCAATGTAACTAGAGAATGGCACTATCGTGTACAGCAATACTATGTTTTAGCTTTTTCGCCGTAAGCTCCGCACCATAGCCTTTGGCTTAGTATCGGGATACAAGTTATTGAGAGTTTGGTATTCTGGAACAGTTTGTCATCAAATAGTTAGGATGCGAATTTTTTTTAAGAAAAAAGCTGCCACTTTTTTGAGTGAGGGGATAGTATTGAATGATCGCAGCACAAAAAGCAGTATTATAAATTTTGACTAAGGCATAATTTTTAAGGTAGTCATAAGTCAGGTTTAAATTATTGCTTGCAAAGCTTTCCAGCCTTTTTATAACCATGCCATAGGTTAGATTTTTTTCAATTGTAGCGATCGCTAATCGGAACACCTAAGTTTTTACGTTCAGTAGTTAGAAAGACAGGAGCCCTGTCAATTGTTTGGTTTAAATAACAAAGTTATGACATCACAATTACAAGCTTGCTGCGAGATTATGGAATATACTTCTGCCATAGTTTTTACACAAGCAACATCAGTAAAAGCATGTGGGTTGTTATTTGCCCACCAAAGCCTGAGACTAAGCCTTAAAGACTCGCAATCTGAAATAACTTTGCCAAAAACACTAGCATTTAAAGACTTTTCTTCGCGAACATGATTTTCTAAATTGTAAACAATTTCAGTAGATGTGCCGCTTTTACCATCCTCCCACAAGTAGGCAGGGCTACCATCCAGTGATGAAATGTCAGAGGCAAGACTGCTGATATATGATTGTGCCCGCTTTATGGGCGTAAGAAAGCCTTCATCGACACTCAAAGCTGATACACTTTTTCCCGAAATGATGATGAAATAACTCATATAAACTAAATGTTTAACTTAGTTATGGGTCAGGTTCAAATCTTTGTCTAAAAAACTTTAATGACTTAGGTTATCAAATGGAAAGTTTAAAATCTGCTGAATTTATTGTAATACTTTATTTATTGGCTATACCAGTGTCTATACTCATAGCTTACTTGTTTTACTTGATTTTTTAAAAACCATTTATGTCTCAATTTTTGAAAAAAAAGATGCTGTGAATTAATTGAACATAATACAGAGATTTTTAATGAAAAGTGAATTTAGTGCTTGCAGCAGAAGAGTTACACTAACTTGTAGCGTCCCTGTAGGGCATCTTTTGAATTCCTGATGAGGAGAACTAACCTTGAAAGTAAAAGCAGCAGTAGCTTACGAGTCTGGTAAGCCTTTAAGTATTGAAACAGTTCAACTAGAAGGACCCCGTGCTGGGGAAGTGATGGTCGAGATCAAAGCCAGTGGAGTTTGCCACACCGATGCTTATACTCTTTCTGGTAAAGATCCTGAAGGTTTATTCCCAGCAATTTTAGGACACGAAGGCGCAGGTATTGTTGTAGAGGTGGGCGAAGGGGTTACTAGCGTCAAGCCAAGAGATCATGTTATTCCTCTATATACCCCAGAGTGCCGTAGTTGTGAATATTGTCTGAGTCTGAAAACCAATCTTTGTCAGGCAATTCGCACAACTCAAGGGCGCGGTGTTATGCCTGATGGTACCAGTCGATTCTCCATTGATAACCAGATGATTCATCACTACATGGGGACATCCACCTTTTCCAACTATACGGTACTGCCGGAAATTGCCGTAGCAAAAATTCGCGAGGATGCGCCGTTTGATAAAGTTTGTTACATTGGCTGCGGCGTGACAACAGGAGTTGGTGCAGTCATCAATACAGCAAAAGTCGAACCGGGAGCAAATGTGGTGGTTTTCGGTTTGGGTGGTATTGGCTTAAATGTCATCCAAGCGGCGCGGATGGTAGGAGCAAATATGATTGTGGGGGTAGATCTCAATCCCAGCAAAAAAGCTCTGGCAGAAAAATTTGGTATGACTCACTTCGTCAACCCTAAGGAAGTTGAAGGAGATTTAGTTCCTTACCTGGTTGACTTAACTAAAGGCGGCGCAGATTACAGTTTTGAATGCATTGGTAATGTGAATATTATGCGCCAAGCCTTGGAATGTTGTCACAAAGGTTGGGGAGTCAGCGTGATTATCGGCGTTGCTGGTGCTGGCCAGGAAATTAGCACCCGTCCTTTTCAACTAGTGACTGGGCGTGTGTGGAAAGGTTCAGCGTTCGGTGGTGCAAGAGGACGCACTGATGTACCAAAAATTGTTGATTGGTATATGCAGGGCAAGATAAATATTGATGATTTGATTACCCATGTGATGCCAATTGAGCAAATAAATGATGCTTTTGAATTGATGCACAAGGGTGAGTCAATTCGGAGTGTAGTGACGTTTAATTAGTTAAGGAAGTGCACAGGAGTTTTCTCTCCCAGCCAGAGGCTGGGAATGTATTCCATACCCGTAGGATAGATTAGCGTTTAGATAGCAGTTCTTGGCAGGGGAGAGGAAATTACACCGCTAAATAACCAAGCCAAGTCTTGTAAGCAATTATTCCTAATAAATTGCTGGCGATAAAAGTTTGTTACCAATCTTGCGTGTTCGTTTGGTGCGCTGATCTTAATTCAACTTCTGAATTGATAACTGCCAGAGTTGGATGGAATAACACAGATGGCGTTCAAAAATTGTGCGTGCTGCTAACCCCTCGACAATTGGTTTGTCCAGCCAGCGCTTAAATGCCCAACGTCCCAATGCATGTAATGGTGGGACAGCGATCGCCACAACATCACTAATATATTTCATCGTAGTCAGCCCAAAACTACGGAAGTAATCAAGAGACAAGTCAATCGTTGGTGCAATCGAGTTTGAGATGTCCTCTGATTTGATTAAACTGAACCCAGCCCGCTCTAAAGCTTCCTGAAGAACGCTTGTGACATGACAATTAGAAAAAATGCCCTCCTGGTATTCAGGATCAGAGCGCATCATATCGGCAATCAGCAAGTAGCCGCCACTACTCAATAAACGAGCCGCACCCTGAGCCAAATCGTCAACAGCAATATATTGGCTGCTTTCGCTGAACAGGATGAGATCGTAGGAGTGGGTTTGTTGAAAATCTTCAAATCTCGTTAAGTAGAAAGGTACTTGACCATTGGTATTCTTAATAAACTTCTCTTGTTGAAGTGCGTCGGGTGCTAATCCCTCAACATTGAAACCGCGTTCCAAAAGGTATTTCGCATTACCACCAATACCACAGCCTACGTCAAGCACGGTGCTTATTCCCTGTGGAATAAAACTGAACAGTTTGTCTGTATAAGCTTGTTGAGCTGCACGCAGAGAAGTTAGAGTCAATTCCTCACCACTGTGAGGTAATGTTTCCCAATACCCATAATGGAGATAGGAGGAACCTGTGACTCCCATATAATAATCTATCGCTGCATTTTGGTAACGAGTTGCTTTCGGAATATGAATTGATTTTGGTTTCTGCATTTAGGGTTAGAGTTAGTGAATAGCTTGCACATTTCTTTTTAATAATACGAGCGATCGCGCAAGTGTGTTCCGTATCACTACTCCAAATTTTGCTTTTTCGTTGGGTGCTATTTTACACTTTGAAAATTTTACATTAAGTGCGTTTCACCATAACGAAATTACCTTCTATCTTTGCTGTGTAAGTTGAGAGTGGTTTTGTGGCTGGACCTGTTTGCACCTTGCCGTCAAGTTTAAATTCAACAAGCGTGACAAGGACATAAAAATATTTTTTCATTATTCAGCCATTCTACTGTACAACCCATATGAGTGCAGGTGGGATTCACAGCTATCAAATTTTTACTTTTAGAAGTCCCAACTACTAAGACTGAACCAACTGGTGACTTTTCATTTAATAACTGACCAGTTTTATCCAACTCGGCTACCGTCCCCACCGTTTGCCAATCTCCAGATGCTGATGATCTCGCTGTAGTGTTTGGCTCAGAAGCCCTAACTTTCACAAGTAGACTATTTATCAAAGAACCTACACCAATGTAAGTAAAAAAATGACGACGTTTCATTTTATGGAAATTCTCTAGAACAATATTTAGATAATGTATCGAATAATAAGTAAGTCGGTCTTGCTTGCTTAGTATCTCATATTATGGATCTGTTACTTACGCCGCGCTGTACTAGGTGTAGGAGATAATTTCAACTAATAGTACAAATGTTTTTTTTTAGATTACTCGTATTTCAACGTTGTAATATCTCCTAAAAACTGAACTCTCGACATAACGATTTTTTTGTAAATAAAAATATAAATTTCTTGGTAAAGTAACTGTTGAAATCACTAGAGAAAGGGTAGGGACTGTTACGTTCTTGTTACCGGAACAGCGCACCTCCTAGACTCTCGGTGGATAGGCATTCTGGAGATTTCTAGCAAAATCGCGTTGATTCAATAATTCAATAATTCGAGGTCTGATTCATGAAACTTCAAAAAGTATTACTTGCGATGGTGACTTGTTCATCCATTCCTTTTATGTTTGCACTCTCATCCGCTCAAGCTGCCGATTTCGTATTCAATGCGAAATTTAGTAATGGATATTCAGCCAAAGGTTCTTTTACAACTAAAAGTGGGACTCCAGCTTTTTTCTCGGAAGTTAATCCAAATTTTCCATCGGCTCCATTTACAACGAAGTTTTTAGAATCCACGTCTTTATCGATTTTCGACTCCACTAATAAACTTCTTCAAAGTGGTAGTAACGTTAGCAATGGTATCTCAGGTGACCCATATTTGCGTTTGGATTACGATAGTTCTCTACCTAATAACCTGCCAGCATTAAATATCAGCACGGAGACGCCTACTCAGAATCCTTACTACTACATTGCCAATAACGTTAATCCCACTGCTACTGAATATGTTACACCTGGTAGCACTAATTACAACTTATTTTCGTATGACAGAACTACTGACAAAGATACTTTCTTAGGTGACACAACTAGCATTAAGGTATCAGCCGTTCCTGAACCTTCTTCAGCAATTAGTTTACTAGCACTTGCTACTTTCGGTTTTGGTTTGGCTTTTAAACAGAGGTTGAATCATACGACAAAATCAAATTGTCCTGTAACCAATAACCTCTAGTAATTAGTGGCTGCATATATTTACCCTCCTTGGCAAGCGGATTAGTGAAGGGAGGCGATTAGCGACTGCTACACGCGGTGGTTTATTAGTTTTTGTATTTGTCTTGTAGGGTCCTTAACGCCCTACAGGCGGCCTCGTGCCCTTAGCGCCCTACGGGACTACCATTTGCTTACTTTACGTTTCGTTACATATGTTTATTTGTCAACGCAGACTTACTTAACATGTCTGAGAACAAGCTGTTTAAAGAGTAAGGGAAAAGAAAAAATCTATTCCCTTGCTCATTTTCTTTTGGGAATCTGAAAATCAAGGAAAATCAATTCTACGGAAGGCTATTGAGCAGACGAAGCAAGCAATTTATCGATGCAGTGCAATCACAGGCAAACATAGCTACAGCAGCATCGCTTTGTCGGATCTGTCACCCCAAGGAGAGCCTTTTCGCTATGCGCGTCGGTAACGTTAATCTCTGGTACGCCTTTGTTCAAATGAGACAGTTGTTCAGCATTAGCGCAGAAATATTTACCGATTTTTGGATGTTTGACACAAGATTACATCAACAATATCTTTGCCATTTGGTGACGCATTGTCCCCTAAAAATTGGCAGCCTATGCCTTCGGCACGGCGTAGCCGAACATACGATAGTCGTGATGTCCCCTCGATTAATCGTGGGGCTTTAAAGGCTGCCAATTTTTTACGTGTTAGACCCCGTAAAAACAGTGAACTCAGGTTTAATTAACTTGAAAAGCGATCGCCTTCAGTGATCGCTTTTTAGCAAAGTTTAGATAAGCACCGTTTTACTGGTATTCTAGTGCTGAGAACTTGTATTAGAACTTGTATTAGAATTTGTATTAGATTTTGGATTCAGTTTCCCATCTGCGCAAGGCTTAATTGCCTGTGTAGGTGCAATATATTCACCTTCAACCCCAACAGTTATACCTCGCGTCTGGCGTAGTGCATTAATAGACTTAGGACAGTCACAACCAAACTTAGCAATAGCAGCATCGCTCTCTTCATCAGTAAAATTAAGCACCTTTACACCTTTTGGGGTTTGATTATTTGGATTATCCACTTTTGCCATAAATATACGGTTAAAAGTAGCCAAATGTGCGTTTCCGGTACAATTTTGACGACTGCAATTCATAACAGCTTGAGGAGCTTTCTGTACAGAAGCATTGTCGGATACTTTATCTTGAGTAAAATTAGCTGCTTGGACTGACTTTTCTGAAAATAGCGTCAGCATTGAAGCCATAAAGGTTGAACTGGAAAGGAAAATTAATCCAATTTTATTCATGATTGACTCCTAACTTATGAAAATAAATTCGATTGCTCAAATTTAGCAAAACTCAGAAAATAATTAGTGTAATTAAATAATGCTTTACCTAAAAATTATATTACACTAATTGTCTATTTATAGACAAAAAAAGTCCACGTAATTTGTCATGACCTTTTTTTAAAACCAGGACAAATTGGGCTTCAAACAGAAAGTTATCAGAGGATGTTACGGCTAAATTAGCCGTAACATTAGGCATTTATAAGTGGAGAATTAGAAATAAAAGAATATCAAAAATTATAGTTTTTAATTTTTGATATAGTATCTCTTACATTTATTTCTTTAAAAAACAGGATGTTTTTAATCTTCTACACATTATTTTTTTCTTAGAAAAATAGCAATGGATTATACTTTTATTTTCATGTTTGCAACTATTGTGTTGATAACCTCTATATCTTCTAGGACATTAGACTGGGTTGAAATTCTTCAGCGCGTTTGCAGACCTGCTGATAACATTCGGAGGGTCTAATAGCAAGATTTTGTAAGAGATTGATTTCCATCTGCCCATTTATTGTCAGCAAGATAACCAACTCTTTGTGAGGATCGTAAGTATTGACAACTTGTAGTAATGTTGGTGTTTTCTCTCCTTCAAACCCGTACTTCTGGATGTAAGTTAAAACTTGTTGTTTAGGGATGAACTGAGTCGTGAACGGTATCAGATCCAGGCTTGTTGTCCTGGGGTCAGCAGCTTTGGCATCCACATCGCAAACGACAACTCCTCGACCTTTTTCCAAAAAACCTTTCCAACTGTAGTAGCCAATCACTAAGAAATTAGCGTGAATGAACCCATTCTGCCAGTAGCCAAAATTACTTTGCCAGACGCTATTTTGCAGCCACATTTACTTCCTCCTGTAGCAGCAGTGATTCAATGCGAACCTGATCAAGTTCGCGACCAATCAACACTAATTTTGTTTGACGGGGTTCTTGGGGTTGCCAAGGACGGTCATAAAAGTAGTCAAATCGATTACCGACACCCTGTAATACCAGACGCATGGCTTTTTTTGGAACTGCCACAAATCCCTTAATTCGATAAATTTCTTGCTGTTGTACTAATCTTTGCAAGCGTTTGACCAAGGCAGACGGCTCAAATGCCTGGTCTAGCAGTAGTTGCACCGCGTTAATTTCTTCATCATGTTCGTGTTCGGCTTCGTTGTCGTGGTGACTGGGGCGACTATCTAAGTTGTCTTCTACCGCAGCGTTAAAACCGAGTAACAAGTCGCAATCAATTTGACCGTCCTGGCAAGGAATGACTTTTACACCAGGTAACAAGTTCTGTTTCAACCACTGCTGCACTTTAGCCTGCGTTTGGTCATCAACGCGATCGCTCTTGGTAAGCAACACTAAGTCAGCACAAGCAAGCTGATCTTCAAACAGTTCCTCAATGGGTGTTTCGTGTTCTAAACTATCATCAGCTTCTTGCTGGGCTAAGAGGGCTGCTAAATCGCCGACAAATTGATTCGTTGCTAAAGCTTCACAGTCCACGACGGTGATTACGCTGTCCACTGTAGCGCCCGTGCGAATTTCCGGCCAGCGGAATGCTTGCACCAATGGTTTTGGTAGTGCTAGTCCAGAGGTTTCAATCAACATGCAGTCAATGCGATCGCGTCGCTTCAACAATTCTTGCATTGCTGGTAAGAATTCCTCTTGCACCGTGCAGCACAAGCAACCGTTGGTGAGTTCAACAATGTTGCTGTTAGGATCTTCTTCATCGTCACAGACTTGACAGTCACGCAAAAGTTCGCCATCAATTCCAATTTCTCCAAATTCATTCACCAAAACAGCAATGCGTCGTCCCTCATTGTTTTGCAGTAAATGGCGAATTAAGGTCGTTTTGCCTGCGCCAAGAAATCCTGTAATCACTGTGACCGGAATTTTATGCATATAAAGTGTGTCGTTTGTTAATCGTTAATTTTGGAATCAGTAGAAAGAAGTTCAAACCGCAGATATCATACAGTAGAGACGTGAAGCGGCTTTGCACAGCACCCCTCTTAGGGGCTAGCGGGATGAAGTCCAATTTTGCCTCTCCGCAGATAATGTTCATACAAAAACTCGCTTGAGTGTGGCAACCGCATCTATTTCTAAAAGGTAATTAAACGCGAAACGCTTAATTTCTTGGGCATGAATACTAGCCAAAAAAATAAGCTTATCCATCTTTTTTGTCAATGGTTACGCCAAAGAAAATTAGCGTGAACGATCGCAATTTTTCTCGTTAATTAACCACCTACTATCTCATAGAAAGTCGTAATCTGTAGCGTCTTTATATGTGGGGCTATGAGAATGTAAAGTCTAGTAGTTGTAAAAATATTCATAAAGATACTTATCTGTGCCTCGCAGATGTACAAAATTTACAAGTCAACTTCGGCGGGCATTCTGACTCACAAGGCAAGCCTTGATTACAGCTGCGGGACAGCGCCGGACTTACACCGGACTTTCCCCCTTACCTCTAGTGGCTGTTCCCCACCAGAACCGAGATTCTTTTGCATATTAACACAACTGTGATTTGTTTGCGTAAGTTACTCCAAGTTATTAATGAAGCGATCGCCCCAAGGAAGTTGCGGTGCTAAAGTTCTGGGTGTGGAGTTGCAAATCTATAAAGACCGTTAAGCGTTGGTTCGTGATGGTAGATCCATCCCACAAACTCAGGAGTATGACGACCAAAAATGTAAATTCCGTCTCTTTCTCTACTCAAGTCAAGCCAAGCAGCGGTCATCCATTTTCGGTATTGTGAATCCGCGTAGCGATCGCATTTTTCTATAATTAGAAAGCACTTCAAACGAGTATCAAGAGCGTGGCAGACATAGTTTTTGACGGCAAATATTGATAACCCTTCAGCACGTCTTTCCACGGCTAAGTTGATGCGATGATGATACCACATCATATCTTTATATAGGTCTTGAAAATCGCAGACTTCTAAACCAGATTGGGTGAGGTAAGTTTTAACATTAGGCTGGAATAGTTTGCCCCAAGCCTCAAAGCTCAAACCCCATGCTGGATCTTGTTGTTTACGTCGTTTGGCTTCGCCCATAGATGTAACTCCAAGTAAGAGCATTGATCACGATACAGTTTTAATTGCCACTACAGTAACTACCATACACAAATTATCTGAATATTTGTGCTACTTATTAAGTTGATAGCCAAGTTATCATTGTTTGTCAAGGTTTTGCTCTCTCCAGCGTTAGATAATTGCGGTTTGCTTTACGATGCTGTGTAGCATCGAATGAAGATGTAATATATTTACACAACGGCGATAAGCCCTTGGCTTGACGCTGCGCGGATCGCATAGTATACACACGATGACAATTAACATCACGATTTATGATTTTTGGGATTTGAGGAAAGCAGCAAATCCAGAACCCATAATCGATCCAACCCATCCAGAAGATTATCTTTGTCGATATCCTAAACAACTCGGTGAAGGCTATTATCGCTGGATACCGCTGCGTGAAGGCATTATCATTGAAATTCTCGAAACTTATTTACCGCAGTCAATGCGGTGGTTTACTCATGCCCATCACCAAGACTGCTTAGAATTTGGATTTAGTTTAGCTGGATCAGGGCAAGATTTTGATGGACAAGCAACAAAGTCAGGAGAAGACTATATTTTTGGTGGTGTATATCCACAGTCGAATGACAGCGTTAATGGAGCAGGTAATCTCAGATGGGTGAGTTTGATAATTGAGCCAGAAACGCTGAGGACGTTGATCGAAAGTTATGGAGAACAAGTACCGCAAGATTTGGAAAAGGCGATTGCAGGTGTACCAGAATATTTTAATCTACGTCCTAATCTAATTACCCCAGCCAAACAACTCGCGCTCCAGCAAATTATTCATTGTCCTTATCAGGGACTAACGCGCAAAATGTATCTGGAGAGCAAAGTCCTAGAATTGGTTTCCCTCAAGCTAGCAGATCAAGTAGCAGCGCCAACAGAAAAACTGCTACGGCTTCAGGAAATTGATTCTATCCATCACGCCAGAGAAGTTCTGTTACGGAATATAAGTAATCCGCCTTCGTTAATCGATTTAGCTAAACAGGTAGGTATTAACGAATGCACTCTTAAACGTGGATTCCGTCAAGTTTTTGGGACTACAGTATTTGGTTATTTACACGACTATCGCATGGAACAAGCTAGACAATTACTGCTGTCAGGGCAAATGAAAATTGAACAAGTTGCTCAAATAGTTGGCTATGCAAACCGCAGTCGCTTTGCTAGTGCATTTAAAAAGAAATACGGTGTAAATCCAAAAGCGTATCAAATGCAGCAGAATATTTAAACCAGTTATCAGTTATCAGTTATCAATTGTTTACTGTTCACTGCGATGCACTAAGCTTGTCGAAGTGTTCACTGTTTACTGCGATGCACTGAGCTTGTCGAAGTGTTCACTGTTTAAACACGATTACTGTATATAGCTACCCAAAAATTCCGGTTAGGGCGCGAAAATTTTCCGTCTTGGAGCCATTTTCAGCATTGAAATGCCTTACTGTACTACCAAGACTAATTTGAGAAAATCTCTCGACTAGTAGATAAAAAATATTTGCCCTGTTGCTAGCTAGTTGAATTTATCTAGTTGAATTTATCTTGATGTGAGGAAAATATGCGGAATCTGAAACTGCCGTTGTTGATGACTACTTTGGTGTCGGTGTTTTTTGGACAGACTGCATTGGCACAGGAAATGAGTCGTAGCGACAATGTAACAAAGAACCAAGGAATTCGTAGCTTACAGCAGATAAATTTGACTGCAACTAATCCAAGTCAACAATTATTGCAGTCCGCAGCGCAAACAACAGGTGAAAAGATTCAGCAGGCAAACAAAGTTATTACAATTCCTCGTGTGCAAGAGCTAGAGCGCCCAGCCACAACAGTCAAACAATGGCTGGCTCAGATAAGAAATCAGTCCTTCGTGCAAGTCAGCTTTGTGAAGGCAAATCCCACCAACAAGGGTGTGGAGGTGGTTTTACAAACTTCTAAAGCTAGTACCTTGCAACTGGAGAATCGCACTCAAGTCAATAGTAATACTTTCATAGTTGACATTCCCAATGCTCAACTGCGTTTACCAGGTGACAGGGCGTTTACATTCCGCTCACAAAAGCCAATTGCGGGTGTAACCGAGATAACTGTAACAAACTTTGATGCCAACACTATCCGAGTGACGGTGATCGGTGAAGCAACTCCACCAATTGTCGAGTTGTTTGACAGTCCAAAAGAAGGTTTGATCTTCAGTGTGTCAACTGCAGCTTCGATTGCCCAACAACAAGGGCAAACGCAACCAACTCCTTCTCAACAGCAGCCAGGAACTCAAACCCAACCAAGTCAACCATCAGCTTCTGGTGACGAGCCTATTGAACTAGTGGTGACGGGTGAGCAAGATGGTTATCGTGTCTCCAATACCAGATCTGCCACTCGAACCGATACGGACACACGCGACATTCCTCAGTCAATTCAAGCGATTCCGCAAACAGTGATCAAAGATCAGCAAATTACGCGGATTACCGATGCTGCCCGTAATGTGTCTGGAGTATCACCATTATCGGGCTTCGGCGGTGTCTTTGATGACTACACGATTCGAGGATTCACCAACCCCAAGGTTCTGAGAAATGGCTTCACAACCAGCAACTTCTTCAGCTATGGTGCCAACGTAGAGCGCGTTGAAGTTCTTAAAGGTCCTGCCTCTGTACTGTACGGCCAGATCGAGCCAGGTGGTGTCGTCAATTATGTCACCAAGCAGCCCTTGAGCAATCCCTACTACGCAGCAGAATTTACAGCAGGTAGCTTCAGTTTCTATCGCGGTTCTGTAGACTTTTCGGGACCACTCACCAACGACAAAAAATTACTCTATCGCTTGAATGTTGCCTACGAAAATTCCGGCAGTTTCCGAGATTTTAATGATTACGATATTTTCTCTGTGTCCCCTGTGATCACCTATAAGCCCAGCGAAAACACAACCCTCAATTTTGAATACGAATATGGGAGACGACGTGGGGGATTTGATCGCGGCTTTCCACCGACTAGTCCTGTGTTCCTGACTCTTCCCGTCAGTCGCAACTTAGGAGAACCTAGCGATTTTAATAATGTGGACTACCATCGGGGAACTTTGACAGTGGATCATCGCTTCAGCGAAAGCTTACAGTTACGAAGCGGTGTTTCTGTCCAATCGTCGCTTAACAACGATGCCTATGCCAACATCGCCGGTGGCACATTTGAAGCAGATGGTCGTAGTTTACAGCGCGAATACGGAGGAGATCGCGATCGCCCCACTGAAGACTACTCCTGGCAAACTGATTTGATTGGTAAGTTCAACACAGGTTCAATTGCCCATCAACTCCTGCTAGGTTTGGAGTTGAGTCGCAACACAGATGTTGATTTCAATTTCACCGGTGATATCGCCTCACTAGATATTTTCAATCCTATCTATGGTGCCCGTCCTACGAACATCAGACTATCAGGTCTATACGATAATAGGATAGATACAATAGGTATTTATTTGCAAGACCAGGTAACCCTACTGCCTAATCTGAAGTTACTGGTTGGTGGCAGATACGATTTTGTTGATAGCGTCAATAGTGTAACAAGGGAAGATGGAAACACTACTAGGTCTGAGTTTAACGATGGTGCTTTTTCCCCCCGTGTGGGATTAGTCTATCAACCCATCGAGCCGATTTCGCTCTATGCCAGTTACAGCCGTTCCTTCGTTCCCAACAATTCTAGAACTGCTAGTGGTGAAGCACTCGAACCATCTCGCGGTACACAGTACGAAGTTGGGATAAAATCTGAGCTTTTTGATCGACGGCTTTCGGCAACGCTAGCAGCCTATGACATTACCAAAACAAACATACCCACTCAAGACCCGAACGATATTAACTCTGTAATCGCGGTGGGAGAAGTGAAAAGTCGAGGTATTGAACTGGATGTGGCAGGAGAAATTTTACCAGGTTGGAAGATTATCGCTTCTGGGTATTTGAATGATGCATTTGTAAGCGAAGATAACAATCCTACAATCAAAGGTCAGCGTTTGGTAAATAGTGCATACCACGGTGCAAGTCTATGGACAACCTATGAAATTCAAAAGGGTGACTTGCAAGGGTTGGCATTTAGTGCAGGTATCTTTTTTGTTGGCTCGCGCATTACAAACCAAAGCGATCCGTTTACTCTTCCTTCTTATGTCAGAACGGATGCTGCCATTTCCTACAAACGCGATAATTGGCGAGCTGCACTCAACTTTAAGAATATCTTTGATGTCAAATATTACGACACCAATGGCTACTTAGTCTTTCCTCAAGCACCGTTAACTGTGTTGGGAAGCATTTCAGTAGAGTTTTGATCTTTATTTAGCAGGAATATCTACCATGACTTTCAAAACTCTGCGTAACTTCGTATTTGCTTTACACCGCTACATTGGGTTAGGTGTTGGACTGATTGCGATTATTGTTGGTTTAACTGGTAGCCTGCTAGTCTTCCAATCTGAAATTACTGCCATTCAAAGGCATAACCAAATTGGAACGATTACGCCTAAAGGGGAAATGCTACCGATTGAGGTCGTTCTTAATCAGGTGAAAAGCACGTATGCCAGCCAACCCGATGCCAAGCTCAACAGAGTTTATGTGCCGATAAAACCAGATGATCCATTTAATGTCATCTATGCAACCAGGGAAAATGATTGGATTGAAAATTACGTTCATCCTTATACAGGAGCAGTTCTCGGTAATAATCTCAATCCCAATCCTGTAGAGCGCTTTTACAAGATTATTTATCAACTCCACTACAGTCTGCTAGCAGGCGACATTGGATACAAAATTGTTGGCGCTGTTGGTTTACTCGTGTGCATTCTGACGATCACAGGAATATTGCTCTGGCCTGGTTGGCGTAAACTAATTGCAGGCTTCAAAATCAAGCTTGATGCTCATCCCAAGCGAATGAACTTTGATATTCATAAAGTTGCTGGTGCGATAGCAGCTGTGTTTCTTTTTTTCACATTTTTCACAGGTTTTTGCTGGAATTTTGGTGAATTTAGTGAGCCTGTGATTCGGGCAATCACCTTTAGTGTGAAGCAAGAACCTGTTTCTCAAGTCATCGCCACTCAGTTACCTCTAAAGCTTACTGAGCAACTTCAGACAGCTCAAGCTCAATTACCTGGTGCAGAACTCAGAAGCGTTTATTTTGCAGAAAAACCAGACAGCGCTTTGATGATTCGCTACAAGTTTCCTCAAGAAAAAGAAGATAGTGGAAACAGCTATGTCTACCTCGACCAGTATAACGGCAAAGTCTTGCGAGTAGACAATGCTCTCAAACCGTCTTTAGGCGATCGCATTCTCAATTCTTTTACTCCCCTCCATTATGGTACTTTTGGAGGATTGCCTACTCGCATTCTCTATGTATTTGTTGGATATGCACCGTTCGTTCTATTCATCACTGGTTTTGTGATGTGGTGGTATCGTTATCGGGGAAAACCTACTGTACACGACGATAGTGTCATAGAACTCTCACAGAAGCTTTGAACAGTATCAGGCATTTCGTGAAACCGTATGAAACCCGAAATGCCCCCGCCGACAATAACTACATCGCAGTTTACCAAAGATAGATTTGGCGATGGAGTCATTGCTGGAAACTCACGCATTGGTCATCATGTCGCTCATTACCTAACCAACCTTGAGGGAGTTTGGTTGGCAAAGTTTTGGTCTTTCAATTCTGTGCGTGAGTTTGCCCGCACAGCGCGGAACATTCCAAATCGACATAGCCCTGCACCAAACGCCAAACGCATCAGCAACAACGTCGGCACCTCGCGCACAGACTTGATAAAACCAGACAGTCCAAAACGCAGAAATCCGCTCGGTCGAACCACCCCTTGCCAGATCGAATCCAACCAAGAAGGAAGCGTTTGTTTCGTCCAGTCTGCCGTAATCACTTCCCCCTCGACTAATCCCGTCGCTGCCAAAAGCTCGGCAAAGCCTTCAATGCTGGAAAAAGCTGGATGAGACCACTGATCGAGGAGTTGTCGCATGACTGGTTTTTCCCAGAAATTTAGAGGTTTTTGGCGGTCATCCTTCTGATTCCAGTCAGCTACAACCAATATTCCACCGGGCTTTAGCACCCGCATTAATTCAAGCGCAAAAACGGCTTTATCGGGCATGTGAGGACCTGCTTCAATCGACCAGACCACATCAAAACTGGCATCTGGAAACGACAACGCCATCGCATCATCGACTGCAAACTGGGCGTTTAGCCCTTGGGGCGTTAACTCCTGGGCGCGTTTCACCTGAATAGGGCTGATCGTAATCCCTGTGACGGCAAACCCATAATCTCGCGCTAAAATCCGGCTGCTGCCCCCGATACCACACCCAACATCTAAGACGGTAGTACCAGGGGGTAATTTATCTAAACTACCCCATTTAACCATTTCATGTACAAAATCAGATTTAGCAGCCAGAAAATCCTTCCGTTGTGGCGGCGAACCGTAGTGACCGAGGTGAATGTGTTCCCCCCAATAAAACTCTAAGATGCCGTCATTCGTCCATTGATCGTAGGAATTGGCGACTGTGTCTGAGGATTGATACTTACGGGCACTCAGGAGATAACCCGCAATTCCAATCACCAAAAGCAGAAGAAAACCAATTACAAAATATAATAAAGTTGACATTGTTTTGAACGATCCTGTACGCCTACCGTAGATAAAATTTTGGCACGAATCTCGTAGCCATAAAGAATTTTGTAGCACCGAACCCTTGATTTATTAAATTCCAACTGCCTGTGCAGTTCAACTCATTTGTGAAGTCGATCTAACGGTTTGCTCATGAGTCGTCTGGGAATGAACCGAATCAGGCGATGGCTTGCAATGGAAATTGTCCTAGACATCGATATTGCTATGTTTTGAACACCTCGAATAATTTTCCCTTGAAGTACCCAGGGCTTCTGTTTGACTTCGGGGAGAACCGTTTGTTTGACAAAGGGATGAATAGCAGTGGGAATCTTCCCAGCTCGGTGAAGATAGAATTTCGGCATGATGAAAAACCCAAGTAAAAATCTAGTAAAGATGTGATTTGAACATTGAGGAACCTTATGTATCACTAAGTAAGATGGTTGGCATTTGTATTTCCAGAAAAATTGGGCTGGGGCTGAAATTCTGTCCATCTTTTGCAGACCTGTTCATAGCATTGGGGTGGGGTGATGGGTAGGTTTTTCAGGTAAAAGAACGTCGCTTGGTTAAAAGATTCCAGCAATAACAAGACTTCGGTAGTAGGATTGTAAGTATCCACGGCTTCCAATATATGAGCATTCATAAAATGATTACGCAGAATTACGGTGTCGGGAGCAGCTAACCAAGCATTTAAGAAGGCAGCTATACGAATACGTGGTATAAAATGAACTTTGAAGGTTTCACCTGCCACTCCAATTGCAGGGGAATTGGTGCTGCAAACGATGACACCGCGATCGCCTCCCAAATACCCCACCCAGGCGTTGTAACCAATCACCAACAAATTTGTGGCAATCAAGCCTTGCTGCCAGTCCAAAGCATCGGAAGTATGACTCATTGATGCCTCCTTAAGGGGGTTAAACAGAGTAGATGGCGTTGCAGATTAAGAATATGAATTTAGTCTCCCTTGGTAATATTTACTTTAACAACTAAGGGTGTAAGGGTATAAGGGTGTTACGGGGCAATAGTTATTGATGGGGGCGGTGAGTACCAACCACCAATAAAAGACCACACTCATTAAAAATTTAGTGGGGCGGTGAGTACCCTTTTGGTTCCGGCTCAGGGTAAACCACGCTCGAAAAATCTCTCTTCTCACGCCCTTCGGGGAAGACCTCCGGTCTCGCTGCGCTAACGCCAGTCGCCTAGGTCGGGAAACCCTCTCCGTTTGCGTAGCGCCCCCTATGCCTGCGGCACGGCTACGCCTATCGAGGCTAGTTGCCACAACGCGGGGAACCCGCGCAAGGCACAACTCTTGGCAGCGCTGGTCTCACCAGATACCAAGTGAGGGAGACCCTCATCAAGTACTGGCTCCCCTACACCTCTACACCCCTATACCCCTATACCCATTTCTTGGTCATAGTCCCACAGAGAGTCACTGTCACAATCGCTACATCCAAAAACGCAATTTATACCTAAAATTAATCGCCTACCGTCTCATAAAAAGCTGTAATCTGTAGCGTCTTGATATCTGAGCCGATGAGAATGTAAAGCGTAGTCGTTGTAGAAATGTTCATAAAAATACTTATCTGTGCCTCGCAGATCTACAAAATTTACAAGTCAACTTCGGCGGGCGTTCTGACTCACAAGGCAAGCCTTGATTACAGCTGCGGGACAGCGCCGGATTCACACCGGACTTTCCCCGTTACCTCTAGTGGCTGTTCCCCACTAGAACCGAGATTCTTTTGAATATTAACACAACTTTGACACTTTGCAGTCTAAAGACGAAGCTCCCCCGCTCTCGGCTTCTTTTAGGTGGTTTGCTTGCCTAAAAATCAATAGTCGATCTATACTGGCATTCGTTATTCATTGGAGCAAGTTTCATTCTTTACCAAAACTTGCTCTGTTGTTGCTATTGGACAATTATTGTAAATTTTAATGAAGTGTTAAGTTTTTAGAGTTACCAGCGTTCAATCACATTGACATGACAATTTATCCACATTGCCTATCCTAATTAACAATTTTTTCCAATTTTTGCAATTATCTTTTCTACAATTCATCTACCCCTTCTCCTATGCAAGCTCCATCCACACTCTCAGAGGACTCCACAACGGATATCCATGTTGTTCGTCGCGATGGTTCGACGACGCCGTTAGAAATTAATAAGATTCGCACAGTGGTTAATTGGGCTTGTCGCCGAATCCAAGCAAATTCGATTGCCCTAGAAGCACATCTTACAACTCGATTACGTCCTGGCATTACGACGCGAGAAATTCAAGATAATTTAATTCGCTGTGCCTTGGATTTGTGTAGTCCACAAGAACCTGATTGGCGCTATGTGGCAGGGCGCTTACATATTTGGAGTTTGTGGAAAGATACTAAAGTTACTCGTGGCTATCAGTATGGAGAGTATGCTCGAACTGTACAAGCAAAAGTTTTAGAAGGGCAGTACGATCGCCGGATCTTGATCTACACTCCAGAAGAGTTAGAGATTGCTAACACTTGGATCAATCCCGACTGGGATGCCGACTATGATTATGCGGGAGCCGTGTTGCTCACGAAGCGATATCTATTGGCGAATGAGTTACCCCAAGAAGCATTTTTAACTTGTGCACTATTGATTGCCTCCGTAGAAGCACCTGAAAATCGACTAACCTGGGCGCATAGATTTTATGAGGCGATCGCCCGTCGTCAAATATCTTTAGCAACGCCCATTCTGGCGAACTTGCGGATTCCCAATGGTTCTCTTGCCAGTTGTTTCATTACGGCGATGGATGATAATTTGGAAAGCATTTTTGGCAGTATTCATGATGCCGCTCGCATTTCCAAAAATGGTGGCGGTGTGGGCGTGAATCTGTCTCGCATTCGCGCAACAGGCAGTTGGGTGATGGGCAAAGCCAATGCATCAGGTGGTGTGATTCCTTGGATTAAATTGTTGAATGATACGGCGATAGCAGTTAATCAAGGTGGACGCAGAGCAGGTGCTGTTACTGTGAGTCTGGATGTTTGGCATTTGGACTTACCCGAATTTTTGGAAATGCAAGCAGAGAATGGGGACGCGCGACGCAAAGCTTATGACGTGTTTCCCCAACTGGTTGTCAGTGACGAATTTATGCGGCGAGTAGCAGCAGATGAGGAATGGACGCTAGTTGATCCCTACGAGGTGCGAAGTCGTTTAGGTATTGAACTGGCAGAATTATGGGGTGAAGCATTTGAAAAGGGCTATCTTCAAATTGAAGCGAGTTTAGAAAGTGAGATTACACTTTACAAACGGGTGAATGCTCGTCTTTTATTCAAACAGGTGATGCGAACCCAATTAGAAACTGGGATGCCTTATTTGTGGTTCAAAGATACCGTCAACCGAGCTAATCCCAATCAGCATGAGGGCTATATTCCTGGTGGAAATCTGTGCCAGGAGAGTTGGTCAAACGTGAAACCTGGTGAAGAGAGTCATACGTGCAATCTCGTAAGTATCAATTTAGCCAATTTAGAAGACAAACAGCGAGAAGAGATTTGTCAGATTGCAGTACGTATATTAGACAATACGATTGAACTGACCTCACCACCGTTTGCTGCTAGTGCCACCCACAACGCCAAATATCGCACAATTGGGGTAGGCTGTATGGGATTAGCTGACTGGCTCAGCATACGTCATCTCACCTATACCCGTCTTCAGGAAATCAGTGATTTATTTGAAGATATCGGTTATTATTGCACAGCAGCATCAATGGAACTGGCGAAGGAAAGGGGAGCGTATCCTGCTTTTGCGGGTAGTGAATGGAGTAAGGGACATTTAATAGGAGCAAAGCCCGTGGATTGGTTTTTGCAACACGCAAGTCAACCAGAACGCTTCTCAAAACTGAGTCAGGATATCAAACAACATGGTATTCGTAATTCACACATTACCGCGATCGCACCCAACACTTCTTCATCTTTAGTTCAAGGTTGTACAGCCAGTGTCTTGCCCGTTTACAGCAAATTCTTCTATGAACAATGGGCAAAAGGTACAGTACCTATTGCACCGCCTTATATTCGGGACAATTTATGGTTCTATGTCGAAAATAAGACAATGGATCAGAAAAAAGTGGTGAGAGCGATCGCCACAATTCAACAATGGATCGACACTGGAATTTCAATGGAACTGCTGTTTAATCTGAATGCTGGAGTCTATTTCCCCGATGAACCAGATCGCTGTCTGCTGGCTGTTGATATTTTTGAAACCCTAATGCTGGCTTGGGAATTGGGTTGTAAAGCAATCTACTACATTCGCACTGTGCAGAAAGATAGTTTCAAAGAATCGAACGAGCAATGTGTTGCTTGTGCAAACTGAACAGCAGTCATCAGTAAACACTTAACAGTTATCAGTTATCAAGCATAGGCAATGGGCATTGCCCCTTGCCCAATCCCCATTGCTCAAATTAAAAGTGAAAACTAATCCAAACAGAATTAAAATGTACCAACCAAGACAATCATTAATGCCGATTAATCCCGTTTTTAATCCGAACGGGAGTGATGATACACGAAACCGTTTGATATGGTTTGGGGAGACTACTAACTTAATGCAATTAAACGACGTTCGCTACTCGTGGGCTGTGTCTCTCTACCGTCAAATGCGTGAGAACTTCTGGGTTCCCGAAAAAATTGATATTACTCAAGACGTAACAGATTACGTCAATCTCACCCCTAAAGAACGACGTGCATTTGATGGCATCCTCAGCTACCTGACGTTCCTCGATTCGGTGCAAACCTGTAATGTGCCTCACATCAAAAATAGCGTCACCGCACCCGAAATTGCACTGTGTATGGCGGAACAAATTTCCCAAGAGGCAATGCACAATCAGTCCTATCAATACATTATTGAAACGGTGATTCCGAGCGATCGCCGAACACACGTCTATGATTTTTGGCGGAGCGATCGCGTTCTCAAGCAACGATGCGAATTCATTGCTAGACTATACCAAAAGTATGTTGATTACCCGACACCAGAGAATTATTTCGTCTCACTGTTAGCAGATTACTTGTTGGAAGGATTGTATTTCTACAACGGGTTTATATTTTTCTACAATCTGTCCTCACGGATGCTCATGTCTGGGAGTGCCGATATTTTTAGAATGATTAACCGAGATGAACTCTCCCATGTGCGGCTGTATCAAAAATTGATTCCAGAAGCGATGCAAATTTTCCCTCACAGCCGCGAACAAATCTATGAAATGTTTGCAAACGCCGTCGAACATGAATGCAAGTGGACAGGACATATTGTCGGAGATAATATTCTTGGCATTACAGCAAACAGTACAGAACAGTACACAAGATATCTGGCAAATACTCGCTTGAAGGCGATCGGTTTAGAACCATTATTTCCAGAAGCTATCTACAAAAAAAGTCCCTATGCTCACTTGGAACGTTTCTCAGATACCAAAAAAGAAGGCAACACGAAGGCAAACTTCTTTGAAGCAAGTGTGACTAGTTACGTCATGTCCTCAAGTGTTGAAGGTTGGGATGATTTCTAAGTAGTTAACTTTATTTGTATCGACTTACTTAGTTAGGTACTACAATTAACCCTGAATGAAGCACTCTCAGTCACATGATGAGCAAGAAAATACTTGTCGTTCTTACCAGTGTTGAAAAATATCCAAACATAAATCGGGCTACCGGTTTGTGGCTTGGAGAAGCTGTCCATTTTGTTAAGAAAGTTGAAGAAGCTGGCTATGAAGTTGATTATGTAAGCCCTAAAGGTGGATATACGCCGATTGATCCACACAGTCTTGCGATGGCAGATCCAACTGATTGGGAGTGGTATCAGAAGAAAGAATTTATGAATCGTCTTGGAACCACGCTAAAATCAAGCGAGGTCAAACCAGATGATTACGTTGCAATCTACTATACTGGTGGTCATGGTGTGATCTGGGACTTTCCTGAGAATGAGGCATTGCAGTCTATCAGCCGAAAAATTTATGAAAATGGTGGGTTTGTCTCTTCGGTCTGTCATGGTGCCGTAGGCTTGCTCAACATCAAATTGTCAGATGGATCGCTGCTTGTTAAAAACAAAGAAGTAACTGGTTTTTCAAATCAAGAAGAAAAGCTTGCCGAACTGGATAAGTTTGTTCCTTTCTTGACGGAAACCGAATTAATAGCGCGAGGAGCTATTTACAAAAAAGCAGATGAACCTTGGGCTTGTTTTGCTGTTGAAAATAGGAGGCTGATCACTGGGCAAAATCCAGCATCTGGTGGTGCTGTTGCTGACTTACTGATTGCAGCATTAAAAGGAAATGCCTAACAACCGTGTGCACCGAATTGAGGAACGCTGCTTGTGTTGAGTTCGGCATCATGTACATTTTGCGAATCGGCAACGAAGAGCAGATGATGAGCGAGCAGTTTGGAGATGACTACAAAGTATATATGCAGGGCACAAAGCGTTTAGTTCCATATCTTTTTTGATCTTTGTGACTCAACGCACTGCCATGTGTAGTTCTACTCTCCTGCTGCTTGCAAGGTATCAACGTAAAGTTTATTACTAACACGGAAACCTACCTGTAGGATCAACTCATCAAGTACAGGTTTGACAGTTAGAATTAGCCCTTTGTGCTTAGCTTCAATTAGGATTCCTAACAGCCCAGTAATATTGAGTCCATATCTAGACGCTACTTTTCTGCCACGTCGTTCGTCTAGTAGCAGCAAATCTGCCTCTAACTCAATAGCCAAAACAATAGCTTCTGCCTCGCCTTGATCTAACTCTGCTAGGAGTGTTGTTACCAAGGTAAGGTTAATTACCTGTTGGTGTTGAATCCAGGATAAAGTTTGTACTTCACTAGCACCAGGCACTGCATAGTCTAGATTGACCATCTCATCGTAAACCGCTTGGGGAATGATGATGTTGCTGTAAAGTTGTTGCAACAGGTTTAGTTGTCCAACAGCAGCAAGGTTAGTGATTGGCGAAGTGTCGCAAACAACAATCACAGTCTGCCCATTTCCCGTAAAGTTTTTAGGTCAGCTTCAAACTCTTCAACATCATAATGAATACAAATTCCGCGACTAGCAATTTCGCGTTGAAACTCAATTAAATTCATTTCTGCTAGGCGACGCGCTTTCCCAATGCTGATTTTTTCTTGTTGGAACAACATAATCGCAATTTCTAGCTTTAATTCAGCTTCCGAAATTCCAGCTGCAGTAAGAATGTCATCGGGAATAACTACACTCATTGTGTTTTCTTTAAATAAGGTTTGCCATTTTCAGCTTAGACGATTCCTGTGGTTAGCCTTTGCGTGTTCACTTTTGATTTTTCCGTAACTTGTATTTGTATTTGGCGTCCTAGGTCATACTCTTGAAACCTCCTACAATCCCAGCTAACTAAACTTTAGTCTAAAGTCTAGTTATAAAATACTGGTTTAGATGTAGAAACGCGAGATATTGCGTCTTTAAAAATCCGTGGGCTGCTTGTTGTCAATAGTCAAGTATACTTGACAAAAAGACAGTTAGACTTTACATTATTCAAGCAGCCTTGTTATGCCGCTCGGTTGGTCAGTGGGGGCATAACCAAAAGGTTATTGGTGAGAGTTCAGCACCAAGTTAAATGAAGCTAAGTTTACCTCCGATGAATCATGTCCGGTAGCTAAAAGTTGTGCAACCATCTGTGCACGCGACGAAACCTCAAGCTTACGGAACATTCGCTTTAAGGCTTGCTTAACAGAATTTTCAGTGATCCAAAGTTCAGTCCCAATTTCTGCGTTAGTTCGCCCCAAAGCAACCAGTTCTGCTATTTCTAATTCACGAGGCGTTAAGCGATTGCTTCTAAAGGAGGGGGGAAGCGATTTTCCTGCACAAACACTTTGTGAACGCATTGTCGCAGTCCAAACAGATAAGTGCAAACAGATGGCACTCAAATCGACTAGATTTTGAGTATCAAAAACAGGCATTGACTTTTCACGTGTGCAGCCTACTACACCCACTAATTGACCGCGATTTATGATTGGTCCTGCCATCACATGCCAATGATCCGGACGGGGACAGATTAATTTCCAAGCCTTGGGTGATGTCACTAATGCTTCGTGGACAGGAGCATGACGCTCCACCAAATAACGCGCCACAGGATTATGTTCGATTGAGAGTGCAATTTTCAATATTTTCTGAAGATTGCGATCTGTTAAGGGCAGTTGGTCGAAGAAAAAAATCCCACATCGTTTCGCTGCAAAATACTCACCAATTTTTGGCACGATTTGCAATCGCAGATCATGTTCGCTATGAGCTTGGTTGATGGCTTCAAACAGAAATCCCAAAGAACTAGTCATAAGTGAAGTGGTCTCAAGTGTACCCGATCGAGGTCTAGAAGCATCATCTGTACTCAGCCTATATTAGCTTTAATCTTAACAATCACTTGATATGACCACCAATTCGGAAATTGATCGCGAGCGCGCTCTCATCCGTTCGATGCAGATCGGCTTTTATGCGACTTCAGTCGTCTTTAACCTCTGCTTGATTGCTCAATTATTAACGGTTGGAGTCGCTTACTTTGTTAATCCTACATGGTGGGATATTCATGTTTGGCTAGTGCGAGGATATAGTGGACTGTCATTACTATTACTGGGATGGTCGTTCATCACCCCATTCTCACCCCAAATACAACGTCTCACCGCAAGTCTACCAGTACTGCTTGGACTACAATTTTGCAGCATTCATTTAAGAAGTCCTTTACACCTAGAGGTACTACATCCTTTAATTGGATTTGCGTTACTCTACGTTTCTTCAAGTGTTGTACATCGTGTATGGCGCAGTCTATCGCCCACCCATCAGCAAAATGAGCAAGTTTAAGAGGTAGAAATGACGCAAGATGCAATCTTTAGTCCCTTCTTCGCAACAGTGTTTCTGACACTCCTAGTCTGGGTGTATATGTACATCCGCCGCATCAGTTTCATCACAAGCCTAAAGACTCGCCCGCAAGAGCTTGCTACACCTGGCACACTGGCGCAGATCTCGCCACCAAACGTATCCAATCCATCAGATAACCTAAAAAACCTGTTCGAGATTCCGGTACTTTTTTATGCGCTCGTGCTATACCTGTTCATCACAAAGCAAGTGGATGCAGTGTATGTGAACGCCGCATGGGCATTTGTTGTATTTCGCACATTGCATAGCGCCGTGCATTGCACATTCAATCTGATCATGCTTCGGTTCTACCTCTACCTATTTGCCACACTCGCGGTATGGTTCATCGCGATCCGCGCAGCCCTTGTCCACTTCAGCTGAGATTACTAGTACAACGCGGCGTAAATAGGGCAACCCTATGGCTGACGCCACGCCTTACGGCTATCGGGTATCTCCTGCACCAGACGCACATGTAAGCGGCACAGAGAAAACGAGAACGCCCCACAGAAATTTACTAAATCGCTTCAAGGATAGAACAATGCAAGTAGATGTATTGCGGATTTCAAAAAATTTACTATATTTAATGATTTTCCAACCTGTCTCGATTCACCCAACGATTGACGAACTCGTTGTTGTGTTTGCGCACCCTAACTTGTACTTGCTTTGAGCCTAGCTTGACTACTTCGGCAGGAATTCTCTGAACGTTGTTAGAGCCAGGGCGAGCTTGATAAAGCCAAACTACTTTTTGACCTAGGAAGTAGTCAGGATGTTTGCTTAAGTGTGGTGCTTCATCTGCCCATGTGCTTAAAGGACTTACTAGATTGATTAAAAGCATTAAGACGACTAAAGCGATTTGGAAAAGTTTCATAACCATTACATTCGTATCAGGGCATTCAACAGTTATCAGTTTTCAGTTATTAGTTTTCAGTATAAGACTGGTTATTCTGTTGGGAGTCAGAGTCTCCCCACTTCTAAAAGGGTACATTTCAAGGGAGGTCTAAATAAGCGTTTTAAAATTTGATAACTGTTCACTATTCCCTTACCTAATATCTAATTGAAAAGCGTTGCCAAACTAGGAACAAGTTGAAAAGTACCGCTTTTCATCATTATCGAGAATCCCAGCCAGATTAACACAAATGGGAAGATTTTTCGACCATAGCGAGCCAGAAGCGGAGCCATGAGAGGATTACGAGTCAGATTGTAAGAGAGGACGCACCACACTCCAACAGTCAAATAGCAAACGCACAAAATCACTCCTAAACTTGGTAGATTTGTAGTAGCAAACAACGGGACGTAGATACCAATGTTATTTCCTCCATTTGCAATAGTGACTGCCGAAACGCGGTAAGTTTGAGGATCGCGCAGAGTCGCAAATAATGATTTTTTCTGACGTCTAGATTTGACTGCATGAGGGAGGTTAACTGACACATCTTGGATTATTTCGCCATCATCATCTCGACTCATGAGATTGCTGATACCAATCACAATTGGCAGAATGCCTAGCAATCCAATCCAAGCTTCTGGAAGAAGTAAACCGCCGAAAAAACCAGGGAGACTAGCAAGTACTAGCGCGGTAAATCCAACAAATTCGCCGATGATAACATGCTTAGGACGAAAGACATGATTGACTTTTCCAAAAAAAGCTGTCAAGTAGATATTATCGTCAAAGGTAGTTGCAAAAGCGGCAGATATGCCAATAATTAAAGTACCAATTAGCCAACTCATAGTTTTTGCTCACAAATGATTCAAGACTGGTTTAATGATTGCGATTCTTCCTTACTTTGCCTCTAGAAGTGAGAGCAATTTAGGAGATAATTGAATTGCTTTTCTTGCGATGCGATCGCCATTAATAAAATTTAATATTTTTTTATTAACAACTTAGCTTGTTCTCAATATTATGGTTTCACCTAGATAAGAGCAAATATTCTTTTTTTTTAAAATAATAAATAGAATTTATGAAATAAGTACTCAATAATGGTCAAGAAAAGCACATACAGCAGCAATTCCTGAGTCAGAAGTCACTCGCTAGCCCCGGAGGGGGCGCTGCGCAAACGCTGCCTGCGGCACGCTGCGCTAACAAATTCAAAATTCGCTCATTCAAAATTCACGCATTAAAGACAATACCATCAGCACAGCTTATGCTGAATCACCAAAAGCATCTCTAGACTCTGCGATTAAACATAAACCAATCAGCCCGACGGTGAGTACAGTTAAACCTCGACTTTCCAAAGTGTGGCTATCCATCAAAATGTAGATACCCAATCCTATGAGGATAAAAGGAACAAAATAATTGCCGTAGCGGGTGAAAAGTTTAGCAAGCGTGGGAACTTGGGTAAAACGATAAGCTGCATAACACAAAACTGCAACTAATGAAAAGAAAACTGCCAAAATCACTCCCAAATCTTCCCATGTACAGCTTGCAAATAATGGCACGTAAATACTGAGATTATCACCGCCATTAGCGATGGTTACAGCTGCAACTCCGTAAGCTTGAGGTGAAAACAGGCTAGCTAGCCAAGAATTTGCAGACTGTTCCGGTTGTGGTGGGGTTTCATCCTCATCACTCGCTGGATTCAGTAAGCGATTAATACCAATGGCGATGGGAACCGTACCTAAAAGTCCAATCCAAGCCTCTGGGAAAAGCCTACCACCAAAGAAACTAGGTAAACTAGCAAGCACGAGTGCTGTAAAACCGAGATACTGTCCTATAACAATGTGTTGATGGCGGAAAGTTGCACTCACCTGTGAGAAAAACAGTAGCAGAACCACAATATCATCTAGATTGGTGGCAGCAAAGGCAGCAAATCCAGTTGAAATAGCACCGATGAAGTCGTCCATTTTGAATTTTAGATTTTGGATTGAGAATATAGCTGCTCATTTAATGAAGTAAACTCACTTTTTCAAAAGTGCAGTAGTTAACTCAGAGCGAGACTCGACTCTTTCTTGCTGGGGGTTTTTCTGAGCCGCTTTGACAATCTCATCTAACTCTAATTGAAACAGTCTGGTATTGTCGCCACCACCTGCGGAGATCCAAGGCATTCTACCATCCCATTTGGCGATCGCCTGTCTTTGTAGGATAGCTGGTGTCAACGATTCCATAATTAATTGGTGTGCTTTGGCTTCTCCTTGAGCTAAATTGACTCTTGCTTTGGCTTGATTTTCTGCCTTGATAGCCATAAATCCTGCACGTTTAGCTTCTTGTTCAGCAATTTGCTTGGTTTCCACTGCTTTGTTAAACTGTTCTGTGAAATGAATATTTACTAAAGAAATGTCATCTATTTCTATGTCGTAAGTTCCTAGTCGAGACGTTAAATCTTGATCAACTCTAGCTTTTACATCTGTACGTGCAGTGATAATTTTTTCTGCTGTATACCTTGCCATCACTGCCTTCAAAACTTCTTTCACAGATGGATTAATAATGCGGTGAACAATGGCTTCTTGATTACCAACACGTTGAAAAATTCTATTCACTTTTTCAGGAACAATGTGCCAATTTAAAGCCACATCTGTATAAACATTTTGTAAGTCTTTAGATAAAGCTTCAGTTGAAATTTCTTGACTTTGCACTCTCACACTTAGCTTTTCCACAGTATTAACAATCGGGATTACTGGATGAATTCCTTCGCTGAGAATTTCTGGTTGTACTTCGCCAAATTTCATTAAAACTCCTCGCTGTCCAGGATTGACAATTACGAAAAAGCTACAGATGATAGTCAAAGCACACAGTAACAAAACTATTCTGACAATTGCTTGAATATCTTTATTAGATTTTTGGCTAGAATTTGAACTGTTGATAGACTTTGCTGACTCTGGATGAGTGACTTCAGTTTTTAAAACAGAATTTGAGTTGTTAATCGTGGTTACAGGTTCTATATTCATAAACTTGTGTTCTTATAAACAGATATTTCTCAAAAAAAATATCAAAAATTCAGTTATTTCCTGTTATTTTCAGAGCTATCAATAGTCAATACTTCTTGAGTAAAAACTTCTTGAACTTCTGGTGTGACTCGCTTTGATAATCCCCAGGTAAATAGAACTACAATCAGCGTTAGCATCATCCATTGTGGCGGTACATGACCTGGAATTAATGCTTTAAACATCAATCTCACCCCTACACCAAACACTGTTAAATAAGCAGCATCTAGTAAATAAGTAAACTCAGAAAGCCAGCGTACAAACAAACCAGCCATAAAGCGTAGAGTAATGATACCAATCATACAACCAGTCAAAACTAACCATGTTTGACTAGAAACTGCGACTGCGGCTGTGACGCTATCTAGAGAAAAAGCTAAATCCGTAACACCAATCAAAAGAATAACTTGTCCAAATGTACAATTTGCATGTTTTGGAGAGTTATTTATTTGTTCTTCTTCTAATGCTGCATTGGGTTCAAAATATTGCCAAAAATGCTTGCTTGATAACCACACTAGATAGAGTGCGCCTCCTAATTCAAACTGCCAAAACTGAATCACCCACGTTGCAGTAAAAAGTAAAGAAATCCGCAAAATAAAGGCAATAACTAATCCCCAATTTAAAGCCTGACGTTGTTTTTGTGGATATTCTATATCTTGAACTAATGCTGCTAAGGCAACTGCGTTGTCTGCAGATAGAACTGTTTCTAAGGCAACTAGTACCAGTAAAAGCCCAAATGTTTTGATGGATAAATCTGCACCCAAGTGTCCAGTCAACTGTTCTAACATCCTGATTTCTCCAAGTAATTGCCACGCTTAAACATTGAGTTATTAGAATATATTCTGATGAAAACAGGACTAGAATTAAGGATTTCAATATCTAAAATCGAAATTTGTATCAGTTCCAGTCCTATTTAATTGCCAGATAAAATTAACTCAATTTCATCTGCCTAACGTTGTTACAATCTCGAATTTAGCCATTATCTGAGCCAGTCAATGTGTTGGGAATACGAGAATCAACAAAAGCTTGCGATACATTCGGGATAAACCAATCCTGATCACCAGGCTTAACAATTTTGGCATTGGGGAGATTTAATTCCAATTCAGAAGTATCTGGATTTTTCTTGACTAAAAGCTGTGTACCATCCATAATTCTGACTGCAACAGCACCAGTTTTATCCAAGGAAGCAACTTGCACGTCACTAGGTAGATAAACACCCTGACAATCCCAATGATCTGGTGTGGTTTGCCCGTTTGCTAAAAAGTAAAGTTGATTGCTGTTCTCAGATTCTTCCGACTCTTCGCCAGCATTACCATAAATTGCTAGATTAGCCCCAGTCTCGTTGCGGCATTGTCCCCAAGCTATCCCTGATTCTATCGCTGCTTTTTGGAACTCTAATTCATCAATTTGACGTTGCACATCTGCGGGAATTGTACTTTCAGCGCTTTTCTTTAATTCTTTAATGGTTTTTGTGGCTTCAATGTAATCAGGGTTCTTACTAAATTTGGGGCTATCTGCCCAGGAAGGTTGGGCAATAAGTAAATTAACAAACACAATTGCGATCGCAAACGCAATTTTCACAAGTTTCATGATGTTTATCCTTTAAAAACTAGAGATTTTTCGGCAAACTTTCACACAGACTTAATAACTGGGGTTTAGATGAGGTTGTGTTAACGGGAGAATTTTTCGTCTGCTGTTGTTTATGTCTGAGTTCATTGGAAACCTTAGTTTTACTTTAGGTCTTCTCACTGAGATTATCAAACGTAATTTTTTTTGGAAACAATAATCAGAAGTAATAGAAATTTGTAAAACTCACTCAAATATAGGAATCGTACTTAATTCTTGCTACGTATACTGAGAACTAAACCTTTATACGGTAAGCTCTTAGCTCATTTGCTTTTTCAAAAATCAAATACTAGTCCTATATGTTATTTTGAACTCTGATTAAGAATGGGAAATAATTGATTAATACGCTGCTACAAAGCTATAGACTAGACCAGAAAGCGCCAGCAGCGTCATCACCGTATACGTAAAGTCTCTCTGCCATACAAAAGCAAATACCGAAAGTGCAACACGAATGACGGGAATAGCAATTAATTGTAGAAGCCCAAATATAATGATGCTGTTGTGACTACCTGACAAGATGCCTGTAACTACAAGCTTGGGAGCATCTAAAACAGATGGTTGTCCTTGAAAAAATTGGTAATTAACAGGTTCTGCACCGTAGCGAATCAAGTACAAAATTCCACCTATTAATACTGTAGAGCAAGAAATCAGGATACCATATTTTAATAGATTGCCAATTAATAGCTCAAATTGGTGCTCTCTAGATGTTTTTCTACAGTCATTCTCGCATATAGATTTAGAAATGTTTGGTTCACCATTTTTACCACTGCCAGAATGATGAAAATTGGATAGATGCATCTTAAAACCCTCCAGCTAAACTGTTGTAGACCATTTTCAGTGCCATGACCACCAGCACTAAACTAAAGACTATTCTCAAAGTTTGAGTATTAGCCCCTACTAAAACTTTTGCCCCTAATAAAGCACCAGGCAATACGCCTAACATGACTGGCATTGTTACCCCTGGTTCGATATAGCCCCATGCTAGGTACAAACTTGCTGATGCTGCTGCTGTTACACCAATCATAAAATTACTGGTGCTTGTGGAAACTTTAAACGGAAGTCCCATCGCCTGATCCATTGCTAGAACCTTGAATGCACCGGAACCAATGCCAAGCAATCCGGAAAGCACTCCAGCTACCAACATGATGCCAAACCCAATCGGTACGCAATTAACTTGGTAAGGTACGATTCCCTCAGAAGTTGGGTAAGTGCTATTGAGTTTGAGATTGATAGCTAGGGGATCAGGTGAGCTATTATCATCATGTTCAGACTTTGGTCGCCCTGATAGGTAAGCTGAATAAAGTAGAACAATAGCCAGTACAACTGTGAGCGCTTTGACAGAAATAAAAGAAGCGATGAAAGCTCCAATTAACGCTCCGCTTATGGTCGCGACTTCTAAAAACATTCCCAAGCGCAGATTAGTGTAGCCTTTTTTTATATACGTAGATGCAGCCGCGCAGGAAGTTGCGATCACAGACACCAGTGAAGCGCCAATCGCATATCTAATATCAATTCCAAAAACTGAAGTTAATAACGGAACAATGACAACTCCACCCCCTAACCCAGTCAGCGCGCCCAAAAAGCCAGCCAGGAATGAGCCAATACAAATTAACAGGGAAAATTCCAGGATGTTCACAAATAATTCCCAAAGTATAGATGTATAAAAAGATTACAGTTTTCTTAATTACTAGCTTTTGCCAGTAAAAATAGTTAATGTTATTACAAGTTTTCGTAAAAAGTATGACTTGTTTTTGAGAGGTAGTAGCCCACCAATCTTGTTTGCTGTTTTAACTAGTAACGATAATTAGAGCCTCTGGCTCTGATGAAAAATTGTGTCATACATCAAAGAACCTAGTTTTACTTTAGGTTTCTTACTACAAAGAATCAAATATTATTTTTTTTGTAAATAATAATTAAAAGTAATGACTTAGATATAGGGACGGAATGAAACGGATGCAAGTGGGTTGAGGCTGTGGGCAGAAGGTGTCTGTGAGGATTCAGATCTGGGTTATTCTTGTCTTGCAGTTCACAGATAATACCAAGTTGCGTTCTGTTGTAGTAGCGCTTTAGGGGAGATTGCTACCCTATGGCTAACGCCATATCAGTCATATCATGTCCGGCTAATTAGTTGTGATTAGCAAATATGTGCAAAAACCGGGAAATCCTCTTTCCCCCTGCTTGGGTGCCCCCTGCTAAGAGCCGTCTTAATGATAAGTCTTTCACCGGACATGATATCACCCACGTATGCAGATTATGGGTGCCTCAGTACTTGCTGTATTAGCATATGTACTGGCATCACTATTTGCAGGAGTAAATAGCTAGTAAAAGGTTGCGGCGGCATAACAACTCGCTTGGAGCGGACTGTTGAAAGATCTTGGTGTGTTGTAAAGGTTACTGGCAACCCATCAACCGCACCGTTAAATCATCACAAGCCTATTTAATCTTGTATATAGTCTTGTCCTGTCACCAATGCCAATTCTGCTCGCATAAAATCACGTCCCAAGTAAGCCGCATGATCCAATCGGCTCACCGGACTTGGTTTAGTTTCCTCAAACAGTTGAATACAAATTTCTTTGGCAGTTCTTCCTGTAAACAGGGTAGTTGCTTGTCTTTCCACTTTGACAGTTGCAGGGATGGGTTTTCCAGTTTCTGGATCGACAGCTAATCCTTGCTGATTAATTTCATTGGTAAAATGTTTCGCGCAGATTAAGCCTGCTCCCCGATCTAAATAGATGATAAAGTAACCTGCTGGATCGAGTTCTAAAAATCGCTTGGATAGTTTGTCGTCAATTGCTGTAATTGTTTCTACTGTTGTGATCATCATTTTTTAACTCCAAAACAAAAAGCACCGCACAAACGCGGAGAACGCAAAGAATAGTGTAGATAATGAGGCTTTATTGTTAGGTTCCACAATAAGCCTCTTGCAAAAGTCTTAAAGCACTCTTGGACCTTAGTCTCGGGCTATTACTGCTATCTCGGAGTTGTGTTAACTTCCTCCCGCAAGACTTTGGCGGCTTCTACCATGTTTTTCATTGAGGGAATCACCTCTTCCCAACGCCGAGTTTTCAAACCGCAATCTGGGTTCACCCAAATTTGTTTTACGGGTAAATTAGCAACTCCAGTCCGCAATTGCTGTAAAATCTGTTCAGTTGTTGGAACTACGGGACTATGGATGTCATAAACTCCATTACCAACTTGATGTGAGTAGCCACCTGATGTTATTTCTCGCAAAGTTTGATTATTGCTGCGACTATTTTCAATCGAAATAACATCAGCATCTAACCGTTCAATATCCTTGATAATGTCACCAAATTCGCAGTAGCACATGTGGGTATGAATTTGAGTTTGGGGTTGGGCTACTGCTGTCGCCAACCGAAATGCATCTACAGCCCAAGAAAGATATTCACTCCACTGTTGAGGCTTTAGAGGTAAACCCTCACGTAGCGCTGGCTCATCTACTTGAATGACTTTTGCACCAGCAGCTTCCAAATCCGCTACCTCATCCCGCAACGCCAAAGCAATTTGAAAAGCTTGTTCTTGACGAGAAATATCCGTCCTGGTGTAAGACCAATTTAAGATAGTTACAGGACCTGTCAACATCCCTTTGACAGGTTTTTCAGTCAATGATTGAGCTACTTTAAACTCACGCACTGTCATAGGCGCAGTACGAATCACATCACCGTAAATAATTGGCGGACGAACATAACGGCTACCGTAACTTTGCACCCAACCATTTTCGGTGAAAGCGAAGCCTGATAACTGCTGTCCAAAAAATTCCACCATGTCGGTGCGTTCAAATTCACCATGAACTAGAACATCTAACCCTAATTCCTCCTGTAGTTTAATACTCTTGGCAATTTCAACATCAATTTCGTCTCGGTATGCTTTTTGACTCAAGTCACCCCGTTTATAGCGTACTCGGAGTTGGCGTACTTCAGAAGTTTGGGGAAAGGAACCAATTGTGGTTGTCGGGAACAGAGGAAGAGGAATTTGGGAATAAAGACGCAATCCATAGGATAAGGAGCGCTGAAAATCATCAATCTTCAGAGTTTTTCTTCTTTCTTGAATTGAGTGATTTACTGGACTAAACTGCTCGAATTGACTCCAGCTTGACTCAATAATTTCTTGCTCTGTTTTGGTGTTTTCTCCTGTGATTGTTCGAGCCAATAACACCACTTCTTTAAGTTTCTGTTCTGCAAAACTTAAAACATTTCTGAATGCTGATGGCAGTTGTTTTTCTCCTTTAGCATCGTAGGGAACAAACTGCAAAGAAGCTGATGGGTGAATATCTAGAGACTTTACATGTAAATTGTCTACAATTTCTTGCAATACAGGAATAAGTTTCTCTAGACGAATTTGCCAAATGTTTCTGGCATCTATAATTCCTAATCCCAGTCGCTTATCTTCAGGAAAACCGTAAGTTTTGATTAACTCTAAGTTTCGTCCGCGAGTGAAGTCCAAACTAATTGCGCTGACTGGTAATTCTATTACCCAAGGATAGGTTTCCCCTAAGTCATCAAAGTAAGTAACTAAGTGTAGGGGTAATTCTACAGACTCAAGTGAGTTATAAACTGTTTGAAAGTGTTCTTTCCAGGAATTGGCATCACCCAAAACTAAGGCAGGTTCGTGCATTTGCACTTCGTCTACTCCCAGATTTTTCAGTTCTGTGAGTAGGTTAATGTAGAGTGGTATTAGCTTTGATACCGTCTCCTCAGTATTTAATTCCAGTCGGCTTAAGCGCAGGAGTGTACAGGGACCAAGTATAATGGGGATTGCCCTTTTACCTAATATCTTTTGGGCACGCTGGACTGTTTGTAAAAAGTCGCTGAAATCTGCTGACAGGATTTTTGAGGCAATTTCAGGGACAAGATAGTGATAGTTAGTATCGAACCACTTTGTCATTTCAAGAGCGGGAATGCCTTCTTGACCTCGTGCCATCACAAAGTAGCGTTCTAAGCCGGAAAACTGTTGGAAGCGTTCGGGAATTAAACCAAAACGAAATGCCCAGTCAAGTACATGGTCATAAAGTGTGGTATCTCCAACTCCAATTTTACCAATACCTGTATATAACTGGGTTTTCCAGTTAGCTTCTTCAACTTCTCTTACTGTTTTTAACAGCGATTCTGCTGCTATCTTTCCACTCCAAAAGGCTTCTAGTGATTTCTTGACTTCCCGATTTTTACCAATACGGGGATAGCCTAATGTTGCACTTTGAATCTGCATGAGTTTCTCTTATGAATGAAAACTAATGATTTGGGTACTACAGCGCCGGTACAGTAGTCAAAAAGGAGGCAAAAAACCCGGTTTCTCTCTGTCGGAAAACTTGAGATTTCGTATGCTCAACGATAAACTTACCGGGTTTTTGGGATTAATGTACCGGCGCTGTAGGGATTGGGAACTGAGAACTTTTAGTCAGTCCTCAATGAACAACAAGTTAGGTTTAATTTGGCCCACTTATTAAGTGGCGGAATCTTTGCCAAAATACCCTTTTTCAGTGCTTGGGGTCGTTCTGACCAAGGCAGTGAACCATCGGGTTTAGCGTAGTATTGACTGGCACATTGCAGAATGGCTTCGGCGCTACTGTCAACTGGCAAATCGCCAAAGAGATAGGTTAATTTATCTTGGGCAGCAAAGGCAATGACACAAGAGCGATTACAAGCACTCATGCATTCAACTCCCTGAATTGGGAAATTATTTCGCAATTCCCAGTTTTGCCCAAGTTCCTGAAGCTGCTGTAGTAGTTGTTGACCACCACTTTCACCAACTCGCTTGCCGTCTTGCCAGGTGCTAGCACAAGTCCTGCAAACAAATAAAGTATGTTGTTTGTTGATCATTGATTTTGAAGTGTATGGGAGGAAGTTCAAACCGCAAATCTCACACAGTGTTGCCAACACCAAAGTCCAGCCTTGCTGACTGTGTGAAAACTATTGCCAAATATTCTTAACTATCAAGAACAGCTCTAAACATTTACGCCTAGAAAAAACTAGTACGAATGAGAGCTATACCTAGAGTCGTAATTTTTACCGTCAACTAATCGTATATCCGTGCCTTTTGTAGCAAGACATCATCTTGAACGCATCTGTGCCACTATGAGAACGTGAAGCTGGCAGGTTGTATAAATTTGTAAAAACATTCATGGGATTGTTCATCTGTACCTCGCAGACGTGCAGAACTAACAAGTTAACTTCGGCGGGCATCCTGGCTGAGAGATACTTATCTCCTTTACAGTTGCGGGACAGCGCCGGATTTACACCGGACTTTCCCCGTTACCTCTAATGGCTGACCCCCATTAGAACCGACTTTATAACAATACCTTACCATACTTCTATCCTAGAAATGTCGTCAATCACAATCTTGGGAAAGTCATCGGTTTTCCACGAGTCCTGCGTGGTTTTTTGACCGAAAGTCGAAGGGCTTATCCCCTAAATTCTATTTATGGGGATAAGCCCGTAGGGGATTTTAATCCCCGTCCAAATTCTTCTATCAGTTCACTCGCGCTTATATCACGAGATTTTGCTACATTCTTGATATTTTCCCAAGCCGTAGGGGTAAGTACCACAGTTCTTTTGGCTTTTACCTCGTCGTGCAAAATTGGTACATCTCTTAACCGTTTTTTGGTTGTCATTTTTAGATATGCCGTATATACTAAATGAACACTAACAAATAAACAGAGGTGATTCAATAGTGTTAGTGCTGGAGTACAAAGCAGTGGTTAAGTCCAACCAGGCTAAAGCAATAGATGAAGCTATTCGCACAAGTCAGTTTGTGCGAAACAAAGTCCTTAGATACTGGATGGACAATCACGGCATCGGCAAGAAACAATTGTACCAGTACAACACTCAACTACGAGCCGAGTATGGATTTGTTAAGGACTTAAACAGCCATGCTTGTCAAGCGTCTGTGGAAAACGTGGAACGCGCTATTAAGCGGTTTTTTGATAACTGCAAAGCCAAAAAGCCAGGAAAGAAGGGTTATCCACGCTTTAAAAAACATAGTCGTTCGGTTGAATACAAAGTATCGGGATGGAAACTACACCCATCAAAGCGTAGAATCACTTTTTCAGACAAAAAAGGTATTGGTGAACTCAAATTATTGGGCAAATGGGACATTCACACTTACCCGGTTGAGCTAATCAAGCGAGTTCGGATTGTGTGCCGTGCAGACGGCTACTACGTTCAGTTCTGTGTCAGCGTAGATAATCACTCAAAAGCACCAGTAACCACATCTGAAATAGGTATTGACGTTGGCTTGGAGTACTTCTATTCCGACAGCAACGGCAATCATGAAGAGAACCCACGATATCTACGTAACGCCGAAAAAAATATTAAACGCGTACAGCGCAAGATTTACAAGAAAACGAAAGGGTCATCTGGCAGGAAAAAAGCGCGTGGTGTTTATGCCCGCAAGCATTTAAGAGTAACAAGACAAAGGAATGAACATGCTAGTGCGATTCGTTGGATGAAGAATCTTGGTAACCAGTCCATAAATATTTATCCCAACTCACCTGAGTTGAACTCTCAGTTAGATGTAGGTGCAAGTCCTACCAGCAAAGTTCATGCTTGACTCTTTATCTGCCCACGCCGAACAAGCTCGTTACTTGTAGAGCGAAGCTGGGAACAGGGCGTAATCAGACTACTGTTATGGGTGGACACTGGCGCTAAAAAGGAGTCCTTACGGTAAAACAGATGCCTAGAAAAATAACTTATTCATGAGCGGGACATATCCTTAGAACCCGACTTCATCAGAGCTAATCCCCGCCGCACGATTAGCATAGTAGCGGTAAGAACCTGGGGGTCTGATAGTTAGATTGGCACTACCTAAGAGGACAATCAATCAACTGAGGGAACGAATAAAAACGAACCAAGAGTCTTGAGCAGGTCGAAACTCAAGTAGGTCAGACGAGAGACGGAAATCTTTTGATTCGGGTAGGATGCGGCGTAACTGCTGCAAGGTATTCAGAACATAATTATTGGAGTACGAGCATGATTAGACACGATAGCAATATCAGTGAATCTTGGAAGAACCTGCCGTGGAAGAAATTCCGCAAAGAGTTGTTCCGCCTACAAAGAAGATTATGGAAAACAGTTAATGCAGGAGACATGCGGAAAGCCAAGTCCTTACAGAAACTGATTCTGAAATCCAAAGCGGCTAGATTTTTGGCGATTCGTCAAGTAACACAGCTAAACGCTGGGAAAAAAACGGCAGGTATTGATGGAAAAAAATCGTTGTCTCCTAAACAACGATTTGAACTTGAAGAACTGCTAAAAGTATCAGGTAATAACTGGAAACACCAGGGCTTACGAGAAATTCCTATCCCAAAAAAGGATGGAACAACTAGGATGCTTAAAATTCCAACTATTGCAGACAGAGCATGGCAATGCCTAGCAAAATATGCATTAGAACCAGCACATGAAGCAACTTTTCACGCACGCAGTTACGGATTTAGACCAGGACGGTCAGCGCACGACGCACAGAAAGCCCTGTTTCTAAACCTTAACTCAAATAGCAATGGAATAGATAAGCGAGTCATAGAACTTGATATCGAAAAATGCTTTGACAGGATAAGCCACGTCACCATAATGGACAACCTAATTGCTCCAAAGAGCATAAAAACTGGAATCTTCCGATGCCTCAAAGCCGGAATAAACCCTGAATTCCCAGAACAAGGTACACCACAAGGTGGAGTCGTAAGTCCACTTTTAGCTAACATCGCTCTTAACGGAATAGAAAGCATTCATCAATACCACGCAAAAGTGGGGAGAAGAGTGACTGCGAAAACTCCAAAACGAGACATTATTGAACCGTCCATCCGATATGCGGATGACATGATAATAATCCTCAGAAAACAGGACGATGAAAAAATAGTTCTTGAGAAAATCAACGAATTTCTTGCAGCTAGAGGAATGAGAATAAGTGAGAAAAAGACAAAAGTCACCGCAGCGACAGATGGATTTGACTTCCTTGGCTGGCATTTCAAAGTGCAAAGTAACGGAAAATTTAGAACAACTCCCTCAGTGGATAATTTCAAAAAATTTCGTCAGAAGGTAAAAACCATCGTCAACTGCTCAAACTATGGTTCTAAGGTGAAAGCCGAAAAGCTAGCACCAATAATTAGAGGATGGAGAAACTACCACAAGTACTGCAAAATGGATGGAGCAAGGTTCTCACTTTGGCATCTAAGAATCAGAACGTGGAAAGTTTTTAACAAAGAAGCCAGCTTAAAACGAGAGTCAACTAATAAATTAATTGACAACCCGTACTCATTCCTGTCCACACTGCGGTTATGTCGAACACCGCGATGTGAATGCTGCCAAAGTGATTTTAGATCGTGCAAACGGTAGGGGAGGGCATCCCCAAACTAACGCTAGTGGAGTTGTAGCCTCTACCTCTGTTGGTCGCAAGACCTGCAAAGGCAAGCAACGACAGTGAAGCTAGAATCCCCCGGCTTCTAGCCGTGGGGAGTGTCAAATTAATCAAGAAAAACTATGAAACAGAACAATGTGTCCTTGCCAACTGAGTGTACCCTTCGCAGCGCAACATCTGAGGATATCTGGTCTATTCGGTTGTTGGTACTAGGGGCAATACTTGACCCTACCCAAATACGATCGCAGCAATTCTGGGTAATAGAATGTAACAAGCAATTAATCGCTTGCGGACAATTACGTAACTTCTCTGGTGCCCAAGAACTCGGTAGTTTGGTTGTCTTACCAGCTTGGAGAAGTCGAGGTTTGGGGAGTTTTCTGACACAGCATTTGATTACCCAGGCGACTCAACCACTTTATTTAGAGTGTCTAGGTGAGAAACTGGCGCAGTTTTACAGTCGCTTTGGCTTTGTGGCAATTTCCTTTGAGGAGTTACCACGATCTCTCAAACGCAAGTTTGGATTGTCTCAATTAGCAAAGAGGTTGATAAAAGTTCCTGTTGTGTTTATGAAGTATCAAGAATAGCTTTTTTTGTTCATTTACCTCCATTTACGTACCTCTTCTGGTGGCTAAACTCCACCTTTGGACTCAAGTCACTGTTGTATGCAAGCGCTAACACTATAAGAGAGCTTTAGTGTGCGAAGAAAAGACTTGCAGTAAAGTGCTCATATTCAAACTAGATAGTACAGACAAGAGTAGGAAAAATGACAGATTCCGAAAACCGTAACGAACAAATTAAGAAGCTACGTGAACTGATTAAAGATATTGACATTGGAATGCTGACTACAGTAGATGAAGACGGGACTTTGCGCAGTCGTCCGATGTCAATTAACTCAGAAATCGAACCTGATGGCGATCTTTGGTTCTTTACCTACGCCAGTTCTCATAAGGTAACAGAAATTGAGCAGCAAGAGCGAGTCAACGTCAGTTTTTCTGATCCACAAAAGCAGAGTTACGTTTCAGTGTCGGGTTCAGCTCAATTGGTACGCGATCGCAACAAACTACAGCAGCTGTGGAAACCACAACTAAAAGCTTGGTTTCCCAAGGAACTAGATGAACCTGATATTGCTTTGCTCAAAGTTAGTGTAGAAAAGGCTGAGTATTGGGATGCTCCTTCAAGTTTTGTCGCGCACACAATTGGACTGGTTAAGGCGATCGCCACAGGTGAGAAACCCAGTGTCGGTGAAAATGAAAAACTCACTTTGAAATAATCAAAAAGTAAGATAATAGCAACAGAAAAACTCGGTTTCTCAAAGAAACCGAGTTTCTAGTATTCTGTTAAAGATATTATCTAGACAATTGTATGGTGAACAACATACCTCAACAGGGGCAAAAACCTCCTGATTTCTTTGCGATAGATCAAGACGGTAATCAACTTAGTCTAGGTGATTTCTCTGGTCAGTGGGTTGTTCTTTATTTCTACCCCAAAGATGACACTCCTGGTTGTACCACTGAAGCTAAAGATTTTAGCGAGTTATCTCAAGACTTTAGTAAATTAGGAGCGAAAATCTTGGGTGTCAGTCCAGATTCACAAAAATCTCATTGCAAATTTATTAATAAGCATAACTTATCAATAACTTTATTAAGTGACCCAGAGCATCAGTTAGCTGAAGCTTACGGAGTATGGCAATTGAAAAAGTTTATGGGTAAAGAGTACATGGGTGTAGAGCGTTCAACTTTCCTCATCGCACCTGAGCAAACAATCGCTTACACTTGGGAAAAGGTGAAAGCCAAGAATCATGCAACTGCTGTGCTTAGCCAATTGCGAGAATTGATAAGCTCAGATCTTGCACCAGGGCAAACGCATGTAAATAGAGCAGATATATGAATAATGGGTTTGTTGCTTGCCCTTGATCGTTTCATTTACACACGATTGTCCTGGGTGTAGTGTCCCAAAAGAGCGATCGCCTTAAATGTGTTGCGTCGAAATGGTTATTCTTCCATCACTTCTGCCCAACGATTGATCGCAAATGATATTGACAAAATATTTGGTTGTCGAAAAGACAAGCAAGTAAGGGAGAAGCCGGAAGTTTCCAAAGTCCCCCCTTTTGTTGGCGCAGCCTGTCCAAAGGACACAGGAGGATAATGGGGGATCAAAACTCCCAAGAAATCGTGCCCTGCACCGTAAACGGATCGCCATAAAAAAGATTATTCCGGTTCAAAGCAGATTCAAAATAGTCAACGTCAAACAAATTCTTGAAGTTAACTGCTGCCCGGAATCTGTCTTGCTTATAGAAGATAGCCGCCTCAGTCAGGAAATAACTAGGCAAAGTGAAGGTATTCTCCAAGTCTCCTTGGCGTTCTCCAACATAGAATAACCCCAAGCCAAAGCCCAAACCTTTGAAGCGACCAGATTGAATTTCGTACTTTGTCCATAAATTAAACCTATGTTTGGGCACATTATCCAGCAAGTTGCCAACTGCTAAATCATTATCTTTAGTAATTGTTGCATCCGTGTAAGCATAACCTGCAATAATGTTCCATCCGGGTAAGATTTCACCAGCAAGACTGAGTTCAACCCCCTTACTGCCTTGCTCCCCGGTTTGGATGGAATAGCCAGGATTCTGTGGGTCAGAGGTCAGGACATTGGAACGTGTCAAATCGTAGTAGGCAAATGTCGCAGAAAGTCTATTGCTGATATCTCCTTTAATCCCAACTTCATAGGAAGTTCCGCGCTCTGGTTGAAATGCACTGTCGTCAAAAGCAGTTCCAGTGTTTGGAGTAAAGGAACGACTGTAGTTAGCATACAGCGAAATTGGCTCTATGGGCTGATAGACAATCCCGACACGGGGACTAAAGGCATCGTCAGAAAGCTTTTCTTCGGTATTGTTAAACCGATTCCCTGTGCTCTGGTTGAAGGTATCAAATCGCAAACCCAATAGCAATTTCAGATTAGAAGTCAGTGTGACCTGATCTTGAACATAAATGCCCAATGCATCTGATGAGGAGAAAGGTTTAGCCCTGCGATTAATCGGACCTGGCTGAGTACCGTATACTGGGTTAAACAGATCAAGGGCTGCAATTGGGCGGAAAGTATTGTTGGCATCACTACTAAACTTGATGAAATTAACACCTGTAACAAGTTGATGCCCAATGCTGCCTGTGGCAAATTTACCTACCACATAAGTGTCAAGATTATAGGATCTCAGGTCATCATTACCTCCTTGGTAGTTTCTATCTAAAGTACGTTTATCGTCCTCTAATGCCGTGCTAAACACCCAAACTTTGTATCGTTGAAACGATGTAAATCCAAAAGCATTGCGTAGCTGCCAGTTAGAGCTAAAACGATGTTCAAGATCGTAACCAAGGCGGAGGGCACTTGTATCGACTGTAGCATATGGCTCCGATATGTTACGATTGCGCGGGATTGTTCCATTCGGATTGGGTAGAACACTCCCAAGAGCGGGAATACCAATCTGACCAAACTTTTGGGGTCGAACCTGATATTCGCCGGAAAAAGCAACCTTAGTGCGATCGCTGATTTGCCAGGAAACAACAGGTGCTACAAAGTATTTCTGTTGTTCGTAGAAATCCAGGAAACTTTCGGTTGTCTGACCCGCGAGGTTGAGACGATACAACACCGTCTTGCTGGGATTGAGTGGACCACTCAAGTCTATTGCACCGCGATAGAAGTTGAAGCTGCCAAGAGAGGCTTCCACCGCGTAGTAAGGTTCGCTCAGAGGTTGTTTGGTGACATAATTAATTACTCCTCCCAATGAACCCTGACCGTAGAGAACAGAGGCAGGTCCTTTGAGCACTTCAACTCGTTCGAGACCAGCCGTATCAAAACCCTGAAATTGATTACTCGTGTCTTTCAACCCGTTTCTCAGGATATCAAGTGAAGCATCAAAGCCTCGGATCAGAGGTTGCTCAAAAGTTCCACGGGTTGATGAATTCCCTCCCTGTGCAACACCAGGTACGTTTCTAACCGCTTCTGCCAGGTTTCTCGCCTGCTGGTCTTGTAGCACGGTTGCGGGGATGGCTTGAATCGACTGAGGAATATCGCGTAGAGAAGTATCGGTTTTGGTTGCACTTGTGGCATCGGATGAATTGTATCCATCCTGCTGTCCTGTCACCACCAACTCAATTGGCTCATCATCATTCGCTCTTGGTTGAGTTGGTTGTGTCTGGTTTTCTGGTTGCTGTGTAGGTGATGGTTGTGTTTGAGGTTGCTGTCCCTGTTGTGCCAAAGATGCAGTACTGGCTACACTGAAGATCAGACCTTCTTTGGGACTGTCAAACAACTCAACAATTGGTGGAGCGGCTTCACCTATCACCGTCACCCGGATAGTATTGGCGTCAAAGTTTGTTACGGTGATCTCAGTTATACCCGCTATTGGCTTTTGTGAGCGGAATGAGAACACCCTATTAGGTGGTAAGCGCAATTGAGCGTTTGGAATGTCAACGATAAAGGTATTACTATTTACCTGAGTACGATTCTGCAGTTGCAAGGTAGCAGCTTTAGAAGTTTGTAAAACTAGTTCCAAACCAATGGAAGTGGGATTTGCCTTCACGAAGCTGACTTGCACTATTTTTGAGGTAGGTGTCGTTTGTGGAGTTTCAGTCGTTTGTGGGGTTGGCGATTGCACCAACATTCTGGCGCTACGAAGTGGACGCTCTATCTCACTAACTCGTGGAATTCTGCCAGAGGTTTGCTTCCCCGATCCTGCTTTGTCTTGGGTAGCTTTATTCTGATTCACCCCTTTTTTCAGGGGTTCACCATCGGCTGGAGGAGCTACCCTTTGAGCCGGATTTGTCGCTAAATTTTCCTGAGTTTGTGCATATCCAGGCTGAATGGCAAAAGCACTACTGCATCCCAATAAACATATTGCTAGCCAATGAACACTACCAGCAAACCGCCAACGCTTCATAACAACTCCCCACACACCATTTCACAAAACTTTGCTTATTGACCTTAATCAGTGCTGAGTCCTACTCTAAAGTTGCTGCCCAGCTCCCCGACTTCTTCCCTATGGCTGACGCCACGCCTTACGGTGAGTCCAGCGCTGCGGGCTGTGCACTGTGGTCTCACCGCCCACGGCACTGGCTTCCCAACCCCTCTCCGTGGGTTCGGAGAGGGGAGCGTTTGCGATACTCAAATGCGGGGTGAGGTGACGACTGTATTGCACCGAAGTGAGAACCGCTATAAATGCAGCATCACTGTTGAAAACATTTTTAATTTGAATAAAGCTGAGTGTACAGAAAAGTTGGCAATCAAGTCTACTCACAAAAGACTTCACGATCCCAAAAGGACTTTTTTACTCATCAAACATTGACTTGGCGTGATACCAAACCGGCACTTAAAGGCAGCAGCAAAGTGTCCTGGGTTAGAATAACCGATCTTGTTGGCAATCTCAGCAACGGTAGTATTACCTTGCCGCAATAGTTGCTCCGCCCACTCCATACGCTTATCGGTGATGTAGCGAAATACTGTTGTGCCAAACAGTTCTGTAAATCCGCGTTTGAGAGTGGTAGTACTCACCCCCACAAGTTGGGCTAATTCCACTATCGATGGCGGATTCTCCAGACGGGAGAGCAATATCTCCCTGGCATAATCAATACGGGCGATCGTCGCAGGCTTCAGTCGGGGCGAATAATGTAATCCACCGTGATCTGCAAAGATCGGACCCAGTTGCAATGCCATTAATTCAATGACCTTGCCCTGCAAATACATCCGCTTCATCATCCCTTTGTAAGGACAACTGACGATTTGCTGTGCCACTCCTTGGATAGCTGTTGTAATTTGGGGATAAATTAATGTCTGCCAGTCCTGACCTTTTGCCAACAGCCTCAATTGGCGAGGAATTTGTCCATCCTCATCAGGGAAAAAGGTTGTGAGAAGATCAGGTGGCAGTTCGATCTCAACACCTACATACCGGGATTTTGGAATCTCTAGAGTCATTTTTCGTTGAACACCGCTGCCAGAGATGAGTGTGTATCCTTCACCAAGCTGTCCTCCGTATTCATCAAAAGCTTTGCCTGAAAGCAGGACATTAAATTGCAGGCGATGATCCGATTGAGGAATTTTTATTAATAAATCCTCGTGACTTTCATAGTTGCTAATTGAAAGCAACAGATGAGAATGCACCTCTATTTCTCGCACATAGCCCTTGCCAAGAAGTTTTGGCATCTGACAAACAAATTCATCAGGCTCTGAGTTTTGCAAGCTGTTCATTTCAGCTTCTGCCCAAAGTTCACTGTTTTCTTTTTGTGTGAGAGTAATGGTCATGGTAGGTGATAGTGATTAATTCAACCAGAAATTCTTGAGATTAATTATCACTTTTTCTTTGATCCCACACAAGTCAAATTACTGATAATTAGTTTCAATTGTTTGAGTAAACGCTTAAAGTTCAATACGCTTGCTGTTAAGGATTGATCCTCCCTAGCCCTCCTTAAAAAGGAGGGAACTAAGCCCTCTTTTTAAGGGGAGCCAGTGCGTTGGGGAGCCACTGCCGTGCGCGGGTTAAGCGCGTTGAGGAGCCACTGCGGTGCGGAGGTTCCCTCCGTTGAAGCATGTGGCGTGCATGTGGCGTGAGCCAGTACTGCAGGAGGGGAGCCAGCACTGGCTCCGCAACGCACTGCCTCCCCTGCTTGCCTTAACCCGGCAATTTTGGGTTGTCAGAGCACTAGCTCTCTTGCTATTGAACAAGCTCCCAAAGTTTGATAGTTTTATCCTTACTGGCACTAGCAATCAGTTGTGCAACCGGGCTAATAGCAATAGTAGACACTGAGTCTTCATGAGAACACAGAGTAATAACTTCTTCTTGTGTGCTCAGTGTCGTGAGTTTAACTGTTTTGTCTGTACTACCGCTGATCAATGTTTTGCCATCAGCACTAAAAGCTATTGCGACTACTGACCAGGAATGGCTCGAAAGAGTCCTGATAACCTGACCTGTCTTTATGTCCCAGAGTTTAATAGTGTTGTCATCGCTACCAGTCGCTAAAATATCACCATTAGGACTAAAGGCTAGTGTTAAAACTGGCCATGCATGACCTGAAAGAATACCTAAGAAGGTGTAGTGTGGACGGTTTTTAAATACTCCCCGTGACCACAGGCGAATAGTCCTGTCAAAACTAGCACTAGCCAAAAACTGACCATCCGGACTAAATGCTACAGCACTAACCTGTAATTGGTGTCCCTTCAGCGTACAAATCTCTTGTTCAGTCCTGACATCCCAGAGTTTAACGGTTTTATCCCAACTACCACTCGCTAGTAGCTCACCATCTGGGGTGAAAGCGATTGATTTTACTGCATGAGTGTGTCCAAAAAGAGTGCAAATTTCTTCACCTGTATTAACATCCCACAATTTGATAGTTTTATCATCGCTAGCCGTTGCCAGAATTTTTCCATCCGGACTGAAGGCGACAGATTTCACAGCTTTGCAATGTCCGACAAAGACATGTAACTGTTGTTTGATATTCAAATCCCACAGTTTAATAGTTTTGTCATCATAACCACTTGCTAAAGTATTACCGTCAGGGCTTATAGCTATTGAATTCACACTACTCAACATACTAGGATGACTAGTTAAAGTCTGTGAGCAGCTCCAAGAAAGATGGCGGCTCATAGGATAAATCGATGGAGACTGAATACCTAGAGCTTGCATGACTTCATCAGCAGATTGCAAGCGTTGAGTGGAGTTTTTTTGCACAAGCTTGTCAAGAGTTTTACCTAATCGCTCACTAACTTCTTGAGTCAGATATTCTCGCCAAACCCAACAATCATTGACAACATCAAACAAATCAAAAGGAGGAATTTGGGTCAGTAAAAAAATGCAAGTTACACCTAAACTGTAAAGGTCACTCGTAAAAACGGGTTTTCCCTTAGCTTGCTCAGGAGCAGCATATTCTGCGCTACCGATACAACTTTCACCTATGAGTTGGTCAATTGATGTTACGGTTTTTGCACCACCAAAATCAACCAAAACTAAATTCCCTTTACCTACGGAGTTAGAGGGGAATCTAAGAATAATATTTTCTGGTTTTATATCGCAATGAATAAGATTGTGAGCATTGATAAACTTGAGGACTGGCAACAAATTTTCTAAAAGTTGCCAAATCTGAGTTTCACACAAGGCTCCCTCTTTCTCCACCAAGGTTGCTAAATTTGTACCCTCAATAAACTCCTGCACAAAATAATAGTGGTGATGTTCATGAAAATGTGTCAATAAAGCAGGAATCTGTGGATGTTTGCCTAATTCCTCTAGAATCTGTGCTTTTTGCACAAAAGCTTCAGGTGTTTGGTTTTTTAGCCAAAATTGTTGAACGACACAAGCTGCGGCGGGGGATTTTCCCTCATCTGTTGCGAGGAAGGTTTTGCTCAATCCTCCTTGACCAATTTTTTTTAGTAAACGGTAACGTTCTTTTATCAGCAAAGTTTATAACAGGATTTTAGTTACGGGTGAACTCGTTCACAGTACGTCGCCAATGATGTAGAAGCGAAAACAATTCTCTATCTTTACGCTTTGCAAAGACATCAGATCCAATATGTATGATTGCGTCTGCCCTCTGCGCGATCATGTGTTTCAGTTACTGAGATCATTAATCGTGAAAAGACTTAACACAAAAAACGTCTTCCTCTATTAGAGTTATCTTTTTCTTTTAATATCCATTTCAATAGGAAGACGTTTCCATTATCTTGCGACTTTAAACTATGTATAGTTTTCATATGTTTGACAAGGATGCGGTGCATTTACTAGCTTTTTTGAGTATTTATTTCATACGTTTTTTTGGTTCATCATCGTAAGGGATGCATCTATCATCTTATTTCTGACTTTAGCAAAAGTTCTACATAGGTAATAAACTCTAGGATGTTGAGGCACTAGCAGTTGATAACTGCTAGTGCTTTTTTGTGATTATTTTTCTTGAATCGGTTGTTACAATTCGTCTTACTTAGCGATATTTCCATCTAATGGAAAATCAATAACAACAGGCTGATGACCGTTTGACGGTGGAGTTGGTTCTGGTGTGGTTGTTGGCTGTGATTTCGGCTGCAAAGGTATTGTCTTTTCATCTTGTTTTGCAGTTTGATTCCATAAAATCATGGAGAGTAGCCCATCAACTAAGCCATTAGTGCTGCCATTGTTACCACCAACTAGAACATCTGGAATGAGGCGGACACTGCGATCGCCTATAATCTGCATCATCTGCATTGCCGTATAACCTTGTTCTCCCAAGGCTTCTACACCAGAACGGTAAGCTTCTGCTTTTGCGTTACCTGTTGCACGGATGGCTTCTGCTTCTGCAATCCCTTTGAGGCGCAGAGATTCAGCGTCACCACTAGCTCTTAACCGCACAGATTCAGCTTCTGCTGTCGCTCTTAGGCGGATAGCCTCAGCTTCACCTGTCATTTCTTTGATTTTGGCATTCGCTTTGAGTTCAGCAATCTTCACACCTTGTTCTGACTTCACGGTTTCTTGCTGGATGTCAGCCTGTGCTTTGAGTTCAGCAATTTTCACACCTTGCTCTGACTGTACCATTTCTTGCTGGATGTTAGCCAAAGCTGTCTCCCGAACAAGTTGTTGGCGTTGTGTTTGCGCCAGTTGCTGAACTTCAAATGTTTTGCGTTCCTCTTCCGCAATTTTTCGGTCTGTTTGCGTTTGCATTAATGTTGCAGGCGGCTGAATATCACCGATCAGGGTGTCAATCGCTTGCACGTCATAAGCCCGTATCGCCGTTTTAATAAACTCAGCAGCTTCACTCTGCCGTTCGCTACGAGCGCTGAGGAAATCTAGTACTGTATAATCTTGTGCCGAGTTACGGAAATAGTTCCCAATGGTAGGTTCTAGTACATGGTCAACTAAATTCTGCATCGAACCAACGCGGGAAATAACCTTTGGAGCATCTAAAGCGCCCACATGAATAATTTGCGCCACTTCTAAATCAAAGGCAAACCCGTCTCTAGAACGTACGGTTAAGGAAGCGAGTTTTGCATCATAGCTGTGACGTTCGGTGCGACCTGACCAGTTTAATACAATGTTGGTCGTCGGAACCAATTCAATCTTCATGACGCGGGTGTTGATGGGGTGCTTACCTGGATACAGTGGTTCCACCCATACACCTTTATGTCCAGTATTCACCAAATTCCCGTGAGTGAAGGCAGCACCGCTAACATCTTCATGTGCCTTGCCAACGAAAGAAATCACGACACCCACATAACCAATGGGGATTTCCGTCATTGGTACTTGCTCAACTTGGACAAACCAAGGGTTTAGGTTCCAAGATCCAGAAAGTAGTATTTGCTCTTGCAAACCTCGTCGTCCACCGCCATCAATGAATTTCTGACCATTCTGGAAGTTGTCGTGTCCGCTAACCATCGGACCTGCAATTTCGCCTGCGGGAATTGGCATACCGTCGAGAGTTGTGACGATACCGACTTTATCAGATGCAACGGTGTACACGCGTAAATATTCAGGATTCATGCCATCCTCACTGGCATTTCCCGCCATGATTACTTTAAACAGGGCAGTATTGATGCGGTAAGTCCCTGCTGTTAAAAAGCCCATCTGGCGACCTTTTTCCCCACCTTGGGTGAGAAATTTGCGGGCATCTTGGAAATTGTCGCAGTTGACAATCTTACCCAAAATACGCTCTGGAGGATTGGATGCGCCATCTGCTGCCACAAGTAAGGCGATTTCACCTTGAGGGACAACAACCACTGGTTCTTTGCGAACCGAGTACTGCCAAGGCCAATGACCCCAGTGCCAGCCAGGAGCAAGAGTATCAGCTTGCAAACCAGCTTCACCGTTCAGGGCAATCAGTCGTCCGGCTGGCAGTCCACGTCCAGAAATGGTAAATTTTTTGACAACAATTCCAACTTCACGTTCACCAATAACCACCAGTCCCCCGAAGAACAGAGGCACAAAGATAACTAAACCACCGACAACAACGATAGGGATAATTCCCCAAGGAGACATCGGTATGAGTTGACTATTTGTGGTGCTAGTTGGAATTTGGGCTATTGTTTGCTTTGTCTGAGCTAACTGTGTTGATACTGAGGTTATTTCTTTGGCTGTATTTATTTTTACGGCTTTTGCATTGGCAGAATGAATACCACCAGCTAACGCTAAAGTGAAAACAGCAGATGCCGCAAACCGAAGTATTTTATTTTGTTTGCGCGCGCCAAGGGAATTTAAAAAGGATCTCATAATTTGTGCCCCTCTGGGCAACTAATTATCTAACGTAATACTTCCCTGTGGCTATGATTAATTTCTTAAACTTGAACTAATAGTTTATAAAACTTCATAATTAAGTTTAAGTTTGTAACTGATTTCAACGCTCGCGGCAGTCGCCTGATTGAATACATACAAAGTTGTTTGTAGTCAATCCCTCCTGCAGTAGAGACTCGGGACTGAGAAATATCATCTCGTTCCCAGCCTGAGGCTGGGAACGAGAAAAAAATCGATTCTGTGTTTTGTACTATCAAAAATTGTAGAAGGGTGAGCATTGCCCACCCTTGTTGATTGTTGCTTTTTGTCTGGAGAAAGGTTTCTGGGCTTATCTATCTATATCTAGACGTTGAGCCAAGAGCCTTTTACCATGAATGACTGCCCCAATAGTTACGGTGTCTTCTTGAATTTGATAAATGATTCGATAAGTGTAAGCAAATAGTTCTCTGACGGTTTCCTCGTTAAATTCTGGAACGATAGAACCTGAATAAGGACTAGAGCTTAACTTATCAGATGAGTCAAGTATCTTCCGAACTACTGTGGCAGAAAAGGACGCGGAGTCACGAAATATGTATGCCGCGATCGCGTCTACATCTTCGAGGGCTTTGGGAGACCAAACTACTCGATAAGCCATTTTCTTAACAGCGCCTCGGCTTCTTCTTGAGAGATGAGAGTTTCTCGATTGTCAACCACTACCAATCCCAGACGGACTTTTTCAAGTACGTACAGATGATATTGAACATCTTCCACAGAACAATCGTCTGGTAATTTGCTCAACAAAGATTGGACTTTTTCTTTTGTAGTAGTCATAGCATTTTTTTGAGAATATTTATATGAAGTAATTTTTAAGGGCAAGCAAACAGCTCACCCTTATCTCTACCTTGTGTTAAAGGTTGTCGTAGTTAGCAATGGCTTGTTTCATTTTGTCTAAGACTTCTGATACAGGCACAGTTCCTAACTCTCCAGAGGTTCGCGTGCGAATACTTAGGGAGTTGGTTTCCACCTCCTTTGCTCCCACCACACCCATTACCGGGATTTTTTCTTTCTCGGCATTGCGAATGAGTTTACCTAGGCGATCGCCACTGGTATCAACTTCAGCGCGGATACCGAAGTCTCTCATTTTCGCTACCACGTCTTTTGCGTAATCCAGTTGAGCGTCACCCACTGGCAGCAATCTTGCTTGTATTGGTGCCAACCATAAAGGAAAATCTCCTGCGTATTCTTCAATCAAAATACCGATGAGTCGTTCCAAGGAACCGAAAGGTGCACGGTGAATCATCACTGGGCGTTTGCGAGAGCCATCTTCAGCGACGTACTCCAAATCAAACCTTTCTGGCAGATTGTAATCTACCTGTACGGTTCCTAGTTGCCATTCACGCTCAAGGACATCACGGAAGATAAAGTCAAGTTTGGGACCATAAAACGCTGCTTCCCCAATTCCTTCAAAGTGATCCATTCCCAGCTGTTCCACAGCACGACGAATTGCACCCTGGGCTTTTTCCCAGGCTTCATCAGAACCTATGTACTTATCACTAGCTGGATCACGAAAACTGAGTCTAGCTTTAAAGTTTTTCAGTTGCAGTTTACCGAACACAGACAAAATCAGATCTACCACGTTGAGGAATTCGCTGTCTAGTTGTTCTGGCGTCACAAACAAGTGAGAATCATCAACCGTAAAACCACGCACCCGTGTTAATCCACCTAGTTCTCCAGATTGTTCGTAGCGGTAAACAGTGCCAAATTCTGCTAGCCGCATTGGTAATTCCCGATAAGAACGCAACTCACTTTTATATATCTGGATGTGGAAGGGACAGTTCATTGGTTTGAGGGCGAAGCCTTGTTCATGTTCTGCGGCTTCTTCATCCTCTGCCATTATCGGGAACATGTCTTCTTTATATTTCTGCCAGTGTCCGGAAACTTTAAATAAATCCACTCTGGCAATGTGGGGAGTGACGACTGGTAAATATCCGCGTTTGAGTTGTTCTTGTTTGAGAAAGTCTTCTAAAAGAGTCCTCAACAAAGTTCCTTTGGGTGTCCACAAGGGCAAACCCGGTCCCACTAAGTCAGAAAATATAAATAATCCTAATTCCTTACCTAGTTTTCGGTGGTCCCGTCGCAGTGCTTCTTCTTTACGTCGCTTATACTCAGCTAATTGTTCTGGCGTTTCCCAAGCAGTAGCGTAGATGCGTTGCAACTGCGCTTTAGTTTCATCGCCACGCCAATAAGCGCCAGCAACGCTTTCTAAATCAATCGCTTTCGGGTTGAGTTCGCCAGTATTTTCCAAATGAGGTCCAGCGCACAAGTCCCACCATTGCTCTCCTAAGTGGTAAATTGTGATTGGTTCCTCTTTAATGTCTGATAGAATTTCTAGCTTATAAGGTTCCTTAATTTCTTTAATACGGCGTTCAGCTTCTTCGCGACTGACTTCTTCTCTTACGACTGGCAATTTCCGGTTGATAATCTTCACCATTTCTTTGTAAATGGCTTTTAAATCCTTGTCAGTAAACGGTTCCGGATTATCAAAGTCATAGTAAAAACCATTTTCAATCCAAGGACCAATCGTGACTTGAGCCTTGGGAAACAGCTTTTGCACTGCCATTGCCATCACATGAGAGGCGGTATGGCGAATTTTCTTTAAGATCTCTGATTCTGAAGTCCGTGGTAAATATATTTTTTCCAGTTGTTCTTGCTGACTAGATGATTTTGGCGATATTTGCTGCTGTACCATTGGCGAAGTGATTGTAATAATGATGATTTCTTTAGTTGAGGTTATGACAAATCATACCCAAATATAAACTTGGGCTATTTTACAATTTTGTCAAACTTGTGATTTTATGACAATTTCTGTCTTTAGCAAGATGATCCCGATTCATTTAAGGATATAATTATCTCCTAATCATTTACCCTCAGAAAATCTATTGTTGATAATCCATCATGTCATTTAGTATCTACTTATAAGTCAAAAATAACCTTTATATAAAAAATACTCATAGCTAGTTGCTATTGGTCACAAGACAATGACTGCTTAGTCGCAAACCTGACACTCAACTCTAAACTCTGTTTGTGAGCACTCACATCAACCTCCAAGTGCCTGATCGTCTATTTGTGTGCCATATATTTCTATACATATGCCTTTCCTTTAAATAGAACACCTTGAATTCCTATTGGTCTGGCTGATATGTTGCCATTGTCAGGTCTCAAATTTCTACAAAAAAAATAAAACCTACTTCTGATTTCTAGCTAAGAGCAATTTCTATATACTTAGGACATTTTGTTTGTGGTTCAAAGCCGACCATGTGAGTTTCCTCTTTCAATCTAAATATGACGCTTGAGAAGTGAATTTTAACTTTAATTGTGAGATAGTATTATGTTAACTCAATCTAACCAACAAAGAAATAACCCAAAACTCAAATGGTAATTCAGGTTCACTGAATTTAAGATTTGAAAGTTTTGGCTCAGGGTTTTAAGTGCCCTCATTTCTTAGTGGCGAAAAAACATCATCTCACAAAAGGTGTGATAGAAGTATACTCCACCGTCTACGATACATCTCTAATCCTTGGGGAGTCGAGGTAGTACTACGTGCCTCGCGGGGCTTTCCCGACAATTGGTGCGATTTTTATCGTGTTAGAGGAGGTTGTATGTTTCAACAGAAAAGTGAATAGGTTTTTAGATCAACAAAAATTGCAATACGTCAGCGCCAAGACATACATCATATAGATTTGTTAATCCGCTTTTCGGACACCTTTTATGAGAAAACTATGCAGGTTTTTTGACAGAGGATCTGTACATATTCAGTTATAGAGATAAGCCTAAGTAATAAATCATACTAAAATATTTTAAACTACGTAGTAAAAAAATGCCTTTATCTCCAGTACAGACCTTTTTTTTGAGATCCCCTGCTTGTATATGTAAGAAAGACAGCGAATCGATGCCAGACCAAAGTGTAATCAATAGCACAATCAAGTTTTATTTTCAGACTTATGGCAGAGACGAAAAAAATGTTAAGAATATTAAATAGAGTTAATATTAGTAAGAAAGTTAGAAATATGCTTTTCATTTATGCGAGACTCGAATTTACCAGAACCTGAACTGCTGAAAACAGTTTTGCAACCACTGTTAGAAGATTTTCAGTACTGGTTTGCGCGATCGCGCAATTTTCTGGAAACGGAAGAGCTATTATTCATGAGTCAACATGAACAATCTGACTTACTAACGCGAGTCAAAAAAGCACAAGAGGAAGTGAACACAGCGAAAATGCTGTTTACAGCAACCGGTGGACAAGTTGGTATTGATATGGCAACATTGATGCCTTGGCATCAATTAGTCACAAAGTGTTGGAATGTGGCAATGCGATTCCGTTCGCAACAAAACAATTGGCAACACAAAGACGATATATAGGTGAGATAGTAAAAAATTTTTAACATCATCTGAGATAGAAAATGATGTGGTTTATGCTAAGGTACTCCCCCTGAAGTTAAAAATATCCCTCTTAATTCAAGAGACTGAGCGCATAAAAATTGCGTTAGCCATTTAGCATCACCATCATAAACGGCATCAACAGGTATCAGCTAAGGAAAATTTTTTACAACATATAGCTTTAGAATTTGTGAACTCTGGAGGAAAGAACAATGTTACATCTGCTTTACATTTTTGCTTTTACCATTCTAGCTTTTATAGCTGTCGCTAACTTAATTCGTAACCTGATTATGTTCAGTTTTGATACAGAGCGGATTTATCCAGCAAGATCTGGAGCTTCAGCAAACCAAGGCAGATATCCTTACGACCCATCAACTAAGCAGTTTAGACCCCATCCAGAGTTATTAGACGCGACTGGCAATTTAATTAAAGAACCACTTTTAGTCATGCGATCAATCAACGTTGACGATGCGCGACAAAAATTGGATGAGCTTTATGAAGCTTCTCCAGGACACAGAAATGATAATCAACAAGAAGAAGGCTAACAAAGTTCACCAGTTCACAGTATTGTAGACGCCCTGAGGGTGTCTACAATACTTATAACTTAACACTTTGGTTTACGCTTCAATCACCACTCTGAGGTTACCGCGTTTTTTTGCAACACGACAAGCAGTTGTGGTACCAGAACGCTCAAACTCCAAATCAAGTATGGTAGAACCAACTTTGAGATTATGCAGTGACAAACGATTTATCGTCTCTGGCAAAGTGGGGTCGATAATTCGTAAGCAGTTGTTAGGAGCGTCGGGTACCAAGTTTACCAGCATTTGCAGTAACTGGAAGATACTGCCAGTAGCCCATGCTTGAGGTGTACAAGCAACAGGATACTGTACAGGGGCGTTATCACCATTGCGCTCGTAGCCACACAACAACTCTGGAGGACGTTGATAAGGCTGCTGTTCAGTCATGTCGAATAAACCTTGAAAAAGTTCCAAGGCTTGATCGACTAAACCGAGGGAACGTAACCCCATTGCAATGAGTGCGTTGTCGTGAGGCCAAACAGAACCAATGTGATAACCCATTGGATTGTAAGCTGGTGACAAGCTATTTAACGTGCGAATACCCCACCCATTAAACATATCTGGTGCCCGCAGACGTTCAGCAACACTGTAAGCTTTTTCTGGTGTGAAAATGCCCAAATTCAAGCATTGACCGGGATTGGATGTAATACTATCTACGTGCTTACCTTCTCCATCCAAAGCCAAGGCACAAAAATCCTGGTCTTCCATCCAAAAGTCTCTATTGAAACGAAGCTTGAGGTTTCTTGCTTCTTCTGTCCAGCGATCTGATAAGTCAATCCGCTTTTTGAGTCTGGCAATTTCTGCTAAGCGTAATTTGACAGCATAGACATAAGCTTGGACTTCACAAAGGGCGATCGCTCCTCTGGCTAACTCTCCCTTACGATTGACAATAGAATCGCCAGAGTCTTTCCACCCCTGATTGTCAAGACCCTGTTTGCATTTGCGGTAGTAGCTGAGGTAGCCAGTTTCTCTCATGTTACGGTCAATCCAATCCATTGCCAACAGAGCATTAGGCCAAAGTTGCTCTAAGGTTTCTAGATCATGAGTCCAAGCATAATGTTCTGCATACAGCATTAGCCATAAGGGAGTCGCATCGACTGTACCGTAGTAAGGAGTGTGAGGAATTTCCTGACAACGAGCCAACTCACCAAACCGTAACTCGTGCAACATCTTACCTGGTTCTTCCTCGCGCCAGTCATCATCTGTTTTGCCTTGATAAAACGCGAGAATTTGTAGAGTTTCTTTAGCAATTTGAGGGTTTAGCATCAGGCTTTGATAAGCTGCGATCAGCGAATCCCGCCCAAACAGCGAGGAAAACCACGGTACTCCTGCCGAAACTGTCTTATGCTTGCCAAAGGACTGACGCAACAAGTACATATCTTGCTCAGCCCTTTCAATAATTCGATTGAAAGTTCCTTTATCTGAACGAATTTGTGTAATTTGTTGCACCCACTGTTGCTCTTCCATGATTTCACCAGCTTTCGCCTGTGTCAGGGTAAAAGCGGCGCTGACAATGGAACTAGGTTTACTGTTTCTCAACAAATTCACCCGGTAGCCCAACTTTTGGGTTTCGTGAGAAGCTAACTCCAACCGCCAAACGGCTGTGTAACCCTTAAAATAATCTGGTTGTCGATGCTGGAATTGAATGCGAGACTCCATCACCAACCCATCCAGACCTTGATAGGCAAGACTCAAAGATTGCTCTTTTTGTTCAGGTTGCCCAGACACAAAAGAAACACCATCGCTATTTGATGTTCCTTCTTCAGGTGTCGGTTCCACAAGGCGTAAAAGTTTGCCCCGTTTATCTCTGTGATAGCCCCGGACTTCAAATAAATCCACAAAATCCGCATCAAAGCTAATGCTAAGTTCAAAGCTAACGGAACTTGTGCTATAATTTGATACTTCTAATTCTTCAAATAATGCGCCATTCAGTACCAGTTCGCGACGAATGCCTACTGTATCGTTTCTCAAACGGTCTTCAATTTTGGGATTGGTACATAAAACCGATAGAGAAAATCCTTTATCAGCAGTGCTGCTGAGTAGCACTGGCGAATGTTCGTCGATTTGCAACTCAAGGCGGCTGAGAAAGCGTGTGTCACAGCAGAACAATCCCATACTGGGATTGCCATCGTTAAGTGAACAGCCAGAGATATTGCCTATAGTGTCTGTTACCAAAAATAAATCATCATCTTTAACCGTTAGCGTCGGTTGTGGTCTTTCGCTGATAATGCGAGGCCACTCTGGGATGGGGATTTGATCAGCAGGAACAAAAGTTTTTCCGTCTAGAGAAAGTTTTTCCGGTGTCATCAGTGTATCCGGTGTCATCAGCCAAAATTCCGTGTACAGGTTTAGTTTTTCATCCAAGCAACAGCGTCAACAGGAAAGAAAGACACTGTTAGATGTAGATTTGAGCCATTGAGGAAAAATCATAATCACATACAGTCATGAACAGAATATGTGTCTAAATTTAAACATAAATTTTTTATAAAGTAAGTATTTATAAAAAATTTATGAATAAAGTTGAAAATTCTGATTGCTATTTGTCTTGTTAGCCGTTTTTCTTCAAAATGGCAAGATGTAGAAACTTCTTTGTAAGAACAACGAAATCGCCACTTTTTCCGCACAAAGACAAAATTTTAACATTTCTTATTTAAACTGCTAGGAGAAAATTATTATAAATAAAATTAAAAAACAAATTAATTTTTTACAAAACGCAACTTTTTGAACAAAAAATTATTTATATTCAGAGAATAATGGCTGATTTTTCAAATTGGAAGAAATTTTTTGTTGAAATTCATCAACTTGAACTGAAAACTGCGGCGTGAATATTGAATGAAGCGAACGACTGACCTCTTATACTTCTTGCGATCTGGCGAGGTACACAAAACTTAAAAAGACCAGAGCAAAGAGCAGGGGCAGAGTTTTGGACAAATTCCTGGGAACAAATGTGTATTGCTCATGGTACATAGGGCACCTGGTGGACGTAAAATAAAAATGCCTGCACGCTTAACTGGCGAGGACTCCTTAGTCTAGTTAAGAGTTGTAAAGGCAGGAATTTCAAAAAAGTGGTTTTGGAAATCCCTCACCAACCTTGTTGTATGGTGATCCAGAAGATGAACAAATGCTTATGATACTCCGAAAACAGCTTTTAGTTGGTTGGTGGGAAACCGCAAGCCAAGTATTGCGTTATCTTAAACAAATTGCTGCGTCTGCCAAAACTTTGAACCTGTCTTTCACCATTCTTTACATATCGCAACTATCTAATTTAGCTGAGAGTCCGTTGTAATTTGTACAATGCAGCTGTGACTTGGATTTTGTCCAGATTGTGGCTCCTTTATAAAATTGATGAGCATTTCGACTTCTGTGCTGAGTGAACTGCTACAGGCTCTACCCCACCTGAGACCTCAAATATATTTCAAGGCTTCACTAACGGCGCTTTCTCACGCGATGGAAGACCAGGTGTTGGCTGCTACTTTGGAGCAGCCTCTGGTCATTGCGAGCTTCCAAAGAGAGCGATTTTACCGTCAAGAAGCTCATCGATATCAGCGGCTTGCTCAGCGTAGTAATCAAATATACGTATTATCAGCACCCGAAACGGACTTTACCAACAGTTCGGAACATTATGAAAAAATAGCTTTTGAACCAGATGATGGCTTAACTCAAGAATGGCACTTGGTAGTCATTGCCCAAAACTATGCAACTTGCTTGGTTTGCCGAGAGAGCATAGGTTCTGTTGCCAAAAATCAGCAACTACGGGAGATCAGTCCAAGTTTAGATATGGACACGGCGCGTAGGTTTGAAGGAATTTGGACAGCAGAACGGGGAGTAAGTCTCAAAGCGGCTGAATTATTATTGGACAGGATTTTGGTTTACAGACCAGAACTGGCAGACAAAATTCAGCAAGCACGCTTGAGATTTGGGATAGCCGAGAATACAAGCCAAACAAAAGTAGAATCGCCAAACGAATATGCCTGTGACATAGACACTGACCCCTTTGTGCAGCGTTTGGTGACTTACCTCCAAGCCAGTCAGTACAAATTGCATAAAGCATACCGTTCCATCGCGTCTCAAGCACGTAAGGAGCGTTTGGTCAATACGATTAGCACCGCGATTAGGCGATCGCTCGACCCTCATGAAATTCTCCAAATCGCAACCCAAGAACTAGGACAAAACTTAGAGGCTAGTCGTTGTCTAATTTACCGCGCTCAAGAGACAGAAGCCAAAGCCGTGATCGAACATGAATTTTTGCGTCGCGGTGTGTCATCTTTGTCAGGAAAAACTTGGTCGTTGGAAAACAATCCTTTATTCAGGGAAGTTGTCCTCCAAAACCAAGGAATTTATTTGACTGATACTTATACGGATGTTCGCATCACCAGTTCTAAAGAACTTGTGGAACTCGTCAAAAAGTATGATATTCGTTCTTGGCTGATGGAACCAGTATTCTACCAGGGGCGGTTGTTGGGTATCGTTGAACTACACTACTGCAACGAAATTTTACACGATTGGCAATCAGGGGATTTGGACTTGGTAGAAGCTATTGCCACCCAAGTGGGAGCCGCCCTTATTCAAGCAGAAGCTTATGCTAACTTAGAAGATCTTAACAAACAGTTGGAAGCCCTTGACCGCACTCGCAGCAACTTGATAGCTATTACTGGACACGAACTTCGCACCCCCTTGTCTACCATTCAGGTATGCTTAGAAAGTCTTGCCAGCGAACCGGATATGCCCTCAGACTTACAGCAGGTCATGCTAAGCACTGCTCTTTCTGACTCAGAACGAATGCGCAAACTCATACAAGATTTCCTGACGCTTTCCAATCTAGAAAGCGGTCGTGTGGAATGGCATCCAGAATCGCTTACTTTACAAGAGTGTGTGGATTTGTCATTAAGTCGCATTCGCACCCGATTTGCTTCGGAAAAGGTGCCCAAAATTACAACTCAACTTGCAAAAAACCTCCCTTTGGTCAAAGCTGATGGAGATTGGCTGGTGGAGGTGCTGGCAAAACTCGTAGACAATGCTTGCAAATTTACACCAACAGACGGACAGATCACTATTAAAGGTGAACGCAACCGAAAGAAAATGGTTGAGGTGACTGTGGCTGACACTGGACGCGGTATTGAATCACATCTTCTAGAAATCGTTTTTGACCGCTTTTATCAAGAAGAAGGAGCGCTGCGGCGTACCGCTGGTGGCACAGGTCTTGGGCTAGCAATTTGCCGCCAAATTGTCAATGGGTGGGGTGGAGAAATTTGGGCAAAATCAAATGGCAAAAACCAGGGCAGTCAGTTTCACTTCACCATACCGATGATTTCGAGTAGTAACGAGCAAAAGTCCTCAAAAGTCAAGAGTAAAAAGTCCTTTATTGCAGCGAAAGACTCATAAATAATGATTAATAGACTAATAACTGTTACAGACTATAACGCGATCGCAACATGATCCTTGTTGCAGTGATAGGATGCCGTAAAAACGTTGAGAGAAACTTTATGGCAGAAAAACTTTCTGGACAAACTCCGGTATTTGGTGGCAGCACTGGCGGCTTGCTTAAGAAAGCAGAACTGGAAGAAAAGTACGCCATCACTTGGACTAGCCCCAAAGAGCAACCATTTGAACTGCCAACAGGCGGTACCGCCATTATGCGCCAAGGTGAAAACGTGCTGTCTTTGGCTCGTAAGGAGTACGGCATCTATTTGGGCGGTCAGGTATTGCGGAAATTGAAAATTACAGACTACAAAGTTTACCGGATTTATCCTAACGGAGAAACTCAGGCTATACACCCGGCTGATGGTACTTTCCCAGAAAAAGTGAAGGAAGGTCGTGATAAAGTACGTTATGTAGACCGCAATATCGGTGCAAATCCCAGTCCTGCTCAAGTTAAGTTTAGCGGGACAGCTACTTACGACGCTTAGCACCATTTACTAAAAATAAGAAAATTAGGGATTGGGAAGCGCGGAAAGTAAAAAGTGAAACAGTTCCTAAGGCGAGTTTATCCCGCCTTAGGAACTGTTGAACCCGCAAGGTTAAAAACACTCTTGTTTTACAGTGAACAGTGAACAGTGAACAGTGAACAGTGAACAATTGATAACTGATAACTGATAACTGCTTTAACTTTTGCCTATGAAACTTTGACTTTGGCTATACCCAGTCCCTATGTACATTTTCAGCAATACTGTGGGCAAACTTGCAGCCCGTAAAATCGCATGGGATTGACTGCTATTGTCTGTTAAATCTCAGGTTCAATTCCTGCTGCCCTGAGTTGTGCAGCTAATCGTTCTGCCCGTTCTGAACCCCAAAGAAAAAGTTTTCCATTCTCATCCCACCACCGCAGCCAATAACCTGTGCGATTCTCTCTGGTTCCTTGCCATACCCCCAAAAATAATCCTATTTCAGCAATCGAGTAACGATTATTAGCATCAGAGTTTCGTAGCTGATATCGTTTGGAATCATCTAATTGATAAACTTCCAGTTCCCCTGTATCCGGTTCAAAAATGACGTAATTGGGAACCTCTAAGACTTGTTCGTAAAAAAACCACTTTCCTGGAGGGTAGGTAGGCTTACTGGAATACTCGCCCCCTTCAGTGTCAGAAAGAAATTTCATAACAAGAACTGGAATATCGCCTTGAAGTCGAGGGGTGTAACTACGTTTGACTTCCTCCCGCGACACTCGAATAGAAGGTATATACGCCCAGTCTGGTGCTTTCACTACCATCTTCTGATTTACCGTAGCGCAAATACCGTAGTTTGTAGTAATTAACGCATTCGGTGGTAATTTACTTGCAACTTGCAAACTTTCGGTTAAAGCTGCAGCAAGGGAAGGTTGATTAATATTGTCCACTGGTTCCGAGTCTAAAACAAAGTCATCTGGTAGCTTTTCCCAGGTAATTTCGTAGCTGGCGGTACTGGCTAACATGGTACAGGGCTGGAATATTTAGTTTTACTGTAGCGCTTTGAGTGCAGGAACAAGGTTTGAGGAGCAGTTGAGATTATGGGGAAGGGCGATCTGCCGCTATGCTGCAGCGAAGCTATCGCCCGTATCCTCTCAACAGTTAATAGAAGGACTGTGCCCAATAGTACAAGAGGTTATGAAATAGATACACCAACAGGTACAGCAGATGTAGTAGCAGTAGGCAGTGGTGAATTTAGCCAAACATCAAAGATTTCTTGAAGGGCAACTTGAAGTTCTTTGTGGAGATCTTCAACTTCCTTAACGGTAATCTTTCTTGTATGTAGCTGTGTCTTGCTATCTACTGGGTGATCAACTCGATTACGCATGGGACCAAGCCGCCTCCAAATAGCCGCTCCTCTGGGTAATGTTGTTGTCAAAATACCTCTACTAGCAACATTATCGTAGCCTGTATATAATCCACTTTCACTAGGTAAAACACTTTCACAAAAAGCAATGAGAGTAACGTGTGCGAATTGATGGAAAGTTCTAATATACCAGCTAGGTGATTGGTAGTAGTTACTTACAGACTCTCGTAACTGCTCAACTGCTTTATTGTAGTGTTTAGCATAAAATCGACGCAGATCATATTCTGCTAGCGAAACTCTATACATAGTTGAGAGCGTTTGAAATATAAAACAAGGTGTCAAGGCATCTGCTGATAAGCCTAACTTTTTAATTAACTCTGATATTGTCCCCATCTGCTGATGGTATTCCTTTAAATCGTCCCAAGTGACTTGGCATTGTGGTTGTTGGAGAAGATAAACTACCAACTGCTGAACTAAGGGACTTTTGTCTATACAAATTAGCCTAAATAATGCTAATTGCTTGTAGGGTGATTTGATTCTTTGAAAAGCACCATAAGCTAATTCTTGGCGGAGGATTGCTGTTTCTTCAGCATTGCCATTCACCATATTCTGCTCACTTTGTAAACATTCCATAAAGTAAGCATGCTGTCCTGGAACCTCCGCCAATATCCTAGCTGCTATTACTTTCGCGTACCAGTGAAGTTGAGTGTCAGCTAGCCAAGCTTGACATATTGGCGCAACACTTTTAGCCTCGCTCACCTGATATAGTGCCCATAGTGAATTAGCACGATGCCAGGAATACACATCATGTTCACTGATAAAAGCCCTCAATCCTTCAATAACATATGAATCATTTTTGAAACGCCCTAAAGCGATTGATATAGCTTCAGAACGCCAAGGTAGTGTAGAAAGTAAACTGAGCACTTGCTCGCGTATCGATGGATGCGGTTCAAGTCGATATAAGCAAAATGCGATATTTGACTCAGCCTCCTTTCCCCTATCTTGATCATCTAATAGTGCAAAAGCCTCTATAAACTTTTCACGTATTTGTTTTTGTAGATTTGGAGTTTTGTTCTGCTCAATATCGCAATCTTTGTTTGAGGATAACGTTGTGATTTCTTCATCATCCTCAAGATCATCTTTCTCATCATCCTCCAAATTACTCTTGCTATCTGATATTGTTGTGTGGTCTTCTACATAACCACTGGATGTCTTTTTTACATAATCACTAGCGAAATCAGCCTGTTCACTTTTAGGCGGAGATGGAATCGTGACGAGTAGGCAATTTCCCTTTCCTGTTGGGTCTGTAATTCTGAATCGTAAGCGTGAAATTTCTTTTTCAAGATTTTCTATTTTATGAACACTAGTCTTTGTCACCTGTGCTACTAAACCAGCACGTTTCAACTCAAGGTCAAATAAAATTAATCCACGTTGAACAGTTGACTTCTCTGCTCCAAGAATTCTAACATCATCTACATATCTGACATATTGATAACCATGAACTATCATTTTTTTGTCAATTTCATGTAAAAACAAGTTAGCAAGAAAATCAGACGCATTGCTACCTTGAGGAATTCCACGGCTCATCTTTATATTTACGTTATGTACTGCCCATTTCTCCAGACAGTTTAGAAATAGTTGCTCAAATTTTCGGTCTTCCCCGCAATATTTACGTATAATACTTAATAAACAAGCATGGTCAATTGTGTCATAGAAGGCAACAATATCTGTTGAGGCGATCCAGGGGTTACCAGCAGAATATAGCTTTTCTACACGGTTCACAAAGCGTGTGTACTGCTTCTTCCAAGGTTTAAGCATCCAACGCTTTCCCGGTCCAGCATAAAGATTACCTAAAACACACTGATTCTCATGGCTGACAAGATAAAGGTAGGCTTGATCAGCAATAATATTTACTAGTGCTTGATAGACAATCACATCTGGTACAGCCATCAGTGACATTGTTCTCAATGTGCTGGAAGGTTTTGGCACATAAACTTTGTGATCAGCTAGGGGTTGATAAGGAAAATCTTCAGCTACTACTCGCTGTACTAAATTTTCAAGATTAGCTTGAAGATTATGTGCAAATAGTTTCATCCCTAACTCGTCGTGAACCATACGACTTGTGACATTCACAGTTCGTTGCCAAGCAAGCAGGAAATTGTCATAAGTCGCAAACTTGTTCCAAAGGGATGTTGCTATTGTCATAATTTATACATTATTTAATTTTTAAAATTCATCTACAACTATAGCCAGGCTCAAAGGTCTTGGAGGTAGATGGCAAACGTTACAATAGATATCAGTATCTAAACTGAAGTTCCCCCCAAGTAAAAAGACTTAACGTTTTTCATAATTTTTTAAGCAGCATCACATGAATGCCTTAATCCTCGACTTAAGTCCTTTCATCGACTTAACTGATGAGCAATTCTTTGAACTATGCCAGCGTCACGAACTGATAAAATTTGAGCGCAATGCTGATAAAAAACTAGTACTCATGCCTCTTTTCGGCGGTATAACCAGTATCCGCAGCGCCAATTTATGCTATCAACTGGGAAAGTGGAATCGTGACTATACTTTGGGAGTTGCTTTCGGTTCTTCAACTGGCTTTACACTACCAAATGGTGCCGTTCGTTCGCCTACTGCATCTTGGTTGAAGCGGGAAAAATGGGATGCTTTGACGCCTGAACAACAAGAAAAATTTGCTCCTGCTTGTCCTGATTTTGTAGTCGAACTACGCTCATCTAATGATGACTGGAAAAGGCTACAAACCAAAATGTCAGAATATCTGAATAACGGTGCAAAATTGGGTTGGTTAATTGACCTAGAAACGTGGCAAGTGGAAATTTCTCGTCTAAATCAGGATGTGGAAATTCTCCAATCACCAGTGGCACTGTCAGGAGAAGATGTGCTCCCTGGGTTTGTATTTTCTTTAGAGGAAATGATCTCGGTTGTCTGAGGAACACAGCACCCTGTGTCCCCACCCTTTCTACACCAACACCCCGACTTTCTCCAACAACCCCTGGAACAACTTCAACCCATCGCTACCGCCCAGCAGTGAGTCAGACGCTCTCTCTGGGTGCGGCATCATTCCCAACACGTTCCCTTGACGGTTGCAAATCCCAGCTATGTTGTTCACTGAGCCGTTGGGATTATCTCCCTCGTAGCGAAACAGGACTTGAGCGTTATTTTCAATCTCTGATAATGTAGATTCATCTGCGTAATATTGCCCTTCCCCGTGAGCAATGGGCAAAGTAATAATTTCACCATTTTGATAACCTTGCGTCCACTGAAAGTCTGTGCGCTCGACTTTCACAGGAACGCGATCGCATATAAAATGCAAATCCCGATTCTTTACCAACGCTCCCGGCAACAGCCCTGCCTCAGTTAAGACTTGAAATCCGTTGCAAATACCGAGGACGAGTTTGCCCTTTTGAGCGTGTTCAACGACTTGCTGCATAACAGGTGAAAAGCGGGCGATCGCACCACAGCGTAAATAATCTCCGTAGCTAAAGCCACCTGGTATAATCATGATATCCACATCAGAAATATCAGTTTCTTGATGCCAAACCATGCGAGTTGGTTGCTGCAGCAAGTCTCTTGTTACATAAGCAACGTCGCGATCGCAATTAGAACCCGGAAAAACAACAACTCCAAAATTCATGTTATTAGTCACTAGTCATTAGTTATTAGTCATAAGTCATTAGCCAGTAGACATGTGTCATTCCTCGAAGCTTATAAAATCAAGGACGAAGAACAAAGGACTAATGACTCTGAAAAAACAGATTAATACACTCCCGTCTGTGACTCAACCTCTATCAAATCAAAGCGATAATTTTCTATGACTGGATTTGCAAGCATTTGATCACACATCCTGTCTAAGTTCTGACGGGCTGTATCTTCATCGGTTGAGATGAGAGTGACTTCAATGTACTTGCCAATCCGCACCTGCTCAACATCATCGTATCCCATTTGCTTCAGCCCAGATTGTACTGCGACTCCAGCAGGATCTAGAACTGAAGGACGCAGAGTGACAAAAATTTTGGCTAGATACTTCCTTTGCACTGGCTTTCGCTGAATACTGCTAAGCTCATACTATATCTTTCTGTCCCAATTGGGCGACAATAGAAGCACAAGTTATGAGAGTTAAGCTAAAAGGTAAGCAGGAGAATACTTAAAATAAACTTTTTCAAATGCAATTGGCGTTTTATTACTATACTAATTGTCTATGAGAACCTTACGCACCCGCAGTCAAGAGCGTATTCTAAACTTGCTTAAAACCATTAAACAAGGCATTTCCGCCCAAGATATTTATGTCGAGTTACGTAACCGTAACCAAAGCATGGGTCTAGCAACAGTTTACCGCTCATTAGAATCCTTAAAACTTGAAGGTCTGGTGCAAGTGCGGACATTGGCTAATGGTGAAGCCCTCTACAACTTAGCCCAGCAAGACAAGCACCACCTGACTTGTCTACAGTGCGGTGCTTCCATCCCGATTAATCAATGTCCCGTCCATGACCTAGAGGGTCAATTACAGTCTACACACAAGTTTAAGATTTTTTATCACACTCTAGAATTTTTCGGTTTGTGTACTCAATGCCAATTAGCTCAAACTGCTGATTAGTCATTAGTCATTAGTCAAGAGCAAGGGTTCAGAGTTCTCTCCCTGCTCCTTTGTTCCCCTGCTCCCCACTCGCCTTATTCTAGCTAGAGCGATGATTATTATTTCCTGGAGACACTTCCCCTGTATACGGAAGATTTGAGTCAGTTGTTTGACCATCTGAGACAATCGAGCGTATACCCTCCAAGGTAGCAGGTATGGTGCGCGGGTCCATAAACATAACCTTGCTACTATCGCTTTTGCCAATTGTCGCGCCCATATCCATGTAACCCAAGGCAAGCAGAACTTCTAAAGCTTGGTAAGCAACAGGATCATTTTTCATTTTTTGGGCAATGATATCTGCAGATTCGGCGATCGCCTGTGCCTTAAGAACCTGCTGCTGGCGTTCGGCTTGTGCTCTCAAAATAATTGCTTTTTGTTCAGCTTCAGCTCGCAAAATCACTGATTTTTGACGGGCTTCTGCGTCCAGAACTTGGGCGTCAGCTTCACCTTTGGCGTTATTGACGGCTGATTCGCGATCGCCTTCGGAAGTTAAAATTGCTGCTCGTTTACGACGTTCCGCCGACATTTGCAATTCCATCGACTCCGTAACAGCTTGTGACGGGATAATATCGCGCAGTTCCACCCGCGTCACTTTCACGCCCCAAGGATCAGTTGCAATATCTAAGTCATGCAATAACATTTCATTAATTTGAGAACGGGCGGTAAAAGTTTCATCCAATTCCAATTTGCCCATTTCGGCACGAATTTGAGTCAGCACCAAATTAACCATCGCCGCCTGGAGATTTTCCACTTTGTAGTAGGCTTTCTCCATATCCATAATGCGCCAGTAAACCACCGCATCAGCGGTAATTGACACGTTATCACGGGTGATGCATTGTTGCGGCGGGATATCTAAAACTTTTTCTCGGATAGTTTCGCGGAAGACAACCCGATCAAAAAAGGGAACGAGAAAGCTAAGTCCTGGATCTAACTTTTTGTTATAGCTTCCTAAGCGTTCCACCAAAGCTTCATTTCCCTGATTCACAACTTTGGCAGAACCAGCTAAGGCAGAACCACCTAGAGCGAGAAAAACAAGTAAAAAAAACTGTTCCATAATGAATTTTCCAAATTTTTAATAGTTATCAGTCATCAGTCATCAGTCATCAATTACCAGTTATCAGTTATCAGTTATCAATTGTTCACTGTTTACTGTTCCCTGTTCACTGATTTAACACAAAGAATCACGAGTCCAACAGATTTTCTGGCATCACAATCAGAGTCGTCCCTTCGCGTCCTGTGACGTAAACTCTTTGATTGGGTGAGATGCTGAGTTTTTCATCGTCACAACGTGCCCGCCAAGAATTTCCCTCATATAGCACTCGTCCTGGTTTTCCGGCTGGAATCTCAGTTAAAGTTTCGGCTATAATTGCGTGCTGAATTTTCGTTTTGCGTTTTGGCAAAGTCATAAACCGACGAGAAAGTACGACTAGAACTGTGGAAAGGAACAGCCAAACCACAATTTGTAGCCATAACTTGCCCAAAATCGTTTGAGACAGAAACGCCACAACAAGGGCGCTAATTCCCGCCAAAAAGGCAGCAAAAGCTGTTGGCATAAACAGCTCTAACAAACAAAGACCTGAACCAGCCAAAAGCCAAATTAAAGTTGTACTTGGCATAATGCCATCCTAGAGAATAGATTCACACCATCAATGCATTTTTCAGATTAGATACACTCACGCATTGACTCTTTCCAGAAAGCAAAAATTAATTTTTGAAAGTAAATTTTGATGACTATTAGCAACAAAAATGTTTAATCAAAAGAACATAATTCCAGTCTATCGTAGCCTTCCAGTGTTTGACAGTCCCACGTTCATTCTTTGAGTAGTAAGTAGTAAAGTTCTCCATTACCACCTGTTACGCCAGCACGATCGCCCGCTAAGTTGCCAGTCCCCATAAAATAATCAACCCGTCCTGGACCTTTAATGGCGCTTCCTGTATCTTGATCAAGTACAAAACGGCTTACCTTACGAAACTCCAACCCTCCTCCTGTTTTGGGATAGGGAAATGAAGAGTAAATCAGCGCTAGCGCCCCTGGAGGCATAACAGACTTATCTGTAGCAATAGACCTCTCTGCGGTGACTGGCACATCTATACTTCCAGTAGGAAGCATACCGTTGGTTTCCTTAAAAAAGATAAAGCGTTCCCAGCGTGGCAGGTATTGATTTAAATCCTGAGGATTTTCGTGGAAATACTTAACTATAGCTGGCATTGTTACTTTTTCTCGGGACAGTTTGCCATCTTTAATGAGTGCCCGCCCGATACTAGTCCAAGGATAATCTGTTCCACCTGCAAAACCAACAGAGGTTTTTGTACCATCGGTAAGCTTGAGTTGAGCAGATCCCTGAATATGTATCATATACGCCTCAAAGCGATCGCGAAACCAAAATAACTCCAAACCCCGCAACGGGCTTCGATCTTTTAGCAAGCCATCTTGTCCTTCCAAATCAATCCGTTTGGGGTGCGGTTTAGCCCACCCATCGAAATCCAGTGGGCGTCCATAAAGGGGATATTTATAAACTGCTGTGGGCGTGCGACTGGCAGTATAAAGCGGCTCGTAGTAAGCAGTAAATTTAACAGTTCCCTTACCGTCATTACCGACCGACTTGTAAAAGACAAATTCCCGATTGACAGCAGCTTGCAATTGTGCAGGAGATTTGGAGTCAACAACCAGTTGACGAAAACGTATTAAGCTACGAAATACGCGATCAAGCGTAATTTCTGTAATGGGGTAATTTTGATACACTGTATTTGCTTTGTTGGTTTGCAAATAACGTAAGCTGTTATCAATTGATGTTAATAGCGCTTGTTTGTCGCCTTTTTTACCCTTGCCACCCCAAAGTTGTTCATCCCAACCCAAGCATTGGTATGTCACTTGACACGTTTTTCTGTCTGTGACTTTCAGTGGTATTGGCAATTCCTCAACAGATGGTGGCTGTTGTGGTGGTAGTTGCTTGGGGTTGTTTGGAACAGGTACAGATGGTAAGTTAGGAGCTTGAGCAACTGAATAAGTAAGGTTAACCAGAGCAATTCCTAGACTAAAACAAAGCAAAGCAAAAATTTTTCTCATAATTTACGTAAATTAGCTAAACCGTGTAGTAGGCATACGCAGTGCAAGCGTTGTGTTCAAAGTAGGGTGCGCTTCACTTTGTTACCGTGACTGTGGACAAGGAATAATAACGTAAGTTGCTAGTTAGTCCCTAGAAACGGTATATAAGTCAATACAGTTCAGTCAGTGGTATTTAAGATCCCCCAACCGACGCCAGGTGCTACAACGGGGGGAACCCCCGCAACGCACTGGCTCCCCTTAAAAAGGGGGCTTAGTTCCCTCCTTTTTAAGGAGGGCTAGGGAGGATCAACCCTTAACTGAACCGTATTGGTATATAAGTCATACGAAAACTCCCTTTTGAAGTATTGCAAAATACTATTAATTGAGACCTTGTACTTAAAATCAGGCGTTTTTTGATAACTAGCAACCTGGGTTAATAGGAGTTTGATATAACTTACACATTTGGGATGTTCCCAAATTAACTCATCGATTTCTCGAAAAATTCCGACTTGCATGATTTCAACTCAGCGGATAATTTATTGCATAAATCAAAGCTGTACTCAAGCCATGAATTCTATAGAAGATAGTGTTTCTACAAGTTCTCAAACTCCCCTAGTTCACCGTTACCTTTGGGCAACTGGTTCATTAGCCGCCAAAATCCAACCTGGAGGGAAAGTTGGACATCGCTATGACGTCACTAGCTCGAACATTTGGCTAGATACTCAACCAGAACTATTGCCAGACATCCCTGAAGAATTTTCTAAAGAAATTGTGTCTTATCTGCGATTATATCAACACAGATTACATATTCCTCAGGTATATGGGTTGGCCTATGATAATATTCTCTTGTTGGAAAATGTGCCAATAGATGAAACCGGAAATCTCTACCCAGCAATAACAGACGCATGGGAGCAAGCAAAAGCAGTACGACAAGTTTACTGGCTTTTCCAAATTATCCAACTGTGGGCACCACTATCAGAGTTGGGAGTCGCTGGCAGTTTGCTGATTCCAGATAATTTGCGCGTGCAAGGTTGGTGCGTGCGACTGTTGGAACTTGTAGAAACGCCTCATGACGTGTCTTTACAGCAGTTGGGAAAATGTTGGCAACCTTGGATCGCTGCTGCAAAAACACCAGTAGCACAAGAGTTGAACAACATAGTCCAGCAGATGCGTAGTGAAGAAGCAAATTTAGACTCTATTGCCACTCAACTCAATATTTTACTCCTATCATGTGCAGCAGATTTGCCATTAACCCTAAAGGTAGCAGGATCAACAGATTCTGGTTCACAACAAACGCAAAATGAAGACGCTTGCTACCCTAGTGACGCTGCTGATCCAAATGATTTATTATTACCACAAGTGTCTATTGTTTGTGATGGTATTGGTGGACATCAAGGCGGCGAGGTTGCAAGTCTGCTAGCAGTGCAATCTCTAAAATTGCAACTTCGCGCCTTACTCACAGAGATGAAAGAACAAGCAGACATCTTACCGCCGGACTTAATTCAAAAACAAATAGAGGCAAGTTTGCGAATTGTCAATAATGTCATTTGCAACTGCAATAATCAGCAAAAACGCGAAGGCACCGAACGCATGGGTACAACCCTTGTGATGGCAGTGCAATTACCGCAAATTATCAAAAGTATTTCTGGTAATGAGTCACAAAATACACATGAACTTTATTTAGCTCATGTGGGTGATAGCCGTGCTTACTGGATAACACGCGACTATTGTCAGCTTTTAACAGTAGATGATGATGTCGCTGGGCGGGAAGTCCGTTCTGCTCGTACTCTGTATCGAAAAGCACTGCAACGCCCAGAAGCAACTTCCTTGAGTCAAGGATTAGGCACAAAAGATGGTGAATTTCTGCGTCCTGTGATTCAGCAATTTATTTTAGAAGAAGACGGTATATTACTGTTGTGTTCTGATGGTTTGAGCGACAATGACTTAGTAGAACACTCTTGGCGAAATTACGCTGTACCTGTTCTGCAAGGTGAACTTTCCTTGGAAGATGCTGTCCGTCAATGGATTTCATTGGCAAATGAGAAAAATGCTCAGGATAATATCTCAGTGGTTCTGACTCATTGTCGTGTTTCCCCAGATCCTATAGCTTCATTGCTTAGCGGGCTGCGACCTGTAGAAGTCATAGTACCAGAACAACAACAACAACAACAAGAACAACAATCTGAGTTGACACCAAGTTCTCAAGCGCTTCTGGAGTTGCTTATTTCACAACCACCACTAACAGACGAAACCCAAACTCCTGCGAAATTTCAAAAGAAGAAAAAGTGGTGGTTGTTGCTTGCGGGGTTATTGGTTTTGCTTGTGGGTGGTACAAGTTTAGGATTATTTGCTTGGTGGCGACTGAATCCGCGAACATTTCAGCAGACATGTGGGCGACTTCCTGAAGATTTGCAGCGATTGTGTCCGCCGCAGAGGTAAAGACTCGGGCGCGAGTGTTAAGGACTCGTGCTTTGAGTGTTAAAGACTCATGCTTTGAGTGTTAAAGACTCATGCTTTGAGTATCAAAGACTCGTGCTTTGAGTATCAAATACTCGTGCTTTGAGTGTCAGGGGAGATTGTAAGATTTTATCCCACGTCCGCCTGCGAATTAATTCGCAGGCTCATAGGCGAAGTCGTCTAAAGACGACTGGATAATCATATAAATAAATAATGGTGAATCATCAGTCCGTTTTAACGGACTTTGATTATGAGCCTGGGATTTGAATCCCAGGCGGACGCGTGACGCGTGATTATGCAGCCCTGGATTTGAATCCCATGCGGACGCTATGCAGCCCTGGAATTAATTCGCCGACGGGCGTGGAATAAAATGATTGCTCAATAGCACTATCACAGCGACAATTCCCCAGCCAGCGAGTAAAATCGAAAAAAATCACATCTTAAACCATCAATTTCCAAATCATTTTATGGCTTTTTGGCGCATTTATTATCATCTCGTTTGGGCAACGAAAGAACGCCTACCTTTAATTACACCTGATAGAGAAACGGAACTTTATAATTACATTATTCACAAATCAGATAATCTTAATTGTATCATTCACGCTATCGGCGGCATCGAAGACCATATTCATTTAATTGCTTCAATTCCTCCTAGCTTATCCATCGCTGAATTTGTCAAAAATATTAAAGGTAGTAGCGCCCATTTATTAAATAAAAATTATCGGCTATCTGAAAATTATCTAAATTCTATTCCCTTTTGCTGGCAACGGGGATATGGTGTATTGTCGTTAGGTGCCAAGCAGTTAGAACAAGCTGTTTGCTATGCTAAAAATCAAAAAAATCATCATTCCCAAGGAACGGCTATGACTTCTTTAGAAAAATATGACGATGAGGAATAATCCTATTCCTTAGCTGTCTCCAACCGCAAAAAATACAACTTCCCTGATTTCTCCCCAGCAACAATTGTCATACCATCCGGTGCAACAGTACAGCACTCTATTTCTCTGCCTTCAGTGAAACTGGTAATGAGTTTTCTCGTTCCCTGGCTCTGCCGGGGAATGCATCCATTGAGGCTCTGCCTCGACTTTATCAAAGGAGGCAGAGCCTCCCAATGAGCATTCCCAGCCAGAGACTGGGAACAAGGCAAAGACTCGAAGGAGTCATATTGTATCCGGAATTAGCAACTCTCTATGTGATTACTAATTTTAGCTAGCATACAATTAACTTCTTATCCAGCAGCTATGGCGAAAAATTGCTTGCGGATTGCTCATCAAGGCGAGACAATTCAACTTTCCTGGCAACGAGGACAAGCCGCACCCCGTTCGGCTAATACTGTAACATTTGAGCATCCTTTTGATCAGCAAGCACTAACCGATTTACGCTGGTATTTGGAAGAGTATTTGCGCTTTCCCTACGGACTTGCACCAGATAACGCCGCAAAAATAGAGCAAGAGTTGCAGAGTTGGGGAGAGCAATTATTTGAATTAGTGTTTCGCAGTAGCGAATTAGCGCGGGGATTTTTTCAAGGGGCTACCAACGATGGGTTGCATAACTGCGAACTGGTGATTACTTCCGATGACCCCACGGTGTTAAACTTGCCTTGGGAATTGCTGTACTCACCGAGCGATCGCCAATTTCTTGCCCCAACTCTAGCTGGAATGTCTCGCAGTCTGAGTGAATATGCTGTGCGGGCGGAAATGTCACCACTCCCCCAAGATAAACTCAATATCTTGCTCGTGATTGCCCGTCCCTACGGCGAAAAAGATATTGCTCTCAAAACTATCGCCCGTCCTCTGCTAGATTCGCTATCGCAAATTCGCAAGCAAGTCAATATTAAAGTCTTGCGTCCGCCTAGCTTTGAGGAGTTTGAGCGGGAACTAAATAGGAACAAAGGTTTTTATCATATTGTACATTTTGACGGACACGGCAATTTTGACGCCAATAGTCAGGGATTTCAGCATACCTTGGGTGCAGCAGGACAAGGAGTGTTAGTATTTGAAGCGCTTGATGGTTCACCGCAAATTGTCACAGCAGCACAAATTGCCCAGAATTTGGCAGATTGCGGTGTACCGATTTTTGTGTTGAATGCTTGCAAATCAGCACAGGAAGGAGAAGCAAAATTTTCCTCCGTGGCTACCCGCTTGGTGTCCTTGGGGGCGAAAGGTGTGGTAGCAATGGCTTATTCTGTCTATGCTGTCGCGGCGAAACATTTCATTGGGCGGTTGTATGGCGAGTTGGTAGGGGGTGCGAGTCTCTCTAACGCAGTAGCGGCTGGGCGTAAAGCAATTTTAAATCAGCCGCAGCGTCCAAGTCCCAAGGGCGATAAACCTTTGCGAGATTGGTTGGTTCCCGTGTTGTATCAACAGGAACCTTACACGCCGTTTACTCCTGAAAATAATACAGATATTCCTGATATTGATGCATTCCTAGAAGAAACAGTTAGCCAGTTGGTGGGATTTCCAGAGGCGGGTGCTTATGGTTTTATTGGGCGAGATTACGAGATTTTGCGGTTAGAGCGGGGGTTTCGGCAAAATAATATTGTACTGGTGCAAGGCATGGGCGGCGTAGGCAAAACTGAGTTAGCCTGTGGGTTTGCGCGGTGGTTAGAAGAAACTCAAGGACGTGCTGGCAAGATATTTTTTGTGTCCTTTGAACATGGGGCGACGCTGAGTTATGTAGTCAACCAAGTGGGTAGGGAAGTTTGGGGAGAGAAGTTTTCCTCGGTTCCTACAGATAAACAACGGTTGGCGGTGTTGAAGTATCTCCAAACTCAGGCTTGTTTGTTGATTTGGGATAACTTTGAACCAGTCAACGGTTTTCCCACGGGAAATGAACCTTTATTGAATGGGGAGGAGAGAAACGAACTCAAGCAATTTCTTAAAGAATTGCGCGGTGGGAAAACTTGGGTGTTGATTACCAGTCGCCGGGAAGAGACTTGGCTTGAGTGTGGTTATACCTTGCTGAATTTGCGCGGTTTGTGGGAACAGGATGTAGAAGAGTTAGCCGCGAAGATTTTGCAAACGGCGGGGGTAGACAGAGCAAAGTTACCCAAAGAGTATTTAGAATTGTTGAAACTGTTGGGCGGACATCCCTTGTCATTGCGGGTGGTGTTACCGCACCTGAAGACGCAGACACCAGTGCAGTTGATTGAAGCGTTGCGGCGCGGGTTGGATACTTTTAAAGGAGTAGAGGAGGAAGGTAGGGATAAGTCGCTAACAGTGTCGTTGGATTATTCGTTTAGTAAGTTGTCGGAGAAGGCGAGGCGACATTTACCGTTTTTGGCGTTGTTTTCGGAACGGGTTGATGCACATTGGCTGCATAATTTCTCAAAAAGTCCTGATGATAGTTATGGACAAGCATATCAGGCGGTGTTTGGGGAGAACTTGCAAAAAGCTGATTGGTTGAAGATTCTTAACGAAGCCGCCGCTGCAGGTGTTGTGGAATATTTGGGTTATGAAACTGTCTACAAGATTCACCCAGCATTACCTTGGTATTTGCGCCAGCAGTTGAACACAATGGTGTCATTGCGAGTGGAACGCAGTGGAACGTTCGCGCAGCGTGTCCGAAGGACTCAGCAATCTCATGATACCGAACAATCCGGTGATTGCTTCGCTTCGCTCGCAATGACAGATACAACTTCACTCACCATGACAGATGAGGAGGTGATTAACGAACTCGAAAAAAAGTTGCTGATTATCTATGCTTATCTGACGGATAACTTCCGCACGAAACTCATCAGCAACGCCGAACTAGCAACCTTTGTGCTACGAGTTGAAGAACCAAACTTGTTGCAAAACCTGCGCCTTGCCGAACAGCAACAGGAATGGAATATAGCCTACCGCATTCTGTGCGCCTTGGGACAAGTGTATGAGCGCATCGGGCGCAAACCCGAATTTAAGTCATTGCAACAACGGGCGCTGAAGCAAATAGGCATTCACTTGGAAGATGCGAAAGCAAAGGGTAAAGATGCTTTTGATTTCTGGATGTATTTGCGGGGTAACGAAGCAAATGAAGCGCTGCTAAGTGCTGATTTAGAAGGGGCGAGAAAAGTTTATCAAGAAATTTTAGATGAATTGATAGCTTTAAATAACCCCTCAGTGAATGACAAAATTGCTGTTGCTTATCACAATCTAGGCAACGTTGCTTATAAGCAACGGCAATTTGATGTGGCTATTGATTACTACAAAAAGGCGCTGAAGATATGTGAAGATGCAGGGGATTTGTACTCTGCTGCAAGTGACTATCACCAACTGGGCATGGTAGCCCAAGAGCAACGGCAGTTTGATGTGGCTGTTGATTACTACAAAAAGGCGCTGAAGATAAAAGAAGATGCAGGGGATTTGTACTCTGCTGCAAGTGACTATCACCAACTGGGCAGGGTAGCCCAAGAGCAACGGCAATTTGATGTGGCTGTTGATTACTACAAAAAGGCGCTGAAGATAAAAGAAGATGCAGAGGATTTGTACTCTGCTGCAGATAACTATCACCAACTGGGAATGGTAGCCCAAGAGCAACGGCAATTTGATGTGGCTGTTGATTACTACAAAAAGGCGCTGAAGATAAAAGAAGATGCAGAGGATTTGTACTCTGCTGCAGATAACTATCACCAACTGGGAATGGTAGCTCAAGAGCAACGGCAGTTTGATGTGGCTGTTGATTACTACAAAAAGGCGCTGAAGATAAAAGAAGATGCAGGGGATTTCTACTCTGCTGCGCGTGAATATCACCAACTGGGCATGGTAGCCCAAGAGCAACGGCAGTTTGATGTGGCAATTAACTATTATCAAAAAACCTTTGGAATTTGTGAACAATTCCGCGATTGGTATTGGGCTTCACGAACATTAGGTAAATGCGGAAGGGTTTTAGAAGCTCAAGAAAATTACTCTGAGGCGTTGCTAATTTACATTCGTGCTTTAGCCATTGAACTAGAGCATAATAAAGATTTTATTGGTTATTATATCAATGCTTTAGCCCGTATGCTCCAGCAGTTAGGCGAAAGCGAGTTTCTTGCCATTTGGCGTGAGGTGACGGGTAGGGAGTGCGCAGGTGAGGTGCGCAAGGCGATTTGGGCAGCGCAGGATAGGCTAGAAACGGAGTCGTAGAACAATATGCCTGGCGATTAGAAATCGCGGCTATACAAACAAAGTCCGCCTGCGCGGACTTCCGCGAAATCAAAGTTATTAAACCCGCGCAGGCGGGTTTTGCCTGTGTAGCCGCGACTTCCAGTCGCCAACAACTCGTATCAAGTCCGCAACTACGGGAGTAACAACAAGTAGATGATTTGCGAATGCGATCGCCATTTTGGCAACAAGTAGATGATTTGCGAATGCGATCGCCATTTTGGCAACAATCAGACGCTGATTTGCGAATGCGATCGCCATTTTGGCAACAATCAGACGATGATTTGCGAATGCGACGCGACGTTTACAGCAGCCATGTTTTATTCTAGAAACAAAAAGCAGCAAAAACGATGAAAGCCTACAAGCTGAATGCCACAATTGATGAATCTGGTCATTTGATTATTGATGAACCGCTGAATATTGCTCCTGGTAAGGTGGAAGTGATTATTTTACAGTCAGTTGAGACAGTTCCTAGTTCCACAGAAACCGTAACCGAGTCACAGTCAGAGAAGCCAAAAAGACAAACGAAAATTAAAGCTTTGCAAGACTGGTTTGAAAAAACCGAACCCCCACCACCTGATTTTGACCCAGATCAAGCTAAATGGGAATATTTGAAGGAGAAACATAATCTGTGAAAATCTTGCTCGACACTAATGTAATAACAAATTCTCCATAGGCAACTTTATAGGGGATAGAGAATATGGTAAATCTCAATCGTTCCAATCATGCCACTAATGATTCTATGGGTGAGGTTCGCGTCAAAGTTAAACTGACAAATGCCATAGACGAAGCGCTTGTGAGTCGAGGAATGCTCAATCCAAATATGCTGCGGATGTGTGAAATCGAAGCACTGGTGGATACTGGGGCTGTGCGTACAGTACTACCGATATCGATTGTAAAGCAGTTAGGTTTGAGGATTCGAGGTCAGCAGGTTGCTCAATACGCTAACGGCATGGAAGAATCTATCGGCTTGACGGAACCTGTGATTATAGAATTGGAAGGGCGGGAAACTACTGAAGCGACATTGGTGACAGCTAATACTGTGCTGATTGGGCAAACAGTACTTGAAACGCTAGATTTGTTAGTTGATTGTAGAAATCAGCGACTTGTACCCAATCCAGAACATCCCAATTATCCCGTAATGAGGATATAGCATGAACACTCAATTAACTCATTCTGAAATTCAAGAAATCCGACAACTTCTCAAAGACGAACCTGCACAAAAAGCACTTACCATTCTAGAACAAAACAACGGCTATTTAGAAGCGACTTTTGACAGCCTATGGCAAGAAAAATTCGGCATTCAAGACTACGGCAAAAGCAAATCTCTGTTGCAACTTACACTTAATGAAATCCGTGCGGAAATCTGTGGTGATGAGGGTTTACGCGGCAAACTCAAGGAATACACTAAAAATCCTGGTAGTGCTTCTTTACTTAACAGTATTATCGGTTCATTGGTGACAGTTGCAGCTTTACATGGCATACCTATTGATGGGGCGATTACCACAATCGTCGCGTTGTACATTTTGAAAATTGGGCTGAATGTTTTCTGTAAATACACTGGATCAGAAGGTGAAGAGGAGAAGAAATAAATCTCTCTATAATTTGTACGCCACAATCTTGAACTAAATATCTGGAGGAAAAACGAGAACTATCTTAATATCTCATCAACAAAAATCTTCACATCACCAAACGCCTGAATCGCTAAACTTTCACCCCGTCTAAACTTCTGAATCTTCTGATATCCATCAGCCGTAGGTTTAGAGAAAACTTCTACACATTGCTCATGAATATCCACTAACCAAACTTCCTCACCTGCCATCCCTACCTCATAAAAAAATCTAGATAATTGACATCCTCCAGCCACTGAGCGGAGTACGGTAGAGCGTGGGGCGATCGCTCTTTATGACAGCGGTTTTCTGCTTTGGTGGGCATTGGCACCTCGCTGTTCAAAATATTTCCAACAGCGAGCCACTTTTCTCTATTTGTGCGAAATCGTAACAGGTTCGTGATCTGTGCAATTCTCTTTCAACTCAGGATGCACCGCGCACGGCAATAGTTTCTCGCCACTGAAATACTTGCAAGCTGTGCACCCAATCGGAACCGTTAATTTTGCCGGAGGAACATCGCTGAAGGTAATGGGCTGTTGCTGAGTTCTTGATCGGAAATTATCAGCGATCGCCATTGATGTCCCTACCATCATCATTCCGCCGCCAATTGCACCTGTACCAGCGAATAAAATGTTTTGTAACGTTGGTTGCTGATCTTCCCAAAGTTTGGCTACTCTGTTTGCAGCAATACCTACTATTCCAGCTGCGCTAGCGGCAACCCCGACGGCAATTGAAATTGAACCGAACACGCCTAAGACTACCGATGATATCTCTGCTATTTCATCCCTTCTCAGCATAATTATGCCTCATTAATTGGTTGATGTAACTTGTCGGGAATCGCACCCGACATGGAGCTTGGTTACTCACGCTGCGGTTAAGCGATACAGTCTCTTGTCTTGTAACACATCTATTTTTGTCCTAACACCGGATCAGTGGTGTCGATTTTTATATTTGACCGCATAAATTAGTCAGGATGACTAAGACTTACTTTTGAGCAGAAAATACCAAATATGAGGGTATGGCTTTGGGGCATTCAAACCTGATTTTTCGATGATCTTAAGCGCGTTCGCCACCCATCTGGCGGTAATTCTCAAATATCTGGAGCGAGCAAATTACGCTACACATACGATTTGCCTTTTGTACAGTGCGTAAGTCCTAATAATTTCATATTTCACAGAATCTTTAAGGTTTTCAACAAAAAAAAATGTTAACTAAGTTGTTAACTTGACGTAAAAAGAGATACATTCTTATCAGAAACGTAAATCAACCCAGGTAGTTTCTAGTATGATTATTTCTGATTTAAGCCATTTGGAACCGATTTCTGAATTTACTGACATTCTAGGAGGAGGTGCTGGAGCCGCAGTGGGTACTACGGCAGTAGCGACTGGTACCACAACCTCCACCAAAAGTATTGGTTACACGACCGCCAACTCCCTGCCTGGGGGTGGCAGTTACGCACTTGGTTTGGGTTATGCTCAAGCAGTAGGAACTGGTAAAAATCCTACAGCCGCAACCACAGCTTCTGGGGCAGGTGAAGGTGATATCGTCCTAGTCATTCCAGGAACTGTTAACTATAAGACTGGTTCTTCGGCTGTGAGTAAATCTGGTGTTTTGGTACTTGCACTTGACCTTCCTTGACATTGAGACTAGCCTTTTCAAGGTAGTGGAAACTATTTTTATTTGGTAGTCAACCAACACCTATTTAGGCTTTTATGTGGAAATAAAATACCAGCCGTGTTTAATGGTAAGGCGTTGGTGTCGAGCGATCGCTTGTCTGACGGCTGGTATTTTATTTTTGTGGTTCCCCCTTAGCTGATTTTCTATGACTGATTATTTATCCAATTAGACAGATAGAACTTTTCTGCCACTAGCGGTATGAATCAAAATGTAAATTTATGTAAAACAGCTATTAGTTAAAAAATAAAAATTCTGTTTATGCAACTAGCTAACAAAGTAGCACTGATCACAGGAGCAGGTTCAGGTATGGCTAAAGCAGCAGCAAAGTTATTTGCTCAAGAAGGTGCAAAAGTTGCTGCTCTAGGTCATACAAAGGACGAACTAGAAAAAACCGTCGCTGAAATTCAGCAGTCTAATGGTGAAGCAATAGCGCTAGTTGCTGATATTTCTGACCCACAACAAATCCAACAAGCCACCCAACAAGTTGTAGATAAGTGGGGACGCTTGGATATAGTGTTTGCTAACGCTGGTATTAATGGCGTGTGGGCACCTATTGAGGAACTGGCACCTGAAGAGTGGGATAAAACAATCAGTGTTAATTTAACAGGAACATTTCTTACAGTAAAATACGCGGTGCCTTACTTGAAAAAGCAGGGCGGCTCTGTGATTGTCACCTCATCTGTGAACGGTACGCGTATGTTTAGCAATAGTGGCGCTACTGCCTATTGTTGTACAAAAGCAGCACAAGTAGCCTTGACAAAAATGCTAGCTTTGGAGTTAGCTAAAAACCGTATTCGTGTTAATGCTATTTGTCCTGGTGCTATTGATACAAGTGTTGACGATAACACTAAAAAACGAGATTTAGAAGGCCTTCGAGAACCTGTTGAATTTCCTGAAGGAAAAATTCCCTTAACTGATGGAAAGCCAGGAACGGCACAGCAGGTGGCACAACTGGTTCTGTTTTTAGCCTCAGACGCTTCGAGCCATATCACTGGTACCGAAGTTTGGATTGATGGAGCAGAATCTTTATTGAAAGCGTAAGAATAAACTGTTTTCCTCAACGTAGCAGATTGCTCTATCTCATTTTTAGTTAAATTTAGTAAAGTTTTGTTGCAACTTATTAACCTTTGGCGTAATCTCTATCGGTGTGAGTGAAGACCTGAGGAGAATTGTTTCGAGTGAGTAATCTTTACTCGTAAAATTCTCTTTTAAGAAAACAAAGCCATAGAGGCTAGTAAGTGAAATGATTCCGAAACTAACTAGCAGGGGAATTTGGGCAAATTTACTAGATAATGTTGCATCAAAGGGTATTCGATTTATCTATCGTCCAAAAGCTGTTTTACTTTTGCTGAGCGGTTTAGTAGGGGGAGTTTTATTCAGTAGTTGCAGTTCACAGCCAAGTCGCATTATTATCTCCAGTGGTGATGTTGGTAGTTATTACTACAGCTTAGGCGAACAAATTAATAACTCTACCAACGCGACGGTGAAAATCTCTGTTGATAATCTTCAATCGCAAGGCTCTCAGCAAAACTTAAAACGCTTGCTTGATCACCAAGCCGATTTTGCGATCGCACAATTAGATGTTGCCAATAAAGCAATGCGTGAAGGACAGGTTAAAGCGGTTGCAATTTTGGCAAACGAATATGTCCACATTATTATCCGTAAAGATTCTGGATTAAAAATGTTCAGTGATCTTCAAGGAAAGCGAGTTGCTGTTGGTAATCCCGGTAGCGGGATGAGCTTTACTGCTAGGCGATTACTTGAAGCAGATAACCTAAGTGTTAAACAAGATAACTCTGATTTTGATCAAGCATTCAAGAAACTGAAATCTCGGCAGGTGGATGCAGTTGTCTATGTAGGAAGTCTAGGTGCTAGTAAAAATCTACGGCAACAATTTGTAAACAATCCTGAGTTAAAGCTACTTCCTCTTGAACCTGCATTAATCAACAGCTTGACAGTTTTTGATCCTGGTTCTTATCAAGGCGCAGAGCTACCTATCGGAACTTATACATCGCGTCCAGCCATTCCAGACCAGAAATTAGCGACTCTCTCAACTGCTACCGTTTTGGTGACTCGCCCCAAGATCGATCGGCGGACGGTTGCATTGGTTACCTGGTCTATTCTCTCCACTGCCCGTAACTATTCCCAGTTCTACCCTGCACTCCAAAATGAAGATCCAGAAAATTTACTGAGAAAAGGGATATTTGATATACATCCAGCAGCAGAGGAGGTCTTTGAACGCGGCGATCCTCGTATGGCACTGATGCATTACTGGCAACATAATAGTGACTTGCAGGCTGGAGTTTTTATTTTGGCTTCGACGAGCATTTTAGGAATACTGTTGCGACAATGGCGCAGACGGCGATCGCAAAAAATGATCACCACAACTGCTACCCGAATCAATGAACTCAAATTATTATTGCCAGACCACCCCCAACAGGCTTTAGATGGTATTGAAGATCTCAGCCAAGAGCATCGGTTGATGTTCGTTGAAGGCACAGTGACAACGGAAATCTATGAACAACTGCGGCAAAAAACACAAACTTTTACAGACCAATGTCGTAGACTTCTGGAACTACAGCGCAAAAAGTTTGTTATGGAAACTCTGCTATTGCTAGATGAATGGCAAGCAACGTTGCAGACAAATCCAGAGGAGGCATTAAAAAAGCTGAGTCGTATTAAGCAGCAGTATCGAGATATGCTGCTATCAGATCAGCTTGACATTGAAGCATACGTGGAACTTATGCAGCTAACTCTTATTTCGTTAATAACGCTAGTTCCGAAACAGTATCAAAATGGAATAAATTTTGTAAAACGTGACTAAACATAGTAAACAGTGAAAAGTATTAGCGACAGTAAAAACGGATAAATGATAATGTTGTCAAATTCAACTTCCTATACCAATTTGAAAAAAGAATGCGACAGATAGAATGCTAAAAGCAATTACCAGTAAGTCTTTTACAATTCCATTATCTAAAATCCAAAATCCAAAATCCAAAATCCAAAATCCAAAATTGTATTACTGCATTCTATCGATTGTGCGATATTGAATCGCTTCGGCAATGTGATGTGCTTTTAACTCGTGATCAAGAGCTAAATCTGCAATCGTTCGTGCCACCTTAAGAATGCGATCGCTCGCCCTTGCTGACAAACCTAATTTTCTAATTGCCGCTTCTAATATGTTGCGACTACTATCATCTAGTTTGCACCATATCTGAAGGTGACGGCTCTGCATTTGAGCATTGCAAGAAAGATTTTGTTCATTTTTAAATCTATGGGATGCGTAGTCGCGTGCTTGTTGCACCCGTTCTCTGACTGTTGCTGATGATTCCCCTGTCGGTTGTTGAGTAATCTCTTCTGCTTTAAGGCGATTGACTGCAACTTGCAAATCAATTCTATCCATCAAAGGTCCAGAAAGTTTTGCCCAGTATTGTTCTCTTTGCCTTGGGGAACAGGTACATTGCTGAATCGTATCGCCATAGTAACCGCAAGGACAAGGATTAGTACTCGCAACCAAAGTAAACTGAGCTGGAAACATAACGGATTGTTTCGTTCTCGAAATCGTCACGTAGCCATCTTCCAAAGGTTGACGCAGAAATTCTAAAACATCTCTTTTAAATTCTGTTAACTCATCTAGGAATAAAATACCTCTGTGTGATAATGAAATTTCACCAGGGCGAGGAAAGCTACCGCCACCGACGAGGGAAGGACCAGAAGCCGAGTGATGGGGACTGCGAAAAGGGCGATCGCGCACCAATGATCCTCTATTTTTCAACAAACCAGCGACCGAGTGGATGCGAGTCACTTCCAGCGCTTCTGAAAAAGACAATCCCGGCAAAATACCTGGTAAACGTCGCGCCAGCATGGTTTTGCCACTACCAGGCGGTCCCACAAAAATTAAATTATGTCCGCCAACCGCCGCAATTTCTAAAGCACGACGAGCATGAGCTTGTCCTTTGACATCGTTCAAATCTGCTGTTTGCGTCAGATTTGCCTGTATCGTCTCTACAGTATGATCCAACTGTACGGGTTTGTAACGCCCTGGATTATTCAAAAAATCAGTGACCTCAGATAAATTTTTGAAGCCATAAACTGCCAGTCCTTCCACCACAGCAGCTTCTTGTGCATTATCAGCAGGGACAACTAAACCTGTAATTCCCATTTTTTGGGCAGTCGCAGCGATAGGTAGGACACCTGCAACTGAACGCAAACTGCCATCCAGAGACACCTCACCTAGAAAAAGATGGTCTCCTAACAAATAAGCGCTAACTTGTTCAGAAGCCGCCAAAATTCCCACACTGATAGGCAAATCAAAACATGGACCTTCCTTGCGTAAATCAGCCGGTGTCAAATTTATGACAATCTTTCGCATAGGAAAGGCAAAACCAGCATTCTTGAGAGTTGCTTTGACTCTTTCGCGAGACTCTTGCACCGCTGTGTCTGGAAGTCCTAAAACGACAATTCCCGGCAAACCTCCTGAAACGTCCACTTCAACGCCCACTTTTACAGCGTCGATGCCGACAATTGATCCACTCCAAACTCTGGCAAGCATGTGCTGAATATTTGATCAAGAATACTAAACCTATAGAATCTCTAGCAGATCAACAGGTAAATCGGCATGAGTGAAACCACAGAGACAATTTTTAGCAAAATCCTTCACAAATGATGCTGTTATTCTGTTATTATTTATTTAGAGAATAATCTAATTTGTGGATTGACTTTGCTCGCTATGGATGCAAAATTGAAGCATCCAAAAGCGAATACGGCATGAGGAGTTGAATTTACCCAAAAAGCCATCTTAAAGCAAGCCATTTGCATATCTTTTGCTAGCAGAGGCGCTGGTTAAGATGCTCATCGAACATATGGAAATGCAAAACCAATCATGCATAATGAGTTTTTCATTGATACTGAATCGGGGTGTATTAAGCCTGGTGAAGTAGGGGTGGAAACTAGCAACCGTACTTGGGTGCATCAACCCAAACCTGCGGGAGGCGGGGATTCCTTCACCCAAAAGACGATAGATGCAGACACAGTAGCGAAAACCCAGAAGCTTTTAGATAGGGCATCAGCATGAGCGTATGCCTGCGGTACTTGGCTTGGGCAAACGTTAAATTAGGTATTTTTTGGGCGGGAAGGGAGTAGCTTTAGAATGCATTTTTTCAAACTTTAAGCAAGTGAAAATCAGGAAGTTAAGAATAAACTTAAATAAAACTGTAAAGTTTTTTGGCACAGCATGAAAACTTAGAATGTAGTATTTAATACTTGTGTTCTCTATATCTGGAACTGATTGCTTGTCCTTCTTTGACTTGAAATTATAAATTTCAAGTCAAAGAAGTTTTTATATGTAGTGAATTAAAAAATAGTATAAAAAAACATGCGTATTCAAAGATCTAGCCATTTTGTGTGCTTATTTTTTAAAGAAAAATATGGAGTGCTATTTGTCTTGTTCCTTTACTTGTATCCCTTCCTAGCAAAGCAGGGTGGTTTCATACAAACACAGGAAAACTACAATTCAGTACCAGAGTAGATAAGCGTTTTATTTCGAGTAAAAAAAATACGTAAATAACTCAGGTAAGCAACTTTGTTGGCTACACAAATAAATCTGTACTTCATTACAAACGAGAAGCGCCATATAAGTTAAATTCAATCTCAAAATGTAGATTTTCGCTGGCAAAAATGGTTTGTGGTTGCCAATATTTATTAAGTCATCTTAATAAAAATATAGAAATAATGAACGAGCCAGCCGCCTATACATTTCCCGGTTTTACAACCCTCAGCCAAAAACCAGCAGTAAAAGAAATCACTGTAGACTTGACACCAACTGAAGCTTCAGTGCTAGAAAAGTATTGCAACCAGACAGGCAAAGCAGCTACAGATGTGATTCTGGAGCTTATTCAAAAGTTATCCTGAATCTAACTTTTCACGGCAACTCTAAAACGTTAGCGTTTAGAACGGTTGTAGCTCAGATATACGATCTAGTTCTCGACCAACCCAAAATTGCCAGGTTAAGGTAAGCACACAAGCTGGGGGAGAACAAGATTTTTTCTGCAAGCAACCCGTCATATCGTGTCCGGTTAAAGACTTATATCATTCAGGCTGCACTCGGTGCAGGGCTTCGGCCGTGATCTCAGCCGAACGGCGCAAGGCGCACCAGGGAGAGGGTTTTAAGGTTTTTGCACAGAACCTCCTAATAACAACTAATCAACCGGACTCCTAAGAAAGCTGGGGGCGCTTACCAAGGGGAGCCAGTGCGTTGCGGTGAGGTAGCGCGGTTCGGCAGTTACTTCACTTGGGCAGACCCCAAGTGAAGTAACTGCCGAACCCGTAAGGGTCTTGGGGAGCCAGTCCTTGATGAGGGTTTCCCCCAGGAGCTACTGCCGAACCCCGATAGCCCTCCGGGTTCGCCAGTCGCCTGCGGAGGGAGACCCTCCCGCAGCGCTGGACTCACCGTAAGGCGTGGCGGAGCGCCATAGGGGGGTACCCCCCGTTGTAGCACAAGCGCCTGAACAGGGGAAGCAATACAAGTGCTTTCTTCAATGCTTAACGAGCACCCGCTACGTACCAGGCTTGATATTAAAGCTAGTTTGGTAAATCACTAGAGAAAAGTAAAAGTTACAGATTGTAATCGCCTTAACACCTGTAACTCCAAAACACAATGGAGAAAAAATCGCCTATTAGTATCAAAAAGAAACCAAGTGCTCATGCTAGTCAGACGTCGTCACCGGCAACGCTCGAATCAGTTCCCGAATTACATCTGTCGCTGCTCTCCCTGTCTGCTCACAATACTTTTCTAGCTTGGAAGCCTCGTTTAATGCCAAGTTTACGGTGATTCGCTTGACTGCCCATTTTTTATTCATGGTAAAAATCTAGTTGTATTACACAAACTTCTGGAACACACAACAAAAATCTGCATTATTATATAAAACACAATTATGACAACAATATGAAGTATCTAGGCAACAAGGTTTACTTGAGCCATAAAATATCTTTATTGTCACTTCGTGAATCAATTCCTTGCAGATCGTGTTAATTACTTACGCCTTCGGCACGGCTTGAAGCCGAACGTACTTCTGGCGGATTAAAGCATATCTTAGGTAACTCTGGTACACCATTTTTACAGACAGTTACATATCTATTTTTATAGGCAATTTCTGAATCATCTATAAAGTGTACTGCATTTACCTGCAATTTCCTGTATTATCCTTTCAACTTTCGTTATATGGTTTTATACCAAGTTGCAATTCCCCCGTAGCATCTGTCATTGCGTTAGCGCAGCGTGCCCGGAGGGCATACGAAACGAAGTGGAGCAAAGCAATCTCCCCTAACCACAAATTACTACAACAGAACGCAACTTGGTATTAGACATCTTCAAAAAATGTCAAAGCCTATCCAGGACTGAATTTTTCCCATGAGTTTTGGAAAAAGCCATAGCGATCGCCCGTATACGCCCAACCAAGCTGAGTCCTGCGGACACGCTACGCGAACGCTTGGTTCCCTGAACTTCGTTCAGGGGAGGCACAAAGTGCCTCGGGCGTAGGGCGCACGCCTTGGGCGATCGCATCAGCCAAGGGGTTATTAAAATCTCTGCATAATCCAAATAAAAACTTGAAGGGTGGGAAACAAGGTTGGATATTTTTTTCCCATGTTCGTGCTTAAAGAATCGTCACAGCAAAAGGGTATTAACTCAAATAGCTCAATTTTGAAGGGTTTAGGCAATCCTACTCATGCTAGTTGAGGGGCATTTTATTTTTTGTATCTTTTTAACTTGTCAGATCATGTCGTTACCATGTTATTCTTTTTTTAAAGAATAATAAAATAATCAAATTTGAGGATTTACTTTACCGGTTATGGATGCGAAATTGAAGCATCTAAAAGCGAATACAGCATGAGGAGTTGAATTTACCCAAAAAACCATCTCATAACAAGGCATCTGCATATCTTTTGGTAGCAGAGGCACTGGTTAAGATGCTCAAACATATGGGAATGCAAAACGAACCATGCGTAATGAGTTTTTCATTCATACTGAATCGGGGTGTATTATGCCTAACGAAGTAGCGGTGGAGACTGCCAACCGCGCTTTGGTGCATCGACCCGCTTCTACTGGGAGCGCCGATCCCTTGACCCCAAAAATGATTGACGCAGACAGCATAGCTAAAACCCAGAAGCTTTTAGATAAGGCGATCGCATATGCGTGGTATACAGTGAAGTCCGAGCGCAGACCACCTGTCTTAACCCCCAGACGTTGGGTATGGCAACTCGCAAGTTCTTACCATCTGACTCACTCGACTCCACGCCTGATGGAGGAAGCGCGAGAGCGCTTTGTAGCAGTGGGTTGTGAGAGTTTGGCGCAGTGGGCTGCACAGAAAGTTAGAGAGGAAGTGGGTCATGACCAACTCGCCCTGCTTGATATCCAGTCAATGGGATATGATGCCCTTGCTGTAGTGAAAGCGCTCATTCCTCCTGGAGCGAAGTCTTTAGTAAATTATTTTACCCAGAGTGTGCAGGCGACCGATCCAATAAGTTGCGTTGGCTACTCCTATACGATGGAACGCCTAGCGATGGGCATCGGAGAAAAGTATATCCAGGCGGTCGAAGCTAAACTTCCATTAGGCATCCAAGCTACCCGCTGTTTGCGGGTACACAGTAGTGTGGGCAGCGACGTTGAACACGTCGAGGAGACGGTTGAGATGGTTGCGGGGCTTGCTCCCCAAAAGCGTGTCCGCGTAGCTGCAGCTTGTTACGAAACTGCACTGCTGTATTTGAGATCATCTAAGGAGGGCTGTATATCAGAGGAAGAACTTCAGAATGTGTTGGAACCCTTAAAGTTACATACACATACAAATATGTGTATTTGATATTGTCACCTGCCGACAAAATGATCAGAAAACCTAGGACAACTTGTCTGAGGTACCTTTAACCATACTGTCCGAGACAACTACAAGGAGAAGACAATGACAACTACAACGACTACAAGTATCGAACAACAATCTTTGCAGCAAGATTTTACTAGCTGCCTTATTGAAAACAACGTCGAAGATTTGCTCAAAGTTTTGAATATCATGGAAGTTGATTTGGATGGCATTTTAGTCAATGAATTCGAGCCTGGATTGCTCACTCAGTTAGGCTCTTTCTGATATATTCGGGTTCTCCATCCGTTTAATGGCTCACAGTTGATCTAAGTGAAGTTCCTCCTTAAGAGGAACTGTCACTTAGGCCAATGTCCTAAAGAGGACAATTTCGACTTTGAAACCAGAAATGAGCTCTAGCTGAGTTGGATACTTACTTTAAAAGAAACGAAAATGAGTTCAGCAAAAATACCGAAAATCACGAATCAAGAAATTGAAGCTTTTGAACAAGATGGTGTTGTTTGCTTGAGAGGTCTGTTTGAAGATGTATGGTTGGAACGTCTGCGATCCGCAGTTGACTGGAATATGACCAACCCTGGTCCAATAGCTACAAACGTGACGCAGGGAGGTCGCTTACATCTGGATGTTTTCATGTGGACTAGAAATGCCGATTTTCGTGCTTTTGTCTTTGAATCTCCTGTAGCTGCAATCGCGGCACAAATACTCAAAGCAGAAAAAGTCCACTTTTTATTTGACCACCTGCTAGTCAAAGAGCCTGGGTATATAAAACCTATTCTGTGGCATAACGACCACCCTGATTGGCCCTTACAAGGCTGGAATATGTGTTCGCTCTGGGTAGCCCTCGATCCTGTTACCAAAGAAACTGGTGGGGTGCAGTACATCAAAGGTTCGCACCAATGGCGCAAGTGGCTCCGTCAAAAAGATGCCCTTGCGGAAGCAGTAGCTCACTCAGCATCGCTGGAATTGCTTTCTTGGAATATGGCTCCGGGTGACTGCTTAGTGCATCATGCGCTCACGATTCATGCTTCATCAGGCAATGCATCTACTAGTACACGACGTCGCGCGCTGGTAACCCGTTGGGCTGGTGATGGTGTTACTTACGATCCTCGCCCCGATACGTTTATCACTCATATCAACAAGATTGGCGTCAAAGAAGTTAACTCAATTCATCGCCTTCACGCTGGTGATCCTATAGATTGTGACCTTTTTCCTCAGCTTTGGCCACGCGCTTGATATGGGGGCTTTTTCAATCAACTGCCCCCAGAGCTTTCAATGTAGCAATAGTCGCTTCAGTTAAACCTGTAACCCCCGTGATGTTCATGCGCACATAAGGTTTTTCTGCTTTGAGAGTTTTAAAGCACTCGCCTGTTCTTAAATGCCAAAGCTTAATTGTCTCATCTTCGCTACCACTGGCCAGAGTCTGACGATCAGGACTAAAGGCAGTTGACCAGACCCAACTTGTATGTCCCTGCAAAGTTCTTTTGCACTGACCTGTGCTGACATCCCATAACTTGACTGTAGAGTCATGACTGCCACTGGCTAGCATCTGACCATCAGGACTAAAGGCAACTGATCGTACCCAATTTGTATGTCCCTGCAAAGTTTTGAGGCATTCACCTGTGCTGGCACTCCATAACCTGACTGTGTGATCTATACTGGCACTCGCCACAGTGTCACCATCAGGACTAAAGGCAACTGACCAAACCCAATTTATATGTCCATGGAAAATTCTGAGGCATTTACCTGTGGTGACATCCCACAACCTGATCGTTTTATCCCAAGCACCACTAACTAAGGTCGTGCCTTGAGGACTGAAGGCAACTGACCAGACCGCATCACTATGTCCCTGAAAAGTTCTGAGGCATTCACCTGTACTGACATCCCACAACCTCACTGTTTGGTCTTCACTGCCACTCACCAGCGTCTGACCGTTAGGACTGAAACTCGTTGACCATATCCGAGCACTATGTCCGTGTAAAGTTCTTAAGGCAAGACCTGTGCTGACACTCCATAGCTTCGCTGTTTTGTCTCCACTACAACTGACTAGGGTATTACCTTGTGGGCTAAAGGCAACTAAATATACCCAATTAGAATGTCCCCGGAAAGTTTTTTTGCATTCACCAGTGTTAACATCCCACAACTTCACTGTGTGATCTACACTGCCACTTGTCAGCATTTGGCTATCCGGGCTAAAGGCGACTGATGTTACTTGGTTGGAATATCCCTGAAAAGTTCTTCTGCATTCACTAGTGCTAACATCCCATAACTTCACCGTCTGGTCATAACTACCACTTGCCACGATATCACCTTGCGTTCTGAAGGCAATTGACCAAACAAAATTGGAATGTCCCTGAAAAGTTCTTTTGCACTCACCAGTGCTAACATCCCATAACTTCACCGTCTGGTCAAAACTGCCACTTGCTAGGATATCACCTTGCGATCTGAAGGCAATCGACATAACGCGATTGGAATGTCCTTGCAAAATTTTGAGGCATTCACCTGTACTAACATCCCATAACCTCACCGTTTGGTCTTCACTACCACTCGCCAGAGTCTGACCATCCGGACTGAGGGAGATTGACCGTACCCCACCACAATGTCCCCGGAAAGTTTTTTTGCATTCACCTGTATTAACATCCCACAACCTGATGGTGTGGTCTCCACTGCTACTCACCAGCGTGTGACCATCAGGACTAAAGGCAATTGATAGTACCCAATTGGAATGTCCCTGGAAAGTTCTGAGGCATTCACCTGTGCTGACACTCCAAAGCCGAACCGTCTGATCCTTACAGCCACTTGCCAGCATCTTCCCATCAGGACTAAAGGCAACTGACCAGACATTATCATGTCCCTGCAAAGTTTGAAGGCATTGACCTGTACTAACATCCCACAACCTCACTGTTTGGTCAGTACTACTGCTAGCAAGGGTACTACCATCAGAACTGAAGGCGAGTGATACGACCCAATTGGTGTGATCCTTGCAGGTAAGGATGTGTTTCTCATCCGCAACTTGCCACAAGCGAATCTCTCCATTGGTATCACCCATAGCCAAAAGTTTACCATCAGGACTAAAGGCGACCGACAGGACACCGCCGAAGGTTTCTGCAAAAATAGACTTAGCTAGATTGGCGTTTTGGAAATTGACATCGTGCAATTTCATACACCGCAAGTCTGCTTGCCAAACAGTTAAATAAGAAAAATCATAACCACTTAGATCAGTTTCCAAATGACAAAGCAAATTGAGAACATTTCCAGCCGTATACCCTGGTTCTAGCGGAGATTCTTCTCGCTGTCTTGATAGAATTTGGGTTAACTGATTTACAAGGTTTTTTTTGCTTCTAAAAACAGTGAGCAGCCCGTTTATAACTGGTTGTAGGATAAGGCGAATTTGAGTTTCCCTCACATAGTCCTTCGCCGTCGCCTTTATCAAAGCATGACACCTGAACAAATCGATATTGTGAGTTTCAATCTCTCCACAAACCAACTCTATCAATACCTGAGTGACATACTCCATAACGATAGGTTGTAGAGTGAAAGTTGCTGCACTTTTCTCAACTAGTGTAGGCGTAGAGCGAAGCTCTTCCCGCAGCGTAGCCTTCTCGATTAGCGATCGCCTGACCAGAGATTCTAAAGCCTCCAGTAATTTTTGTGGTGGTATTGGTAATACAATGTCTTCTCGCAATTGTGATAGCGAAACTGGCTCACGATTTATCACTAGCCAATACATTATTTCTTTTTCTAAATCTGACAAGCGCTCAAACTGCTGGTCTAGAATATCACGAATATCGCCAAAAACACCTGTATTCTGTTGCAAAAAATCAGTTACATTACCATCAAAGACATCAACAATTGTCGTAGCAACTATCTTCAAAGCCAATGGATTGCCTGTATAAAGTTTAATTATTGCTTTCCATTCTTGCTCTGCTGCAGATAGCCCCTTAATTTTCAAAATTTCCTGCCCTTCGTCCACCTTTAAACCACTTAATTGTAGGCAGCGAACGGGTAATTTTTGTCCTTTGAGTAATGCCACTTCTTTAGGTATTTCCCGACTCGTCAGCACTAAGCAGCTTTGGTGGCTTGCTTCTCCTAGCTGTCTGAAAAGCTCACCATACCTTTCATATCCTTCTCGATATTGTCCAGCTCGACTGCCACTGCGAAGAATTGACTCTACATTATCAAGTATTACCAAACAGCGATTATTTTGTAAATAATAGACTAATCGGGATATTTTTTCACTGAAATTTTCTGGTAAGTTATTTTCTGTTTCCTGCTGATCAGATAGAACTTGAATTAGGTTAGCAACAATAGTATTAATAGGTGGGGCTTCTCGTAACGATCGCCAGATAACATACTCAAAGTCTTGCTGAATCTGTTGAGCAAGCTTGACAGACAGAGCAGTTTTGCCAATACCACCCATTCCTAATAGTGATACCAATCGGCAGCGCTCATCAAGAATCCATTCCTGTAGCGTGGTAAGCTCTTCTGTACGTCCATAAAAAACTGATGTAAAAGTAGCATCACCCCAATCTAGATGATTTTTTGAGTTTAAATAGTCAATTTTGTCTATTTTTACGCTAAAAACTGAAAAAAGCTTTTCAATACTTTTTTTATCAACCCCTGCTTCCCGATTGAGTACTTTTGAGATTGTACTGGAATATAACCCAGAAAGTGTGCTCATTTCTTCAAGAGTGTAGCTGTTGCCAAAATTTTCCTTTGTTTCTGACTTACGCTTTGCGTCCTGAAGTTTTTGTAAACCCTTATTAGTCAGTGCAACGCCGCGCTTACGTTTCCAATTTTGTAAAGTCATGCATTAAAAATATAGTTATGATAACTTAACTTTGACTGACTTGGGTTTGCGATCGAATAAAGACTTTACCCAATTTGACAGCGTGAATACCGGACAATTGATCCACTCCCAACTATAGCAAGCATGTGCTGAATGTTTCATCAAGAACACTAAACCTATAGAATCTCTAACAGATGAACAGGTAAATCGATTATGAGTGAAACCACACAAACAATTTTCAGCAAAATCATTCGTCGAGAAATTCCAGCTGACATAGTTTACGAAGATGACTTAGCGCTGGCATTTAGAGACATCAATTCCCAAGCCCCGGTTCACATTCTCGTCATTCCCAAAAAACCTATACCCAGACTAGCTGACGCCGAATCTGGTGACGATGCCCTCCTTGGGCATCTTCTTTTAACAGCCAAGCGAGTTGCCGAACAAGCCGGACTCACAAATGGCTATCGCGTTGTCATCAACACAGGTCCTGATGGGGGTCAAACTGTTTACCACTTGCATCTGCATATTCTCGGTGGACGCCAGATGGCATGGCCCCCTGGTTGATAGAGAGATAGGGAACATATGACACGTAGGGTGCGTTTCACTTACCAAACGTGCCCTATTTTGATCTTCCACAGTGCTGTGCTAGAAAAATAGGCGATCGCAAAATTAAACAAAGCTAGAATTATTGCTCTTCATCCGGTGCAGCTGCAATTTCTTAAGCTGCTGGTGTTGTAACTGCTTGATTTCAACTGTACAAATTACAGTGCTTCATTACTAATCAGTTGGTTTAGCCTCAACAATTTGGGCGGAAAAATCGCTCAAATTTGAGATTTTCGTGGGAAAATGAGTTCTTATATATTTATTTGTAGTAAGTAAGAAGCATCATGAAACAAGTCTTTTGCTTCAAATCTCTGTTTACGATTTTGCTGCTTTCTTCTTTGGTATCCGCCACTTACTCCAAGGTTTTAGCAATAGATAAAGTTGACATTTCTATCTATTTAGTGGCTCAAGCCAAGTCTGCTTACGATCAATATATGCAGTTGGGCTACGCTGAAGCTCAAAAAAGAAACTATAGAAATGCTTTATCTTTTTTTCAGCAAGCGCAGCAGGCACGTTCTGGAGATAAATATGCCACTAGGGCAATTAGCAATGTTACAAATTACATTAACCGCAATCGTCCTCCTAGTCTTGCGTTCATTGTCGGTAATCCTAGTAGAACAAGAGCAGCAGCAACACGGGGAGCGGAAAGTTGTTTTAAGCAGGAACAGTCTCCTATTCTCCTCATACCATCAGATCAAGAAACTTTGCTAACCACAGCAGAGTATCCTTCCCTATTTTTCTATGTTCCTCAAATACAGCAAGCAAAGGGGCTGGAACTTGTTATAGGGGACGAGAGCAAGTTTAAAACTTTACAAAAAGTTTCTTTAATTCCTAGTGGAAAAGCTGGTATTGTTAGGGTGAATCTTACTTCTAAAACAGGGGAACCTCTAGAACCTAACAAACAGTATAATTTGAGTTTTTCAGTGATTTGCGATTTCCAAAAACGAGGAAAGGATTTATCTTTACAAGGCTCTGTGAAACGAGTTTTGCCTGATACAAATTTAACTGTTGACTTGGAATCAGCAGCACCACAAGAGCGTATAGAAATCTATGTCAAGAACAAATATTGGGAAGACGCTGTGAGAACTTTAGCTGATTTACGCCTCCAGAAACCTAATGATATGGAAGTTAGGAAATACTGGGAAGAGTTGTTGCAATCACTCAAACTCCAATAAGTGGTTATCAACGCACCTCTACTGTAATTAGATTATTGTTTCATAGCTGATGCAGGGGGAGCATCCCATTTTTACAAAAAAGACGCTAGTGGAAGCATCTTGCTACTTGACTTGAAAATAGAACTCAGAACTCAGAACTCAGAAGAAAAAATCAATTTTCATGTGTTCTAGTCTACGCAGTTCATGACGGCTACTTTAAATATTCCTTTCCTTAAATAAAATTCATAGGAGAAAATATACGCATGACTAAATACCTGTGTCAAGGCTTCTGGAAGCTTCTAGGCATTTTGGTTGTATGTAATGCAATGATTACTGGGTTTGGGAATTCTGCTTCTGCTCAGATTGTTCCTGACAACACCTTGGGGAATGAAAAATCACAAGTTACAAATAATCCTAACATTCGTGGATTGCCCGCGCAGTTAATTGAGGGTGGGGCGATTAGAGGTGTAAATTTATTCCAAAGTTTTTCTCAATTTAACGTTGGGAATGGAGAGCGAGTTTACTTTGCTAATCCAGCAGGAATCCAAAATATATTGAGTCGCGTGACGGGTAATGACCCCTCAAAAATCTTTGGTTTATTGGGTGTAAATGGTAACGCAAATTTGTTTTTTATTAATCCTAATGGCATTATTTTTGGGCAGAATGCAAGGTTAGATGTTGCGGGTTCATTTGTGGGGACAACAGCAAATAGCTTGCTCTTTCCCAATGGGTTAGAATTTAGTGCCACCAATCCCCAAAGTTCACCTTTGTTGACTATTAATATACCAATTGGCTTGCAATTTGGTTCACAACCTGGACGTATTACTAGCCAAGCTGTCAATGGGTTGAGTGTTGGCTCTGGTAGCACATTCGCACTGATGGGTGGTGAAATCGTTTTGGATGGTGGGTTTATATCTGTCCCAAATGCACAGGTGAAACTGGGAGCAGTAGGTGGAGATACAACTGTCGGGCTAAATGTCAATGGCTCTTCGTTGGGTTTTAGTGTACCAGAAAATGTCAGGCGCTCTCCCATCAGATTGAACAATGGAGCCTTAGTTTTTGCGAGTGGGAATAGTGCTATTGAGTTTGTGGGTGGAGAGATTGGGCTAAACGGTTCGTTTATTTATGGTTTAAATGGCGGTTCGATTTCGATTAATTCAACCCAGTTGAATTTAGATAACGGCTCTCAAATTTTGAGCGAAACTTCTAGTGCAACTAAGGCGGGTGATATTCAAATTCAAGCCAGGGATGCAGTAACTCTGGCTAACAGCAGCTTCATTTTCTCTAGGAGCAATGCTTCGGCTACAGGTGCTGGTGGTGACGTTACTATCAATGCTGGGAAAATCACAATTGCTGGAGATGGAGTACCACAAAATGGCGGTTTAATCTTGGTACAGACTTTTGGTGCAGGTAATGGAGGAAACCTCACCCTTGATGCAACTGAGTCTGTGAATATCAATGGCGGCAATGTCTCTGTTATCGCTGGTGGTGCAGGCAAAGCGGGAAACTTGACAGTGCGGGCAATAGATGCGGTCAATGTAACAGATAAAGGCAATTTAGGATTATTCACGTCTGGTTCAGGATCAACAGGCAATATGCGTATTGAAACTGGCACTTTGCGAGTTCAAAACACTTTTCTAGCAGAAGGAATAGCAGCAGCTACATCTGGTAGTGGAAGTGTTGGTTCTATTTCCATTCAAGCTCGGAATGCGGTTGATGTGATTAATAGTAGTATATTTACAGGTGTTCAACCCGGAAGTGTAACTCAAGCAACGGCAGGGGATATCACCATTGAAACCCAGCGAGTCAATATCAAAGATGGGGGTAATGTTAGTACAAATACCTTTAGCAGTGCGAATGCAGGTAACATTTTCATTAAAGCTGGTGAGTATATAGAGATTAGTGGTGTTTCTTCGCCATTTACTAGCTATAGTAACGTATCAACTGCGACGGGTTTTGAGGCAACAGGGAATGGGGGTAATGTAACGATAGAAACACCTAGACTTACCCTCACTCAAGGAGGAACTATAGGTACTGAATCTGTTGGAAATAGTCGTAACCCGGGAAATATTACTATTCGTGCCAAAGATGTGGAATTAGATGGGTTTACTTTTGTACCCAAGGAACAGTTTACTCGACCAGATATCCCTATTGTGCAGAAAATTTTGTCTGATCCGTTAGCACAAGAAACTCTGTCTCGGTTAGGTGGTATTAATTATATCAGTAAGTTATCCTCTGATGTAAGTGGAAGTAATGCAGATGTGCAGGGTGGCAGGATAACTATTGACACGGAACGGTTGCGGTTGAGTAATGGTGGAAACATATCTACCTCAGTACTCCTGGGACGGGGACAAGGGGGTAATTTGGTGGTTCGTGCCACTGATTCTATTAATATTACTGGGGTTGGTCCCAGACGAGTAGATGGTTCACCTGCACCATCAGGTTTTTCTGCTGAATTGCAAACGGGGGGCATCGGTTCGGGTGGTAGTATTAGTGTTGAGACAGGACGCTTGAACCTCAATAACGGTGGACAAATCTCTGCTTTGACAGCGAATCAAGGTAACGCCGGAAGCATTGCCATTCGTGCCGATCAAATTAATTTGCGCGGACAAAATGCTTTCATTACAACTGAAACTCAGGCTAAGGGCGACGCTGGCGACATCAGCATCAGTACACAAAGCTTAAACGTACAAGATGGAGCACAAATATCATCTGGAACCCTTGGAAATGGGAATGCAGGTAATATAACAGTACAAGCTGCTGACACAATCGAACTCGCTGGTTCAAGAAGCGGCTTGTTCTCATCAGTTGAGCCAATAGCAAATGGTAAGGGTGGTAATTTAAACATAACTACTGGTCGCTTCATTGTTCGTAACAATGCTCAGGTTTCCTCTGTCAGTTTGGGCAAAGGTGACGCGGGGAACATTAAAATTCGTGCTAATTCCCTTGAACTGAGCGATCCAGGCAGTGGCTTATTTTCTTTAACTTCTTCCGGTAATGGTGGCGACATCACCCTTGATCTCCGGGATTTATTACTTTTACGGCGTGGTAGCGTGATCTCAACTTCCGCAGGCACTGCCCAAGCCGGAGGAAACGGAGGTAACATCACTATCAATAAACCTTTGATTGTCGCCGTACCTGGAGAAAACAGCGACATCATCGCCAATGCTTTCACAGGTTCTGGTGGTAAAGTCACAATTAACACATCTGGCATCTATGGGTTTCAACCCTTAACTGGAGCACAATTACGGATATTAAACGCTAATTCAAATCCTCGTGAATTACTAACAAATGACATTAGCGCCGTTTCCCAACAAGGTGGACCACAATTAGATGGTCAAATTACGATCAACAACCCCGATGTTGATCCGAGTAACGGTTTAGTCTTCCTACCCACAGATGTATCTGACCCCTCTAACCAAATTGCCCAAGGTTGTGCTGCTTTTGATCAAGCAAATGCGAGTGACTTTAAAGTGACTGGACGCGGTGGTTTACCTCCTAGTCCTGATGAAACTCTCAGCAGTGATGCAGTTTGGGAAGATACACGATTGCTAGCGACGACAGCACAGCGATTGGATTCTAAAACTACCGCAACAAAACCAAAGTCTGAATCTGATGATGCAGTTAACATCACACCTGCAACGGGTTGGGTATTCAACGGAAAAGGTGAAGTGACGTTGGTTTCCCAAACACCCAATGCTACTGTTGAAAATTTTGCTGTTTCTTCCCGGTCATGCCGTGTTCGTTAAAGTTATTTTTACGTTAATTGACTAAGATCCTCAAAATTGTATAATTGCAAATCATTAATCAAAAATTGATAGCTATTTCCTAAAAAAAATCATAGGAGTCAATAGAGGAATGATTCAAGCTCGATGGCAAAGTTTCTGGAAGTTCCTAGGTTTTTTGGTTGTATGCAATGCAATTATTACTGGATTTAGTAATTCTGCTTCTGCTCAGATTGTTCCTGACAACACCTTGGGAAATGAAAGTTCACAAGTCACAAATAATCCTAATATTCTTGGATTACCAGGACAATTGATTGAAGGTGGTGCGATTAGAGGTGTAAATTTATTCCAAAGTTTTTCTCAATTTAACGTTGGAAATGGAGAGCGAGTTTACTTTGCAAATCCAGCAGGCATCCAAAATATCTTGAGTCGCGTAACGGGAAAAGACCCTTCAAAAATCTTCGGGATATTGGGTGTCAATGGTAATGCCAATTTATTTTTGATGAATCCCAATGGCATCATTTTTGGGCAGAATGCAAGGTTAGATGTTGCGGGTTCGTTTGTAGGGACGACAGCAAGTGCTTTTCGCTTTGGCGAGCAGGGCGTGTTTAGTGCGACGAATCCGGAAACGCCGCCGTTGTTGACGGTTAATCCTTCGGCGTTGCTGTTTAATCAACTTAATCTGGGGGCGATCGCCAACCAGGGAATATTGACAGCACCCGCAGGACGAAGCCTTGTTCTAGCAGGAGGTGATATCAGTTTCAACACAGGCATTATGGGTGTTCTCGGTGGGCGGATTGAACTCGCAGCAATCGCGGGGACGGGGACAGTTGAGCTAAATCCAGATTATAGTCTTCGCATTCCAACCGATTTACCACGGGCAGATATCTCGCTGTTTGGTACTGAAATGTTCGTAGTGGCTGGTAATGGTGGCAGTATTGCAATTAATGCTCGCAACTTAGATATTTCCGGCAACAGCTACATCGCTTCAGGTATCGGAACAGGCGAACCAAGAAATAGTCAAACTGGGGATATTACTTTAAATGCGACAGGCACAATGCAAATCAGAGAAGGTAGTCGTGTTGCAAATAATGTATTTGAGAATCAATCGGGCAATAGTAGTGATATTCGGATTACGGCTGGCTCGTTATTTCTCAACGATAACGCTCGGTTGAGCGCTCGTGTCGATGGACAAGGAAATGCGGGTAGTGTCATTATCAATGCCCGCGATCAAGTTTCTTTAGATAATGGTGCGACCATCTCTGGTAATGTGGGGGAAACTGGCAAAGGTAATGGGGGAAATATCCGCATCAGCACGGGAACGCTATCTGTGACCAATGGCGCTACAATGACCGCGAATATTTTTGGACAAGGAAACGCAGGGGATATCGTCATTGATGCTCGCGATCGCGTCTTTTTAAGCAACAATGCACGGATCATTAATAGCATACAAGACGAAGGATTTGGTACTGGAGGCAACATTCGCATTAATACAGCAACGCTGTCGCTCACTGAAGGCGCTTCCATAAGTACTGCTACGCTTGGGCAGGGGAATGCAGGAGATATTACCATTGATGCCCGCGATCAAGTTTCCCTAAATAATGATGCAAATATCCTGACTGTTGCAAAGCGCAGCAACGGAGGCAAGATTCGCATCAATACAGGCTTACTATCCGTCGCAGGAGGTGCAAGACTGTCTACTTATACTTCTGGATCGGGGAAGGCAGGAGATATTTTTATCGATGCTCGCGATCGCGTCTCCTTTGAGGGGGGAAGTAGTAGAGCCAGTGGAGCAGTGAGTCAAGTTGTATCTGGGGCAACAGGTCAGGGAGGCAACATCGCAATCGCCACTGGATCGCTGGTAGTTAATGACGCAGAAATATTAGTGAGTACTTCTGGAGAAGGCAACGCAGGTGATGTTATTGTCAATGCCCGCGATCAAGTTGCCTTGAGTAATGGTGCATTTATCACGAACTTAGTTGAAAAGAGTGGTACCGCTAAAGGGGGAGATATTCGTATCAACACGGGGACGCTGACAGCTACTAATGTGGGACTACTTCAAGCACAGACTCTCGGAAAAGGAAATGCGGGCAATATCGTGATCAATGCGCTAGATAGTGTTGAATTTGCAGGGAACTCCGACAATGGACAGTTAAGTAGCCGGGCATTTACCCGAGTGCTACCGGGTGCAGTTGGTAATAGTGGTAACGTTGAGATTACGACTGGATCTCTATTCCTGAGAGATGGAGCAGAACTCAGTGCTGGTACAGAGGGAAATGGCAACGCAGGCAATGTTATCATTAACGCTCGCAACAGCATCACTTTTGACCGTGGCTACGCTTCTAGTGGGCTCGCTAGTTCAAGCGCAGTAGGACAGGGCGGGAATGTGTTGATCACTACCGGCTCCTTAGAACTACTCAACGGCTCACAAATAGATGCCAGTACCTTTGGCAATGGAGATGCTGGTAATGTGGAAATTCTTGCGACGCAGCCTATCATCGTTGCAGGCAGCACGGACAATGGACAATCTAGCGCCATTTTCTCAACTACAGGTGACAATCCCGCTATTCCTGGAACTGGACGCACGATTGTTGGGACTGGCAAAGGAGGCAATATCACGATTACTGCGCCAGCGCTGAAGGTTAGCGAGGGTGCTGTGATTGATGCTCGCACATTTAACGATCAACGTGGCGGCGACATTAACCTTACCCTTGGTACATTACAACTGCTCAACGGTGGACAAATTTTCACCACGAGCGAAAGCAGTGGCTCGGCAGGTACCATCACCATTAACGCCAATCAAGGAGTTACAATCGCGGGCAATGATGTTACTTACTCCAGTCGTCTAAGCCAATTTCCTAACCGCATTGTTCAAATTTCACCTAACAGTAGTATCTCTGTTCGCTCTAGTGCAACTGGTCCTGCTGGAAATATCATCGTGAATACGCCCCGCCTGACGCTCGACTACCAAGGCACGATAAACGCTGAGTCCAACGCCGTCGATGGCGGTAACATTACTCTTAACTCGGATTTACTTTTGCTGCGTCGCAATAGTTCGATTTCTGCAACTGCGGGACTTGCTCAAGGTGCAGGTAAAGGTGGTAACATTAATCTCAACTCACAATTTCTCGTCGCAGTTCCCCAAGAAAACAGCGACATCATCGCCAATGCTTTCACAGGTTCTGGTGGTAAAGTCACGATTAACACATCTGGCATTTATGGGTTCCAGCTTTTGAATGGAACACAATTGCGGAGTTTGAACGTTAATTCTAATCCTCGTGAATTATTAACAAATGACATTAGCGCTGTTTCCCAACAAGGTGGAC
>NZ_JABXYX010000074.1 GCF_017982655.1 Brasilonema sp. CT11 | reverse complement strand
CATTCTCCCAAACCCCGAGGAAATTCAACAGGGAGGCTGACTGGTCAAACTCAAGTAAAACGACCTAAGCACCCTGTCGTCAAGAAAGGAAAAAAATCGAACAACCCACAAAAACAAGCTGCGTAATGTTTCTGGTTATACAGTTGTTTGACTCAGCATACGAGCAAGGCTGAGGTAGAAAAGTTTATATTCTTTTATTATTCGCGTACCTTATTCGCGAACACATTTTTTTGTCCAAAGTCCAATTTCAAACAAGGAGCAACAGCAGAAGAAATTGTTTACCGTTATCCATCGCTGAACCTGGCTGGTGTATACGCCACAATTGCCTTTTACCTCAATCATCAGCAAGAAGTTGAGATATACCTACAGCAGCGACAGCAGCAAACGCAAGAAGTTCGCAGGATGAACCAGCAAAGGTTTGATCCGCAAGGGTTACATGATAGATTGCTTGCTCGTAAGGCTGAGCAGTAATAATGCTGAAGCTGCTTGCCGATGAAAACTTCGACAATACTATCGTTAGAGGCTTACTGCGACGTAACCTAAATATTGATATTGTGCGAGTCCAAGATATTGGTTTATCGGGCCAGGATGACCCAATCATATTGGCATGGGCAGCCCAAGAAAACCGAGTGTTGCTCATCCATAATGTAGCTAAAATTACACGTTAGGCTTACGAACGACCGTCTTCAATTTTGAATTTTGAATTTTGAATTTTGAATTTTGAATTGTTATCACCCTCCTCGCCGTCTCATAAGAATATCCCAAGTTCCTCCACCAGCCACACCGTCAGCTTCTACACCATAGCGCTTTTGTAAAGCTATGACTGCAGCCTCGGTTGATTGGCCAAAATCGCCATCAACTTCGTTCTCATTCAACAAACCGAGTCTTTGCAGTCGTCTTTGCAACCTGACAACCTCAGGACCACGCATTCCTATACGTAAAATGGGTAATCCTTCTGAGGTATATTGAATTGAAGCAACTTGTTGAGTACGAGTGGTTGAGCGAGAACCAGAGGATTGCTCAGAACGAGTTGAACCAGAGCGATCGCTTTGCTGAGTGCGAATGCTTTGCTCAGAACGAGTCGAACCAGAGCGGGTAGATGTTGATTGTTGTACGTTTGTTCTCTGTGAACCTCCGGTGGTTTTGCGCGTCACAGAGCGTGGTTCTGTTTTGGAATCATCTTCTCTGGTTCTAGTCGTTGCAGTGGTCTTACGCGTCACAGAGCGTGGCTCTGGTTTAGAATTCTCTTGTCTGGTTGTGGTGGTTGCAGTTGTATTGCGTCCTGCGGGTGCTGGCTCTGGTTTAGAAGTCGCAGCAGATGGTGTATTAGTCGTTGTAGGTGTTGGAGCTGTTGAATTTGAACTAGGAACAACAACTTGATTGGTGTTAGAAGTTCCAGACGCAAGAGGAGGTCTGCTTGTAGAATTAGGTGATGATCCAGATGATGCTACTGTCGTTTCACCAGGAAAAAGTCGTTGCCAAGTTGTTGTATCAACAATGCCATCTGGTTTCAAACCAGCTGCTTCCTGAAAGCGGGAAACAGCGACGACGGTACTTTCCTTATATTCCCCATCTACTGTGCCTGTGTAGAAGCCTAAAAGTTTTAAAGCTGCTTGAAGTTCCGTGACACGTTCTCCTTTGCTACCTATTTGGAGAGTAGGACGGTTGATGCCTTCAGAGGAAGTTGTCTGTGCTATTTGTTGTGGTTGAGATGCAATCGAGACTGTAGATAAACCAAGAAGCAGAGATACTCCGCAGGATAGCAGTATCTTGACATTTAATAGGGCTTGAGACCTCTGCTCTGTTTTCATTCCACCTGAATTTACGGATGACTTGAAAAACGGTGAGTCATTTAATGGATTTGTTTTTATACTGCTTTTCATGGAAATCCCCCTGGCTCATCTCATGCTATTGATTGGCGTATAATGCAACTATAGAGTAGCAGTATTTTAAATTCCTCTTAGGAATTTAAATCTAAAATTGCACTATGAACCGCTCGTTCTTGACCCACGAGTGACACATAAGGTTCCCGTAAATATCGGTCAGCAGCAGATCTGACATCTGTAGCACGTAAAGATGCGATCGCCTCCTGAAAATCTGTATCAAAATCAATTCCCAGTCCCAAAATTTCATACCAGCCATACATCTGAGCAATTTGGGCATTGGTTTGTTTGCCCAAGGCGTATTGTCCTAGTATTTTGTTTTTTGCTGCTTGGAGTGCGTCTTCGTCTAATTCTGTAGTGAACAGTAAATCAACTTCCTGACGCAAACTAGAAAGAGCAACTTGGGTATTGTCTGGTGCTGTACCCATGTAAACGACAAATGATGCTCTTGAGAGTCGTGTTGGGTAAAATGCTGATACCTCGTAAGCCAAGCCACGCTTTTCGCGCAGTTCCACAAACAAGCGACTGGAAAGACCATTTCCCAAGTAAGTAGATAGTAACTTTAAAGCTGCGTAATCACTTGAGCGCACCGATGATCCCAAATAACCTAGCATAACGATAGATTGCTGGGTTTGTTGGGGGGTAATCTTGATTTGAGGTTCAACGTTGAGTTCTGGTAAATTTAGTTTTGGCAATGGCTGAGTGGGGGATGCTTGCCAATCATCAAAAACTTCTTGCACAAGAGCGATGGCATTTTCTGGTGTGATGCGTCCAGCAATACTAACAACGATATTCTCAGGACGGAAATGTCTCTGATGATACTCCACTAAGTCTTTGCGAGTTAAGCGACTCATAGTGGCTTCATTGCCTAATCCCGAGCTTGCATAAGGATGGTTTTGATACATAACATCCCGGAGTTGATCAAAGGCAATGGTAAACGGCTGTTCTTGTTGTGAGCGAATATCTTGTAGGGCAACACGCCTTTCTAATTCTACCTCTGCTTCTGGAAATGTTGGCGATCGCAAAATTCGTGCCGCCAACGTAAACATTTGTGCAAAATCTGAGGTGACTGTCTTCAACGAAAGCAAAAAATAATCAGATGCAGTGTCTGCACCCAAACTTGCTCCCAGCGACTCCACTTGTTCGGCAATTTCCAAACTCGAAAGTCCATTACAACCTTTTGTAAGCACCGTTGATAGCAAATATGCTAACCCAGCTTGTTCTGGGTTCTCATAACAGCTACCAGCGCGGACAAAAATTCGTGCTGCAATAATATCTGCAGCCGGATTTTCTACCACCAAGACTACAATGCCATTGTTCAATACTGTGCGGTGGATATGGGATTTTTGCTGCGATGTTGTCATTAGTCCTTAGTTATTAATCATAAGTTATTAGTTCTTTATCCTAATAACCGTTGCTTAGCTCCAATTCAAAATCGCGTAGCATTGCAAGCGTTGCGACGCAATCTCAAAACAAATAAACTAAATAATTTTTAATTTCTTTGTTTTGAGAAATTTTGAATTTTAGTTTGAATTTGAGCAACGGTTCCAAGCCCCTTACTTTCTGAATGGAGAAGAAAATAAACGGAGCAACATTATTCAAGCTCCCGCCTGAAGGCGGGAGGATTAATAATTTTGAATTTTCTTAGTTCAGGGGGACGCATGGCATGCGTGAATTTTGAATTAAGCGTATGCACAGAGCGCACGCAAGCGAGGGCGAACGCGCAGCATGCCCGCAGGGCTTAAGAGTTGACTAGTCACTAACAGGGTTTAAGTACTGTAACCACGTAATGATTGGGTGAGACATACTCTTGTGCTAGTTTTTGCAGTTGTTTGGCATCAAAGAATTGAATTTGCGACGGATAAGCCACTGCTAATTCAGCTTGAGCAATCGTGTTGTAGTATCCATAAAGTCCTGCAAGCTGATTTGGTGTTTCGGTAGAAAATGCAAAGTCATTACACAGGAGTCTTTGAGCGCGCTTTATTTCCTGTTCCCTGATTCCGTTGTCAATTAAATCTTGCAAATGTAGACGAATTAAGGATTCGACACGTTCCACATCTTTTAATTCTAACCAAGCTGTGATTGTAAATAAACTGGAGTCTTGTTGTAAGGAAAAATGACTACAGATGCCCTGTACCAATTGTTGCTCTTCTCGCAAATCACGCACTAGACGAGAGGTGCGTCCTTGCGCCAATAACACAGAAAGTAAATCCAATCCACAACAAGTATCTAGCTGTTCGACTCCAGGTCCAATCCAAGCCATTAGCAACCGCGCCACTTCTAGGCGAGGCAAAGAAAGTTCCTGACGACGAATTCCAGGTATAACCGGCTTCGCCACCTCCTTTTTTTGAGGGCAGTCACAGCAATGTTCGGCAGAATTAACAAATGTCTGGTCCGCTAATTTTAAAGCAGATTCTGCAGCTATTGAGCCAACAATCACCACTGTCATGTTTTCTGGTTGGTAGTGAGTACGGTGAAAAGAGCGCATAATCTCTGGTGATTGCTTCATCAATTCTTCCTCACTACCTAATATGGAACGTCCGTAAGGATGATGTTGATAAACACTGGAGAGTAGAGCGTGAAATCCGATCCAATCTGGATCATCATGTGCTTGACGAATCTCCTCTAGCACAACATCTCGTTCACGGGTAAATTCATCCTCTGGTATTGCTGCATTTAGTAGTAACTCTCCCATGTAAGGCAAAGTCTCTTCTAAATGTAGCGAAGCTGTCGTGAGAGAATAATGAGCGTAGTCGTAGCTTGTTGCCGCATTGGTTAGCCCACCCTGATTTTCAATCTTTTGATCAAATACCCCTGGCGGTACCCTTGCAGTACCTTTAAAAATCATATGTTCCAGAAAGTGAGCCATACCAAACCACGGTTCTGGCTCAAAGTTAGCACCTGCACGTACCCAAATATCTGCCACAACAACAGGGGTTGTGGCAATTTCTTGATGAATTAAGGTTAAACCATTGTCTAGTTTGAAAACAGACGCTGGAAACACGGTCTTTATCAGTTTATTTAACAATTCTTTACAGTTATAACCACAATATAGCTTAGTTCTGCGATTCTAACTCTTATTGGCACCCTTAGATTGGATCGTTTTACACAGATTTTTTTACTATATAAGCTTTTAAGTAGCGCAAGAGACTGCTAGCAACATATGAAATAAACACCTTCCTCTTGTTGCCTGTTGCCTGTTGCCTATTAAGCGTTAAGCGTTAAGCGTATTTCTTTAGAGAACTTTTTAAGAAATTATGACGCCTAGAACAGGAGTTTTTGTGTATAGCTCTGCACAAACATATATGAAGTTTGTTTATAAATTATCTTTCGATTTTTTAAGTTTTCATGAATTGCTAATTCTATTCAAAAATCAAAGCTCCCATGTCTTAACTGAGCAAGGGAGCTAGATGTTTTGGTACACCGCGACGCCGTTTTACCTAAGTTTATGACCTGGATAAACCAGGTGGGAACCGATGCTGCTCGTTTAAAGTTTCCGGGTACTTTGCCCGGTATACTGCCACGAGAGTTATTAAGCTCCCTTATTCTTAAGGCATAGATCAAAAAACTTTATGGCAGTCACCAACGTAGCAGTGCAACAAACCCATTATAGCTTTCAAAAAGATTTTGTGTTTTTTTCGTTGAAATTTTCTAGCAGGCTTGATGAGGATACCAGATAGATTCTATATTTCGGGCGATAACAATCGCCTGATCCCGACTTTGAGTATCTAGCAAAACCGTGACGTGTCCCAGTTTGCGCCCAGGACGAGATTCGGTTTTTCCGTACCAGTGGACGTGCGCTTGGGGAATCTGCTCTATTTGCTGGCGCTTGGTGATATAGTCACTTTCAGAAATTTCATACCCCAAAAGGTTAACCATCACAGCACCAGGGCAAATCATGGTTGTGTTACCCAACTGCATACCACAAACTGCCCGTAGATGCTGCTCAAATTGAGAAGTTTCGCAAGCATCAATCGAGAAATGTCCAGAATTGTGGGTGCGGGGTGCGACTTCATTAACCAGCACCTTGCCATCAGGCGTCAGAAATAACTCTATACCGAAAACTCCCACTGCATCTAGACTATTAAGTAAAGTACGGGCAATCTTGTCTATTTCAACAGCCACCTGTGATGAAACATAAGCGGGTGCGATCGCTCGCCGACACACCTGTTCTTCCTGCTGAGTCTCTACGACTGGGAAAGTACAAACCTCACCACTCACAGAACGCGCCGCAATCACGGCTAATTCCCGTTCAAACGGAATAAATTCTTCTAATAAAAAACTAGATTGATTGACGACACATTCTGTGCTGTCTAATTCTAATTTTTGCTTTAAACTTTCTATTTCCTTTATGATAAAAGTCCCTTGACCATCATAACCGTGGCGGCGAGCTTTCAAAACTGCTGGAAAACCAATTTGTCGCGCGAAGATAACTTCAGCAGTTGTGTTCCAATCTTGTTCTATAGCGACAAACCGAGGAACAGGTAAACCCAAATCGCGTAAATAGCAGCGTTGGTGATATTTATCTAACAGGGGAGCCAAGGCCTCCAGTCTAGGACGAAAACAAACGCCTTGTGAAGCCAACTTTGATAAAGCTTCAATATCAACAAACTCGTTTTCAAAGGTGATGACATCGCTTCTATTGGCTAATTCCGCCGTGGCGTTAGCGTCATCAATTGCAGCGAAAACGTTATCCTTTGCTGATATGGGTACAGCCGGATCGTTGGGGCTAGGAGTTTGCACAACCAATTCAACTCCTAACTTCTTTGCAGCATCTGCCATCATCCACGCTAATTGTCCGCCACCAATAACACCAACACGCTTCATCGACATCTATCAAGAATTCCTAGCTTCCACGGTTTAGTTTACCAACACTAGTACCGCTGCGCGGAAGTCAAAAGTCAAAAAGTTGATTATTCTTCTCACAGGGCATGGTATAGCAGTCGCCAGGTAGATTAGGACACGAACTAATGATAAAACACCCTCACTAAGAGACTTTCAAGTCTGTTAAGCGTTAAGCGTTAAGCGTTCCCTGCTATAGCTTTATTTCTGCCGCGTCGTAGTAGCACTCAAAGACTACTCGGGTTTTTCTATTAATAAATCGTGTTTCAGCAGAGCGTTTGCTGCTTTATTGATAAAATCAAAACTCATACCTGCTCTATCTGCAATATCCAGTAAGGTGTGATCGCCGTCAGATAAATTCAGAACCCACAACATTGCTAGTTCTGTTATTTTTGTATACGTCTGTCCACCGATGGCGCTGTATAAACCCCTTTTACCCAACTGCGGTTCACATTTTGGATTTTGGTTTAAGTATTTTTTGTTGTTTTCTAGAATATGTAAAGTTGACAAACACTTGGAGAATGAATCGGCGAGGAACTGAGGTTGTACGAAATCCAAATTGTCTGCTGATGTATGATATTCAGGATAACAGCTATGAGGTGTTCTCATGAAACAACCAACAGGTAAGTTAAATGCTGGTGAACAAAACTGCCGTTCGTCATAGCCATAAGGAAAGAAATCTATGATGTCATGAGCTTGACGAGAATGTTTGAGAACATGAGTTACAGCTTTATCTATTTCAGCATCACCTCTACGACTTTTTTTATAAGTAGACTTACCGGAATCACCTACACAAGTTAAAACTAAACCGTGTTTAATCTTGTGAACCTGACTTTCATTTAAAGAAAGCCAAGTAATGGAACCGATAGTTCCTGGAATAAAGAGAAATCGATAAGAGTATGAAAGGTTTATTTGACTGAGATATTTTGCCATAAATGTGGAGAGGGCGATTCCGGAAAGGTTATCATTAGCAAGTGATGGATGACAAGCATGGCATGATATCAGCACTTCGTCTGGTTTGTCTCCTTTGAGGTAATACTCCCCATATGTCAGATAACCATTCTCTAGGGAAGAATCAATGCACACCTCATACTCTTCATCTTCTAGTTCCAAGAGTTGATTGTGACTTAGACAAAAGCCCCAGCTTTCCTTATAATAAGAAGTCCGATAAGGAATCCAATCAGGGTGTTCGGGTAGGGTAAATAGATGTTTCTTTAGTTCCTCTAAAAGTATCTTTTGGTGAATCGGCACGCTGTAGTTAACAACATGCAAGTTTGATTTATTAAAGTCTAGAATTTTTTCTCCTTTTGAGTTCTTAATATACGCATCTTTAATATTCCACTCTCTGGGTACTGTCCAATCAAAGACTTGAGTACCAGTGAGAACCTCATGCTTAGTTAATTCAATATGTTTTGAAATCCAATGTAGCGTTTCTCGAAAACCATTGCCAGTTATACTACGACAAATAGGATATAATTCAGAGATCAACTGGTACATTTGGTGGCTAACTTCATTTGGGTTAACCTTCTGCTTAAGATCAGTTATATTCATGTTTTTCACCTTTTATAAAAATTGTTAGTTGCTAAATTTTATTCAGCTTGCTTACATGTACGGTAAAAATTACTCATCATAAAATGATAATTAATGTAACATTGAACATTATTGTTATTTAGTTTTTGGTACTGGGGAGGTAGAACCTCCCAACACTCGTTACCAGGCTGAGCCTGATAACGAGTGTTGAGAGTTGCGCAAGCTCTCAGTAAGATAACAGTAAGAGTAGAGTAGGCGAGCTAAAAAACGACTTTACGACAATAAAAACCTTCAGCATACTTACTAGGTGCATTAGATTCCATTCCTCGCAGTCTGAGAAGAGATAAAAATGTTTCTTCTGTAAACCATTCTTTGCTATTTTGTGATGGGAAGCTTTCAAGAATATACTTGACTTTGTTTTGGTAATTCTCTGGGTTTAAATGAACAAAGAAGTTAGGATTTCCTAAATCACCATCGTACTTAGGTATTTCATATTCTAGAATTAGATGATTTCTAAATGTGTTCCAAGTAAAATCAGAAATTAGGCGATGATCTTGATGCAAATCATGGCGGGAATGAGTAAAAATGATATCTGGGTTATAATCTTGCTTTAATTGCTCGAAAAACTGTTTTACTTCACTTCCCAAGAACGGCAAAAAACCATCTTTAAATTGTTGTATTAATATTTTTTTCTTTTGTACTTTTTCTAAAAATTTATTTGCACTGTTATAAGCTTCCTTTTCTCTTTGTACATTTGAACTAAAAACAACCCAATAAAATATAATATTTGGGTACTTTTCTACCAATTTTAATATTGTGCCTCCACAACCAATTTCTATATCATCGCAATGTGCACCTAAACACAAAACTTTGTAACTTAGGTCAGTTTTTGTTTCAAAATCAAATTTCAGCATATTGCGAATTCTTTCATACTAGGGAATACTTCGGCTTAGATACTTACTAAAAACAGTAATGACAGTAGACATTTATTGAGGACATCTACTGCCATGACATTAATATTTACTCTTAAGCTAAACTCACTGGCATTGAATGATTTACAATATGGTGAATCGGGCTATATTCCAAAGATTTTCCCTTTTTTTCAAGATGCTTCCAAACTGCCCAAGGAGCCTTGCCTTGACAATACATATCATCTAACTGCTGTTGCTCTTTGAAAGTATCCATACAAGCCCAAAAACCGTTGTATTTATAAGCCACGATCTGTTGTAATTTCATTAATCTTTGAAATGGTTCTAGAACCAATTCTTCTCCAGGCTCCATATATTTAAAAATATCTTTATGAAATACAAAGAAGCCTCCATTTATCCGAATACCAGCATGTTTGACATCTTGGATATCCGTGACTAAACCATTTTCTTGCATTGAAACCAAATGGAAACTTTGAGATGGTTTGACACAGATAAAACTAGCTGTTTTCTCATGCTTATAAAAGTCTTCGATAATGTCAGGTAGATGTAAATCTGTTAAACCATCACTGTAATTCGCTAAAAAGACCTCTTCTCCTTCTAAATATTCTTCAATTGCTTGCAATCTTTGACCAATATTTGAATTCAACCCTGTATCGACAAAAGTAATATTCCAATCCTCAATATCACTATTGACGAGTTTTATTTTTTTGCCTCCCTGCTGCAAAGTAAAATCATTGGAAGCACACTCATCATAATTGAGGAAATAATTCTTGATCACGTCTGCCTTATAACCTAGACACAAAATAAAATCTTTGTGTCCGTAGTGGGCATAGTATTTCATAACATGCCACAATATTGGTCGGTAGCCAATATGAACCATAGGCTTAGGAATATTGGTGGAATATTCTCTTAATCTTGTTCCTAAACCACCACAAAATAAAACGACTTTCATGATGTTTTCCTTTTTATTATTATTGTTTTTTTAACGAAACTGAACTTGATAGATAACTAGCTCAAGGATACACACTAACTTCCGGAATTGGCACGACAAATTGACAACCCCAATCACGTACAAATGACATCTGCGACATGATCTCGTTTTTCAGATTCCAAGGTAGAATCAGCAGATAGTCTGGCTTTGTTTCTTGAATCTTGTCTGGATGAAAGATGGGTATATGAGTTCCTGGTAAGAATTTGCCTTGTTTGTATGGGTTGCGATCTACAGTGTAATCGATGAAATCTTCTCTGATTCCACAATAGTTCAAAAGGGTGTTACCTTTACCAGGAGCACCATAACCAGCAATTGATTTGCCTTTTCGTTTTGCCGAAATTAAAAATTCCAAAAGTTTGAACTTGGTTTCCTTAACTTTCTTGGCAAATGAAAAATAGTGTTCTATGTTGTTAAACCCAGCCGTCTCTTCCCTCGCTCTTAGCTCTATCACCTGCTGACTAATTGATTTAGAATTATCTTCTGCATGACAAGCATAAATTCTCAGAGAACCACCATGAGTTGACAGTTCTTCCACATCAAAGATAGCTAAAGCGTGTTCTGCAAAAATCTTTTCAACTGTCAGTAACGACAAGTAAGAGAAGTGTTCGTGATAGATGGTGTCAAACTGGTTTTCCTCAATCAGTCGCATTAAGTGAGGAAACTCCATAGTTATAACACCTTTTGGCTTGAGTAAAATTTTACCACCTGCGACAAAATCGTTTATATCAGGTACGTGAGCCAGTACATTGTTAGCCGCTAATAAATCGGCTTGCTTACCAACAGCAGCCAATTCACTTGCTGTGTTTTTTCCAAAAAACTTTACAACTGTGGAAATGCCTTTTGTTTTAGCTACCTCAGCGATATTAGCCGCTGGTTCTATACCTAGAACAGGTATTCCTCTTGATACAAAGTATTGCAACAAGTAGCCATCGTTACTAGCTATTTCTATCACTTGACTCGAAGTGTTCAACCCAAAGCGAGCAATAACTTTTTCAGTATAATTCTTGGCGTGTTGTAGCCAGGAGTCAGAGTAAGACGAAAAGTAAGCATACTCGCTGAAGATATCCTGCGGACTGACATATTCCTGAAGTTGAACCAAAAAACAGCGATCGCACACATACACGTGCAGCGGATAGAAACGCTCCATTTGGTTCAGCTGTTCAGGTGTCACATAGCTTTCACAAAGCGGTGACATTCCCAAATCAACAAAGGTATGCTTTAATGTTGACCCACAGGCTCGACAGTAGCAATGATTCACGGTTGTACTCTTCTGTACGTAAGGCTTTAAAGTTGTTTTACTCATTGATTTAAAATCTTATAGGTAAACCTAGGTTATGTAAACTACTTCTGTTGACTGACTACAAAACCATTTCCTCGTAACGAGCCACTCTCCCACGAAGAGGTGCTTGCAATATCGCCTGTAGTACTAGGGCAATTGTCTGTGTAATAACAGTGTGCACCTTGTTTGTTTGCGATCGCGTCCTAGAAAATGTATGACTTAACGTATGAGTTCGATAAACTACACAGTATTTACGCAACTTTACTAAATGCATACTGTATTCAAAATTATAGGTCACTTAAATATTAACAGCTTATTAATCATCAAGTATCAGTTTGATAACCGTTTTATTAGAACTACTGACTGTTTTTATCTCTTGACTCAAACGAGGTTGTGTGTATTTACTTGGTAAGAAAATCGTTATATTTCCTTTGAATTAGGTCAAAGTATCTGACTTTTCTTCAAATATTATTATTCTATTAAAAAATAAAATAATGTTGACTTATCCTACTTTTTGCCCTTAAACTTTAAATAAGAAAGCAAGTGCTTTTTGCAATACTTTCTTGATTATATTGATAAATTTATTTTCAATACTTATACTTTTCTGCCTTTTCTTAGTTTTTGATTAATTAAAAATATAAAAGTATTTGAAATTTAGGTTTTTGCTCAAGAATTTAACATATCTTCAACTTTGCCAAAGATTTTTGACATAGATTTGATATAAATTATTGATGGTATGGAAATCCACTTTATAGAGGGATTTGCTGTTTTTTTTTATTTTCCTGTCCACAATTTGTAAGTCGATTGAGACAATTCTATGTAGAAGTAACAGAGAAAAAGCCAGAAGTATTCTGGCAGGCAAGCAAGGTAAACCCATAAAGATTGGGTTTTATCAAGAAGTGTTTTGTTTCTAAGCCCTGCGGGTGTACCTCAAGGGCAGACGTCTTCGTCCATCTCGAAACAACATTTTTCATTTAGCATAAAAAAATGTGTGCGTTATTTTTGCTCACAAAACTTTTGTTTTGTTGATAAACACCAAAAAACATAAATGTCCTCTGCCTTTTGAGTTCTGACGATCAATGAAATCCCTCATTTATAAAGTCAATCTTAAATCCCTAGATAGATTTCGTAGGTTGCGCAGAAGAGTCGTTTGCTAAGATGTGATTCTACTTGTTTCCAAAACTAGATGCTTCAACGGTATCGATAGTTTTTTCTACAGGGGAATCCCTGGCACAGCCTTCCCAAAGGACAAAGCATTGATGTTTTCTTTAAAAATCAGTTATCAGATTTTCCAAATCGAGCAAACTTAATTCCAAGAATCAAACTTTTTTCAACACGTAAAGTGTGAAGAGTGCTTGACGTTAATGGTACGTGGAGGTTCGATTTTCAGTTTATGGCAAGGCGTTCACTAAAAGCATCTATCTTAGGGATTCAAAAAGCCAAAAAGGCATTTCAAGTTAGGGAATGGACGCAAGAATATTTAGCAAGTGAAGTTGGCCTAGAAACTCGGCAGCCAATTTGGAAGTTTTTTACAGGTAAGCCGATTGAGCGCCAAAACTTCATGGAAATTTGCTTTCAACTTGGTTTGGATTGGCAAGAAATTGCTGAACTACCAACTCAAAACCTACCAACGGAAAACAAACAAACCTTGAACGACTGCTGGGATATCAATACCTTAGTGCAAGTCGTGCGATCGCGCCGGAGCGATAAAATTCAAGCTCAATGCGCTACTATGCGGTTGTTAGATATTGCTCAACCAATTGAGCTAAAAGACATTTATGTCAATGTTTCTATTCTCAATAGCATAACGAGCCAAAGATGGTTAGATATCTTTGAATTGCAAGACTTTGTTCAAGAATTCGACCGCTTTGGCTTAGGTGAAGTCTGTCAAGAACGGGTTAGCGCGATGCTCTCAGTTGCAACCTATCCCAAACTAATGATACTAGGTAAACCAGGATCTGGGAAAACTACCTTTTTACAATATATCGCCCAACAATGTAATCAAGGCAAGTTTCTATCAGAAAAGGTTCCGATTTTTATCCGGCTGAAAAACTTTGCCGAAGATGCAACAGAAATAGGCGACTTTAGTTTATTGAACTATATCATTCAAGAGCTTGCCTACTTCGACATTTGCGACCAGCAAATCCAAACATTACTCGCTCAGGGTAGACTGTTGATTCTACTGGATGGCTTGGATGAAGTTTCAGAAGATGATAGCGCCGAAATAATCAAAAAAATTCGCAAGTTGTCTGAGGAGTATTACAAAAATCAGTTTATTATCACCTGTCGAATTGCTGCGCATCAGTACCGATTTGAGGGATTCACCGAAGTTGAGATTGCCGATTTTGATTTATCCCAAATCGAAGCCTTTGTCCAAAAATGGTTTGTCAACATCGGTAGGCATACCAGAGAAGATGGACTCGCCAAAGCTCGTCAGTTCATGCAAAAGTTGCAGTTATCGGAAAATCAGCAAATTCGAGAACTAGCCGTGACGCCGCTTTTGCTCAATTTAGCTTGTTGTGTGTTTCAAGCTCGATCAGACTTTCCTGCCAGACGAGTCGAACTTTACAGACAAGGATTTCACATTTTACTCAACCGCTGGGATGAAGCAAGAAACATTAAACGCAATAGAACTTGTAGTCATTTGTCTTTAGCCCATAAGCTCAAACTGCTCAGTGGGATTGCTGCTACCACCTTTAAGCAAGAACGTTACTTTTTTACAAAAAGCAATGTCCAGCAATATATAGCGGATTATCTGCGTAATTTACCCACTGACGAAGTTGAGCCGGAAGTACTGCAACTCAGTAGTCAAGCTGTGCTGCAATCGTTTGAGGCGCATGGACTACTGGTAGAGCGGGCGCGGGGAATTTACTCATTCTCGCATCTCACGTTTCAAGAGTATTTAACAGCGAGAAATATTGTTACTCATTCTGAACCAGAGATAGTAGAAGAGAAATTGCTCTCACTGCTTAACCATCTGCATGATCCCCGTTGGCATAAAATCTTTTTGCTTACGGCTGGTATGTTGGGAAATGCCACAGAATTTCTAGAGTTAATCAAGCAACACGCTGATGGACTTGTGGGTTTTGATGAGCAATTGCAGGAGTTTTTTATCTGGCTTAACCAGAAGTCGGTTTCAGTTAAAGCTCCTTACAAATCTGCAGCTATTCGTGCCTTTTACTTGTCACTAGTCCTTGTTGAAGATCTAACATGGAGCGATAATCTAGCTTTCTCCCTTGCCATCGATCCGAGCGTTGCTGATCATCTTGCCCCGGATTTAGCCATAGATCTGGCTCTTAGCCGTGCACTATCCCTAAGCCAAACTTTACCTTGCAATTCACCTCTGGAAAGAGTTTTCGCCCTTAACTTTGCTCTTCCAGATGAGCAAACTGTTGTCAGTAAGCCTGAATTGCAGCGATCGCTGCAACAACTCAAAGAAGAATTACCTATCCCAGACAAAGGCACACAGAGGTTAAAAGAATGGTGGAACGCTAATGGTAGTCAGGCTTGGGCGAAAAAATTGAGGTTTGTAATGCTGAGAAATTGTAATATTGGTCACCAATGGCAGTTCAGCGAGCAGCAGAAGAAAGTGCTCAAGCAGTATTATGCTGCCAACCAGTTACTAGTAGATTGCCTTAAGAGCAGTTGTGAAGTCACAACCTTCGTCCGAGAGCAGATTTTGGAAACGTTGTTATTACCCGTCACCAGAACATCCACTTATATATTAGAAGATTATAAATGTGCTGATGTTTATCGGTACGGTGCTTGAGCGAACTCGAAACAGGAACAGACTGAAGTTATACGTTAAGTCAAACGTTTTCTTGGACACGATCGCAAACAAGACAGGTGGAAACTGTTTTCTGGTTAATAAATACAAACAAACTACAGTGTTACCAACACAGGGATGCGCTGCGGGTGCATCGCAAAGAGCAGTTGGCGGGTTTTCTCATGTCAGCCTGTCCAACTCGAAAAACTGGCAAAACAAGGCTGGTTTTGGTTGAGCAAACTAACCTGGCGTTTGGGCGGCAAGGCTACAAAATTTGCACTAACTTGGGAGGTCGTTTGCAAAACTTAACTTTGCCATCTTCTAGCTTCAGTTCTGAACTGGTTGCAAATAGGAAGGCAATTACAGTCAAGGGTAAATTTTTCTTTCTTGGAGATCAAAAGATTTTCATCAAAGGGGTTAGTTACGGTCCGTTCTCCACCGGCACGCATGGTCACCCCTTTCCAGAAAAACCTGTTGTGGAGAAAGACTTTGCCATGATGGCACAGTTGGGGGCTAACTGTCTACGGGTCTATACTGTTCCACCTGATTGGCTTTTGGATCTCGCTGCTGCTCATGGTCTAGTACTGCTCGTCGGCATACCCTGGACTCAGCATGTCGCCTTCCTTGACTCCTCTGCTGTCAAAGCAGAAATCCGTAACTGCATTGCTCAAGGAGTTAAAGCTTGCCGCGATCATCCCGCCACCTTTGCTTATTTGGTGGGCAATGAAATTCCTCCAGATGTTGTGCGGTGGCATGGTCAAAAACAGGTTCGTGCTTTTGTCAAAGAGTTAATGGCAGTCGCAAAAGACAACCATTCACAAGGTCTGGTTAGCTATGCTAATTATCCTTGTACTGAGTATTTAAATATTGACTTTACGGACTTTATATGCTTTAATGTCTACCTACATCAGGAAAAAGATTTTCGCCGCTATCTTTCCCGACTCCATAACTTAGCCGAGGATAAACCTCTGGTGCTGAGTGAGTTCGGCGTTGACTCTATGCGTGAGGGAAACCAAGCCCAAGCTGAGATTCTCTCCCAGAAGTTGTCATCAAGTTTTGATATGGGAGCAGCAGGGACTATCATCTTTTCCTGGACTGATGAATGGTTTACTGGCGGATATGCAATTCAGGACTGGGCTTTTGGTTTGGTTGACGCCGAACGACTCAAGAAGCCTGCGTTCGACACGGTGCAGCAGTATTACACAGCAGTTCTGCCACCAGTGCAACCCGAGTATCCTAAAGTCTCAGTGGTTGTCTGCGCTTACAATGCTGAGCGCACTATGGACAGTTGTTTAGCTTCTCTCAAAGAACTCAACTACCCCAATTATGAAGTGATCGTCGTCAATGATGGCTCAAGCGATCGCACTTTAGAGATTACACAGCGTTACGACTATGTCCGCCTGATTAGCCAGGAAAATAAGGGACTAAGCTGGGCACGCAACGTTGGTATCGCCGCTGCAACGGGCGAAATTATTGCCTTTACCGATTCTGACTGTATGGTAGATCCAGATTGGCTCACCTATCTGGTGACAAAGTTTCTCGGATCGGATATCGGCGCAGTCGGTGGTCCAAATTTATCTCCTACTGAGGACTCACTTGTTCCTGCCTGTGTTGCTGTGTCTCCGGGCGTACCAACCCACGTACTTTTGAGCGATGAGGTTGCCGAACATATTGCTGGCTGCAACATGGCTTTTCGTCGAGAAGCGCTACAGGATATTTGTGGCTTTGATCCACAGTTTCGTGCAGCAGGTGACGATGTTGATCTTTGCTGGCGGCTGCAAGACAAAGGTTACACAATTGGCTTTAGTCCTGCCGCAATCGTATGGCACTTTCGCCGTAACACTGTAGCTGCATATCTTAAGCAGCAGCAAGGTTATGGTAAGGCAGAAGCGCTTGTTTATTTCAAGCATCCCAACCGCTTTAACCTTCTGGGACAGCCGAGTTGGGCTGGGAGAATTTACGGAGATTTATCTGCATTTCTTCGTTTTGGGCAACCAAGTATTTACTCTGGTGTCTTTGGTCGCGGTTTGTTTCAAACCCTGTATGAGCCTTCCTCCTCCCTCATTTCTTACCTTCCTTTGACACTGGAGTGGAATGTGGTGGCTTTGATCGTGTTTGTGTCTGCACTCTTGTCTCTTGATCGCCCCTGGGTAGGTGCAGCAATGTTCTTGATCTCTTGTGTCTGGTGTATAGCTGGTGCCCTACAGGCGCGGATTGACTCGCGTTTTCACGGAGTGAGGGCACGCCTACTTGTTGCTCTGTTAATCTACCTAGGTCCTCTTGTACGTAGTGTAGAGCGCTACCGCTGGCGTATTAAGCAACTCACCAAAGCGGAACCAATAAAGTTTGATCAGTCGTAAAAAAAAATGGAAGCAGTTTCTAATCAAAAAACTCAAACACTCACTCAACTGGAGTTAGTACAATTTGTTCACCCAACGCACAGAATACATATTTCTTGGCGCGCTTGTGCCTATGAGATGTCCTACTGGACAGACGAAGGATTGGAGAAGGAGAACCTTCTTCAAGAGGTCATGGATTTCCTGGTCTCCTACAAGTATTTCATCACTGTCGATCAAGGGTGGAGCAACTGGGATTTGGAGATTTCTCGGGGGATCTGGTCAAAAATTCAAGTTAAAGTGTGCACTGAAAACCACGGCGGCAACAAGAGAGTGCTGAGGGTGCGTTGTGCACCAAGGATGTCACAGTTTGCCACAATGGCCATAATTGGATATTTTCTTTACACAATCGTGGCAATCATTCTCGGAATGCCAGAAATAGGTTTAGTTATATTTTTACTTGGTGTATTCAATAGCGCCATTATCTTATATCAGAACTTCCGTTTGGGGCGTACTCTCTACCACGTGCTAGAGATTATCGCCAAAAAAATTCATCTCCAGCCAATACACGCAAAAAGCACTCACTCTGTCGTGCGAACCCTACAGCCACAATGACTACCGCAAAGTCCACTATTGATTTGAATATCCATCGACGGTTGCTACTCCAGGCAAAACCGTACTGGTCGCAAATTGTAGGTACTTTCCTGCTTGATTTGGTGTCAACTCCTCTGTTCCTGCTGACTCCTCTGCCGTTGCAGATCGCTGTTGACAATGTCCTTGGCTCCCAACCGCTGCCTAAATTCTTTGAAGCGTTGCTGCCAGAATTCATCAAGAGTTCCAAGACAAATTTGCTTGTATTTGCTGTCAGTCTCGTGGTGCTGATTGCCCTGCTACGTCCGCTTTTAGGAATTGGCAGTGCATTACTGCGATCATATACAGGCGAAAAAATGATTCTGGATTTCCGATCTCGCCTGTTGCACCACGCTCAATGCGTCTCACTTTCCTACCACGATACCAGAGGAACCTCCGACTCTGTATACCGCATCCAATACGATGCCCCTGCCATTGAATGGATCACAGTTGAAGGCGTCATACCCATATTGATTACGGGTTTTACCGTCATCGGAATGGTCTATGTCACTGTGCTAATTGACTGGGAGCTAGCATTGATTGCACTAGCTGTTTCACCCATCCTCTTTTTCGTCACAAAAACTTACAGTGGGCGTTTGCGCAGCAAATGGCTAGAGCATGAACACATGGCAAGTACAGCCATGTCGGTCATGCAGGAAGTGCTGGGAACACTTCGTGTTGTCAAAGCATTTGGCAGGGAGGAGTACGAAAGGGATCGTTACTTGCGCCACTCCAAAAAAGCAGTTTGGGCACTTATCCGCGTTACCTTAATTCAGAATGTTGTCACCTCTGTTGTGAACTTGAGTATTGCAGTGGGAACAGCTGTCGTTCTTTTCATGGGTGTACGACATGTCCAAACAGGAATTTTGACCTTGGGGCAATTGCTGCTAGTAAATTCCTACATTATACAGTTATACGGACCGCTGCAATCTCTTGGCAATCAGGTCACAGGACTACAACGTTCACTTGCTAGTGCTGAAAGAGCTTTATCACTACTTGATGAACCACCAGATGTCCTTGAGCGCAACAATGCCAAACAACTTTCTCGTGCCCGAGGAACCGTAGTCTTCCGTAACGTCTGCTTTGGTTTCAATAAGAACCAACTAGTTCTGGAGAACATCTCCCTTGAGATTCCAGCGGGAACGCGCCTAGGCATTGTCGGGAGAACAGGTGCAGGCAAAACAACCCTGGTCAACTTGCTGATGCGTTTCTTTGATCCCACCAGCGGTGAGATTCTGCTTGATGGCTTGGATCTGCGTGACTACAAAGTGGCTGATCTACGCAATCAGTTCGCGATCGTCCTTCAAGAGCCTGTACTCTTCTCGACCACAATTATCGACAACATCGCCTATGCCCGCCCCGAAGCCAGCAATCAAGAAATTATAGCAGCAGCAAGAGCGGCTAACGCTCATGATTTTATCTCGAAACTACCCCAAGGCTACGAAACTCAAGTCGGAGAACGAGGTATGTCCCTCTCAGGTGGAGAGCGTCAGCGCATCTCATTAGCCCGCGCCTTCCTGAAGAATGCTCCCATCTTGATTCTTGATGAACCCACCAGTTCAGTGGATACAAAAACCGAAGCCGCAATCATGGAAGCGATGGAACGCCTGATGCATAAGCGCACCACCTTTATGATTGCCCACCGCTTAACCACACTGGAAAACTGCGACATGCTCCTAGAACTTGAGAATGGACAAATCGTTAGTGTGACTAAAGACGTGTCAAACGCAATTAAAAATCGGCTTGCACTTGGTGAACACAACACTAACATTAACGAGGATTTAGAGGAGCTTATATGACGCTCAAAGTCTGCCTCTACGCCAAAACCCTCTATTATCCCACAGGCGGCGGTCATCTGTGGGTCTATCTCAACTGGGCTTTAGGACTACGCGCCCTTGGTTGTCAGGTGATTTGGCTGGAGGCAGTTTTCCCTTGGACAAGCGCACCAGACGTGCAAGCGTTGGTAACTGCTTTAAAACATAACTTAGAGCCATACGGCTTAGCAGAATCGGTAGCGCTTTGTTGTGCTGATGATCAGCCATTGCCTCGAACTGTACAAAGTGATTGCTTAGATCTTGAAGCAGCAACTGAGGCAGATTTACTGCTAAACATGAGATACGGTATGCCCTCCGATGTCGTCAAGCGCTTCCGACGATCCGTTTTACTAGATATCGATCCTGGTCTACTGCAAACCTGGATCAGCGCCAGAACTCTAGAAGTCGCGCCCCACGACATGTACTTCACTATCGGCGAAACTGTGGGTAAACCAGGAACCCAAATTCCAGACTTAGGACTGGAGTGGCATTATACACCCCCATGCGTGGCACTGGACTGGTGGCCAGTTTACCAAGCACAGGAGAATGCACCATTCACCACCGTGTCCCACTGGAGTGCTTACGAATGGATGGAAGACAAGGGTGAGGTTTACGCTAACGACAAACGAACTGGCTTCCTGGCATTTTTGAACTTACCACAGCACACAAACCAGGCGCTAGAATTAGCGCTTTGCCTAGCAGAACACGAACAAAATGAGCGAACGATGCTGCACGAAAGAGGTTGGCGCGTTCGTCATTCCCTAGAGGTTTCATCCACACCCCAGGACTACCAGCGTTATATTCAGAACTCCCGAGGTGAATTTAGCTGTGTCAAGCCATCCTGTATTCGCCTGCAAAACGCTTGGATTAGCGATCGCACCATCTGCTATCTAGCCAGTGGTAAGCCCGCCGTCGTTCAGAACACAGGTCCAAGCCAGTTTCTCCCAGATTCCGCCGGACTCTTTCGCTTCAATAATTTGGAGCAAGCAACCCGCTGCTTTGAGAAGATAGCCGCTGATTACCAACAACAATGTCATTTAGCTCGCGCACTTGCAGAAGAATACTTTGACGCGCAGAAAGTTACTAGACGTTTACTGGAAAAAGTCTTGATATAATATTAATTCTTTGTCAAAAAAAACACTTTCTTTTCCTTCTTTTCTTCTTGGCGTTCTTGGCTTATTGGCGGTTCGTTTCATAAAAACTAAGTTTATATTCGCAGAATATAAGTATAAAAAAAGCATATTATATGAGGTGAATAGTGGAAAATTCCCCAAGCACTAACCAACCAAACCAGCATACCGTAGCAATTTTAAGTTTTCACAAGATTGGTCAGCCGCCTCCCAATGGTTGGGAGACATGGTTTTACATACCAGAAACAACATTTGTTGATTACTTAACCTACCTCCAGAAAAATAACTGGCAAGTTATCGACCTCGCAACCTTTGTGCAAGGTCTAACTACGCCAGATATCTTACCCAAACGGTCTGCGCTGCTCACCTTTGATGACGGCTATCAATCAATGCTAACGACTGCAGTTCCCTTGTTACTCAAATTTGGATATCCCAGCGTCATCTTCGTACCAACTGACTTCATTGGAGAGCATAACTCTTTTGATACCGACTGTGAACCCGAAGAACCAATCTGTACTTGGGATGAACTGCGTGAACTAGAGCGTTGCAATGTTTCAGTTCAACCTCATGGAGTCACACATCGGGCATTTTCCTACCTATCCCTTGCCGAACAGGAAGAAGAACTGTCCCGCTCCAAAGATACCCTAGAAGCTGGGCTGAAAAAGCGCGTCGATATCTTTTGCTATCCCTATGGAGATGATGGACAAGATCCCCAAATCATCAAGGAAGTCCTGCAACGAGTTGGATATCAAGCAGCCTGCTTGTATGGCGGTGATCCTATTTCTGTAGGGGAGGCGAGCACCAATCCATATCGTTTACCACGTTTAGCTATGGGACCAGATACTGATTTGCAAGCAATCTTAGACCCAGAAGCAGTCCCCTCTGTTGTTTTCCAATCATAAGTACTAACCGTCACCAACTACATACACTTGTGAGCAGAAAAATATTTCTCCCTCACTCCCTCTCTTCCTCTGCGTTCTCTGCGCCTCTGCGGTTTTTTTATTCTTCACAATCAACCAGAAACAATATCACTCCCATTTTCCAGTCAACCACCAATGTCTTCAAAGCTTCGCATCATCGTTACAGGACTCGTCGGCTTATACCCAGTCGGCGGAGTAGCTTGGGATTATCTACAATACCTCATCGGTTTGGCGCGGTTGGGACACGATGTCTATTATCACGAAGACACGTGGAGCTGGCCATATCATCCACTTGACAAAACTTATACCTCGGAAGGCAGCTACTCAGCGCAATACATTAGAGATTTTTTTAACCAGTACGCACCAGAACTGTGCGATCGCTGGCATTACCTCCACCTTCACTCAACCAGCTTTGGAATGAACCAGGCAGCTTTCGACGAGGTTGCACGGACGGCTGATGTCTTCCTAAATGTCAGTGGAGCGTGTATTATTCCCGATAACCTCTCGTCGCACTGTGTAAAAATCTTCCTCGACACAGATCCAGGTTATAACCAGCTTATGCTCAGTGAGCGCTTCGTCTGGTCAGAGAACGTAGAGCGGTGGTGTGCTCAGGTAGCTGCCCATGATCAACACTTCACCTATGCTGAAAACATTCACAGCACAAAATGCATCATTCCAAAGATAGATTTTGAGTGGAAGACAACGCGGATGCCAGTCGTGATGGATTTGTGGGAGCAAGTCGCACGAGTCCAACCGCCCCAGACGGAAGCTTGGACGACAGTCATGACTTGGAATGCGTTTAAGGGAAAGCTGCTTTACAAGGGTGTGGAGTATAAGAGCAAAGGAAGTGAGTTTGAGAAAGTGCTTTCATTGCCCCAACACACGAATGTACCGCTGAAAGTAGCCGTAGGTGGTGTCAATGCTCCACTCACGCGGTTAGCAAACGCAGGGTGGAATGTGGTGGATGGACCAACCGTCACTTTAACACCGGAAAGTTATCAAAAGTTTATTGCCAACTCACGCGGTGAACTTTCGTCTGCTAAGCACGTGTACGTCGCAATGTCTAGTGGTTGGTTTAGTTGCCGTTCCGCTTGCTACTTGGCTGGTGCTCGTCCTGTTGTTGTTCAGGATACTGGCTTTACTGAAGTCTTTCCAGTAGGGGAAGGTCTTTTAACCTTCACAACGCAGGAGGAAGCTATCGCAGCTATTCATAGAGTCAAAGCAAACTATACATTACATGTAAAAGCAGCACGTGATATTGCGTATGAATATTTTGACTCAGAAAAAGTTTTGACAAGTTTTATAGAAAAAGTCAATCACTAGGAATTTTAGAGCATGTCTGAAACTAAAGTTACTATAGCAATACCTACCTACAATCGAGCCTCCTTACTCAAACTCAGTCTTGAGAGTGTTTTGGCACAAGATTATCCAGACTTTCGCGTCTTGGTTCTAGACAACGCCTCCGATGACGACACAGAAGCAGTTGTGCGCTTGTTTGCTGAGCAAGATGAACGAATCACTTACATCCGCAATGAGACCAATATTGGTGTGCTCAGCAATTGGAACCGCGCGATCGAACTCAACACCAGCCCTTACTTAACAATCTTGAGCGACGATGATTTGATGCTTCCAGGATTGATTAGCGAATCTGTGCGAGCATTAGACGAGCATCCGCAAGTAGGTTTCTCGTTCGCGTTAGTCCGGTTTATTGATATTAATGGTAATTTACTACACTTCCAAGAGACGAAAAAGATACCAGATGGTGTTATCAACGGTTTGGATTTCCTGGAACTGACTGTCTCTTGGCAGGCTTGTCCGGTTTATACCTCAAGTATTTTTCTACGTAAGTCAGCGCTGGCAGTCATTGGTCAGTTCGACAGCCCCCACACCAAGCATACGTTCGACTTAACGATGCTTTACCGCATGACGGCGCGCTTCGACATCTTGTTCTTGCGCAAGGAACTCGTCCATGTCCGCCTGCACCCAGGACAGATTACAGAGACTGACTGGCGCTATGACCGCAATGGACCGATTGGAGTGATGGCTGAGACAATTGATGCTGTGAGTTACTTATTGGAAAGCGATCGCGCTGCAGATCCAGAATATCGCAAATGGTTAGCAGAACGCCTCCTCGCCCTTAACGCCCGACAAAGCGAATTTGCACACTTGGCTTTGCCATATATGCACCATACCTGGGAAGAACGATTACAGTTCGCAACCCAGGAAGTCGCGAAGTTAATAGCGCCAGAGGACAGCTTTATCCTGGTTGATGATGGGCAATGGCAATATGAGGCGATCGCTGGTGGACGTGCTATTCCTTTTATCGAAAAAGATGGGCTGTATTGGGGACCACCAGAAGATGACACAACCGCTATCGAGGAAGTTGAGCGGTGGGAGCACAAGGGGGTGAAATTTATCGTCTTTGGGTGGCCATGCTTCTGGTGGTTTGATTACTACTCTGGATTCTACCGTCACCTGCGCTCTCACTACCGTCGTGTGCTCAAGAATAGCCGTCTCGTCGTATTCGACCTCCAATCATGAAACAGACCTTACCACACTTGTTACACAAAAACGTCGATTCAGTCAGCCGTCTGCGAATCGTTGTCCTCGGCTATATTGTGCGCGGACCTTTAGGGGGTATGGCTTGGCATCCTCTGCAATACGTTATGGGTTTAGCTAGCCTGGGTCATGACGTGTACTTTCTTGAGGATAGCGATGATTATCCCTCTTGCTACGACCCGGTTCGGGGGCTTACGGATACTGACCCTACCTACGGCTTACAGTTTGCTAACAGCATTTTTGAGCAAGTCGGACTGGGCGATCGCTGGGCTTATTACGACGCCCATACAAACTCCTGGCTAGGACCATGTGCTGACCGAATCGGGGAAATTTGTGCAACAGCCGATTTGCTGTTGAACATCAATGGAGTTAATCCTGTGCGTTCTTGGTGGGAACAGATTCCTGAGCGTGCTTTGATTGAGGGAGATTCGGTTTTTACTCAAATTCGGCACATAACCGATCCAGTCGCCCGCAAGCAAGCTTGTCAACATACAGCTTTCTTCTCTTGTTCAGAAAACATCGGTCTTGCCCAATGTTCTATTCCCGACGATGGGTTTCCCTGGCAACCCACGCGTGTACCAATAGTTCTAGATGCTTGGCCAGTCACACCTTTTGTGTCTGATTCCCAAGGCAAATTTACAACGGTTATGCAATGGGAAAGTTACCCAGCACGAGAATACAATGGTATCTCCTACGGCTTAAAGGCAGACTCATTCGCTTCCTATATCAATTTACCAGAGCGGGTAGGATCTATTTTGGAGTTAGCAGTGAGTGGAGCTAAGACACCCAGCAACTTGCTTGCAAGCAAAGGTTGGGAGTTACGGGAACCACCAACCCAGACTCCTTGGACTTACCAGCAATACATTCAGCAATCCAAGGCAGAGTTTAGTGTGGCTAAGCACGCCTTTGTGATTAGCAACTGTGGTTTGTTTTATGATCGCAGCGCTTCCTATCTTGCCAGCGGTCGCCCTGTGGTGATTCAAGAAACAGGCTTTTCCGATTGGTTACCAACAGGAGCAGGAGTGATGCCATTTCGTAATCTGGAGGAGGCGATCGCCTCAATTGAAGAGATTAACAGTCGCTACGAGTTCCACTGCAAAGCCGCCCGAGCCATTGCCGAAGAGTATTTTGACGCCCGCAAAACTCTATCTCGTCTGATTGAATGCATAATGAATTCTACAGCAACTCCAGCCGCAAATTTGATCGAAAAATCCTCGTGACACTTCCAAAACTTTGAACAAGTAGCCACCAGATGAGTTATGTCCAAAAATTACCTCTGATGGCAGTAGTTCTTGAGCAGGGAGAAAGGATACAAAATCTTACACTGGCAAGGGAGTAGTTACGCCAAATCAATAGCCATCACCCGTGAGGTTTTTATGATGGGGCACTACCAAAAAAAGAAATTTAAAACTGGAATTCAATGGCTAGCGTGGTCAGGGGTTCTAACTGCGCTTAGTGCTGGCGGCTATTTAACCTACTTCCTAGTTGTGAATCGACCTCCCGAAGCAGTCGCAGTAAGCTTGGTCACGGTGAACCGAGGCAATGTTGAAACCACAATCAATGAGAGCGGTACTGTTGAACTACGCGAACAGAGGGTTGTCAAGTCCCCAACGGATGGTGCAGTGGAACGGGTATTGGTAAAGCCAGGGGAGAAAGTCAGGTCTGGTCAAGTGCTACTCACGTTGCGTTATCCTGAGCGAAAAGTTGCCATTGCCAAGCATGAGTTGGAGATTCAAGAACAGGAATTTACCGTGGTACGCAATCGTGAAAAAATTGTTGAAGCCCAGCAGCAACTCACAGCCGAACAACGGGAACTCAGCAAACTTTCATCCCTGGCCAAAGTGGGAGCTGTTGCTCAACAACAAGTTCAAAAGCAGGAAGACACAGTGCGTGCAGACCAGGCTAAAGTGCGAGATAGTCAGGCAGAGGCACGTATCAGCGCTCTTAAGCTTGAGAGCCTGCAACTGGAGCGCCAACGCATTCAGCAGCAACTCAAAGATACCATTGTGAGTGCACCCTTTGATAGTGCAGTTTTGGGTGTTTATGTCAAGGACGGTGATGGAGTTCAGTTCCGCACTAACTTGCTCACTTTAGGCGACCTTAAGGAAGTACTGGTCAAGCTTCAGCTTTCCACCCTCAACGCAGCCCAAGTCCGGGTTAACCAAGTTGCCCGCGTGAATGCGATCGGACCATCAGCACAGAAGTTCACCGGACGTGTGCAAAGTTTGTATCCTCAAGCACTCACACCTGAAGAAACTCAGAAACAGGAGGGCGGCAGCCAAAACCAATCGACTCAACCGGTGGTGCCTGCAACGGTGCTGCTTGATACCCCTACTAGCAAATTGATCCCTGGTAGCCGGGTGAATGTTGAGATTGTTTTAGAACAACGACAAAACGTAGTCGTTTTGAGTACAGAAGCGATTCAACGCTCTGAAGCACAGCCCTTTGTCTGGGTTCGGGATAGTCAAAATAAAGCCCAGAAACGAACCATCAACTTGGGATTGGAGGGGTTAGTAACCGTAGAAGTGACCTCTGGTTTGCGTGCTGGCGAACAGATTATAGTGCCACCCGCCCAGTCGCAACTCAAGCCAGGAACACCAGTAACACCCTCTGAGGGAACTCAAGATTCAAAATCAGAAAAAACCTCGCGGGAGTTTGGAAATCCAGCAGCTTTATCTCTTGTGGACAAGTAACCAAACGATTAACAGGTATATTTTTGAGCAAAGGATGGCTCTTGAGTTATTAAGGGCAGTGGCATTACTTTTTCAGTAAACAGCAGACAAGCTGTTGTAGTTTGACTATGGACTTGATAAAGTCTTTTGTAAAAACCACTGTACTCCTTACTCGCTTCCGAATGAGTCATAATAGACGTGTCAAAACAATTTTGCTCATGGCAGTGAACCCGAGAAATACTTCTCAGCTACGGCTTGATGAAGAGGTGCGGGAGATTGCTGAGGCATTGCAACGAGCAAGCATGCGGGAGCAGTTCAAGCTAGAGGAGAAGTGGGCAGTACGTTCACAGGACTTTTATCGAGCAATTCTAGACACTCAACCCCAAATTATTCATTTCTGCGGACATGGTGCAGGAGTTGATGGCATTGTGTTGGAGGACGAAACAGGTCAAGCAGTATTTTTGCAGACAGAGTCGCTCTCCAGTATGTTTGAACTATTCGTGACAAAGGGAGTTGAGTGTGTACTGCTAAATGGTTGCTACTCCCAAATACAGGCAGAGGCAATTAGCCAACACGTCAACTATGCGATCGGCATGAATCGTACAATTGGGGATAGAGCAGCTATAAATTTTGCTGTAGCTTTTTACGATGCCTTGGGAGCTGGAGAAGAGATAGAATTTGCTTTCAAACTAGGCTGCTCTCAACTTATTGGTATAAGAGAACATGAAACTCCAGTTTTCACAAAAAAATCAACAATCACTCAAGCTAAGCCAAGCTTCATTTCTGTTAGTGAACACAGTACCCGAAAAGTAAAAAGTGGCTTGGATGCATTAAAAGAATTAATGGCAGAGCCTGAGCTTAGAGATGCTGTAGTTGCTTTTCGCAATGACTTTGAGACAGTATGTGAACAAATTGAGGTTCTGGCTAACTACAAAGATTTACACGATCTATTACATACACTGGAGTTTCAATGTTACGGCGGTATTGTCCAAGAAGCGAGACGATTTCCGGATGACGAGACAGCTTTAGACATTCTTATGGATCATGAGCTAACACTTGAGCATATTGTGGAGCAAGTGCGAGAGGTGGCGATTCAAAAGATGCTGGCTTCTGATGAAACAAAGTGGGTAAAGGATCTTGAGCAAGCGCATGAACAACTGCACTTAGCGATTGAAAACTCCGATACGCGGCAGCTCAAGAAATCTGTCTGGCTCATCAATCGAATCCTTGCTATACAGCCCTCGCGAATTAATACCAGCTTGAATACAGCAGCACGCTCTTTGAGGCTGCCTGCCTTAGTGAATGCAATGAGCAGCTTGGGAAATCAACTCCAAAATTCTCAGCTTGAACAAGAGAAAGCTAGTCAGTTTCAAGAAGGTGTTAATGCACTTGTTACTCTTAGCCATGCTTTAACCATTCTTGTCAAGAATCACAACGACTGGCAGGAAATGGATCTAGAATTACGCCGTGTAGAAGCTAATTTTGAAAGGGATACTTTTGAATTAGAAATGTCTTGGCCTGATTTGAAAGCAATGGCAGAATCACTATGTGGCAATAGTATAGAAGAATGGGCAGTATCGTTCCAAAAGGATAGTGATAAATTGGACGAAGCGATCGCCGCCCAAGATCCTGTTAAAGTAAAAAGATTCTTCCGCAGTTACCGCAGACGTGCTGGGGAGCGCTTTTACCGTATTGATATGGAACTAAAGCGATTGTGTGGCAATTTGCGGATAGTCGGCGAACCACTGGCGTCCATTGTAAGGATGATTTCATGACTAACTTCAGCATTTCTCCTAGTGCAGACGAAGCTACACGTCGCTTTCCTTCTTTGGCATCTCTACGAGTGGTGCATAGTGAGCTTCTTAAGCATCATCGTGAGATTGGCAATACACCGGAGTTGCTTTCCGAGGTAGAAGAATTTATTTGTAGAGGAAGAGAAACAGGTGCATTGTTAGACACCGACGAAGACCGATGGGCTAGCCAAAGTTTATTAGATTACTGGACAGCTATATTGTACCGCGCTGATTGGGAACCACCCGATGCTACCTTAGTTGAATTTGACCCTGCACTAGCTCCAGAACTAGATAATACGTTATGTCCTTATCTAGGGTTAGAAGCGTTTAAAGAAAAAAACCACAAACTTTTTTATGGACGCCAATATCTTTTAGAAAAATTGGTTGAGCACCTTAGGAAAAGCCGTTTCTTGGCTGTGGTTGGTTCTTCTGGCAGCGGTAAGTCATCAATAGTATTAGGCGGACTTATGCCAAGTTTAAAAGCTGGTGTACTGCTGGGTAGTGAGAACTGGCATTATTTTTCCCCAATGGTTCCTGGAGCCAATCCACTAGCAAATCTGGCTCGAATCACCAAAGCTCGTAACGTTACTACCGACTGGGTGCAAAGCGAAGTTGAGAACTTTCAGAAAGACCCCAAGCATTTATTAAAAATATGTAGTGAGTTATACAACATATCATGTCTCCTTGTTGTGGATCAGTTTGAGGAAATGTTCACGCTATGCCGTGATGATAATGTTCGTCAAGCGTTTACCAACAACCTAATAAATTTGATCCAGTCGTCAGGAGTCAGGCATACTGTTATCTTGACAATGCGAACCGACTTCGAGAGCCAAGTTGCACGAGTCGCGGTGTTCAAGTCTTTATTTGAACAGGCTCACATGCGTGTGACAGCAATGGATGCCAGTGAGTTACGGGACGCAATTGAAAAACCCGCAGAGTTAGTGGGTTTAAAATTTGAAGAAGGGTTGATTGATACTTTGTTGCATGATGTTTTGGGCGAACCAGCAGCACTGCCACTGTTACAGTTTACCTTGTTAAAGCTTTGGGACAATCGGGAACGCAATCGAGTTACCTAGGAAACATATAAACGTTTAGGTGGTGGTCGTCAGGCACTGGCTTATAGTGCTGATGAATTTTACGAGCAGCTAATTCCTGAAGAGCAGGTGACGGTGAAACGCATCTTGTTACGAATGGTTAGACCGACTGAGGGGTTGGAAGTCACCAGTAACCGTATCCAACGCAAGAAATTATATCAGGCAAGCGAAGCAAGCGATCGCGTTAGCCGAGTGTTAGACAAGTTGATTCAAGCACGGCTAGTACGCTTGACTGAAGGTGACACGCCGGATGATGTACAGGTTGAGGTTGCTCATGAAGCTTTGATACGCAATTGGCCGCGGCTGGTGAACTGGCTAGAAGATGAACGGGTAAATATACGGCAGCGGCTACGTTTAACTATAGCAGCGGAGGAGTGGAAAGCACGAGGCGGAGACAGAAGTACGTTGCTCAGAGGTGCATTGCTTAAGGATGCTCAGAAATATGAAGACCTCAGTGACTTAGAAAAGGATTTTATACTGCATAGTCGGAGAGCAGAACTCAATAACCGTCGTTTAATACTTACTAGTGTTACTGGAGTATTTCTGGCACTTGCTGGACTAACTATATATTATCAGCGGGTAAATGCTAATACCCGCACACAGGTAGAACAGGCATTACTGAACACAGTTTCTAACGTCGCCGTATCGAACATCTTGGAAGAACACGCAAAAGCTGTTAATGCCGTCAGCTTCAGCCCGAATGGCAAAATCCTGGCAACGGCAAGTGGTGACAAGACGGTGAAACTGTGGGATACCGCCACTGGTCAAGTAATTAAAACCCTCAGTGGGCATACAGACTCAGTTAATGGCGCCAGCTTCAGCCCGGATGGCAAAATGCTCGCAACGGCCAGTGGTGACAACACGGTGAGACTGTGGAGATTGGATTATGATAATTTACTCAGGCAAGGGTGCGTGTTCATGGATGAGTATTTCAAAACTAATCCCGATGATGCTGATGCTGAAATTAGCAATATGTGCCGCGCAGTCAGTCATTAGTTGCCATTTTCTCCACACTGCTGAATTAATGATCGCACTTTCATCGCAAGCGGATATTTCATCAGAACCAACGGGAAATGCAGGAACATCACTACTACTGGTTTTTGGAATTGCAAGACTTTGTTTTTCCGGCTGTGGAGGTGCAGTGGAAGCCTCTGGAGTTGAGATCATATTAGGAGAAGTTGGTGGTTGTTCCGCTGTTGCGAAATAACCGATTGTAACAGTACAAAGTGCGGAATGTGGGATATAAGCTTCTGAATGCTGTTGCGATCAGGTGCGTACTGATTTGAGGTGTTGAAATTTCCGGAAACGATGTTTGAAATGTTGTAGTTTTTACATACAATAGCTGGGTAATTATGCAACTAACTCATCCAAGTTTGAAAATCGACTTGGCGCAAACAACAAGTGTTTTCCCTAGTACACGTCGGCATAAGTCCTGTATCCATGTCGCTACCCAATTTTACCATCAGTTTGAATCGTCAAAAATAGGTACTCTATTTACACCTTGTTCTATTAGTCTACTTTTTTACTGTATTAATCAAGCAGACAAAACAAGCTTCTGCCTCACTAACGACAAATAAACTACACAAACTCTAAGGAGATGGATATCAACACAGACAAAAAAGATGAAACTCACAAACCCCCAGAAAAGATGTTTTACAAAGTTTTTAGCTACTGTAGCTTTATGTGCTCCATTGTTAGTAACGCTTTCAGGTAACGCGGCAAAACCCGAACACGTTAAACAGTTGCGGGAGACAAAGAAATGTCGCAAATGTGATTTAAGTGGTGCCAACTTGAGTGGTGCCAGCTTAAGTGGTGCGGACTTGAGTTATAGCAATTTAAGTGGTGCCAACTTAAGTGGTGCGGATTTGAGTTATGCCAACTTAAGTGGTGTCAGCCTCAGTAGTGTCAACCTTAGAGGTGTCAACCTTAGAGGTGTCAGCCTCAGTAGTGTCAACCTTAGTGGTGTCAATCTTAGTGGTGTCAGCCTCTTTGGTGTAAACCTCAGTGGTATAAGCCTCAGTGGTGTCAAGCTGAGTCGTGGCAACCTCAGCGGTGTCAACCTCAGTAGTGTCAACCTCAGTGGTGTCAACCTCAGTGGGGCTTCCTTGAATGGTTTTAACTTAAGGGGTGTGGAACTGAAGAATGCTAATCTCAGTGATGCTGATCTGGAAAATGCTGATCTGAGTAAAGCCAATCTGCGTGATGCTAACTTGAAGAATGCTAATCTCAAAAATGCTAACTTGAAGGGTGCAAAACTGATTGGAGTTAGTCTCAATGGCGCTTCTTTAAAGAATGCTGACTTAAGGGGTGCTAACCTAGATGTAGAGATGCTACCGAATGATAACATCCTTGCCGATGCTTCTGACTACAGCAGGTGGGGAGAAAATCGCTACAAAAAAAGTGACTACAGAGGCGCGATCGCATATTACAATAAAGCAATTGAGACCGATGCAAAGTATAAGGAAGCCTACGCTAATCGGGGTCTTGCTCAAAGCCAATTAAAAGATTATCAAGCAGCATTAGCAGATTACAACAAAGCGCTCTCAATCGACCCAAACTATGCCAAAGCATACAACAATCGGGGCACGAGTCGCACAGCGCAACAAGACTATCAAGGTGCATTAGCTGATTTCGACAAGGCTATTAGCATTGACTCTAAGTATGCGGAAGCTTACAATGGACGAGCAACAGTCCATCTTATACAGAAAGACTATGCGGCGGTAATTACCCATGCAACGGAAGCGATTCGCCTCGATCCTAAATTAGCTGCGGCATACAATAACAGAGGTTTAGCCCGGTTTGCCAAGCAAGAGTACCAGATGGCTATTAAAGATTATGACAAAGCCATTGATCACTCGGAGCGCTGGGCTTGGGCATACTTTAATCGGGGAGTCGCCCGCTATGCGAACAAGGAATATAAAGATGCGACCAGAGATTATGATCAGGCAATCGATATAGATGAAAACTACGTTGATGCTTACTATCAGCGAAGTTTAGCCCGCTTTGCCCGCAAGAAATATGAGGATGCAATTAAAGATTGCGATCGCGTGATTAAGCGCGATCCTAACTATGCCCAAGCTTACGAAAATAAAGGTAACGCTTTCTTGGCTTTGAAAAAGAAAGTAGAAGCGAAGCAGGCTTTTGAGCAAGCTGCTAAAATCTATTCTCAAAAACAGGATAACACCAACTTGCAACGAGTGCAGCAAACCATTACTGGAATTTAGACGTTGCAGAATATAAATATGAATTAGGGCGATTGCACAAAGCAAGGGACGCGACTAGCAAGTATAGCCGTTACTAGGTAAATTAGGACATGAACTAATGAGAAAATACTCACATTATCAGACTTTCAAGCCTGTTAAAAGTTAAGAGTTCTTTGCTACATATCCTAATAGAGTTGGCAAAAGCTATAGATAGAGGTTTTTTGATTAATGCAAGCTCGCATCCCAAATTGCAATGTAAATTTGGTCTTCTGAATTGCGTTCTATCGACCCTTTGAGTCCACCAACATTAAAAGAGTATTGATTGGTTTTGCGATCATAAACTTGTTGCAATCCTTGCTTAATATTACCAGAAGCACTACCCCCTAGCATTCCCTGCAATGTGTTCTGCATTACATCTGCTGGAACAGATTGTGCAAAAGAAACTTCTGTTTGACGCAGCATTTTTGTTTGCCGATCAAATAAATAACCAAGATCAACGCGGTTTGGATCACGCTGATAAAGGTAAGCACGAGTTCTCCCAAACGCACCTCTAGAAACCTTAGTTGGCTTTCCTAAAGTTGCTTTGACAGTATCTTCTGAAGAACCAACGGGAAATGCAGGAACGTCACTACTACTGGTTTTTGGAATTGCAAGACTTTGTTTTTCCGGCTGTGCAGGTGCAGTGGAAGCCTGTGGAGTTGAGATCACAGTAGGAGAAGCAGCTGGTTGTTCCGCTTTTTGTGGTGTAGATTGTTGTTGTGGTTTTTGCTGTGTAGCTGTTTGTTCTGCTTTTTGTGGTGTAGATTGTTGTTGTGGTTTTTGCTGTGTGGCTGGTTGTTCCGTTTTTTGTGGTGTAAATTGTTGTTGTGGGATAGATTCTTGCGGTATGGTTTGTTGTGGAATGGAAGCAGCTGGAGTTTGCAATTCTTCAGGGACTTGTTGTTCTGGTATAGGCTCAATTGTTGATAACTGTGATTTCGAGTCAGGAACAATTGAGGGTGAAGCAGATATATAAGCTTCTGGTTGTTGTTGTGATCGGCTGGGTGCAATCACAACTGGTTCTGGTGTAGTAACTCTCCTATGTCTACGTATCCTAGCTTGAGAAGTAGGAGTTGGGGACGGTGTTGCAGGGGTTGGATTTGTTTCGTTAGCTGCTGGAACCTCTGTAGATGTGGGCGATGTTGCAACGGGAGGTTCAGACGATGGACGATTGATATTGGCAATGGCTACCGCACCAATCAAGCTACCCACAACCATACTGCCTACAATCCAAGCAGGTTTTTGCCAGTTTGCTGGAGTGGAAGAAGTTGGAATAACAGCAGGTTTGCGAGTGGACGGTAATGCTGGTTGAGTATACTGTGATGAGTATGAACCACCAGAATTTGTAGTCCGTAAGGGTACTGTCGGTTGAGAAGCTGCTGTTGGTTCCACCGTAGGCACAGAAGTTGCAGATATCAAAGCATAAAGCATTTTGCTGGCGGTAGTGTAGCGATCGCCAGCAAGTGGCTTAATTGCCTGATTGAGTATCATCACCAAGTTTTGGGATACTTGAGGAGCTAAGTGGTGCCATGTCACTTGACCAGTTTGAGGATCTGTTTGTAGTTCACTTGGGTATTTACCAGTGAGCAAGTAAATTGCCGTCATGCCTAAACTATAAATATCACTGGCGTAAACTGGGCGTCCAACAGCTTGCTCATTCGGCATATAGCCTGGTGTACCAATAATCAGTGATTGTACGGGATATCCTCCAGGACTCACCACTGAACGTATTGTTTCTTTGACAGCACCAAAATCAATTAAGACAGGTTTGCCATCCGAGGAGCGGATAATGATGTTGTCCGGTTTAATATCCCGATGAATAATCCCTTTACTGTGGACATAATCCAATACGGACAGCAAACTCAATAAGATTTGCCTAACAGTCGTTTCGCCCAGTGCCCCTTGTGACTTAACTACGTGTGCTAGAGTTTCACCTTGAATCCATTCTTGAACAAGGTAAAATTGCCCTGTTTCAGGAAAGTAGCCAAATAGTTTGGGAATTTGGTCACTACCTTCGCCCAGATACTCCAGGGTTGCAGCTTCTCGTTCAAATCGGTTTTGGATAACTTGATAAGTTTGCGGGTTGTTGATTACGGGTTTGAGTTGCTTAATCACACAGCGACGGCGAGAAGGCATATGAGTATCTTCCGCCAAAAAAGTTTCACCAAACCCACCGGCACCGAGTACCTGGAGAACTTGATAGCGATTGTTCAGCAGCTTAGTTGTCATGCTCCATTATCTCAGATCTCATTCGGATAGAATATAACGCAGCCCAACAGGACAGTGTGCAGTTGCCTGAGGTCTTACGAGATAAAGGCAAGGATACTGGTTTACTAAATCCCTGGCAGGAACTTAAATCAACCAAGAAACTCTTACCTAAGATACTTCCCCTTTACAAATGTATACCAAATCCTAGACGACTGCAGGAAGCGCATGTGTTCCACTTTTAGAACTGTGTTTTTGGGCAAAGCGACTTGGCATCTGTTTATAGTGCAAACCGCTGTTCTACTTACAGCAATCATAGATAAGTCGTGAACAAAAAAACGTAGACGCGAAGCGGTGAGGGGGTCGCAGTCTTGGCGGTTCCCGTCGATTGCGAACCCCCGAACCCGGAGGGCTTCCCGCAGGGTACCGCAAAGGGCGCAAAGAACGCAAAGAAAAGAAAGAGAAGGCGAGGAGGGTGTTCACATCCTATCTAGGAAAGCTGTATTTGTTTTCTCGTGTCGCCATATGGTTAATTTTCGACGATTTTTAAGTGATCGGCACCTAAGAAAGATGATTGAGAAAAGCTTGAAATTACCTATTTTCGTTAAATTCGTCGGAGAAAGTTTCCCCCGACAGATTTCATTTCACACGATGATGAATTTGTACAGCGCGTAAGTCCTATAATAGTCGCTGTATGAATGTGGTGGAAAATCTGGTGTCCACTTGGAGCAATTGATGCCATCAGTAGAGGATATTGAGAAGATCAAGACTAAGCTTGGGGTGACAAAGCTGACAGTTGTGGTTGACTTTGATCAGCTTAAAATTCAAATCCGTAAGGGTGGGAAAGTGACTTTTCTCGATGCCTTGGAAAGTGCGATTCAGAGCTTCATTGAGGATGGAAATGACGAGCAAAGTCCAGTTGGCGTGATTGAACTTGAACCGGAGACATTCGATTTACCTTCAGATGCTGATCGCGCCAAAGTCAGCGAAGCTATTCGTGGCTATATGAATCTACCGTCTGCCGAGATCACGTTGCTGCATAAAGACAGCGATTTTAAATATCCTCCTCAGCAGGGAGAAAGCATTGAGGAGAATTGGATCTTTCTGTTATCGCTGTCGGATCTCTGCTATAACTGGTTCTGGGCGATTGTTGACCGAAAGGGGATTAACAAGACCTATAACTATGGCTTTGGCTAAAAGCGCAGACTTCTTGCAAGTGCTGTGGCAGGTAAGTTGTTGTGCATTAAAAATGCGCAATAGCAGCGACTCGCGTTCTTTGCCTATGTCCCCTTGGGACGAGTGCGGTACTGCTGTAGTAAGCAAGAGCTACTAAGTACACGATTTAACAAGTTCGTAGCGTTATTGAATCTCTTGAAGCTTTACCAGTGGGTGATTCAATTCGTCACGGATTTATGAAATGCTGTACTAATATCATGTCCGATAATATCGTAATTATATAGAGGGCGGAACTCAGATGTCAGTAAGAGGTATCTTTAACTACAAAAAAAAAGAAGATCAAGCCTGTAACAGGCGATCGGCTGTTAAGCCAGTAATCAACCGATAGTTCATGCTTGTGTCTGGATGAATACTGATAAGTAAGTCGGTGCAATAAAACCAAACTGTGTAAA